>NZ_CP099760.1:4557500-5157500 GCF_040760005.1 Pseudomonas sp. stari2
ATCGCAATGGCGTCGATCCAGTCAGGAGCTTCTCTTGCCAAAAGCATGTTTCCCATCGTAGGCGCTCAAGGCACAACCACCCTGCGCCTGACGTTCGCCAGCGTGATCATGCTGGTATTGCTGAAACCCTGGCGGGCGAAGCTGTCCGCCAGATCTCTGCGCACGGTCATTGTGTACGGAATGGCACTGGGCGGCATGAACTTCCTCTTCTATATGTCTTTGCGCACTGTGCCACTGGGCATTGCGGTTGCACTGGAGTTTACCGGGCCGTTGGCTGTCGCAATCTACGCGTCCCGGCGTGCGATCGACTTTCTCTGGATCTCCCTGGCCGCAGTCGGGTTGTTGCTATTAATACCAACGGGCGCAACAACGGCAGGTATCGACCTTACTGGCGCAGCCTATGCACTGGGCGCTGGTGTTTGCTGGGCTCTTTATATTCTCTTCGGCCAGAAGGCCGGCGCTGACAACGGCGTGACGACAGCAGCATTGGGAGTGATGATCGCTGCGTTGTTCGTCGCACCCATCGGGATCGTCCATGCAGGCGCTGCCTTGCTGACGCCGTCATTGATCCCGATAGCCATTGGAGTTGCCATTCTCTCCACAGCCCTGCCTTATACCCTGGAAATGGTCGCCCTCACCCGCATGCCGGCTCGCACTTTCGGCACGCTCATGAGCATCGAGCCGGCATTTGGTGCGCTATCAGGCCTACTGTTCCTGCAGGAGTACCTCTCCTTGTCACAATGGATGGCGATCCTGTGCATTATTCTGGCTTCCGTCGGAGCAACGATGACCATGGGCAGCCATGCCAAGCCCGCGATTGCAGCGGATTGATAGCGGTTGTAACGAAGGTCTGGCATTTGCCGCTCATTTAGGCCATGTTTAGCTTCGCAACTCAGTGCCATATATGGACTTTTTCGGATAAGGACATCGGAACGCGTCAAGCGAGAGCGAATGCAGGCAGACCCGAGCGCCAGACTCGAGGCCGCCATAAGGACTGTAATGAAACGATTTTTAATACTGATCGCCGTACTCGCCATTTCGGGATGCGCGGCGACATCCACATCTCAGGTAAAGCACGGCAAAAAGGGACTGCACATTAACTGTTCAGGGCTCTCTTCCTCCTGGGACAAGTGCTACACCAGTGCCGCCAACTCCTGCGCGCCGAAGGGTTATAAAGTCATTGCCAAATCCGGTGATGCGGTAGAAGAGCCGGGTGATTATCCCTTCGGTCTCAACCCAGCTGGCTATACCAGCCGTAGCATGATCGTCATCTGCAAATAAACCGCCGCCGCTATTGCGCTCGCTGAACGGCGAGCTGGCGGCCGATTTCTTCGTGACTGGACTCCAGCACCCGCTGTTGGATCTGCGGAGACGCCAACATCCGCGCCACCACCAACGCCCCCACACATTGCGACAGAATGGCCCAGGCCAAGGTGTCGCTCTCCAGAATCTGCGCCCAACTTTCCTGAAGCCGACAAATCCACAACTCGGCCTGTTCCCGCACAACAACATCCGAGCGCGCAATCTCAGCGCCCAGCGCAGGTAACGCGCAACCCAGCTCAGGTTGCTCGACATGAGCCATGTTCAGATACAGCTTCAGGCATCGCTCCAACCGCTCACGATCCTGCTCCCCCCGCCCGCCCAGCCGCTCCAGGCTTTGGCACAACTCGCGCTCGACGATAGCGGCGAACAAGGCGTCCTTGGACGAGAAATGACTGTAGAACGCCGCGCCACTCAGACCGATCGTCTTCATCAGACCATCGACACCCATCGTTGAAAATCCGCTTTTTTTCGCAGACAGCGAGCCGCTTTGCAGCAGCTTTTCTTTGGTTTCAAGCTTGTGACCGGCGGAGTACCGCATGCATTCATCCTCGCAATTGACTGCCTTGACGCTGAGTGAATCCTAGCATAACGTTCGTTCACTTAACGATCGTTTACTAAAGGGCTCCACCCATGAATAACAAGAAGGTCGTATTGGTTGTCGGTGCAGGTGATGCCACGGGCGGCGCCATCGCCAAGCGGTTCGCCAGGGAAGGTTTCATCGCTTGCGTCACACGGCGCAGCGCCGACAAATTGCAGCCATTGGTGGACGCCATCCAGGCAGACGGCGGGGAAGCCAACGGTTTTGCCTGCGACGCGCGTAAGGAAGAAGACGTGATTGCGCTGATCGAAGATATCGAAACCCGCCTCGGGCCGATCGAAGCGTTTGTTTTCAACATCGGCGCCAACGTGCCTTGCAGCATTCTGGAAGAAACGGCACGCAAGTATTTCAAGATCTGGGAAATGGCCTGTTTCTCCGGATTCCTCAATGCCCGCGAAGTCGCCAAGCGCATGGTCACACGCAAGCGCGGCACCATTTTGTTCACTGGTGCTACCGCCGGACTGCGTGGTGCTTCCGGTTTTGCCGCATTCGCCGGCGCCAAGCATGGCATCCGTGCACTGGCGCAGAGCATGGCTCGGGAACTCGGCCCGATGAACATTCACGTCGCCCACATCGTGGTCGACGGCGCCATCGACACCGACTTCATCCGCAGCCATTTCCCCGACAAGTACGCCACCAAGGATCAGGACGGTATTCTCAATCCAGAGCACATCGCCGAGAACTATTGGTACCTGCACAGCCAGCCAAAGGACGCCTGGACCTTCGAACTGGATCTGCGCCCCTGGAACGAACGCTGGTAATCCTTTCCAATAACAACAATGAGTGCAGCGACCATGAGCAAAACCGTGGAGTTCTACTTCGACCTCGGCAGCCCCGCCACCTATCTGGCGTACACCCAGCTGCCAGGAATCTGCGCCAAGACCGGCAGCCAGTTGATCTATATCCCGATGTTGCTGGGCGGCGTGTTCAAAGCCACCGGCAATGCTTCACCAGCGATGATCCCGGCCAAGGGCCGCTACATGTTTCAAGACCTGAACCGCTACGCCAAGCGATACGGCGTGCCCCTGAAATTCAACCCGCATTTCCCGATCAATACCCTGATGCTGATGCGGGCGGTGACCGGCATTCAATTGCACCACCCGGAGCGCTTCCTGGCGTTCATCGATTGTCTGTTCACAGCGCTGTGGGTTGAAGGGCGCAGCCTTGATGAACCGGCAACGGTTGCAGCGGTGCTGACCGAACACGGCTTCAATCCTGAGCAGGTACTGGCACTGACCAATGATGAAGCGGTCAAGAGCGCCCTCAAGGACAACACCGAGACGGCCGTCAAACGGGGCGTCTTCGGTGCGCCGAGCATGTTCATCGACAATCAGTTGTTCTTCGGTCAGGACCGGCTCGACTTCGTTGAAGAAGCCCTGCGCTAGATCTCTACCACCAGACGTCCCCGGGCTGCTTTGGATGAAAGCAGCTCATGGGCTTCACTGGCCGACTCAAGCGTAAACCGACGCGCATCAAGCAACGGCTTGACCTTCCCGGCCTCAATCAACAGCGCGGTATGGCGCAAAATCTCGCCATGGTGCTCTCCGCCCTTCCCGGTCAGCAGAGGCATCAAGGTAAACACACCAGAGTAGGTCGCGCCGCGAAAGGACAGCGGCGCCAGACTATGCTGCCCCCAGCCCAGGCAACTCAAGACATGCCCGTGGTAGATCCGAGCAGCCTTGAAGGACGCATCCAGCGTTTCACCACCTACCGTGTCATAAACAATGTCGAACCCCTCCCCGGCCGTGTACTCACGTACATAGTCGTCAACCGACATTTCTCGGTAATCAATGAACGTTGCGCCATACCCTTCGATGATCCCTCGTTGCCCTGCAGATCCCGTCGCAAAAACCTCGGCACCGAACGCCTGGGCAATTTGCACCGCCACGTGTCCGACCCCACCCGCCCCACCATGAATCAATACCTTTTGCCCGGCACTCACCCGTGCCCGATCAACCAGTCCTTCCCACGCCGTAATCAACACCAGCGGTAAAGCCGCCGCCTCACGCATGCTCAGATTGGTCGGCTTGCGCGCCAGAAGTCGCGCATCAACTACTGCAAATTCGGCCAGCGAACCCTGCTCGCCGCCAATGCCGGTCGCCAACGCATAAACCTCATCGCCCGGTACCCAGCCCTGCACCCCCTCACCCACCGCTTCAATCACACCCGCTAGATCCAGCCCCAACACTGCCGGCAACGGCTGTCGAGCATGGGCGGCCTGCCCCGCACGGATTTTCAGATCCAGCGGATTTACACCACTAGCCTTGATCCGTACCAATACCTGTCCGGCACCCGCCACGGGGCGTTCAAGAGAAACCAAGCGTAGCGGCCCTTTGGCGGTGTCCACTATCAGGGCATTCATGTGTTGTGAGTCAGTCATTTCGGTCATTCCTGTGGGAGAAAGTGAAGCCATGTTCTCCCAACCGACTCATGCCGATAAGAAGCCTAAAGACTATAGTGATCATGCCAATCCGGCATGAATGAGGCGCTTCGTGGACAAGCTAAACGCAATGGCAATCTTCGTCCGGGTGGTCGAGCGCGGCAGCTTTTCTGCCGTGGCCCGAGAGCTGCAGACCACCCAACCCACCATCAGCAAAGTTCTGCGCGCCCTGGAAATCCAGCTGGGTGGAAAGCTGATTGCCCGCAGTACACGCAAGCTATCGCTGACCGATGAAGGTCAGCGGTACTACAACGAATGCCGGAATATTCTTGCAGCGGTGGATGCCGCCGAACACAGTTTCCAGTCCGGTCGGGAAACTGTCGCCGGGGCATTACGAATCGGCTCATCAGTCAGCTTCGGCCGCCTGCAGATCGCTCCAAGACTCCCCGATTTTCTCCAGCAATACCCACAGGTTCAGGTCGACCTGCACCTCAACGATCAGAATCTGGATCTGGTCAGCGAAGGCCTGGATGTCAGCCTGCGCATTGGCGAGTTGAACGACAGCGGCATGATCGTCCGACGAATCGGCACCACCCACCGCGTCACCGTTGCGGCGCCTGCCTACCTGCAACGCCATGAGCATCCGCAATCGCCGCAGGATCTCGCGCAGCACAACTGCCTGCAATTCAACCTGCTCGAATCGCAAAACCTGTGGACTTACGAAAAGGACGGCCAGCGCCACGAGGTGCGCATCAAAGGCAACGCCCAGAGCAACAACTCCGAAGCGATCCGCGAAATGGTCCTGGGGGGATTGGGGATTTCGCTGTCACCGGTCTGGCTGTTCAGCGAGGATTTGAAGGCCGGTCGAGTGATCGCCCTGTTGCAGGACTACCAGACCCGATCACTGCCGATACATGCCGTGTCCCCTGCGAACCGTCGCCAGTCCGCCAGGGTCAACGCGTTTGTCGAGTACATGACCCGGGCGCTGGCAGGAGCGCCCGAGCTTCAACCCATCAAATAGCGGCAGTGCGCGTATTCAGCCACGCCAATGCCTCACCGCTGAGCAACGGGCTCAAACGCTCGCGCACTTCCGCGTGATAGGCGTTGAACCACTGCTTCTCTTCCTGCGTCAGCAAGGACGGTTCCAGGCAACGGGTATCGATCGGGCACAGGGTCAGGGTTTCGAACTTGAGGAACTCACCGAACTCGCTGCTTCCGGCAACTACGTTCATTGCCAGGTTCTCGATCCGTACACCCCAGCGGCCCGGACGATAAGTACCCGGTTCGATGGAGGTGATCATCCCCGGTTGCATGGCGGTTTGTGGCGCCGGCGCAGCCTGGTAGGCGATCACCTGCGGACCTTCATGCACGTTGAGGAAATAACCTACGCCGTGACCGGTGCCATGGCCATAATCGACGTTTTCGGCCCAGATCGGCGCACGGGCAATCGCATCCAGCAGCGGCGACAGAATGCCTTTCGGGAAATGCGCGCGGGACAATGCGATCACGCCCTTCAACACGCGGGTGCAGTCTCGTTTCTGTTCTGCGCTTGGCGTGCCGACCGCCACCATGCGCGTGATGTCGGTGGTACCGCCCAGGTATTGCCCACCGGAATCGATCAACAGCAAGCCATCACCTTCGATCACCGCGTGCTCTTCCGGGGTGGCGTGGTAGTGCGGCATCGCACCGTTGGCGTTGTACGCGGCGATGGTGTTGAAACTCAGCGACACATAATCCGGGCGACGCTCACGGGCCGCCGTGAGTTTCTCGTCAATGGTCAGCTCGGTAATACGCTCGCGCCCCCAGGCCGATTCCAGCCAGGTGAAGAACTCGCACAGCGCCGCGCCGTCCTGCTCCATCGCCTGACGAATGTGCTCGGCATCCGCCGGGCTTTTTTGTGATTTGGCCAACGTAGTCGGGTTCAGGCCTTCGACCAGTTTCACGCCATTGTCGAGATTGCCCAGCAGCCCGCTGGTCACCCGCGCCGGGTCCACCAGCAGGCTCGCGCCGTTCGGGATAGCACGCAAGGCGTCACCAACTTCGCTGTAGTCGCGCAGTGTCACGCCGTCCTTTTCCAGGACTGCGCGCAGCTCAGCATCAATTTTGCTCAACGCCACAAACAGCGTGGCCTGCTGCTGATTGATCAAAGCGAAGGAAACAAATACCGGGTTGAACGACACATCGCCGCCGCGCAGGTTGAACAGCCAGGCGATGTCGTCGAGGGTGGCAATGAAGTGCCAATCGGCGCCGCGTTCCTGCAGGGTTTCACGCAGCTGGGCGAGTTTCTCGCCACGGCTGACGGTCGCCTGCGGCGGCAAGTGTTGATAGATTGGCGCGTTCGGCAGGCCCGGACGGTCGCTCCAGACTTCATTCAGCAGGTCGAGGTCGGTACGCAGACTGGCGCCCCGAGCTTCAAGCTTGCTGCCCAGCGTACGCGCCGACGCAACGGCCATCACCGCGCCATCGACCGCAACCACGCCACCTTCCGGTGTCTGCTCGGCGAGCCAGTCCAGCGGGCTCGGCTGACCCGGTTGCAGTTTCACCAGTTCGATACCGCTGCCCTTGAGCTCCTTGGTCGCCTGTTCCCAGTAACGACTGTCGGCCCAGACCCCGGCGAAATCGGTGGTAACAATCAACGTGCCGACCGAACCATGGAAACCCGACAGCCACTGCCGCCCCTGCCAGTAACCCGGCAGGTATTCCGACAGGTGCGGGTCGGCGGACGGCACCAGCAGTGCGTGAATGCCTTCGCGACGCATCAGTTCACGGGTGTGCGCCAGGCGCTGGGGAACCGTTCCTTCGGTCAAAGTCTGGGTACTCATCATGTCTCCTGCCAATCACTTCATCGTTATTGTTCGGTGCCGTTCGAAGCCGGCTCGTTAAAGCCCCGTCGCCCAGAATGCCGGAGCACTGGCGCAGGCGGTCTTGATCAGATCTACAGCCTTGTCGATGTCCTCGGCGGTGGTGAAACGACCGAGGCTCAGACGAATGGTACGGCCGGCCAGATGCGCGTCGTGCCCCAGTGCCAGCAGCACGTGGGACGGTGTGTTGCTGGCGGAATTGCAGGCCGAAGTCGCGGAAAACGCGATCGAATGGCTCAGCGCCGCCGGGTTGAACTCGCCTTCGCTGAAGGTCAGGCTCAAGGTGTGCGGGATACGCTGGGTAACGCTGCCGTTGAGTCGCACGCCGGGCAGGCTCAACAGTTGTTCGAGCAGACGCTCGCGCAGCGCGACGATGGTTTTCTTCTCGTCATCAAAAGCCTCGGCGGCCAAGGCAAAGGCCGAGCCCATGGCAGCAATCTGGTGAGTCGCCAACGTCCCGGAACGCAAGCCGCCCTCGTGGCCGCCACCGTGAATCTGCGCCTGCAAGCGCTGCTGCGCACGCGGGCCGACGTACAGCGCACCAATGCCTTTGGGACCGTAGAGTTTGTGCGCCGAAAACGACATCAGGTCCACCGGCCATCGCGCCAGATCGATCGCGACCTTGCCGGCGCCCTGGGCCGCATCAACATGGAACAACGCCCCGCGCCCACGCACCACTTCGCCGATGGCCGGGATGTCGTTGACGGTGCCGAGTTCGTTGTTGACCAGCATCAGCGACACCAGAAAGGTGTCATCGCGCATCGCTTCGCTGACCGCTTGCGCAGTGATCAGACCTTCAGCGTCCGGCACCAGATAGGTCACGGCGACACCGGCGTCCTGCAATTGCCGGGCGGTGTCGAGGATGGCCTTGTGTTCGATCTGACTGGTGATGATGTGGCCGCCGGACACACCACGGGCCTGGGCCACGCCTTTGAGGGCGAGATTGTTGGATTCGGTGGCGCCGGAGGTCCAGACGATCTGTTGCGCCTGGGCGCCGACCAGTTCGGCGACTTGCCGGCGAGCGTTCTCGACCGTTTGCCGGGCCTGCTGGCCGAAGGCGTGGGAACTGGAGGCCGGGTTGCCGAAGTTACCGTTGAAACCCAGACACTCGATCATCACCTGGATGACCCGCTCGTCCACCGGGGTGGTGGCGGCGTAATCGAAATACAGCGGACGTGTGTTCATAAAAAGACTCGCAGAGCGTGTTCCGGGATCAGGAAGCTCGTGTCTACAAACGGCACGACGCAGCCTTGTGAGCTGCGTCCGGGTTCGAGAGCGTCATCAATACCTGATCGGATGCCGTTAAAGAAGAACAACTTCATTTAAAAGTGCGTAGGAACGCTCCTGAACGCGACTTTAACAGGCATCGGGCCGACGGTTGTAGCACTGCGTCAGCTAAAGCTTTCCAGGAGTAACGGGTACAGCGAAATCACCAACAGCGCCGCCATGCCCCAGTTGAACACCCGCAACCAGCGGCGATCCTTGAGCACATTGCGCAACAAGGTCCCGCACGCCGCCCAGACGCCTACGCTCGGCAGGTTGATGATGGCGAACACCGCAGCGATCACGATCACATTGGTGAAGTAACCCTGCATCGGCGTGTAGGTGCTGATGGCTCCGATTGCCATGATCCACGCCTTGGGATTGACCCACTGGAAGGCGGCTGCGCCGAGGTAGCTGATCGGTTTCGCCTCGCCGGATTCGCTTTCGCCAACCGGGCCGGAATGGGCGATTTTCCACGCCAGGTACAGCAAGTACGCCGCGCCCACATAACGCAGAACCGTGTAAAGCAGTGGATAAGTCTGGAACACCGCGCCCAGACCAAAACCCACCGCCACCACCAGCACAAAGAAGCCGCAGGTAATGCCGAGCATGTGGGGAATGGTGCGGTTGAAGCCGAAATTCACGCCCGATGCCAGCAACATGGTGTTGTTCGGCCCCGGTGTGATCGAGGTGACAAGGGCAAACAGGGCAAAGCCCAGCAACAGGTCGAGCGAGAGGGTCATGGCAGGCAATCCGTCAGGGTCATTCAGGTGTTGACCCTATCCCAAGGCGCCGCGCAAACCCATGGACAGCTGGGTAAAACTTCGAGCAGTACAGTTGCGAATCAGCTAGGACGTCCGTGCAGCTGTATGGTTCGCTCCGCGCTCATTTCACCCTTGTTATCAAACCCGAAAGGCTTCTGTGGCTGGCCGAGCAATTCGGCTTTTTTCACTTGGTATTCCTCGAAGGACAAGCCGCGACGGTTCAGGCTTTCGAGGGCCAGTTCGCGAGTTTCTTCCGCCGTGTAGGGGCGAAGTTCCGGGGAAACGTGGCTCGCGCAACCGGCGAGAACGGAGACAGCGAGCATCAGGGAAACAGTCAGTAAACGATTCATGGGAGCGTCCTGGCGTGGCGGGTGTTGGTCGATGGAGAAAGGCTACGCCCGGGCTCGTCGTGGCAGAAATCAACGCTCTCAATAGTGGCTATCAGGTTTCCGACAGATCGGTTTCGAATATTCTAAAATAATCTATCAATATCAATTAACAGTCTTTTACGGAATAACAGACAGCCTTTATAAATCCTTCATCGCGTTCGGCACTGTTGCTCCAGCAACTGTTTCCCAGGCAACAGCGGTTCAACAAACCAGCCTGAAAGTCACAGGACCACAGCCACCGACAACGCTCAAAGCGCCGGAATACGGGCCTTACAGGAATTGGTACAGCGCTTGCTCTGCTCCGGTGACTACTCACTGCTCGCCGAGCAACTGTTGAAAAAGGAACTGACCATGTCGCGTCCATTGAAAGTCGTCGCCCTGTCCGGCGGAACCTGGCGTCCATCGCGCACCCTGGTGCTGACCCAGGCTCTGCTGAGCGAATTGTCCGGGCATTTGCCCGTCGAGAGCCATCTGATTGAACTCGGCGACATCGCCCGCCCGCTCGGCGCCGCACTGTCCCGTCAGGAATTGCCGGCAGAAATCGAGACCGAGCTGCAAGCCATCGAACAGGCTGACCTGTTGATCGTTGCCGCGCCGGTGTATCGCGGCTCCTATCCGGGACTGCTCAAGCACCTGTTCGATCTGATCGATCTCAATGCGTTGATCGACACACCTGTGCTACTCGCTGCCACCGGTGGCAGTGAACGCCATGCGCTGGTCCTCGATCACCAGTTGCGCCCCCTGTTCAGCTTCTTCCAGGCCGTGACCCTGCCGATCGGCGTGTACGCCACCGAAGCCGATTTCGCCGATTACCAGATCACCAGCGAGCCGCTCAAGGCACGCATCCGTCTGGCCGCCGAACGCGCCGCGCCGTTGTTCGGTGCACACCTCAAACCGTTGCTGAAAATCGCTTAAGGAGCTGTTCATGGATGTTTTCTGGTTCCTGCCGACTCATGGCGACGGCCACTATCTGGGCACCACCCAAGGCGCGCGTCCGGTCACCCTCAATTACCTGAAACAGGTGGCGCAAGCCGCTGACAGCCTCGGTTACCACGGTGTGCTGATTCCGACCGGGCGTTCCTGCGAAGATTCGTGGGTGATCGCTTCGGCGCTGGTGCCGCTGACCGAACGCCTGCGTTATCTGGTGGCGATCCGTCCGGGGATCATCTCGCCGACGGTCTCGGCGCGTATGGCCGCGACCCTGGATCGACTGTCCAACGGACGCTTGCTGATCAACGTCGTGACCGGCGGCGACCCGGACGAAAATCGTGGCGACGGCAGTTTCCTCAGCCACAGCGAACGCTACGAAGTCACCGATGAATTCCTCAAGATCTGGCGCCGGGTGTTGCAAGGCGAGGCGGTGGATTTCGAAGGCAAACACCTGAAGGTGCAGAACGCCAAAGCCCTGTATCCACCGGTGCAGAAACCCTATCCACCACTGTATTTCGGCGGTTCCTCCGAAGCGGCCCACGATCTGGCTGCCGAGCAAGTCGACGTGTACCTGACCTGGGGCGAACCGCCGGCCGCCGTCGCCGAAAAACTTGCCGACGTACGTGAACGCGCCGCCCGTCACGGCCGCAAAGTGAAGTTCGGCATTCGCCTGCACGTGATCGTGCGCGAGACCGCCGAAGAAGCCTGGAAAGCGGCGGACAAACTGATCGAGCACATCAGCGACGAAACCATTGAGGCCGCACAGAAATCCTTTTCGCGCTTCGATTCCGAAGGCCAGCGACGCATGGCTGCCTTGCACGACGGGCGCCGCGACAACCTGGAAATCGCCCCCAACCTGTGGGCCGGCGTAGGTCTGGTGCGCGGCGGGGCCGGCACTGCATTGGTCGGCGATCCGCAGCAAGTGGCAGCGCGAATCAAGGAATACGCAGACCTTGGCATCGAGAGCTTCATCTTCTCCGGTTACCCGCATCTGGAAGAGGCCTACCGCTTCGCCGAGCTGGTCTTCCCGCTGCTGCCCAAGCCGTATGCAAGCCTGGCCGGACGCGGCATGACCAACCTCACCGGGCCGTTCGGCGAAATGATCGCCAACGATGTTCTGCCCGCCAAAGCCAACGCCTGAGGAAGACCGAGTGACTGCCAAACCGCAAAGCACCCTGCTCTCCCCCTTGCAGACCGCCCGTCAACTGGCTGCCGAATTCGCCCTGACCGCCGTCGAACGCGACGAACGTGGCGGCACGCCGAAAGCCGAACGCGATGCCCTGCGCGACAGCGGTCTGCTGGCCCTGAGCATTCCTGCCCGTTACGGCGGACTCGGCGCGCGCTGGAGCGAAACCCTGGAAGTCGTGCGCGAATTCGCCAAGGTCGATAGCTCGATCGCCCACGTCTTCGGTTTTCATCACTTGATGCTGGCCACCGTGCGCCTGTTTTCCCGCCCGGAACAATGGCAACCGTGGTTCGAACAGACCGCGCGACAGAACTGGTTCTGGGGCAACGCGCTCAATCCGCTGGACACCCGCACCGTGGTCAAGGATCTCGGCGGCTGGCGCGAGTTTTCCGGCAAGAAGAGCTTCTGCTCCGGTGCCAGCGATTCGCAGATGCTGATCGCCTCGGCGGTGGATGAAAGCAACGGCGGCAAACTGCTGATCGCAGCGATCCCCAGCGGCCGTAGCGGCATTACCCTGCACAACGACTGGAACAACATCGGCCAGCGCCAGACCGACAGCGGCAGCGCCACGTTCGAACGGGTGCGGGTCGAGGAATCGGAACTGCTGCTGGATCCGGGCCCTCTGAGCACACCATTCGCCTGCTTGCGCCCATTGATCGCGCAACTGACGTTCACCCACATGTTTCTCGGCATCGCCGAAGGGGCCTTTGAAGAGGCGCGGCAATACACCCTCAGCGAAACCCGTGTCTGGCACAAATCCTCGGTGCGCGAGGTGCGCGAAGACCCTTATGTGCTGGCCCATTACGGCGAGTTCTGGGTCGCCCTCGAAGGCATCCGTCTGCTGGTGGAACGCGCCGCTGCGTTGCTCGACGAGGCCTGGGCCAAAGGCCCGAATCTGAGCGCCGAAGAGCGCGGTCACCTGGCCACGGCGATTGCCACGGCCAAGGTCGCCGCCAGCCGCCAGGGCCTGGAGATTTGCAGCCGACTGTTCGAAGTCACCGGCGCCCGTTCGACCCACGCGTCGCTGCGCCTAGACCGCCACTGGCGCAACCTGCGCACACAAACCCTGCACGACCCGCTGGATTACAAACTCCATGAGCTGGGCGACTGGGCGCTGAACCAGTCCCTGCCGGTGCCGACGTTCTATTCCTGATTTCCTTTCGTGGAGCGAGACCCATGCAACTGCTGACCCTGCCGCCCTCACCCGCCCTGGCCACTTCGATACGCGCCACTGCCCAGGTCTTCGAAGACCCGAAGTCCCAGGCGTTACTCGCGCATCTGCAACAAGTTGCGCCGAGCGAAGCCAGCGTGCTGATCATCGGCGAAACCGGCACCGGCAAAGAGTTGGTGGCGCGGCACATCCACAACCTGAGCAACCGGCGCAACCGGCCATTCATTGCGGTCAACTGCGGGGCGTTTTCCGAATCGCTGGTGGAGGCCGAATTGTTCGGCCATGAAAAAGGCGCCTTCACCGGCGCCCTCAGTGCCAAGGCCGGGTGGTTCGAAGAGGCAGATGGAGGCACCTTGTTCCTTGATGAAATCGGCGATCTGCCGATGGCGATCCAGGTCAAGTTACTGCGGGTGCTGCAGGAACGTGAAGTGGTGCGCCTGGGTTCGCGCAAGAGCATTCCCATTGATGTGCGGGTGCTGGCGGCGACCAACGTGCAACTGGAGAAAGCCATCAACGCCGGGCATTTTCGCGAGGATCTGTATTACCGGCTGAACGTGGTCAATCTGGAACTGAGCCCGTTGCGCGAGCGGCCCGGCGACATCCTGCCGCTGACCCGGCATTTCATCGAGGCCTACAGTCAGCGCCTGGGTTACGGGCGCATAACCATCAGCCCCGGAGCCGAGCACAAACTGCGCGGCTACAGCTGGCCGGGCAATATCCGCGAACTGGAAAACGTCATCCATCACACACTGCTGATCTGCCGCAACGGCGTGATCGAGCGCGACGACCTGCGCCTGTCCAACTTGCGCATCGACCGTCCCGACGATCAGCACGGCAGCGTCGACGATTCACCGGAAGCGCTGCTCGAACGCGCCTTCCAGAAACTCTTCGAACAACAGGCCGGCGCCCTGCATGAAAAGGTCGAGGACGCGTTGCTGCGTTCGGCCTATCGCTTCTGCCACTACAACCAGGTGCACACCGCCGCGCTGCTCGGCCTGAGCCGCAACGTGACCCGCACGCGGCTGATCAAGATCGGCGAACTCGCGGTGAACAAGCGGCGACCCACGGAAAACCTGCAGGGCGAGCGCTTGATCCAGCTGTCGATCTAGCCCACCAACTGGCAGTGCAAGCCGTCGTCGTGACTGCGGGCGATGCTGCTCAGCACCTGGAATGAACCGAAGGTCACGGTTCGCGCCTGATGGGTGCGGATCAATTGCCAGAAATCCTGCTCGCCGGTTTCGAAACTCTGGAACGCCGCCTCCCCCGCCTCGCGAGATTGCCATTGCAGGAAACCCAACACCCGCCGGCCATCATCGCTGGCCTGAACGCTGGCGCTGACGAAACCGGCATAACGCTGGGCCAGACGCTCGGTCTGTACGGTCAGTGCCGAGACCAGCGCCGATTGTTGGCTGGGCTCGATTTCGAATTCGATCAATTGGGTGAAGCTGCGGTTTTTCGCTGGTGCTTGCATGACATCCCCACTCTGTCAGGTGAATCTTGCGATTCGAAGGTCTGCAGGGTAAAACCTCTAGTTAACTAGAGGTCAAGGAACAATTTTCAGATGATCACTGCGGAAAACCTGCACAGGCAACTGACCGTCGGCGAAGTCGCGGCCCGCAGCGGTGTGGCGGTCACCGCGCTGCACTTTTATGAATCCAAAGGCTTGATCAAAAGCCAGCGCAATGCCGGCAATCAGCGCCGTTATCCACGGGAAGTGTTGCGCCGGGTAGCGCTGATCAAGGTGGCGCAACGACTGGGCATTCCGTTGGCGGAAATCGGCGAGGCACTCAAACAGTTGCCGGACAACCGCGCACCGACGGCAGCGGACTGGAAAGTGTTGTCGGAACAGTGGCGACGGGAGCTGGATGAACGAATCAATCAGCTGATGCTGCTGCGGGATCGGCTGACCGGTTGCATCGGCTGCGGCTGCTTGTCGATGGAAGCCTGCCCGCTGCGCAATCAGGGCGATGTGCTGGGCGAGCAAGGGCCGGGAGCGCACTTTCTCGATGTCCCGGATTGACGGTTCCCTCGGCGTGGGAACCGTCGGTTCGATCAATCAGAAGCCCGGTGCAATCTGCCCTTTGTAGCGGGTCAGAATGAACTGGCGCACTTCATCGGAGTTCAACGCCTTGGCCAGTTTCTGCAGGCCCGGGTCGTTGATGTTGTCAGGACGCGCGACCAGAAACTCGATGTACAGGCTTTTGCCCTTCTCGACGATCAGCGCGCTGTTGGTGTCGATCCCGGCTTCCAGCGCGTAGTTGGCGAACACGAAAGCCAAGTCGACCTGGCTGACGGAGCGGGCCAGCAACGCACCTTCCAGTTCACGGATTTTCAGGTGTTTTGGGTTTTCGACGATGTCACGCTGGGTGGCCAAGGTGTTGCTCGGATCCTTGAGTTTGATCAGCCCCGCCTCATGCAACAGCACCAAGGCGCGACCGGTATTCACCGGGTCGTTGGGGATCGACACACTGGCGCCGTCCTTCAGCTCCGAGATGTTCTTGATCTTGGTCGAGTAGGCGCCGAACGGTTCGATGTGCACGCCGACCACCGGCACCAGATTGGTGTGGCGGGTCTTGTTGAAATCATCGAGAAACGGCCGGTACTGGTAGTAGTTGGCGTCGAGGTTTTTCAGCGCCAATTGCTGGTTGGGCTGGATGAAGTCGGTGAAGACCTTGATGTCCAGATCCACGCCTTCCTTGGCCAGGGTCGGTTTGACGAACTCGAGGATTTCCGCGTGTGGTACCGGAGTGGCGCCGACGATCAGTTTTTCGTTGGCGTGAGCGCCGAACGACAGCACGGCAGCCAGAACGGCCAGGGTCTTTTTCATGGTTTGCTCCAAGGCAGATTTGAGTGGCCGTCGTGGGGTGGACGTGGGGCCTTTATGGGATGAATTGTTTTTTTCAGCGGCGGCTGTAATGCGCCACCAGTCGATCGCCGGTCATTTGCAGCGCTTGCACCAAAATCAGCAGCAACACCACGGTGACCACCATCACGTCGGTCTGAAAGCGCTGATAGCCGAAGCGAATCGCCAGATCGCCGAGCCCGCCGCCACCGATCACGCCGGCCATCGCCGTGTAATCCACCAGCACGATGGCGGTCACCGTCACCGCCGCCAGCAACCCGCCGCGGGCTTCCGGCAACAGGGTGTGGCGGATGATCTGCCAGGTGTTGGCGCCCATGGCCTGGGTCGCCTCGACCACACCGCGATCGACTTCGCGCAACGCGGTTTCCACCAGCCGCGCAAAGAACGGTGTGCAGCCGACCACCAGCGGCGGAATGGTTCCGGGCACGCCCAGCGAGGTGCCCACCAGCAACGTGGTCAGCGGAATCAGCACGATCAGCAAAATGATGAACGGCAGCGAACGCAGCATGTTCACGATCACCGACAGCACCCGGTACACGCCGACTGTTTCATGCAACTGGCGCTTGCCGGTGAGAAACAGCAACAGCCCCAGCGGCAGGCCCAGCAACACCGTGAACAGCAACGCCGCGCCGAGCATGCTCAACGTATCGAGACAGGCCTGGGCGATGTCGGCCCAGTAAATGTGTTTGAACCACTCGGCCATGATCAGGACCAGTCGTGGCGCGGTGGTTTGACGCCGTTGAGCAGCCAGTTGCCGACCACGTGGTATTTCCAGCGCACCGGGTCATGCAGGGTGTGGACCCGGGCATTGCGCCAGTGGCGGTCGAAGTTGTGCTTCTTCAGGGTCGAGCGGGTGCCACCGAGTTCGAACAACTTGTTGCTGGCCTCGATGGCGATTTCGGTGGTCAGCACTTTGGCCTTGGCCACGGCGAGGGACGCCAGCGCGACGTTGTCTTCATCGGGTACAGGGCGCGCGGCGTCGAGCGCCCAACCGGCACGTTCGAGCAGGGCTTCGGCGGCCTCCAGACGGATTTCCAGTGCGCCGATCTGAATGATCGTCAGCGGATCTTCACTGGCCTTGTCCACACCCGCATCGATCCATGGCCGGGCAAACTGACGGACGAATTCAACCGTGTCCCGCAGTGCAGCCCGGGCGATGCCGGCGTCGATTGCGGCGGTGGTCAACTGGGCGAATGGCCCGGCCAGGGTCGGGCTCTCGTAGGAGCGATACGTCGGGAACAGATTGAACGGCGCCACGTGAAGATCTTCCGCCAGCACGGTGCCGCTGGACGTGGTGCGCTGGCCGATGCTGTCCCAGTCGTCGACGATCACCAGCCCTTTCGTGCCGCGCTGGACGAAAGCCAATTGGCCTTTCTGTTCCTCATCCAGCGCCAGCACCGCCAGCCAGTGGGCGTAGAGCGAACCGGTGCAGTAACCCTTGCGGCCGTTGATCACAAAGCCATCGCCATAACGACGGATCGTTGTCTGGATGTCCTGCACATTCTTGCCGCCGGTTTCCGACAGTGCATTGGCGAAGCGATGACCTTGCAGCGCCAGTTCAAAAAAATGCGCCTGCTGCGCGGGCGTGCCTTGCAGACGGATGTCTTCTAGCAGGCAGTAGTGGTTTTGCGGAATCTGTCCGAGGGACGGATCGGCGGCGGAAATGATCGCGATCACCTGCGCCAGCACCGCACTGGACACCTGCGCGCCGCCGTACTCCTTTGGCACAGTGATGCCCCACAGGCCACTGCTGGAATACAGGTCGACGATTTCGGCGGGCACTTCACGGTGGCGGTCACGCTCGGCGGCGTGTTCCTGCAGGACGGCGGCAACCTGTGCGGCCACGCGCAAGGCTTCGGCGTCGTCGGCGATCCGATGGGCGGCCGGCGGGTTGATCGGATAAACGGCAGATTCAGACATGGATGACTCTCGGTATCGGTGTTGTACCGGGTCATTGCACCTTCTGTGCCTGACTGGCAGCCCTTGTCTGACGCGGCTTTCAATGGCTATCAACAGACTCCGGCAATAAAAACCCGCGCATTCTGTTGCTTCACTGTCCATGGCTGAACACTGCTCGTCGGCTACTCGTTCATGGCAGCGCGACGGATCTATAGTTGAGCGACCGGAAACCCCGGCGAAGGCAAACCTTCAGTCACTCATAAAAAAAGGGAGTACCGCCATGAGCGTCCAACCCATCCCGGAGGGGTACCACAGCGTGACCCCGTATCTCGGCATCCATAAGGCCGCCGAGGCCATCGATTTCTACAAGAAGGCATTCGGTGCCACCGAAGTCATGCGCCTGAGCATGCCTGACGGCCGCGTCGGCCACTGCGAACTGCGCATCGGCGACAGCGCGATCATGCTGGGCACACCGTGCGACCAAGGGCCATTGAGCAATCCGGACAGCGCCGTGTCCGTCGGTTTACATCTGTATGTAACCGATGTCGACAAGTCGTTCCAGCGCGCACTGGATGCCGGGGCGAAGGCAGTGTCCGAGGTCAAGGATCAGTTCTACGGGGATCGCAGCGGTACGTTGAAGGATCCCTATGGGCATCTGTGGTTCCTGGCCACGCGCAAGGAAGACCTGACCCAGGAGCAGATCGAACAGCGGGCGAAGGAAATGTTTCAGCAGTCTCAGTAACGACGATTCTCCATTCCCGCGCAACGCGCGGGATGGACGAACACGATTCATGAACCGTCGAACCACGCTTCACGCCTTGTCATGAACGCCCGGCGATTTCAGGATGCAGGCCAACCGCCTGAATAAAGGATCACCCCCGATGTTTGCCGGATTCGTCAAAGACCAGCGCCACGTCAACGGCGTGGACATCACCTACCGCATCAAAGGCTGCGGGCCGGGCCTGCTGTTGTTGCACGGGCACCCGCAGACTCATGTCATCTGGCACAAGGTCGCCGAGCAGTTGGCCGAGCACTTCACTGTAGTTGCCGCCGACCTGCGCGGTTACGGTGACAGCAGCCGACCGCCGGCCAATGAGCGGCATGCCAGCTATTCCAAACGCGAAATGGCCCGCGACGGTGTGGAATTGATGCAAGCGCTGGGCTTTACGCAATTCTCGATCCTCGCCCATGACCGTGGAGCGCGGGTCGCCCATCGCCTGGCCCTCGATCATCCCGCCGCCGTGCAACGCATGGTGCTGTTGGACATCGCACCGACCCTGGCGATGTACAGCCAGACCAACGAGACCTTCGCCCGGGCCTACTGGCACTGGTTTTTCCTGATCCGCCCGGCGCCGCTGCCGGAAACCCTGATCGAGGCCGATCCCGAAGGCTATCTGCGCAGCGTCATGGGCAGCCGCAGTGCCGGGCTCAAGCCGTTCACTGACGAAGCGTTCGCCGAATACCTGCGTTGCCTGAGCCTGCCCGGCAGCGCCCGTGGGATCTGCGAAGACTACCGGGCCAGCGCCGATATCGACCTGGAACATGACCGCGCCGACCTCAAGGCCGGCCATCATCTGAGCTTGCCGCTGCTGGTGCTGTGGGGCGCCGAAGGTACGGTCGGTCGTTGCTTCGACCCGCTCAGGGAATGGCAACAAGTGGCCACCAACGTACGCGGCAAGTCTCTGCCCGCCGGCCACTACCTCGCCGAAGAAGTCCCAGAACTGTTACTCGCCGAAGCGCTGGCGTTCCTGCGCTGAGCCATCCCTCCATCCGCTCATCACGACTCCAAAAGGTGTCGTGATGAGATTGCGGTCGCGAAACATTTACTTTCACATCCTTCATCGGGATTTGCTTCGGTCATCCGTCTTATAGAGATGCGGGCCAGTCGCGTAGGCAAAAGCCACGACCGGCCCTTTTGGGACTCCCGTGCTGCGAAGCCCGTAGCACCCAGTCCTCTCACCGAACCAAGACTCGTCATCATGTCGAAGAAATCCCGCTCGAAACTATGGTTCCTCATACACAGCTGGTTGGCGTTGCCGATCTGGTTTTTTGTTCTGATTGTCTGCGTCACCGGCACCCTGGCAGTGGTCAGCCAGGAAATCGTCTGGCTGGTAAACCCGCAAATGCGCGCCACCCAACCCTCGGACGATGCCCCGCTGCTGGGCTACGACCAGGTCATCGCCGCGATCAAGACTGCCGAACCGCAGTTGCTGGTTGAACGCATCAGTCGCCCCGACGAATCGCATTTCGCGCTGGAGGTGAACGTCAGTCAGCCTGACGGGCGCTCGGTGACGGTTTACGTCAACCCTTATACCGGTGTGATTCAGGGCACCGCGCCAGCCTTCAATTTCCGTGCCTTCACCCGTGCCTTGCACGGCTGGTGGCTGGTGCCGTTCACCAATGGTTACAGCTGGGGCTGGTATCTGGTGTCCTTCCTGGCGCTGCCGATGCTGGCTTCGCTGGTGACCGGGCTGGTGGTCTACAAACGTTTCTGGAAGGGCTTTTTCAGCCCGACCCTGCGCCTGCGTCACGGTGCGCGGATCTTCTGGGGCGATTTCCACCGCCTCAGCGGCATCTGGTCGATCTGGTTCATCGCAGTGATCTCCGTAACAGCCGTGTGGTTCCTGATCGAAGCCATTCTTTCCGACAACCATATTTCCATCTCCAGCGAGCCGATCATCGCGGCGATGTCCCGTGAAGGCGTGCCGTTGTCCGCCGATGGTTCGCCTCCGCCACGGGTCAGCCTGGACCACGCCATCGAAATTGCTCAGCAACGAATTCCGGGGTTCGAAGCCAGCACCATCAATCTGCCCGGCAACGCCTACAGCCACCTCGATATCCGAGGACGAGGCTGGTATCCGTTGATGTTCCAGTCCGCCACGCTCAACCCCTACAGCGGTGAAGTGGCCGCCTCGCGCCTGCTCTCCGATCGGACCTCCCTGGAGTTCGTCACCGAATCCATGCGTCCGCTGCACACCGGCGACTTCGGTGGACTGTGGATCAAGCTGATCTGGTTCTTCTTCGGGCTGGTGCTGAGCATGATGGTCCTCAGCGGGCTGTTGATCTGGACCAAGCGCACCGCGCTGGCGACCGCCAACGCGCTCAAGCGGGAGAACAAGAAACAACGCGTTCAGGCACAACCAGCCCTGCACCGTGAACCGTCGGAGGCCAATCTGTGAGCAAGTCCCCCCCCATGGCTCAGCCTTCGCGGCTGAGCGTGATCTGGCATAAATGGCGCTTCCACATCAACGTGTTGCTATTGCTGATTCCGCTGGGTTTCATGCCCAGGTATTTCGCCGATCAGGCGTTGTTTCGCGGCGACAGCGGACTGGGTGAACGCGAGATCGGCGAAGTCCAGGTGGGCCCGTGGAGCCTGCGTCTGGCCGAATTTCGCAATGAGGCACCGCTTCCCGATGGCGCAGCCGGCTATCTGAAAGGGTTTAGCGCCGCGCTGTGCGAGGCCTGTGTCGAACAGGTCAAGGCCACTTACCTGCGCATCGGCAAGCCACGCAGTCTGCGCGCCGCCGGTTCGATCTTCTTCGGCACGCCTTACAGCATGGGCACGCAGATGCCTGTCCCGGACAAAACCAAAGCCGACGCCGAACTCTGGATCACCATGGAAGGCTGGGACGGCAGCATGCACCAAGCCTCGATTCCGCTGAGCCAGGCCTCCCCCGCCACCGTTGCCTGGCTGAACAAACAAGGAGCCAAACCATGAGCCGCCCTTCCCGCCTGAACATGAGCGCTGCATTACTGGTGCTCAGTGCCGGTTTCAGCGCCAGTGCCCTGGCCCACAACCCGATGTGTGAGTGCAAGGCCATCGATGCCGAGCAGATCAAATGCACCGGTGGTTTCTCCGACGGCAGCGGCGCGCCGGGGGTGACCCTCGACGTGATCGGCTACGACGAAACCATTCTGGTGCCGGGCAAGCTCGGCGCCGATTCGACCCTGACCTTCAAGAAACCCGGCGCCGAGTTTTACGTCCTGTTCGACGCCGGCCCCGGCCATGTCGTCGAAATCGACCAAGCGGATATCGAAACCCCATGACCACACCGACCACCCAAGTTGTTCGCCCCGCCGGTGCCGGCCATGAAACACTCAATGTGCTGCTGATGTGCCTGCTGATCGTCGCGGTCGCCGGCTCCGTTGTGGCGTGGCGCGGGGTGTCCCACGAACCCGAGCCGGTTTCCAGCCATCAGCTCGACGCCCGTCGTGACCTCAGCGCCAGTGAGCAAGGCATCTACGCCGACCTGCGGGTGACCCTCGACGAAATCCACCTGTTGCGTGAGGAACAGCAAGCGTTGCCAACTCCGCAGAACCTGGCGGATGAAGGTTTCGCGCCGTTCGCCCAGGACTCCAGTTCCGTGAGCCGTGGCGGCCACGCCTGGCAATTGCTGGCCGACAACGCTTACTTCGGCCACAGCCAGGCACCGGCCGTGGCCGGTTCATTTCTGATGCGCCTGAACGACGACGCGCCGGACATCTGGCTCAACCGCGCCACCGATCTGCAAGCGCCGACAGACCTGTCCGACGCGGCACTGACCGCTGGCGGATGGAAACAGATCGTCGCGCAATTCGATGCCGGGGTGACCCGAGAACATCGTCATTGAACCCTCGCCTTCATCCGAGAGAAGACCGCTTGCCCATGCCTAGTTCATCTCAACGCCGTCCTTTCCTGCGCCTGCTACTGATCGGCCTGTGCGCCTGCCTGCTGAGCCCGCTGGCCAGCGCCGATCCGGCCAAGCGCCTGCGCATCGGCATCACCCTGCATCCTTATTACAGCTATGTGGCGAACATCGTCGGCGACAAGGCCGATGTCGTGCCGCTGATTCCTGCCGGCTTCAACCCGCACGCCTACGAGCCGCGCGCCGAAGACATCAAACGCATCAGCGGGCTGGACGTGATCGTACTCAACGGCGTCGGCCATGACGACTTCGCCGACCGCATGATCGCCGCCAGCGAAACGCCGAACATCAAGACCATCGAAGCCAACGAAAACGTGCCCCTGCTGGCCGCCACCGGGGTCGCCGCGCGCGGTGCCGGTAAAGTGGTGAACCCGCACACTTTCCTGTCGATCAGTGCCTCGATTGCTCAGGTCAACAACATTGCGCGGGAACTGGGCAAGCTCGACCCGGACAACGCCAGGACCTACACCCAGAACGCCCGCGCCTACGGCAAACGCCTGCGGCAGATGCGCGCCGACGCCCTGGCCAAACTGACCCAGGCACCGAACGCCGAGTTGCGCGTCGCCACCGTTCACGCCGCTTACGACTACCTGCTGCGCGAGTTCGGCCTGGAAGTGACGGCGGTGGTCGAGCCGGCCCACGGCATCGAGCCGAGCCCAAGCCAGTTGAAGAAAACCATCGATCAACTGCGCGAACTGGATGTGAAGGTGATCTTCTCCGAGATGGACTTCCCGTCCACTTACGTCGAAACCATTCAGCGCGAATCCGGTGTGAAGCTGTACCCGCTGTCGCACATTTCCTACGGCGAATACACCGCCGACAAGTACGAAAAGGAAATGACCGGCAACCTCAACACCGTGGTTCGGGCGATTCAGGAGTCCGGCGCATGACGGCTCAGGAAAACCTCTCGAACATCAGCAGTGGCCCGACCCTGGAATTTTCCGAGGTCAGCCTGACGCTGGGTCGCACGACGATTCTGGACAAGGTGACCTTCCAGGTGCAGCCCGGCAGCGTGCACGCATTGGTGGGCCCCAACGGCGGCGGCAAGAGCTCGCTGATCAAGACCCTGCTCGGACAGATGCCGCATCAGGGCCGGCTCAGCCTGCAATGGCCCGGCGAGCCCGGCACCATCGGCTATGTGCCGCAGGCGCTGGAATTCGATCGCGGCTTACCGATGACCGTCGACGACTTCATGGCTGCCATGTGCCAGCGCCGGCCGGCGTTTCTCGGTCTGAGCAAACGCTATGCCGGCGCCATCGGTGATGCGTTGGAGCGGGTCGGCATGCAGGACAAGCGCAAGCGCCGGATGGGCGCGCTGTCCGGCGGTGAACGCCAGCGAGTGCTGCTTGCTCAAGGCCTGATTCCCGCTCCGCAATTGCTGGTGCTGGATGAACCGATGTCGGCCCTCGATGAAGCCGGGATCCAGGTGTTCGAACGCCTGCTCGGCGACTGGCGCGCTGCGGGCATCACCGTGCTGTGGATCGAGCACGATCTGGAAGCCGTCGGGCGTCTGGCCAATCGCGTCACCGGCCTCAATCGCCGGGTGCTGTTCGACGCCACGCCGCAGCAGGCGCTGACCCCGGAACGCCTGCTGACCCTGTTCTCGACCCATCCACGGAGCGCTGCCTGATGAGTTACGAAGCCTTTCGTTTGATGGTTCAGGGCTGGGCGTCTTCCGGTTACCTGCCGGAAGCGCTGGCCTATGGTTTTGTGGTCAACGCGCTGCTCGCCGGCCTGTTGATCGGCCCGGTGCTGGGCGGCCTCGGTACGCTGGTAGTGGTCAAGCGCTTCGCGTTTTTCTCCGAAGCCGTCGGCCATGCGGCACTGACCGGCGTGGCCATCGGCATTCTGCTCGGCGAACCCTACACCGGGCCGTATGGCAGCCTGTTCGGCTACTGCCTGTTGTTCGGCATTCTGCTCAACTATTTGCGCAACCGCACCGGCCTGGCCCCGGACACGCTGATCGGCGTGTTCCTCTCGGTATCTCTGGCGCTGGGTGCCAGCCTGCTGCTGATCCTGGCGGGCAAGATCAACGTGCACATTCTGGAAAACGTACTGTTCGGCTCAGTGCTGACAGTCAACGGCAATGATCTGGCGGTGCTGGCGATCGTCGGCTCGCTGGTGATGGCTCTGGCCCTACCGCTGTACAACCGCATCATGCTCGCCAGTTTCAACCCGCAACTGGCAGCGGTGCGCGGCGTCGCCGTGAAGACCCTGGATTACCTGTTCGTGATTCTGGTGACCCTGATCACCGTCGCGGCAGTAAAAGTCATTGGCGCGATTCTGGTGGGTGCCCTGCTGGTGATTCCGGCAGCGGCGGCACGCCTGCTCAGCCAGTCGCTCAAGGGCTTTTTCTGGTGTTCAGTACTGATCGCCACGGTCAGCACACTGTGCGGGATTCTCGTGCCCATTGTGTTCGACCTGCCGATTCCGTCCGGCGCCGCGATCATCCTCGTCGCCGGTATCGGCTTCGCCCTCGCCGCCATTGCCCGGGGCGTCGTCCCGAGTCTGAAAGGGAACCTTGGATAAATGACTTTCTCACTGCGACAACTGACCCTGGCCATCGCCCTGTGCAGCGTGACTTCGACGACTGTGCTGGCCGCAGAAAGCGCCAAACCGCTACGGGTGCTGGCCTCGTTGCCCATCACCTACGGCCTGGGCGAAGTGCTACTCAAAGGCACCGACATCAGCCTCGAACGGGCAGCACCGGCAAATCTGCCGGGCAGCCGCCAGACCGCGTACTTCACCGGGCGCGGTGCTCCGGAGCTGAGCAAACTGGCAACCGGCGCCGATGCGGTGATCGGCGTGCGCTCGCTGTGGGCCGATGATCCGCTGTACCCGATTGCCCGACGCAGCAACATCCGCATCGTCGAAGTCGACGCCGCCCGACCGGTGGACGGCGCCCTGCCCGGCATCGCGGTGCAGTCGGGGCTGAACGTCGATGGCCTGAACAGCCAGCCGTGGCTGGCCAGCAACAACATGGGCCGCATGGCCGACGTGATGGCAGCGGACCTTGTGCGTTTGGCACCCAAGGACAAACCGAAGATCGAAGCCAACCTGGCCGCTCTGAAACAGCGCCTGCTGAAACTCAGTGCCGACAGCGAAGCGCGCCTGGCCAATGCCGACAATCTGAGCGTGATGAGCCTGAGCGATCACTTCGGCTATCTGATCGGCAGCCTGAACCTGGAGTTGATCGGACAGGACCCGCGACCGGATGCAGAATGGACACCGGAAGACCTGAAGAAATTGACCACAACGCTCAAGGACAACAACGTGGCGGTGGTGCTGCACCATCGCCAGCCATCGGACGCGGTAAAAGCGGCGATTGCCGAATCTGGCAGTCATCTGCTGGTGCTGAGCACCGATGCGGCGGATCCAGTGGCTGAACTGGAAGGGAATGTGGATGCGCTGCTCAAGGGCTTGAGCGGCGCCTAAGGAGAAGTGATCGTTCCCACGCGCTGCGTGGGAACGATCAACCCCTGATCCTCCAGACATGAAAAAACCCGCTGACCGTTTCCAGTCCAGCGGGTTTCTTTTAGGCCGAAAACTTACTGTGCAGCCGCTTGCGCTTCCATCTTCTGGCGCAGGCTCAGCGGACGCATGTCGGTCCACGTTTCTTCGATGTAGGCCAGGCATTCCTTTTTCAGGCCGCTCTTGCCCACGGTGCGCCAGCCTTCCGGGATGGCCTTGTAATCCGGCCAGATCGAGTACTGCTCTTCGTGGTTGACCACGACCTGAAAGAGGATGTCCTCGCGGTCGAATACTGACGTCATGCTGTGTCTCCATCGTTGTAGGGGTAGGCTGCACGGTGGGTGCAGCCGGGTATGTAGAAGGAACGTTCGGCGCGGCGAAAAATTTACAGTGCGGCAGTCGCGACGCTCAACGCACGGCCGAATATCTCGGCGACGCGGTCGATTTCAGCGGCGGTGATCACCAGCGGCGGCAGGAAACGCACCACTGCGCCATGGCGCCCGCCCAACTCCAGAATCAGGCCACGCTTGAGGCATTCGCGCTGCACCAGCGGCGCCAGACGGGCGAAGGCCGGTGGATGGCCCAGCGCGTCCGACTCACCGTTCGGATCGACCAGCTCGACGCCCAGCATCAGACCACGACCACGAATGTCGCCCAGTTGCGGGAAGTCGCGCTGCAGGATGTACAGGTGCTCGCTCAGGCGTTCGCCCATGGCGGCGGCGTGCTCGCAGACCTTGTGCTCGACCAGGTAGCGCATCACCGCAGAACCGGCGGCCATCGCCATCTGGTTGCCACGGAACGTACCGGCGTGGGCGCCTGGTTGCCAGGTGTCTAGCCAGTCGCGGTAAACCACCACCGCCAGCGGCAGGCTGCCGCCGATGGCTTTGGACAGCACCACTACATCCGGCGTGATGCCGGCGTGTTCGAAGGCAAACATCTTGCCGGTGCGGGCGAAACCGCTCTGGATTTCGTCGACGATCAGCGCAACACCCGCCTTTTCGGTGATGCGACGCAGACCGCGCAGCCACTCGATGTCCGCCGGAATCACACCGCCCTCGCCCTGCACCGCCTCGACAATCACCGCCGCCGGCAATTGCACACCGGCCTCCGGGTCGTTGAGCAGGTTTTCCAGGTAACTGAGGTTGGCCTTCACACCTGCCGCGCCACCGATGCCGAACGGGCATCGGTAGTCATACGGGAACGGCATGAACTGCACGCCATTGCTGAGCAGCGCACCCAGCGGCTTTTTCGGCCCCAGACTGCCCATCAGGCTCAGCGCGCCCTGGCTCATGCCATGGTAACCGCCGGAGAACGACAGCACAGTGCTGCGCCCGGTGGCGGTGCGTACCAGTTTCAGCGCGGCTTCCACCGCGTCGGTGCCGGTCGGGCCGCAGAACTGGATTTTCGCTTCCTTGGCCAATGCTGACGGCAGCAACCCGAACAGATCCTGAACAAACTGATCCTTCACCGGCGTGGTCAGGTCGAGGGTGTGCAGCGGCAACTCATCGGCCAGCACCTGCCGGATAGCCTCGATCACCACCGGGTGGTTATGCCCCAACGCCAGGGTGCCGGCACCGGCCAGGCAATCGATGAAGATGCGGCCTTCAACGTCCTCGACATACAGACCCTTGGCACGCTTCAGCGCAAGGGGAATGCGTCGCGGATAGCTGCGGGCATTGGATTCCTGCTGGCTCTGGCGGGCCAGCAACGGCGATTCATTGAACTGATACAGCGTTTCCGCCGGCGCGGAGGCGATCCGGCCCGACGACTCTTCGATAAGGCTGGTGGCGACTGACATCTCTCGACCCCTCAATTCGCTATGGATAGTGACCAAAACTGCACACCGCACAGGTGCGCGTTCCGGTCCCGGGGCGCACATGCAGGTTTTCCTGTTCTGGAAACGCACCAGCCCCTCAAGGATTTACACCCTAGAGCGAGTTGTCATACCGACAGCGGTAGCGACTTGTGCATCGGCAGGCTGCGCATGCCGTGGCGAATGAGCGGCGGCGCCGATTCGCGATACCCCAGACACCGATAAAAGGCTTCACCGGTGCGGGTGCTGGTGAGCACGGAACGGGCGCTGCCGCGCGTCAGCAGCCAGCCTTCCAGGTCTGTCATCAGCGCCCGGCCAACGCCCCGGCGAAACCATTCCGGCTGCACATGACAAAGGGTGACATCGCCGTCGGCCAGCGCCATGCCGACGCCAATGGGTCGACCCTGCATCAAGGCAATATTCAGATAGCGCTGCGGATCGGCGAGCCAGGCACTGATGTGTTCCGGCGATTGCTGGCGAATCCAGGCATCGACGAGGCGGGGGTCGTTACGATGATCAAGCGCGCAACCGACGCGGATCGAACGCTCGATAATGCGGCTGATGATGCCGGCATCGGCCGGGGTAGCCGGGCAAATGTAGATGGATGCATCCATGGCGCTGTTTCCCTCAATCCATTGAGTCAAATGGCTGGGGCGACAATAGCGTCGTGGCCGGCGGATGACCAATGGAGAGAGGTTACATTTGATGTGCCGGGCTCAGGCTGGTTGCAGCGGCATGGTCAGCTCGACCCGCAAGCCATCCGGGCGGCTGTCGAAATGCAGGGTGCAGGCGCAACGCTGGACAATCGCCTGGACAATCGCCAGCCCGAGCCCGCAGCCGGTGCTCTGGCCGTTGCGCCAGAAGCGTTGGGTCAGGTGTTGCAAATCGTCCGGTGCAATGCCCGGCCCGTGATCGCGAACGACGAAACGCACACGATTGCCGATGGTTTCCATACTCAGTTCCACGGCCCCTTCCGACGGGGTATGACGCAGCGCGTTATCCAGCAGATTGCGCAGTGCGGCGATGGACAACACCGAGGGCATTTGCAGTGGCGCGTTGGACAGGTGCTCCGGCAGATGCAGCCTGATCCGCTGCCGCTCGCCGCTGGCGGAGTCCTGAATCGCCAGTCTTGCCACTTGCTCGGCGCTGCACTGCACGCCGTCGTCGAACGACAGACTGCCCTCGACCCTGGCCAGCAACAGCAATTGCTCCAGAGTCCGATGCAGGCGGTCGGCACCCTCCTCGGCCCGGGCCAGGGACTGATCACGGGCACTGCCTTCGGTCATGCGTGCCACTTGCAGGTGGGTCTTGATCGCCGTCAGCGGGCTGCGCAGTTCATGGGCGGCGTCACCGGTCAGGCGACGTTCGCG
The DNA here is from genome assembly GCF_040760005.1 of Pseudomonas sp. stari2. NCBI lineage: Bacteria > Pseudomonadati > Pseudomonadota > Gammaproteobacteria > Pseudomonadales > Pseudomonadaceae > Pseudomonas > Pseudomonas sp. Stari2. The sequence goes on from NZ_CP099760.1 coordinate 4,586,467, forward strand.
CTCGATGGTCTTGCCGATACGCTGGAACAGCTGATTCTGGGTCTCGAGCAAAGGTTTCAGTTCGCTGGGAAATGATTGCAACTGCAAAGGTTCGAGGGAGTCGGCATTGCGGCGCATCAGGGCTTCGCGCAAGCGATTGAGCGGCGCCAGGCCCTGACCGATCCCCAACCACAGCAGGCACAGACAGCCGAGCAGCGCCACACCCACCGGCACCGACGCCGCCAGCAGGATCGACATGTTCAAGGCTTCACGCTCAATCACCCGGTCGGCGGTGGTGATCCGCACATCGCCCCGGGCCAGGGTGAAGGTGCGCCACGGTGCGCCGTCGATCATCTGGTCGTGGAAGCCCATTTTCTGTGCTTCCAGTGCCTGTTCCGGGTTGTTGTGGCTGCGGGCAAGGATCTCGCCACGCAACGAGCTGACCTGACAGGCCATGCCGCCGGGGATGTTCAGTTGTTCGGCGCTGAAGTGAGTGCCGTCGCCTTTGCTCGGTATCGCCGGCAATTGCTCCAGCAACCCGGCGACCATCCGCGCCGAAGCCACCAGCCGCTGGTCGAGGGAAAACATCATCTGGTTGCGCAGGTCGCTGAGCATCCAGGCGGCCGCCAGGGCCCAGATCAGCGCGAACGCGGCGCCGAGGGTCAGGCTCAGGCGCAGGCGCAGACTCATCACTTTTCAGGTTCTCCACCATCGGCCGGGCCGAGGCGATAGCCCAGACCGCGCACGGTTTCGACGATACCTTTACCGAGTTTGCTGCGCAGGTGATGGATGTGCACGTTGAGGGCGTTGCTCTCCAGCTCATCGCTGAAGCCGTAGACGCTGTCCTTCAATTGCTCGGTGGACAGCACCCGGCCACGGTTATGCAGCAAGGCTTGCAGCAGGGATTGTTCGCGACGGGAAAGGTCCACCGAACGGCCGGCCAAGGTGGTTTCGCGGCTGCTCGGGTCGTAGGTCAGCGCGCCGTGCTCGATCAGGTTGACGCTGCGCCCGGCCACCCGGCGCAGCAGGGTTTGCAGACGGGCAAACAATTCACGCAGGTCGAACGGTTTGAGCAGGTAATCGTCGGCACCGGACTGCAAACCGTCGACCCGGTCAGTCACCGAGTCCCGCGCGGTGAGGATCAGCACCGGAATTTCCAGGCCCTGCTGGCGAAGTTGCTGCAACAGTTTGAGGCCATCTTCGTCCGGCAAGCCGAGGTCGAGCACCATCACGTCGAATACGGCAACCTTGAGGATCGCCCGCGCCTTGGAGGCGGTGTTGACGTGTTCGACCGTCAAGCCCTGGGCCGTCAGCCCGGCGACGATGCCACTGGCAATCAGGTCATCGTCTTCGCAGACAAGCACATGCATGGGGAGCTCCCTGAGCAAAAACATGAGTCAAACAGGTGAGGATTAAGCTCAAATTATGACAAGTGATTCAACGCACGAGAAGTGTATTCGTCCCAGCCCCTCCCCTGCAAAACTTTCGACAATATGGATATACCTGAAAAATTAAATAACTAACAAAGCCAACACACTTCAGTCTCAACCCGAAACACACACACCACCCGCGCCACTTCCAAACTTAAATATCACACACTAACCTTAATTCACCAAACAACAAACAAGCCATTAAAACCCTATTACTTGCTTTAATCCTTTTCACCAGCCAGAACAAAAGAGAGCCATACCATGAAAAATTTCGTAACCACCGACTGGCGCCATGGAGCCGATCGTATCTTCTTTTTCTTCAAGGACACTAATACTTACACACGCTTTAACCTGGGTGACAACCATATCGAAAAAACCCACCCTACTTCTGTTTACGGTCACTGGGACGACTTCGAGCAACACGTGAAAGACCTGAAGTTCGGTTTCAACACTAGAAGCCCTGATTGGCACCAAAACGGCGGCGGAGACATTTCCTGGTTCTTCTACTATGAGCAACAAACACCGATGGCCTGCAAATATTCCCAAATCAATGACAAAGTCTTGTTCAAAAAGAAACTGTCAGATACTGATTGGTGGCCACTGGGAAATTACTTCGACAAAATCGTCGGCGTCATGCTGGACACTACGGCAAGTTCCGCCCACGATTATTGGGTTCTACTGAACGACGGACGTTATTTCATATACACCCCCCGAGTGCCGAGACCGCCTAAAGTCAAGCCACTCGCAAACTCCGCATGGAGCGAACTGGAACAATACAAAGGCCGCATGATCACCGCCGCCTCGAATGATTACCCAATCCTCAGCACTTACTTCTATATCTTTTTATCCAACAACGAATATCTAAGGTTTGATATTAAAAAAAGAACACTCACTGCCCCTCGCCCGGTCGATGATGGAACATGGCCAGGATTGATTACAGAATAAACACGCCATGCACAGATGACCGGGGGGGGACGTCTTGATGTGAGGATCAACTGAGGAAGCGATATCCGATCCAGCTTTCTCGGCGACCACGTTTGAGGCAGACGCAAACCGGAACGTACAGGGTGAGTCCCGTAGAAAAAAGCCGATTAGGCGGTTGGCCGTTTAAGCTGACATTATGCCCCGAACACCACAGCGACAAGGGTGCCGCGGTTAATCATCGGTTAATCGCCGCCGCCCATTGTGCTCATCACTTGCACAGGGACAAGGCTCCACCATGCGTCATATTTTTTTATTGTTTGCACTGTTGATTTCGGGTCTGGCCCAGGCAGGGAACGATCCTTTTGCGACAAAACCGGAATTTCTCCCGGTCGACAAGGCCTTCGTCCTGACGTCCGAACGTCTGGACTCCGGCGAAACCCAACTGTTCTGGCAGATCACCGACGGTTACTACCTGTATCAGAAACGCCTGAAATTCGACGGGCTGCCAGCGGAAAACGCCCCTGCCCTGCCCGAAGGCGAATCCCATAGTGACGAGTATTTCGGCGAACAACCGGTCTACCGTCAGGGTCTCGAGCTGAAAATCCCGGCGGCAGCCAAAGGCCAGATCAAGGTCAGTTATCAGGGCTGCGCCGATGCCGGCCTGTGCTACCCGCCACAGACCCGCGTGATCGACCTCGGTGGCAAAGCGGCCGCTGCGGATGAGGCGCAGGATCAAGCGTTGGCCAGCGGCTTGCAACAGCACTCGCTGGGCTGGAGCCTGCTGGTGTTCTTCGGGCTTGGCCTATTACTGGCCTTTGCGCCATGTTCGTTGCCAATGCTGCCGATTCTGGCGGGCATGGTGGTCGGCAGCGGTGCCACGCCACGTCGTGGTTTCGCGCTGGCCAGCAGTTATGTGATTTGCATGGCGCTGGTTTATGCAGCGATGGGCGTCATTGCATCCCTGTTGGGCGCGAACCTTCAGGCGTGGTTGCAAAACCCATGGCTGCTGGGCACTTTCGCAATCGTATTTGTGATCCTCGCACTGCCGATGTTTGGCTTCTTTGAACTGCAACTGCCAGTAGCCGTGCGTGATCGGCTGGAGCACGCCTCGCGCAGTCGCAGCGGCGGCAGCCTGGTCGGCGCGGGTGTGTTGGGCGCGTTGTCCGGTCTGCTGGTCGGGCCATGCATGACCGCACCGCTGGCCGGTGCCCTGCTCTACATCGCGCAAAGCGGCAATGCGCTGCATGGTGGCTTGATCCTGTTCGCCCTCGGTATCGGTATCGGCATCCCGCTGTTGGTGTTGGTGACGGTCGGCAATCGCTTCCTGCCGAAACCCGGCGCGTGGATGAACCTGCTCAAAGGCATATTCGGTTTCCTGTTCCTCGGCACGGCGGTGTTGATGTTGCGTCCGGTACTGGACTCGTCACTGTGGCTCGCGCTGTGCGGCGCGCTGTTGCTGATCGCCGCCTACAGCGCCTGGAAACAGTCCGAAGGCTTCGGCAGGGTCGCCCAGTTGTTCGGTGCCAGCTCGCTGTTGTTGGGGCTGTGGGGCAGTTTGCTGATGGTGGGTGCAGCGGGCGGCAGCGATGATCCGTTCCAACCGTTGCAGGTGTATAGCGCCGGTCGCACCGGCACGGCTGCACCGAACGGTCACGAAGCGTTCATTACGATCAAGGATCCAGCGGTCCTGCAACGCGAACTCGACATCGCCAAGGCTCAAGGCCAGTGGGTGCTGCTCGATTACTACGCCGACTGGTGCACGTCGTGCAAAGTCATGGAGAAAAAGGTGTTTGGCCAGGCGCGGGTGATGCAGGCCCTGAGTGATGTGCGCTTGCTGCGCCTCGACGTCACTGGTGACAATGCCGCCAGCCGCGAACTGCTCGGCCGCTACAAAGTGCCGGGGCCACCGAGTTTTGTGTGGATCGGTGCCGACGGTGAAGAGCGCCGCAGCCAGCGCATCACAGGCGAGGTCGATGCCGACACCTTCCTGCAACACTGGACCACCACCCGAGACGCCCGTTAATGCTGACCTTCACCCTGGGCACTTTTGCCATTGCGCTTAACCACCTGTTGCTGATCAGCGCTCTGGCGCTGGCGACCTTCGTCGGCTGGCGGGTGGCCAAGCGCGGTGGTGATAACCCTGAGTCGGCGCTGTTCAGTCTGTTCCTGCTCGGGATGCTCGCGGCGCGCGTTGCGTTTGTTGCCGTGTACTGGGGACATTACCGCAACGATCCGTGGCAGATCATCGACCTGCGCGACGGCGGTTTTCTCGCTTGGCCGGGGGTGATCGTGCTGTTGCTGGCGGCGCTGTATCGCGGCTGGCGCCGGCCGGGTTTGCGCCGACCGCTGGGTTTCAGCGTGGTCAGCGGTGTGGCGTTCTGGGTGCTGGCGACGCTGTCGCTGAACATTTACGAGCAAGGCACGCGCCTGCCGGACATCACCCTGCGCAACGCCGCCGGGGAAACCGTGAAACTCGCCGACTATCAGGGCGGGCCACTGGTAATCAATCTGTGGGCCACCTGGTGCCCGCCCTGCCGCCGGGAAATGCCGGTGCTGGAAAACGCCCAGCAGCAACGCCCGGACCTGACATTCCTGTTCGTCAACCAGGCCGAAAGCATGCAAAGCGTCGCGACCTTCCTCGAAACCCAGGGCCTGAGCCTGAGCAACGTGCTGTTCGACCGCAGCGGTCGTCTGGGTCAGGCCGTGGGTTCCATGGCATTGCCGACTACGCTGTTCTATAGCCCTGACGGTCAATTGCTGGCCAGCCATCTGGGCGAGTTGTCGAACGCCAGTCTGGCCCGGGCCCTGGAAAACTTCGACGTACCGAATTCAAATACGAACGCCGCACCGGCCACCTCTGCAAGGAAACTGCCATGCCCCGCCTCCGCCACCTGCTGACGCTGACTCTGGGCGCCGCCCTGCTGCACTTGCCGTCGGTACAGGCTGCTGAAGAATTGCCTGACGCGATCAAGAAGATCGAAGCCAAGGGCGCAAAAATCGTCGGCCAGTTCGACGCGCCCGACGGCCTGCGTGGCTACGCCGCGCAATACCAGAACCGTGGCATGGCGCTGTACCTGACGCCGGACGGCAAGCACGTGCTACTGGGCAACCTGTACGACGCCGATGGCAATGACCTGAGCAGCGCACCGCTGCAAAAACTGGTCTACGCGCCACTGGCCAAGGAAGTCTGGGCCAAGTTCGAAGCGAGCAACTGGATTCAGGACGGCAACAAGGATGCACCGCGCACGGTGTACCTCTTCAGCGACCCGAACTGCCCGTACTGCAACATGTTCTGGGAACAGGCCCGCCCATGGGTCAAGGCCGGCAAAGTACAGTTGCGACACATCATGGTCGGCATCATCCGCGAAGACAGCCCGGCCAAATCCGCTGCGCTGCTGGCCGCCAAAGACCCGGCCAAGGCCCTGGAAGAACACGAGAAGGCCGGCAAGGCCAGCACGCTCAAGGCCATGAAGGACATTCCGGCCGCCGTACAGACCAAACTCGCAGCGAACATGCAGTTGATGGAAGACCTGGAATTACAGGCCACCCCGGCGATCTTCTACATGGACGACAAGGGTGAACTGCAACAACAGCAAGGCGCGCCGACGCCGGACAAGCTGGCGAAGATTCTCGGGCCGAAATAAGCAGGATCAAAAGATAGCCGCGCGTCGCAGCGCCTACAGGAAACACATCCCCCTGTAGAAGTTGCGGCACGCGGCGATCTTGTTAATGGCGCTCCGCCAGGAAGCTGAACAACACCTCCGTCACAAACTCCGGATTCTCCAGATTGGAGATATGCCCAGCCTCGGGCACCAGCACACATGGACAGCCAATCAGCTCAGCCATTTCCCGAGCTTCCGACGGCGGGCGTGGTTTGTCCTGATCACCGCAAACAACCAGCGTGGTGGCCGCATTCAGCTCGCCCAGACGCGGCAACAGATCGTCACGGCCAAAGGTGAAGCGCCCCATCGGCACGATGCTTTGACGCAAGCGTTCGGCGGAATAACCGGCGAGTTTTGCGCGGAAATCCTGATACAGCGCCGACTCTCGATCGATGCCCGGACGGAAGAAGATCGGCACCACGATATCCAGCAGTTGCTCGGAGATCCCACCGCTCTCCTCGATCTGTTTGAACAGCGAGAAATAGTACTGGCGAGTCGGCTCCGGCTCGACACCGACGTAAGTGTCCATCAGCACCAGACCGTTGAGCCGCTGCGGTGCCGACAGAGCGAGGCGCACCCCCCACATGCCGCCGACCGACAGCCCGACCAGTGTCACCCGGTCAATCTCCAGATGATCGAGCAAGGCCAGTGCCTGGCGTGCGATGTCATTCAGAGACGTGGTGCCATCAGGCAGACGCCCGGACTCACCGTGGCCCCACAGATCCATTGCAATTACCCGATAGTGAGGCGACAACGCGGCAATCTGCGGCGCCCACATGGCCTGATCCCACAGGTAACTGCCGGCCAGCAACACCGCTGGGCCTGTGCCTTGATCAATGTAATGAAGCGCTTGTCCGTCCACCGTGAAGAAAGGCATCGACTACCCCCCGCGACAAAAAAAGAGAACCGGCAGACTGAGCTGCCGGTTCTCGATCGTCAACCCTGGAAATGTACGCGAATGTACCGGTTGAATTGTGTTGAACGCACAGGCACTGAAGACTACAAACCTTCCAGCTCCGCCATCAGATCATTCAACCGGTCCACCTTCTCCTCGGTAATATCACTGGCCGCCAGCCCTTCGATATATTCGGCCAGTTGCTCCACCGTGCTGCATTCGAACATGGCCCGCAGCGGCACATCCCGTTGCAGGGCTTTCTGCACCCGCGAGGCGATCTGCGTGGCCAGTAGCGAGTGACCGCCCAGTTCGAAGAAGTTATCGCACACCCCGACCTTCTCGACCTTCAGCACCGTGGCCCAGATATCGGCCAGGGTCTGCTCCAGTTCGCTGCGCGGTGCCAGGTAATCCTGGCTCTGCAACTGGCCGATCTCCAGCGCCGGCAACGCCTTGCGGTCGAGTTTGCCGTTGGCGTTGAGCGGCAATCGGTCGAGCCACAACCAGTGCAGCGGCACCATGTATTCCGGCAGTTCGGCGCGCAGGCGTTGCTTGATCCGCTCCAGGCGTTCGCTTTGATTCAGTGCGGAATCTGCGGCGACCAGATAGCCGACCAGATGCTTGCCGTTGACGCCTTCCTGCACGCCGACCGCGCCATCGCGAACTTCCGGTTGCTCATGCAGACGCGCCTCGATTTCACCCAGCTCGATCCGGTAACCGCGAATCTTCACCTGATGGTCGACCCGGCCGACGTATTCCAGCACGCCATCACTGCGGCGGCGCGCCAGGTCACCGGTGCGATACAGACGCTCGCCCGGCGCACCGAAGGGGTTCGGCACGAACACCGGTGCGGTGCGCAGCGGATCGCTGACATAACCACGACCGACCCCGGTGCCCGCCACACACAACTCACCCACTGCACCCAGCGGCACCAGATCCAGCGCACCATCGAGCAGGTACAGCAAGTTGTTGTCGGTCGGGGTACCGATCGGCAGGTAACTGCCGCGAGTCGAGGCCAGGTCGACGCGGAAGAACGCCACATCGTCCGAGCATTCCGCCGGGCCATAGGCGTTGACCAGACCAATCTCCGGATACCGCAGCAGCCATTGATGCGCCAGTTCCGGCGGCATCGCTTCACCGGTCGGCAACATCCAGCGCAGGCCATCGAGGCTCAGGCGATCCGAAGCGAGCATGCCCTGAATCAGCGACGGCACGCTCTCCAGCACGGTGATGCCCTGCTGCTGCACATGCACCAGCAAACCTTGCGGATCGTGGGCGATGGTGTTCGGCACGATGTCCACCCGCGCCCCGAACAACGGTGCAGCGAGGAACTGCCAGACCGAAATGTCGAAGCTTTGCGAAGCGGTTTGAGCGATCACATCGGCGTCGCTCAAGTTCAGATACGGCACCTTGCTCAACTGGTTGTTGAGCATGCCGCGCTGCTCGACCATTACGCCTTTCGGCAACCCTGTGGAACCCGAGGTGTAGATTACGTAGGCCAGGTTGTCCGGACCGCTGAAGATGCCCGGATTCGCCGAAGACACCGCACCGGTCTGAACCTCTTCCCACACCAGCAGGCGTGGGCGGTTGGCGCAGCTGAATTCATCCAGCAAGGTCGTCGCCTGTTCACGGCAAGCCTCGGAGCATACCAGTAACGGCGTGCGACTGAGCTCGATGATCCGTTGCAGACGCTGGCTCGGCAGGCCCGGATCCAGCGGCAGGTAACCGGCACCGGCCTTGAAGCTGCCGATGATCATGCCCAGCAGATCCAGATTGCGCTCGCCCAGCAGCGCTACCGGTTGATCCATCTGCACACCCGCAGCAACCAGCGCATGGCCGAGACGGTTGGCGTTCTGGTTCAGTTGCTCGTAGCTCAACTGCTGATCGAGGCAACTGGCGGCAATGCGTTGCGGATGTTGCGCGACCTGCGCTTCAAACAGTTCGACGTAGCTCTGTTCCAGCGGATACTCGTGCTCACTCTGGTTGCAACCGTGGAGCAGGAAATCCTGTTCCTCATGGCTCAGCAGCGGCAGGTCGGCCATGTCGCCATGGAAGCCGTCGACCAGCGCCAGCAACAGACGCTTGAACTCACCGAGCATTCGCTCGATGGTCGATTCGTCGAAATAACGCTGGTCGTAGGACAGGTGCAGGCCGAGGTCGTCGCCCGGATAGCAAACCGCCGTCAACGGGAAGTTGGTGTGGGTACGGCCCGAGTCCGAGGTCGCATTAAGGCTCTGCGCACGGTCCAGCACCGAGACTTCCACCGGGGCGTTTTCGAACACGAACAGGCTATCGAACAGCGGCTGGCCTTTCGGCAGTTCGCTTTGCTCCTGGATGTTCACCAGCGGCAGGTATTCGTACTCGCGCAGTTGCATGTTGCTGTCGAGCAGACCGCTCAGCCACTGACGCACGCTGGCGCGCTGATCGTCCGCCGGAATCTGCACCCGCAGCGCGATGCTATTGATGAACAGGCCGACGGTGCGTTGCATCTCCGGCATCTCCACCGGACGCCCGGCAACAGTCACACCGAACAGCACGTCGCGATCACCGCTCAGGCGTCGCAGCACCAGTGCCCACGCCGCCTGGGCAAAGGTGTTGATGGTCAGTTGATGGGCCTGGGCCAGCTCACGCAGACGGGCGCCGTCCTCGACATCCAGTCGGGTGTAGCGGTCGCCGACGATCATGCCGCCGCTTTCACCGGCGTGTTCACGCAGGAACGGACGGTCGCTCGGGATCGGCGTGGTGCGCTCGAAACCTTGCAGGTTCTGCTGCCACCACTGGCGCGCTTCGGCCAGGCTCTGGCGTTGCAGCCAGCCGATGTAATCGCGGTATCGCGGCGGCACCGCCAATTGCGCTTCGCGACCTTCGCCAAGGGCGGTGTAGATCTCGAAGAAATCGTTCATCAGCAGCGAACGGCACCAGGCATCGATCAGGATGTGGTGGTTGCTCATCATGAACCAGTAACGCGCGGCGCCGACCTTGATCAGGCGCAGGTGGAACGGCGCCTGATTGAGCAGATCGAACCCGGCTTCGCGTTCACTTTTCAGCAACGCTTGCAGTTTCGGCTCCTGCTCGGCGTCAGCGATCGCGCTCCAGTCCAGATACTCGATCGGCGTGCGACCCGGTGTATGAATGACTTGCAGCATGTCTTCGCCGACATTCCAGCAGAACGACGCACGCAGCGCTTCGTGACGGGCGACCACCGCTTGCCACGCCTGGGCGAAACGCTCGGGGTCGAGCTCGCTGTTGATGCGGTAGCGATCCTGCATGTAGTACAGACCGGTGCCCGGTTCGAGCAAGGTGTGCAGCAGCATGCCTTCCTGCATCGGCGTCAACGGGTACACATCTTCGATGTGCGCCGCCGGCACCGGCAGCGCATCGAGTTGCGCCTGGGTCAGTTTCGCCAGCGGGAAGTCCGACGGCGTCAGACCGCCGGCCTCGTCTTGCAGGCAGTGTTCGATCAGGCTCAGCAACTCACCGACGTAGGCATCCGCCAGCTCGTTGATGGTCTGCGCGTCGTAACGTTCGGCGCTGAAAGTCCAGCGCAGCAGCAGTTCCCCGCCGTACACCTGACTGTCGACGCTCAACTCGTTCGGCAGCGGTGCGTGCGGATCGTGGGCCGCGCCGACCGGCTCGTCCAGCGGACGGAACAGCGCATCGCTGCCGAAGCTCTGGTCGAACTGGCCGAGGTAGTTGAAGGTGATCGGCGCGTTCGGCAATGCCGCCATGCTTTCACGACTGGCGTCATCGGCCAGATAACGCAGCACGCCATAACCAAGGCCTTTGTGCGGCACGGCCCGCAGCTGTTCCTTGATCGCCTTGATCGAAGCGCCCTGCCCGGCGGCCTCTTCGATGTTGTGCGGGGTCAGGCGCAGCGGATAGGCGCTGGTGAACCAGCCGACGGTGCGGGTCAGGTCGATCTCGTCAAACAGGGTTTCGCGGCCGTGGCCTTCCAGTTGAATCAGCGCCGACGGCTGCCCGCTCCAGCGGCACAGCACGCGGGCCAGTGCGGTCAGCAACAAGTCGTTGACCTGCGTGCGATAGGCGCTCGGTGCCTGTTGCAGCAGTTGTTTGGTGCGCTCGGCATCCAGACGCACGCTGACCGTTTGTGCATGACGATTCTCGCGACCGCCCTCAGGACGTTCGCACGGCAAGTCGGCATTCGGGCCAGCCAGTTGCGCTTGCCACCAGCTCAGTTCTTCACGCAGGGATTCGCTGCCGGCGTAGGCCTGCAAGCGCGCTGACCAGTCCTTGAAGGCGCTGGTTTTCGCCGGCAGTTTCACCGACTGATCGGCGTCGAGTTGGCGATACACGGTTTGCAGATCGTCGAGCAGCACCCGCCACGACACACCGTCGACCACCAGGTGATGAATCGCGATGAACAGCCGTTGCTGAGCGTCCGGCCCATCGATCAGCACGGCGCGCAGCAGCGGGCCTTGCGCGAGATCGAGACTGCGCTGGGCATCGGCGAACAGTGCGGCACATTTGTCCATCGACGGCACGCGAACTTGCCAAAGCACCGCTGCATCGGTCACCGGTTGATGGGTTGCTTGCCATCTGCCGTTGGCCTCGATGAAGCGCAGGCGCAAGGCGTCATGCTGCTCGATCACCGCCAACAGTGCTTGCTCCAGACGGTGCGGTTCAAGCGCCACAGTCGGCTCCAGCAGCAACGACTGGTTCCAGTGCTGACGCTCGGCAATCTCGGTATCGAAGAACCAGTGCTGGATCGGCGTCAGACGCGATTCGCCAGTCACCAGACCTTGCTCGGCGGTCACGGTTTCACTGCGGCTGGCGACAGCGGCCAGGGTCTGCACGGTCTGGTGCTGGAACAGATCGCGCGGGCTGAAGTGAATGCCCTGCTGGCGCGCGCGGCTGACCACTTGAATCGACAGGATCGAGTCGCCGCCCAGTTCGAAGAAGTTGTCGTTGAGACCAACCTGCTCGACGTTGAGTACCTCGCACCAGATCTGCGCCAGGGTCTGCTCAAGCTCGTTGCTTGGCGCCACGTAATCCTGACGATTGAGGTCCAGATCCGGTGCCGGCAACGCGCTGCGGTCGAGCTTGCCGTTGGCGGTCAGCGGCATGCTCGCCAGCAGAATCAGATGGGTCGGCACCATGTAGTCCGGCAGTTGCGTCTTCAGGTGCGCCTTCAGCGCTTCGCGCAGTTCGACCTGCTCAGCTTCGCTTCGCGAAGCGACCTCGGTCACCAGATAGCCAACCAGTTGCTTGCCGCTCGGCGCATCCAGCGCCAACACCACCGCTTCACGGATCGAATCGTGATCGAGCAGGCGGGTTTCGATCTCGCCCAGTTCGATACGGAAGCCACGGATCTTCACCTGATGGTCGATCCGCCCGAGGTATTCCACCAGACCATCGGCACGCTGGCGCACCAGGTCGCCGGTGCGGTACATGCGCCCGCCATCGGCAGCAAACGGGTCGGCGACGAAACGTTCGGCGGTGATGCCGGCGCGGTCGTGATACCCCAGCGCCAGACCGGCGCCACCGACGAACAATTCACCGGTCGCACCTTGCGGCACCAGCGCCAGATCGGCGTCGAGAATGTAGGCCACGCGATCACCGATCACGCTGCCGATCGGCACGCTGCCAGCGCCCTCTTCCAGAACATCCGGCGCGAGACTGGCCAGCGGCATGACCACGGTTTCGGTCGGGCCGTAGGCATTGAAGAACATGCTCGGCTTGAACGCCGCGCGAATCCGTTGCAGATGTTCGCCGGTCAGCGCTTCGCCGCCGGTGATGATCATGCGCACCGGCAGGATGTCGTTTTGCGTGGCGAGGAACTGCGCCAACTGGCTGCCGTAACTCGGGGTGAAACCGAGGATATTGATGCGATGTTCGCGGATCAGGCCGCAGATTTCTTCCGCGTCCCACTGTCCTTGTGCACGCAATACAACTTGCGCACCGCTGAGCAGCGGCACCAGCAGGCGCTCGGTGGCGGCGTCGAAATTGATCGAATAGAAGTGCAGCTCGCAGTCGTCCGCACGCATGCCGAAACGCTCGATCACAGCCTGGCAGTGCATGGCGATTTCACCGTGGGACACCACCACGCCTTTCGGCTTGCCGGTGGATCCTGAGGTGTAAATCAGGTACGCCTGATGCTGCGGCAGGCTGATAAATGGCAGCTCTGTGGACGGGTAATTGGCCAGCGCGGCGCTATCGTCCTCCAGGCACCAGCGCGCCACGTGCGGCGGCAGTTCGCCGAGGGCTTTGAACATCACGCGGTCGCTGAGCAGCAGGCCGACGCCGCTGTCTTCGATCATGTAATGCAAACGGTCGAGCGGGTATTCCGGGTCCAGCGGCACATAGGCGCCGCCGGCCTTGAGGATCGCCAGCAGGCCGACGACCATTTCCAGCGAACGCTCCAGCGCCAGACCGACCCGCACTTGCGGGCCGACACCGCGCTCGCGCAGAGCCCAGGCCAGGCGATTGGCGCGGGCGTCGAGTTCGGCATAGCTCAGGGTCTGCCCGGCGAAGGTCAGGGCTGGCGCATCCTTGCGCGCCAGTGCCTGTTCGGCGAACAGGTGATGAATGCACTGATCGAGACGACGCTCGCCCGGCTCGACGCCAAGGCTGTCGAGCAATTGCTGTTGCTCAGGCGCATCGAGCAGCGGCAGTTCGCTGAGGCGCTGTTGCGGGTTGGCGATCAGCGCTTCCAGCAGGTTGCGCCAATGGCGGGCCATGCGCGCAATCGTCGGCTCATCGAACAGGTCGGTGCTGTACGTCAGGCAGCAACCGAGGCGATGGTCGAGGTCGGTGACTTCCAGGTTGAGGTCGAATTTGGTCGCCCGCGCATCGTTGGCCAGGTACTCGACGGTCATCCCGGCGAGCATGCGGCTTTGCTGGAACTCCCAGCGCTGCACGTTGCACATCACCTGGAACAGCGGGTTGTACGCGGCGCTGCGCGGTGGCTGCAACGCTTCAACCAGATGATCGAACGGCAGGTCCTGATGGGACTGACCTTCGATCACGGTGTGGCGCACTTGCTCGAACAACTCGCCGACCGACATCTGGCCGTCGAGCTGGCAACGCAACACTTGAGTGTTGAGGAACGCGCCGATCAGGCCTTCGCTTTCCGGGCGGATACGGTTGGCCACCGGCGCTCCGATGCGCAGATCGGTCTGGCCGCTGTAGCGGTAAAGCAGGGTCGCGAGTGCGGCAGTCATGGTCATGAACAGGGTCAGACCGTTCTGCGCATTGAACGCCCGGACGCGCGCGGCGAGATCGTCGCTCAGGTCGAAACGGAACAGTTCACCCTGATGACTCTGTACCGGCGGACGCGGACGGTCGCCCGGCAATTCCAGCAGCGGATGTTCGCGACCCAGTTGCGCAGTCCAGTAGTCGAGCTGACGCTGACGCTCGCCGGATTCCAGCCAGTTGCGCTGCCACACGCTGTAGTCGAGGTACTGCACCGGCAGCGGCTCCAGCGGCGATTCGCGATCATCGACGAACGCTTCATACAGTGCGCTGAGTTCGCGGGCAAAGATGTCCATCGCCCAGCCTTCGGTGACGATGTGGTGCAGCGTCAGGACGAAGTAATGCTCCTGCTCAGCAGTCTTGACCAGGCAGGCGCGCAGCAGTGGGCCGGTTTCCAGATCGAACGGCAGGTGCGCTTCGTCGTCGGCCAGTTGCTGGACTTTCCGCTCGCGCACGTCGGCGGCGAATTTCGAAAAATCCTTCCAGTCCATGCGCACGCCGGTCTCGGCATGCACGTGCTGACGGGCCACGCCGTCGACGCTCGGGAACGTAGTGCGCAGCGTTTCGTGACGCAGGATCAGCGCTTGCAACGCTGCTTCGAAACGCCCGACATCCAGCACGCCACGCAGACGCGCCATGCCGCCGACGTTGTACGCCGGGCTGTCCGGTTCCATCTGCCAGAGGAACCACATGCGCTGCTGGGAATAGGACAGCGGCACCGGTTTACTGCGATCAACCTTGTCGATCGGCGGCTGTTTGTTGGTGCGGCCGCTGGCCTGGATCTGGCGGATCTGCTCGGCGAAATCTCCCAGTTCGCTGTGTTCAAACAAGGCACGCAGCGGCAGCTCGACGTCGCAGGCCTGACGGGTGCGGGAGATGATTTGCGTGGCCAGTAGCGAGTGACCGCCGAGGGCGAAGAAGTCGTCGCGCAGGCCGACCTGTTTCAGGCCCAGCACTTCGCGCCAGATCGCGGCGATCTGCTGCTCCAGCTCGGTGATCGGCTCGACGTGTTCGCGCACCTGCCATTGCGGTTCGGGCAAGGCGCGGCGGTCGAGTTTGCCGCTCGGGCTCAGGGGCATTGTGTCCAGACGCATCAGTTGCGCCGGGACCATGTACTCCGGCAGCTCGGCGGCCAGTGCGGCTTTCAGGCGAGCGGATTGCGCGTCCTGATCTTCGCTGGTATCGGTTGCAGTGAAGTAGCCGATCAATTGCGGGCCGGCGACGGTTTCACGCACCAGCACGGCGGCCTGAGCCACGCCGTCCTGAGCCAGCAGACGCGCCTCGATTTCTTCCGGCTCGACGCGGAAGCCGCGCAGTTTGACCTGCTGATCGAGACGGCCGAGGTATTCGATCACGCCATCGTGGTTCCAGCGCGCGCGGTCACCGGTGCGGTACAGACGCGCGCCCTGCTCGCCCAGCGGATCGACCACAAAACGTTCGGCGGTCAGCGCCGGGCGGCCGAGATAACCACGGGCCAGGCCGATACCGCTGATGCACAGTTCACCCGGCACACCGGCCGGCACTGGATTGAGATCGCCGTCGAGCAAGCGGCAAACCACGTTGCCCAGCGGACGGCCAATCGGCGAACGCTCGCCATCGTTCACGGTGCAATGCCAGTGGGTGACGTTGATCGCGGTTTCGGTCGGGCCGTAGCGGTTGTGCAGTTGCACCGTCGGCAGTTGCGCCAGCACGCGGTTGCGCAGCTCCGCCGGCAGCGCTTCACCGCCGGAGAACACGCGACGCAGGCTGGTGCAGCCGGTGCTCAAAGGCTCATCGATGAACAGGGAAAGCAGCGGCGGCACGAAGTGCAGCGTGGTTACGCCGTACTGCTGAACCAACTGCGCAATGCGATGCGGATCGCGATGTTCACCGGGGCCGGCGATCAACAGGCGCGCACCGGTGATCAGCGGCCAGAAGCACTCCCACACCGACACGTCAAAACTGATCGGCGCCTTCTGCATCAGCACATCGGTTTCATTCAGGCGATAGGTGGTCTGCATCCATTGCAGACGCTCGGCCAGCGCCGCGTGAGTGTTGCCCACGCCTTTCGGCTGGCCGGTGGAGCCGGAGGTGTAAATCACGTAGGCGAGGTTGTCGCCGTGCAGGTGCAGGCCCGGTGCCTGGCTCGGCCAGTTCTCAAGGTGCAGCGTGTCCATGGCGATCACGCTGACGCCTGCGCTGGCCGGTAAGCGGTCGAGCAATGCAGTCTGGGTCAGCAGCAGTTCGACGCCGCTGTCGCTGAGCATGTAGGCCAGACGCTCGGCCGGGTAATCCGGATCAAGTGGTACGTAGGCGCCGCCGGCCTTGATGATCGCCAGCAGGCCGATCAAAAGTTGCGGCGAACGCTCGGCGGCAATGGCCACGCAGACGTCCGGGCCGACACCCTTGTCGCGCAGGTAATGGGCGAGACGGTTGGCCTGGGCGTGCAGTTCAGCGAAGTCGAGGCTGCCGCCGTCCCATACCAGCGCGGTGCGATCAGGCGTCTGGCGTGCTTGTTCATTCAGCAATTCCGGCAGCCATTGTTGCGCCGGGGTGCACGGGGCAACGCTCCACGCATTTTGCTGAGTGTGTTCGGTGGCGGTCAGCAGCGGCAGGTCGCCGATGGTTTGTTCCGGACGTTCGCAGACAGCACGCAGCAGGTTGCTGAAATGCTCGGCGAGACGCTCGATGGTCGCAGCGTCGAACAGCTCATCGGCATAGTCGAAGGACAGCGTCAGGCGACCGTTGCGGTCTTCTTCGCTGTGCAGTTGCAGATCGAACTTGGCTTCGCGGCTGTGCCACGGCAGTTCTTCGGCGAGCAGACCCGGCAGACGTTTGAGCGCGCCCAAGTCGCGTTGCTGATGGTTGAACATGACCTGGAACAGCCCCTGTTCGCGGGCCTGCGGGAAGGCTTCGAGCAGTTGTTCGAACGGCAGATCCTGATTGGCCAGGGCACCGAGCGCAGCCTGTCGGGTTTGCGCCAGCAGTTCGGTGAACGGCAGACGCGAATCGACGTCGGCGCGCAGTACCTGGGTATTGATGAAGAAGCCGATCAGGCCCTGGGTTTCCAGACGCGGACGGTTGGCGTTGGGCACCCCGACGCGGATGTCACGCTGGCCGCTGTAGCGATGCAACAGACTCTGGAAGGCCGAGAGCAGCAGCATGAATGGTGTGGATTGGTAGGCCTGGGCAGTCTGGCGGATGGCGTCGCTGAGGCTGATCCCCAGACGAACGCTGTGGCGTGCGGAGCTGTGCTTTTGCTTGGCGGAACGCGGATGGTCGGTCGCCAGTTCAAGCGTCGGATGCTCATCACCCAACTGCGCTTTCCAGTACGCCAGTTGCCGCTCACCCTCGCCTTGCGCCAGCCATTGGCGCTGCCAGCTGCCGTAGTCGGCGTATTGGGTTGGCAGCGGCGCAAGTTCCGCGCGCTGGCCGTGGGAAGCGGCGGCGTACAGGCGCGAGAACTCGTCGATCAGCACGTTCAGCGACCAGCCGTCGGCAATGATGTGGTGCATGGTCACCAGCAACTGGTGATCCTCGTCATCGAGGCGAACCAGCGTTACCCACAGCAGCGGACCTTTCTCCAGATCGAACTGGGTGCGGGCTTCGTCTTCGCGGATCTGTTGTGCGCGGGCTTCACGCTCGCTGGGCGGCAGATCACTGATGTCGATCAGTTGCAGGTTGAACTCAGCCGCCGCTTCGACCTGTTGCAGGGCCACGCCGTCGCGCTCGAAGAAACGCGTACGCAGGGATTCATGACGTTCGATCAGTTGCTGGAAACTGGCGCGCAGGACGTCTTCGTCCAGTTCGCCGCGCAGGCGCAGGGCACCGGGAATGTTGTAGGCGCTGCTGTGCGGATCGAGCTGCCAGGTGATCCACAGACGGTTTTGCGCCAGCGATTGCGGCAAGGCTTCGTTGCGCGAAAGCGCGGTGATTTCACCCTGGGCGCGGCCGCCATCCTGTTGCTGTTGCGCCACGGCGGCGGCGAATGCGGACAGGGTCGGGGCTTCGAACAGCAGGCGCAGGTTCAGCTCCAGGCTCAGCTCTTCGCGAACCTTGGCGATCACTTGGGCGGCTGCGATCGAGTTGCCGCCGAGCAGGAAGAAGTGATCGTCGGAGTTGACCTGTTTGACGTTGAGTTGCTCAGCCCAGATTTTGCCGATCAACGCTTCCAGTTCGGAGGTGGACGCGGTCGACTCATGAGCGGTTTCAGCGGTGGCCGACGGGAACACCGCGTAGCTGTCGAGGCTGCCGTTGGCCAGACGATTGCGGCAGGCCGAACGTTGCAGCTTGCCGCTGGAGGTCTTCGGCAGCGCACCCGGGTTGAGCAGCACCACCACGCTCGGTGCTTCCTGATAAGTCTCGGCCACCGCCTGACGGATGGCTTTGATCAACGCTTCGGGCGGAAGGATTTTCTGCACGCTGCGGCTGATTTCCGCTGCGATGCCGATGCCTTCCTCACCATTCCGATTGACCGCGAACGCGGCGACGCGGCCCTTGCGCACCACCTCCACTTCGTTCTCGACCGTCTTCTCGATGTCCTGCGGATAAAGGTTGTGGCCGCGCACGATCAGCATATCTTTCAGGCGACCGGTGATGAACAATTCGCCGTCGCGGATGAAGCCCAGGTCACCGGTGCGCAACCAGGTCTGGCCGGCGTACTGGACGAAAGTCTTGGCGGTTGCCTCGGGGTTGCGCCAGTAGCCGTGGGCGATGCTCGGGCCGGCTGCCCAGACTTCGCCGACGGTGTTGTCGGTCAGTTCTTCGAGACTGCTCGGCTCGACGATCAGCACCGCATGTTCCGGCTGGCTGATGCCGCAACTCATGATCGGGCTGCCCTCGCCCGGTTTGGCACGGTTCTGGGCCAGGGCTTGATCATCCACACGTAGCGCCGGAATGCCGGTGCCGCGCGGTGTGCCGGCGACAAACAGGGTCGCTTCCGCCAGACCGTAGGACGCCATGAAACTGCTTTCACTGAAACCGCATGCGCTGAATTTATCGGCAAAGCGCTCAAGGGTGTCGAGACGGATCGGCTCGGAGCCGGAATAGGCGACGCGCCAGCGGCTCAGATCAAGACGATCCAGCGCCGATTCGCTGACGCGTTCACTGCACAGTCGATAGGCAAAGTCCGGCCCGCCGCTGATGGTGCCGCCGTATTGGCTGATCGCTTCGAGCCAGCGCAATGGCCGGCCGAGGAAGTACGCCGGCGACATCAGGATGCACGGCACGCCGCTGAAGATCGGCTGCAGCAGGCCGCCGATCAGGCCCATGTCGTGGTACAGCGGCAGCCAGCTGACGATTACGTCGTCGGGGTTCACGTCGATGCCGAAGCCGTGACGGATCAACAGTTCATTGGCCACCAGGTTGCCGTGGCTGACCTGCACGCCTTTGGGCAGCGCCGTCGAACCGGAGGTGTACTGCAGGAAGGCGATGTGGTCTTGCGGCAAGGTCGGTTCGACCCAGCGTTCGGCCAGCGCGTTGTCGAGGGTGTCGACGCACAGCAGCGGTGGTGCGCTTTCGATTTGCTGCAGGGCGTCGCGCAGGTCGGCGCTGGTCAGCAGCAGACGCGGTTCGGCGTCGGCGATGATCGACAGCAGGCGCTCTTGATGGTGACGTTTGGCCGACTCCGGCGGATAGGCCGGCACCGCGATCACGCCCGCGTACAGGCAACCGAAAAACGCCGCGACGTAATCCGGGCCACTCGGAAACAGCAACACGGCGCGATCACCGAAGCCGGCCTCGGCCTGCAACGCCGCCGCGATGGTCCGCGCGCGCTGATCGAGTTCGCGATAACTGAGCACCACAGCCTGCTCCTCGGTTTCAGCGAGAAAGCGCAAGGCCAGCCGGTCCGGCGTCAGAGCCGCGCGGCGCTGGAGGGCTTGGACCAGGGTGCTGGGGAGTTCGAACGCGTCGGTCATGAGGTTTCCTGCCTGAATTCGGCTTGCTGGTGGAATCGGGTTGGCTGCGGCATGCCCGTGCAAGGCATGCGGGACACGGTCTTTGCCGACCGTGCAAGGCATTGGAATGCGGTAGGTCCGGGGCTGCGAACCCGGATCCATTCACCAATGAGAACGGATGACGTCTTGAAATAATTAGTCGGCAGGCTGGATCGCCAACGGGGCTGCGCGCTTGGGCGAGTGCGGCGGCGTGTCGCAGTTCACGGATCGCACCGTTATGGATCATTAGTTCTCTTTCTCAATTGACAATCATTATCATTCAACATAATTTGTCGCTCGATGTGTAGGACGGCCCCGCCCCCCAGGCGTCCCACTAACCTATTGGCAGCAAGGTGATTTCCATGACGGAACAAGTATCCACAAGCAGGTGCGATTCACCGCTACTTCAGGCATTCGTCGACAATCGACTGATTCTGGTCAAGATTGCAGCCCGGATTACCGGCTGCCGGTCACGCGCCGAAGATGTGGTGCAGGATGCGTTCTTCCGACTGCAATCGGCGCCGCCGATCACGTCGTCGATCAAGGCCCAGCTGAGTTATCTGTTCCAGATCGTGCGCAATCTGGCCATCGATCACTACCGCAAACAGGCGCTGGAGCAAAAGTACGCCGGCCCCGAGGAGGAAGGGTTGAACGTGGTCATTCAGGGCGCCTCGCCGGAAACCTCGCACATCAACTTCTCGACCCTGGAACACATCGCCGACGCGCTGACCGAGCTGCCGGTCCGCACGCGCTACGCCTTCGAGATGTATCGTCTGCATGGCGTGCCGCAAAAGGACATCGCCAAGGAGCTCGGCGTTTCGCCGACCCTGGTCAACTTCATGATTCGTGATGCGCTGGTGCACTGCCGCAAGGTGTCGGGCAGCCGGGCCGATGCCATGTCCGCGAACCGTCGCTGATAAAAATCGGCCGCAAAAAAAGATCGCAGCCTTCGTCGAAGGGCTGCGATCTTTTTTGTTTTCAGCGAAATGTCACACCAGCGTGCAGCGGTCGAAAAACCGCTCGCGACCAAGGATCATCAGCGCCGCGCGCTTGTGCGGGAAATCGAACTCCTTGTCGCAGTGGAAGCACTGATTGTGCATATGGCCGATCATCTTCGCGTTGTCGGCACGCGGTTCGGCCACCACTCGCTGGGTGCGCGGATCATCCAGGAACAGGTAGTGCACCAGCGCCGACAGCCAGCTCGCCACTTTGTGCGGGCCGCGATGGTCTTCTTCCCCGACCAGCATGTGGATGCCGCGATCGTAATTGTCGGCATCGTAGAACGGCGCGATGCGGTCTTCCTTGGCCCAGTAAGCTTCGAAATAGGCAAACGGCTGATCATCGAAACAACCGATCAGGGTCAGGGTGTGCGGATCGGCGTCAAGCTTGTTCAGGTACTCGCGATGCTGTTCGAGGCTGCCCTCCTCCTGCCAGAAACTGGCGACTCGCGGACTGTTCTGCCAGCGATTGAAACGCGCAAGATCCTGCTCGATCTCCACCGTTCGCAGGGAAATCCAGGCACCGAGATGCGCATCGAAACGCCGGTACACCTCACCGCGCGGCTTCACCGGCCGTAGCGGATGGCGCTTGCCGTTGCTGATGACCATCTGCTGCGGATAACTGCCCGTCAGCGAATTGCCCAGCCACGGTTGCGGCAGTTGCCAGAACAACGTGCGCTCGCAGCGATATTCACCCGCCACTTCAGTGCCCACCAGCAAACCGCTGCGCAAGGCTTCGGTCGGCGCCTGATCCAGTTGCCAGATCAATCGCTGACGCGCCGGATCCCGGGCAAACAGCCAATAGCAGGCTGCCCACAGCGCCTGGCCTGGTGGCAATGCATAGTGTTCATCGATCTGGATCGGCCCCTGGCCTTTACGATCAAGACGCAGGCGAATCAGCGGTTGCCCGTCCAGGCTCAGGCTCAGACGGCTTTCGGTTGCATCAGCTACCAGCTGGCTGCCCGAAGGCAGGGCCAGGGCAGTCAGGTCATTCAGATTGGACATGGGGCGGGCTCACGATAATCGTCGACAGTTCAACGATGGGACGTGAGCCATCGGTGGAAATTTAGCGTTTCAACGAAATTTCCACCTTTTTCCAACCTGCTTCAAAGCTCTCTGAGTCGCATCCGAGTTACATCCGAGTCATTTCCACCGACCGAATCCACATAGCTCACAAGCCTGAGTTGCGCATCGCTGGAATTTGCAACGAAAGTCCCACTGACCGTAAGCCATGCAGGTGAGACTAAATCGAAAGGTTGAACAATGATCGACTGGTTTGTTTCAAGCGAAAACCTGGGGACCGGGTTAGCGCTGGAGTTTCTTCTAAGCTCCAGACTGAACTCATATTGAGTACCAGGTTTCAGATAGTCGTAATCTTTGAATAGATGCAATCCGATGTTGGGTGACGTATATCCCCAATTGAAAAGATAAGGCCCCGTGACATCGTTCTTAAGGACAAGATCCAAAGGACTTGCCGCGGCAAGCCCCTTCTTCCACCCATTCCAGTAGCTATATTTAAAGTCTGTGTAATCATTGAATTTTTCAGGCTTACCCTGCCGAAGATTACAGGTGGTGTGCGGTAGCTCATGGGCATTATTGAAGTTGGGATCACCGTCAAACGATACGTAGGGGCGGATCATCATCGCTGAATAGTCGTCCAGAGACCGAATCCATGGGCCGGTGATTTTCAAGCGGAGGCCATTTTTAACGTCATCTTCGTTAATCTTGTATGCGTCGAGCAACAAAAGCTCCGTTTCCGATGGATAGTTCCGTTGACCAATAGCCACCATCCACAGTCGCTGACCTGCGTTTATAAACGGCCACGGCGGCAGAGTAACTTCCGGATCATGGTCGAATGTACCAAGGTTTAGCACCCTATCCCCATCGTCGTTTTCCGTCTGATCAGGAAGGTCGGCTGCAGGCAGGGCAGAAGGTTCAAAGAACTGAACTTTGAGCTCAAGTGCGAGCGAAGGTGTTGTTTCACTATCTTCTACAACTACATATTCAACCTGAATCGTTTTTCCGATGCAGGCACCGATAGTTTCTGCACGAACAAAAAACTCCACAATTCCGGTTTCACTCCCTGACAATACGTCAAAGACCGGACTGCCCACTCCTGCTGCTCCCTTCCATCTGAGATGAATTTTCTGCGCGCTATTCATTCCAGGGAATTTCACGAATACCCGAGTGCCTTCCAGAGCATGCATTGGGTAAAGCGTATTGTTGGCTAACGCCCCTTCAACGATCGGCGGTGGATAATCCTGCTTTTCGGTGCTTGCCATCATGAAAACTCCTCAATCATCCGACTGATGATTCAGTCAGTTACTGTGGAGACCAGTGAAGCATCGGAAATCCACGAGCGAACCTGTCAGATCTGACAGGTGAGAAGTGATTCAGACGAACGGTGATCGTGCTTTGGCCGCCTGGCGGGGTCAGTTTGCGGACACCGGCACCACGGCAATCTTGTACGGATCGAATATCTTCAGCATCTGCCCGCTGTCGCGCAGCCCTTGTAGCAGCTTGCCAAACGCCTCGCCGGTGATCGGCGCTTTCGGACTTAGAATCGCGTAGTGGTGGTAGATCTGGTCGATGCGCTGGGACACCAGTAACTCGTCGCGCACCTTGTCGTTGCGCAGCAGGTAATCGAACAGATACGAGCGAGTGACCAGCGCAATGTCCGCCCGCCCGCGCAGCACCATCAACAGGTTGCTGTCGTGGGAATAGGTCAGCGTGGCATTGTAGGTTTCTGCGAGGTATTTGGGGTCGGCATTGAAGTTGGCGAATTCGTAGTGATAGCCGCTGTACAACGCCAGGCGTTTACCCTTGAGGTCAGCGAAGTAATTCTGCTGGCGACCGGGCTCGTTTTCCGCGACGAAAATCTCCGCGTCCTCCAGCCCCATGTCGACCGTGGTATGGGGAATGTCTTTCCAGCCCCAGTCCGGATTCTCGAAGATCGCCATGTCCGTACGGCCTTCCTTGAAATCGCCGAACCGTCGCGGAATCGAGGTGGGGACAAGCTCGAAACGGTATTCGCTCTGCGAGCTGTTCAATGCAGCGACCAGTTCCGGCAGCAGCCCGGTGTCGGCACCGTTTTCCGGGCGAATGGTGTAAGGCGGAAAATGCGCTGCCCCCACCCGAACCACTTGCACCGCCTGAGCAGGCAAAACCCAGGATGCAGCCAGCGCTGCGAGCATCAGCCCGGCGGCCATCCGATTTGACGAAGACTTCAAAACACCCCACTCCCCGAAAAAGTACCGTTCCATGCATTCAAGCTAGGCGGTTTCGCCCAGTTAGCCAGTTTCCCGGGCCGATAGAAAGTGATCAGCGTTCTTCGAGCACCAGGATCAGCGCTTCTTCTGCCAGTTGATCGAGACTCAGACTGCCGCCGGCGCGGAACCAGGTGGTGGTCCAGGACAATGCGCCCGTGAGAAAACGTCGAGTAATGAACACGTCACCACGGATGAAACCTGCCTCTTTGGCCTCGCCCAGCACTTGCAGCCAGAGGTCTTCGTAGATGTCCCGCAGCGCCAGCACCCTGGCCTGACCGTCTTCGGACAGCGAGCGCCACTCATACACCAGCACCGCCATCGCTTCGCCGCTGCCGCCCATGATCGACTGCAATTCGCAGCGGATCAGCGCCAGCACCCGCTCACGCACATCGTCCGCTTCGGCCAGGGCTGCACGCATCAGTGCCGTGTTGTAGCGGATGGTTTCTTCCATCACCGCCCGCAGGATTTCATCCTTGCTCTTGAAGTGATGAAAGATGCTGCCGGACTGAATCCCCACGGCACCGGCAAGATCGCGCACCGTGGTGCGCTCATAGCCTTTGTTGCGGAACAGGTGGGCCGCCACTTGCAGCAGTTTGCCGCGAGCGCTGTCCGGATCGGTCAGCTGGCCGGCATCGACCAGTTCACGCATGACCCTCAGGGCTTTTTGCTCGTCCACCCGTTCTCTCCTACAGTCGATCAGTCAAATGCGCCGTACGCTGCAGAAACGGCGGCGTTGCGCGGGCAATTTAAGCCGCCGGCGGTGACCAAGCAAGCGCTTGGGCAGAAGATAATTTCGCCTGTTTACAAACCAAGCGCTTGCTTGGTAGCCTCGATACACTTCTGTCACAGGCTTCTGAGTCGGAGATCAAAATGCCCACCACGGTTCGCATTGGATGCGCCAGCGCATTCTGGGGAGACACCTCGACCGCCGCCGCACAGCTTGTGGCCGGAGGACAGCTGGATTATCTGGTCTTCGACTATCTGGCCGAAATAACCATGTCGATCATGGCTGGCGCGCGCATGAAGGACCCGCAGGCGGGATTTGCCGGCGATTTCATCGAAGTCCTCGCGCCTCTGTTGCCGCAACTGGCCGAACAGAAGATTCGCGTCATCAGCAATGCCGGCGGGGTCAATCCAAATGCCTGCGCCGCCGCGCTACAAGCGGCCTGCGACAAGGCCGGCGTATCGCTGAAAATCGCCGTGCTGTCGGGCGATGACCTGCAACCGCACTTCAAACAGCTCGCCACCCAGGGCATCACGGAAATGTTCAGCGGCGCCCCGCTGCCGCCGATGTGTGTTTCGACCAACGCCTACCTCGGCGCGCCGGGCATTGTCGAAGCGCTGCGCCTGGGCGCCGACATCGTCATCACCGGTCGCGTGGTCGACAGCGCAGTGGTCAGCGCTGCGCTGGTGCATGAATTTGGCTGGTCATGGCACGACTACGACAAACTCGCGCAAGCCGCCCTGGCCGGGCACATCATCGAATGTGGCGCGCAATGCACCGGCGGCAATTTCACCGATTGGCGCGATGTGCCGGATTACGAGCACATCGGTTTCCCGATCGTCGAAGTCAGCGCCGACGGCCAGTTCATCGTCAGCAAACCCGAGGGCTCCGGCGGGCTGGTGACCCCCCTGACCGTCGGCGAACAGATGCTCTACGAAATCGGCAATCCGCAGGCCTATCTGTTGCCCGACGTGGTCTGCGATTTCAGCCAGGTCAAACTCCAGCAACACGGCAAAAACGCCGTGCGGGTCCACGGTGCCAAAGGCCTGCCGCCCAGCGACCAATACAAGGTCAGTGCAACCTGTCCGGACGGTTTCCGTTGTACCGCCAGTTGCCTGATAGCCGGGATTGACGCGGTGGAAAAAGCCCGACGCGTCAGCCAGGCGATCCTCGACAAAACCTCGGAAATGCTCGACCACCAAGGCTTCGGGCCATACACCGAAACCCACGTCGAACTGCTTGGCAGCGAAGCCACCTACGGCCCTCACGGCCAGCGCCGGGACAGTCGCGAAGTGGTGATCAAACTCGCCGTGCGCCACCCCAACAAACAAGCGCTGATCCTGTTCTCCCGAGAAATCGCCCAGGCCGCGACCGGCATGGCGCCGGGGCTGACCGGCATCGTCGGCGGACGGCCGACGGTGTATCCGCTGATCCGTCTGTTCTCCTTCCTCATCGACAAAAGCGCCTGCACATTGCAGATCGACATCGCCGGCGAATCTCACCCGTTCGCCCTGCCCGCCCCCGCCACCCTCGACAGCCAGGATCTGCCCCTGCCCCACGAAACGCCCAAACCCCAGGGCCGCGCCGACGCGAGCGTGCCGTTGGTCAAACTGGCGGTGGCGCGCTCCGGCGACAAGGGCAATCACAGCAACATTGGCGTCATGCCACGTCGTCCCGAATACCTGCCGTGGATCGCCGAAGCACTGACCCCGGCGGTGGTCGTCGACTGGATGAGCCATGTCCTCGACCCAATTCACGGTCGGGTCGAACGCTGGTATCTGCCCGGCACCCACAGCCTCAACTTCCTGCTGGAAAATGCCCTTGGTGGCGGCGGCGTGGCGAGTTTGCGCATCGACCCGCAAGGCAAGGCCTTCGCCCAACAACTACTGGAAATCCAGATCCCGGTGCCGCAGAGCATCGCCGAACAGTTCGACTAGAGGATTGGCACCATGGCGTATGAATCGATTTTCAGAGCCGATCTGTTCAGCGGCCAGACCGTCATCGTCACCGGGGGCGGCAGTGGCATCGGACGTTGCACCGCCCACGAACTGGCGGCGCTCGGGGCCAACGTGGTGCTGGTCGGACGCAAGCCGGAAAAGCTGCAAACCGTCGCCGCTGAAATTGCCGAGGATGGCGGGCGCGCACACTGGAAGGTCTGCGATATCCGTGACGAAGAGGCGGTAAAGGCGCTGGTCAGCGAGCTGATCCGCGAGCACGGTCCGATCCACGGACTTGTCAACAATGCCGGGGGGCAGTACCCGTCGCCCTTGGCCTCGATCAATCAGAAAGGTTTCGAAACCGTGCTGCGGACCAACCTGGTTGGCGGTTTCCTGATGGCCCGGGAAGTGTTCAACCAGTCGATGAGCAAACACGGCGGCAGCATCGTCAACATGCTCGCCGACATGTGGGGCGGCATGCCCGGAATGGGTCACTCCGGCGCTGCCCGTTCGGGCATGGACAACTTCACCAAGACCGCGGCATTCGAATGGGGTTACGCCGGCGTTCGGGTTAACGCAGTGGCGCCGGGCTGGATCGCTTCCAGCGGCATGGACACTTACGAAGGTGCGTTCAAAGCCGTGATTCCGACCTTGCGCGAACACGTGCCGCTCAAGCGCATCGGCACCGAATCCGAGGTCAGCGCGGCGATCGTGTTTCTGCTCAGCCCGGCAGCCGCGTTCATCAGCGGCAGCACCTTGCGCATCGACGGCGCGGCCAGCCTGGGCAGTCGCGCCTGGCCTCTGCACAAGGCGACCCACAGCGAATCCTTCAACGGCTTCCACCGGGCCTATATGCCGGACGTCTTGAAGGACAAGGAGTAAGCCATGCCGGTCATTCAATCCCAGCTCGATTCGCACAGCGAAGCCTTCGCCCGCAACCGCGCAGCCATGCTCGCCGCTATCGAGCAAGTTCAGCAACTTGAGCAGAACCTGCTGAACAAGGCCGCCGAAGCCAAACCGAAATTCGACAAGCGCGGACAACTGCTGCCCCGCGAACGCCTGAACCTGCTGCTCGACCCTGGCGCACCGTTCCTCGAACTGGCGAGCCTGGCCGGCTACAGACTGCACGACGACAAGGACGGCAGTTCGGCAGGAGGCGGCTTGATCGCCGGCATTGGTTACGTGTCCGGTGTGCGCGCCTTGATCGTGGCGAACAACAGCGCGATCAAGGGCGGGACGATTTCCCCGTCGGGTCTGAAAAAATCCCTGCGCCTGCAACAGATTGCCCAGGAAAACAAACTGCCGGTCATCACCCTCGCCGAAAGCGGCGGTGCCAACCTCAATTACGCGGCGGAGATTTTCGTCGAAGGCGCACGCAGCTTTGCCAATCAGGCGCGCATGTCGGCCATGGGTTTGCCGCAGATCACCGTGGTTCACGGCTCGGCCACGGCCGGTGGCGCGTATCAGCCGGGGCTGTCGGATTACGTGGTGGTGGTGCGCGGCAAGGCCAAGCTGTTTCTTGCCGGCCCGCCGTTGCTTAAAGCAGCGACCGGTGAAGTCGCCACCGACGAAGAACTGGGTGGCGCCGAGATGCACGCGCAAGTCGCCGGCACCGCCGAATACCTGGCCGAAAACGATGCCGATGGCGTGCGTCAGGTGCGGGAAATCGTCAGCCTGTTGAACTGGAATGAACAACTGCCGTGGCTGCCCGAACCGCAATTCAAAGAACCGTTGTACCCCATAGACGAACTGCTCGGGCTGATCCCGGACGACCCGAAAAAACCCTACGACGTGCGCGAAATCATCGCGCGGATCGCCGACGAATCACGCTTTCTGGAGTTCAAGGGTGAATTCGATCAGCAGACCGTTTGTGGCCACCTGAAAATTCAGGGCCGCGCCTGCGGCTTCATCGGCAATAACGGCCCGATCACGCCCAACGGCGCGAGCAAGGCAGCGCAGTTCATTCAACTGTGTGACCAGAGCCAGACACCGCTGCTGTTTTTCCATAACACCACCGGATTCATGGTCGGCACCGAATCGGAACAGCACGGCGTGATCAAGCACGGCTCGAAACTGATCCAGGCCGTGGCCAATGCGCGGGTGCCGAAACTGACCATCGTGGTCGGCGGTTCCTACGGCGCGGGCAACTACGCGATGTGCGGGCGCGGCCTCGATCCGCGCTTTATCTTCGCCTGGCCCAACAGCCGCACTGCGGTGATGGGTGGCGCCCAGGCCGGCAAGGTGCTGCGCATCGTCACCGAAGCCAAACAGCTCAAGGACGGCCTGGTGCCCGACCCGAAAATGCTCGACATGCTGGAGCAGGTCACCGCGCAGAAACTCGACAGCCAGTCCACCGCCCTCTACGGCAGCGCCAACCTGTGGGACGACGGGCTGATCGATCCGCGCGACACCCGAACCCTGCTCGGTTACCTGCTGGACATCTGCCACGAAGCCGACATCCGCACGTTGCAACCCAACAGCTTCGGCGTCAGCCGGTTCTGATTGCCACGGACTCAAGGAGAACAATAAAAATGATCTTCACCCCGGAACACGAAGCCCTGCGCCGCACCGTCCGCCAATTCGTCGAGCACGAGATCAACCCGCACGTCGATGAATGGGAAAAGGCCGGGCGCTTTCCGATCCACGAGATTTTCCGCAAGGCCGGCGAACTCGGTCTGCTGGGGATTTCCAAGCCGGAAAAATTCGGCGGCATGGGCCTGGATTACAGCTATTCGATCGTCGCCGCCGAAGAGTTCGGCACCATCCACTGTGGCGGCATTCCAATGTCGATCGGCGTGCAGACCGACATGTGTACTCCCGCCCTCGCCCGCTTCGGTTCCGATGAATTGCGCGAAGAGTTTTTGCGCCCGGCGATCACCGGCGAGCAGGTCGGCTGCATCGGCGTCTCGGAAGTCGGTGCCGGCTCCGATGTCGCCGGGCTCAAGACCACCGCGCGCAAGGACGGCGACGACTATGTGATCAACGGCAGCAAGATGTGGATCACCAACTCGCCGAGCGCCGACTTCATCTGCCTGCTGGCCAACACTTCGGACGACAAGCCGCACGTCAACAAGTCGCTGATCATGGTACCGATGAACACACCGGGCATCAGCCTCAGTTCGCACCTGGACAAGCTCGGCATGCGCAGCTCGGAAACCGCCCAAGTGTTTTTCGACAACGTACGCGTGCCCCAGCGCAATCGCATCGGCCATGAAGGCGCCGGGTTCATGATGCAGATGCTGCAATTCCAGGAGGAACGCCTGTTCGGCGCGGCCAACATGATCAAGGGCCTGGAATACTGCGTCGACAGCACCATCGAGTACTGCAAGGAGCGCAAGACCTTCGGCAACGCGCTGATCGACAATCAGGTGATCCATTTCCGCCTCGCCGAATTGCAGACCGAAATCGAATGCCTGCGAGCGCTGGTCTATCAGGCCACCGAGCAATACGTGAAAGGCCAGGACGTCACCCGACTGGCCTCGATGGCCAAACTCAAGGCCGGGCGTCTCGGCCGCGAAGTCAGTGACAGTTGCCTGCAGTACTGGGGCGGCATGGGCTTCATGTGGGACAACCCGGTGGCCCGTGCCTATCGCGATGTGCGACTGGTGTCGATTGGCGGCGGCGCCGACGAAATCATGCTGGGCATCATCTGCAAACTGATGGGCATCCTGCCGGGGAAAAAGAAATGAGCGCCCTGCCCGATTGTCAGACGCTGCTGCTGGAACGGCACAACGGCGTGTTGCACATCACCCTCAATCGCCCGGAATGCCGCAACGCCATGAGCCTGCAAATGGTCGCCGAGTTACGCGCAATTCTGGCCACTGTGCGCGATGACCGCAGCGTGCGCGCCTTGGTGCTCAGCGGTGCCGGCGGGCATTTCTGCGCCGGTGGCGACATCAAGGACATGGCCAACGCCCGCGCCCAGGGCAGCGAAGCCTATCGCGAGTTGAACCGAGCCTTCGGGTCACTGCTGGAAGAAGCACAGCACGCGCCGCAAGTGCTGATCACCGTGTTGCAGGGCGCTGTGCTCGGGGGCGGCTTCGGGCTGGCCTGTGTCAGCGATATCGCCATCGCCGATCATCAGGCGCAGTTCGGTTTGCCGGAAACCAGTCTTGGTCTGCTGCCGGCGCAGATCGCGCCGTTTGTGGTGCAGCGCATCGGCCTCACTGAAGCCCGCCGCCTGGCGCTGACCGCCGCGCGTTTTGACGGCCATCAGGCACGGCGTCTGGGGCTGGTGCACTTTGTCGAGCAGGATTCCCAGGCGCTTGCCGAACGTTTGGATGAAGTGCTGCAACATGTGCTGTGCTGCGCCCCCGAAGCGAATGCCGCCACCAAGAAACTTTTGCTGGCCAGCGCCGGCCAACCATCGAGTGAATTGCTGGATGAAGCGGCGCAGTGGTTCAGCGAAGCCGTGACCGGTGCCGAAGGTATCGAAGGCACGATGGCGTTTGTGCAAAAACGCAAACCCGGATGGAGCACCTGACCTTGCGAAAGCGAGCTCGCGATGAGGCCCTCCAATCCACCGCCAACATTCAGGAAAAACCACCATGCCCGCCCTCCACAAAGTCCTGATCGCCAACCGCGGTGAAATCGCCTGCCGCATCCAGCGCACCGCCCAGGCCCTCGGTTATCGCACGGTCGCGGTGTTCAGCGACGCCGACGCCGATGCGCTGCATGTCCGAATGGCGGACGAGGCAGTGAACATCGGCCCGGCACCGGTTCAACAGTCCTACCTGAATATCCCGGCGATCCTCGACGCCGCCCGGCGCAGCGGTGCCGACGCCATACACCCAGGCTACGGCTTCCTCTCGGAAAATGCCGAATTCGCCCGCGCCTGCGAACAGGCCGGCCTGACCTTCATCGGCCCCAGCGTCGAAGCCATCGAGCTGATGGGCAGCAAACGCCAGTCGAAAATTGCCATGCTCGCCGCCGGAGTGCCGTGCATCGCCGGCTATCAAGGTGCCGAGCAGGACGACGCAACCCTGACCCTTGAAGCCGAACGCATCGGCTATCCACTGATGATCAAGGCCAGCGCCGGCGGTGGCGGACGCGGCATGCGGCTGGTGCATCACGCCGAGGATCTGACGGCGCAATTGCGCACGGCGCGCTCTGAAGCCCTCAACGGATTCGGCAGCGACGAACTGATCCTCGAACAGGCCCTGATCGAACCACGGCATGTCGAGATTCAGCTTTTCGGCGACCAGCACGGCAACCTGATTTACCTCGGCGAACGAGACTGCTCGATCCAGCGTCGTCACCAGAAGGTCATCGAGGAAGCGCCGTGCCCGGTAATGACCGAAGAACTGCGCCAGGCGATGGGCGAAGCGGCGCTCAAGGCTGGGCGGGCGGTGAACTATGTGGGTGCCGGCACCGTTGAGTTCCTGCTCGATGCCCGCGGCCAGTTCTACTTTCTGGAGATGAATACCCGGTTGCAGGTCGAACACCCGGTAACCGAATTGATTACCGGGCTGGACCTGGTGTCCTGGCAACTTTTGGTTGCCGAAGGCCAGCCGCTGCCGTTGACCCAGGCGCAGGTAAAACTCGAAGGCCACGCCATGGAAGTGCGTCTCTACGCCGAGGACCCGGCCCAGGGATTTCTGCCTCAGACCGGTCGTGTCGAAACCTGGGCACCGGTGCTGGATCGTGGGGCGCGGGTTGATCACGGGCTGATCGAAGGTCAGTCGATCTCACCGTTCTACGACCCGATGCTCGGCAAACTGATCACACACGGCGCGACCCGCGAAGAGGCCCGGCGCAAACTGTTGTGCGCGGTGCAGGACAGCGTGTTGCTCGGCGTGCAGAGCAATCAGCGACTGCTCGCCAGTCTGTTGCAGCATCCGCAGTTCATCAGCGGTGAGTTCAGCACCGGGTTTATCCCGCAACACTTCGCCGATCATCCTTGTCTGCATCCCCATACACCGAGCGCCGAAGAACTCGCAGTGGCGGCGCTGCTGTTTTATCAATCCGCCGCAGGTTCGCACCGCACACCGCTGGCCGGTTGGCGCAACAACGCTGGCGCGCCGCTGAACTATCGGCTGGGTCTCGACGATCAGGCGTGGAGTGTGCATTTGCTCGCCGCCCCAGATGGCATCGTTCGGGTTCAAGTGGCTGAACGTGCCTTCGAACTGAAGCTCATCGAATACAACGAACGCTCGATATCCCTGGAAATCGAAGGCCTGCGCCGACGCCACGCCTATCGGCTGCACGACGACCAGCTCTGGCTGTTCACCCGTCCCGGCAGCCTGCGCCTGGTGGATCGAACTCATGCCGTGATCGACAGTCAGACCAGCGTCAGCACCGGCACCTTGAAAGCCCCGATGGATGGCGCAATCATCGATGTGCTTGTCAGCGAAGGCAGCCCGGTCAGCAAAGGCCAGTTGCTGGTGGTGCTGGAGGCGATGAAAATGGAGCACCCGCTCAAGGCCGGCATCGATGGCGTACTCAAGCGGGTGCAGGTCAAGGTCGGCGATCAGGTGAAAAATCGTCAGGTTCTGTTGCAGGTCGAGTAGTCACCGCGCGCATCCGCAAGGTTTGACTACGCTCTGAATAATCAGGACGCGGAAATCAGGAACCCTGCGATGCCCCATTGGCTGGTCATAGATCTGGAAGCCACCACCGATGAGGGTGGCTGGCCGGTTACGGAAATGGAGATCATCGAGATCGGCGCCACGCTGGTGGATCGTGCCGGTCGCGAGCAGGATCACTTTCAACGCTTCGTCAAACCGACGCGTCGGCCACTGCTGACGCCGTTCTGTCGCGAACTCACGCATATCACCCAGGCCAATATCGACGCGGCACAGCCGCTGACCGACGTCTGGCCGGCGTTCGAGCGCTGGCTCGGTCAGCACCAGACACGCCTTGAAGGCTGGGCCAGCTGGGGCGATTACGACCGCAAGCAATTGCTTCAGGAATGGCAGCGCCTGCAACTCGACAGCGCGCTGAGCCGTGTGCCGCACATGAACCTCAAACAACGCTTTGCCAAGGCCCGACGTCTCGAACGACCTCTTGGACTCAATGGCGCCCTGCAACTGGCGGGCATGCAGTTCACCGGTCAGCAGCACCGGGCACTGGAGGATGCACGTAATACCGCCCGATTATTGCCGCTGGCGCTGCCGCTCTAGCGCAGGTGACGACGCCCTGAGCCTTGTGCATACTGGCCAACCTTTTTGACCCTTTTAAGCCCTTTTCGAGAGGAATCGCCCATGTTTAAAGTCAACGAGTACTTCGACGGCACCGTCAAGTCGATCGCCTTTGGCACTGCTGAAGGTCCTGCGACCATCGGCGTCATGGCCCCGGGCGAATACGAATTCGGCACCAGCCAGCGTGAAATCATGCACGTGGTGTCCGGCGCACTGACCGTCAAACTGCCGGACAGCAGCGACTGGGAAACCTTCGCTGCAGGCAGCCAGTTCAACGTGCCAGCCAACAGCAAGTTTCAGCTGAAAGTGGCCGTCGACACCGCTTACCTGTGCGAATACCGCGGCTGAAACCACGGTTTTCTGCGGCAATAAAAAATGCCCGTGTCCTTGGACACGGGCATTTTTCGTTTCGGGGCAGATTACTCGAGGATTTCCACCGGCATGCCGACTTCGAGTCGACCGTTGCTGTCATTGACCAGGTTCTGACCGAACATCGCACCATCGGCCTGGGCGCGGGTCTTCTGCAGGGTCGCCAGTGGTTCGCGGTCAGCGCTGCGTTCACCGGTCTGCGGATCGATGGTGGTGAGAATGCACCGCGAGCATGACTTGACCACGCGGAACTCGACATCGCCGATGCGGATGCGCTTCCAGCCATCCTCGGCATACGCCTCACTGCCTTCGATCACCAGGTTCGGCCGGAACCGCAGCATTTCCAGCGGGCGCCCGACTTCCTGCGACAGATGTTGCAGCGACGCCTCGCCAATCAGCAGCAACGGGAAACCGTCGGCGAACGCCACCTGGTCGTCATCGTTGCCGTACCCGGCTGCAGTCGTACGGGCGCGATCCAGCGGCACTTGCACCAGACGGGTCGGTTTGCCGATGAACTCGCTGACCCAGCGGGCCGCTTCTTCGCCGGCATCAGGCACGCGCAGGGTGTCGCGCCAGATGGTCACGCCGCGCAGTTCGGCTTCGTTGCCCGGCAAGGCGATATCGATCGCCGAATGCCCCGGCGCATCGAGGGTCAGGCCACCGTCGGCATTCCACAGCGCCGACAACTGGCTCATCTTCGCTTCGGCACGCTGAGTCAGGAAACGCCCGCTGGCCTCATCCACCAGCATCCAGCGTCGATCGCCCTCAAGCCCCAGTTTGTCCAGGCCGATCCCTTGCAGAACCTCGCCCTTGCCGGATTTCAACGGGTAACGATAAAGCGCGCTCAGACGCAGCATGGCCAACTCCCTGATGGGTGAAAAACGCCACCCTATACGAGCTGGGTCGCCGAATCAAAGGCCGGAGAATGAGGAAGCGAACTAGCTCGCTTCCGCTGCAACCGCGTCGTGATCAGGCCGGGACTTCGTCGAGCATCAGGCGCTGACGAACTACATCGACCAGCTTGTCCGGCTGGAACTTGGAGAGGAAGTTGTCACAGCCGACCTTCTTCACCATCGAGTCGTTGAAACTGCCGGACAGCGAGGTGTGCAATACCACATACAAGCCACGCAGACGCGGGTCGTTGCGGATTTCGGTGGTCAGGCGATAGCCGTCCATCTCCGGCATTTCGGCGTCGGTGAACACCATCAGCAGTTTGTCGGTCATGTTCACCCCGGTGTCCGCCCAGGCCTTGAGCATGTTCAGGGCTTTAAGGCCGTCGCTGGCGATATGCATCTTCACGCCCAACTGGCCGAGGGTGTCGCGCAATTGCGAGAGCGCCACGTTGGAGTCGTCCACCAGCAACACTTCGCGGCCACGGGCGCGTTCCAGCACCGGATCGTCCAGTTTGTCGCGAGAAACCTTGGCGTTGTACGGCACGATTTCGGCGAGGACCTTCTCGACGTCGATGATTTCCACCAGTTGATCGTCAACCTTGCTGATGGCGGTCAGGTAGTGCTGGCGGCCGGCGCTGGTCGGCGGCGGCAGGATGGCTTCCCAGTTCATGTTGACGATGCGGTCCACACCACCGACGAGGAACGCCTGCACGGAGCGGTTGTACTCGGTGACGATGATCGTGCTGTTGGGGCCCGGTACCAGCGGACGCATGCCGATCGCCTGGGACAGGTCGATCACCGGCAGGGTCTGGCCGCGCAGGTTGACCACACCGCAGACAAACGGGTGACGCTGAGGCATCAGGGTCAGCTTCGGCAGTTGCAGGACTTCCTGAACCTTGAACACGTTGATCGCGAACAATTGGCGCCCGGCCAGCCGAAACATGAGAATTTCCAGGCGATTCTCACCCACCAGTTGCGTGCGTTGGTCTACCGTATCGAGAATGCCGGCCATCAATGACTCCTGGGCTGTTCTGGTGAATTCATTAAAGGGGGTTATCGGCTGATTCCGGCCAATCTTGATCCCCATACAAATCACCTACAAAATGCCATGAGAAGGCATTGATGTCACATTAACATCATGCTTTACTGCCTCCGTGATTTCATCTGCTACATTTTCTGCGGCGCGACCTCGGTTTGCGCGGCAGGTTCCCGTGTCTAAGGGATTCCCCTAGTAACAATCAGGCCCAACCTGATGTTCGCAATATCCAATAGCCATTAATGTGACGCCATTCTCATTGCATGAACGGAGTCAGGCTTTTGTGTGCGATCGCAGGTCAGTGGAAACTCACCCTCTCGAAACCCCTGTCAAAAGCCTCGGCACCGCAGGGCGCGATCTCACGACGGTTCATGATCGTCGACACACACGACATTCGCTCATCAGACATGACGTTGTGGAGATAAGCATGCCGAACGACCGTAAAGAGTGGGCGCAGCGGTTCCCCGAATTTCTTGTCGAGGCTGAAACGCTCCTGGCCAAGTCCGAAGAGTGCCTGAGTCATTTACAACTGATCAGCAATGACAAGGACGCCATCGACTGCATGCTCAGCAGCCTGCTCAAACTGGCGAACAAGGCTGACGCCCTCGCATTGGTGGCAGTGTCCGAATTCTGCCTGCACCTGCACGGCCTGCTCACTCAGACGCAGGATCATGTCGACCTGCATGCCCAGGCGCTCGACGCCCTGAAAGATTGCTTCACCTTGATGGCCTGGCAACTTGAACTGGTCGACCAGAGCACCGGCCAGTTGAGCCTGGACGAAAGCGAGCAGACGTCCCTCATCGAAGCGTTCGCCTTCCAGGTCGGACAGAGCCAGTTTCAGCCGCCGCTTAGTGCCAAACCCTTGTCCCTCGTGTCATACGCGGAGCGGCAAGCGTAATCGAGTGCACGCCGGGCCCATTGCAGGCCGTTAGTTCGAGCCATCGAATGTCGCAATTGAATAACTCATGCCTGCCAGCGACAACCTCAAATAAATACGCTCCAACATGCAGACTGGCCATCGTTGAAGTCAGGGTTTACCTGTGTATGAAAATTGAAAACTTCAGGTTTCATCGATAATTATCGATCCCAATAAATCAACTTTTTCCATTATGGAACTCGCGTCCAAATGGCGTAATTCCTGACTCTTTGGACATATAGGGTGAACGCGACCAACGGTATGTTAAGTGGTATTATGCCGCCCGTTAGTTGCTTTCACTTAATGGCACAGTGACTTCAATGATCGGGCCCCACCGAAGTTGGCAGTCAATTATCGATCACTGAACCGTATTGAAACCAACAACCTGAATCACAGATTTTCAGACAGAGACCGCCGGCCACTCCGCCCGGTCTACCCGCAGCGAACATCCATTGGCTCCATCCGCTATGTACGCCAGCCTCAAGTCAATCACCACATGGCCACCCTCCCGAGAAAACGCGCGCAGGTTCACGCTCACGCTTTGCATTGGCGCGGCGGTGGGCAGCCTGCTGACTTATGGTTTGTCTGCACCGCTGTCGTTTGGTCTGCTTTTGATCAATCTGGCAGCTGCCGGCTGTGTCTGGACACAGCATCGCCTGTCGCGCAAGTCGATTAAGTTTCAGCCTCAGGAACTGGCCGATCGATTACTCGAAGTTCAGGAAAACGAACGTCACCGCCTCAGTCGCGAATTGCACGACGATATTGGCCAGTTGCTGACCGCCGCCAAGCTGCAGAGCGAATGGCTCAAGCGACGGCTGCCGGACGAATTGCAGGAACAGTGTTCGGCACTCTGCGACACCCTTGAGGAAA
The DNA here is from genome assembly GCF_040760005.1 of Pseudomonas sp. stari2. Lineage (NCBI taxonomy): Bacteria > Pseudomonadati > Pseudomonadota > Gammaproteobacteria > Pseudomonadales > Pseudomonadaceae > Pseudomonas > Pseudomonas sp. Stari2. Next base: position 4,624,632 of record NZ_CP099760.1, read on the forward strand.
CCCTCAATAAAGTCCGCGACGTTTCGGCCATTCTCAATCCACGGCAACTGACCAGCCTTGGCCTGGAAGCCAGTCTGCGTGCGCATCTGCTCAAGACATTGACCAACACTTCGGTGCACTGGAGCCTGGACTGTCAGCAGCGTTTGAACGGCATTCCCGAAGAAATGGCAGTCGCCGCGTTCCGCATCACCCAGGAAGCCGTGACCAACATCCTGCGTCATGCGCAGGCCAAGAACCTGCTGATCCGCGTGCAACGCCTTCCCCAAGGCTTGACCCTGCTGATCAGCGATGACGGTCTGGGCTTTGCCCCGGCCGCCAATCCCGGTCGTGAAGGACAACGAGGCATGGCCGGGATGGCCGAGCGGATCGAGCAACTGGGCGGCAGCCTGAGCGTGACGAGCGAACCGGGCAAAGGCACTCAAATCGAAGCACTATTCCCCTGGGCGCCCCGTGCACTCGAGCGGGCCAGTACGAATAAGGTTATGCGTTGACTTGTAACTTACTTCTGGTGGATGACCACTCGCTGATCAGGGCCGGCGTGCGCGCTCTGGTGCTGGATATTCCCGGTTATGCGGTAATCGGCGAAGCCAATGACGGCTCGCAGTTGCTTGAAATGGTCGAGCAACTGAACCCCGATATCGTCTTGCTGGATATTTCCATGAGAGAAACCGGCGGCCTGGAGGCGTTGCAACGGCTCAGACGGGTTCGTCCGCACAGCAAGGTGCTGATTCTGTCGATGCACACCGACCCTGCGTTGATCATGCAGGCACTGGAATCCGGTGCCCACGGTTATCTGCTCAAGGACACCACGGCCACCGAGCTCGAACATGCGCTGGAAGCCCTGCGCAACAATGAACGCTACCTGAGCCCGGCCATCGCCCACACTGTGATCAATCAGGCACTGACCCGCAATCAGAAGCTGCAACCGGAAGTCGCCGACTCACATAACCTGACAGCGCGCCAGCTGGAAATCCTGCGCCTGATCGTGCGCGGCAAGTCCACCCGCGAGATCGCCAATGGTCTGGGCCTGAGCATCAAGACCGTGGAAACTCACCGCTCGCAGATCATGAAACGCCTGCAGATTTACGATGTGGCCGGGCTGGTGCTGTTTGCCGTACGGGAACAGATCATCAGTCTGGACGACTGACGCGCGGCGTCCTGCCCAATAGCGGCGAGTTTTCCGGCAAGTGCACACGCAACGCCGCCGGACGCGCCGCAAACCGCAGACTGTCTCCTTCCAGAGGCTCGCCATCGAGATTGATGCAGAGCCCTTCGGCGACCTTGATTTCGACCCACGGCAAACGCGTGCGCACAAACATGTTGTCGATGCCGAACCCGTCGCTGAGCAGATTTTTCAGTGTGCCAACCAATTCCTGCGGGGCCGGCAGGATGCTGATATCCAGCAGGCCGTCATCCGCTAATGCCTCTGGGCACAATACATGCCCTCCGCCCGCTTGGCGGCCGTTGCCGATGCCCAGCGCGAGCAGCTCACCGCGCCAATGGAAATCCGGCCCCTGCAATTCGCCATAGGCGGCGTGCAGCTCACTGAATCGCGACAAGCCTGTAAACAGATAGGCCGCGCCCCCGAGTACCTTTTTCAGATCTTCCGAGGTATTGGCGGTGACCTGACTGCCAAACCCGCCCGTGGCCATGTTCAGGAATATCTGCCCGCCCACCTCCCCCAGATCGATCTCACAGGCAGGTGCATCAAGCAACTCGAGTGCCTCATCCGGCTCCAGAGGAACACCGGCCGCGCGAGAAAAATCGTTGGCAGTGCCCAGAGGCAACAACACCAGACTGGCCTTGCCCGGGTGAGCCGCCAGGGCCTCGGCGATATCACGCAAGGTGCCATCGCCACCGCCAGCAATGATCTGCCCGAATCCGGCAGCCAGAGCTTCTTCGACCAGACGCTGGGCATCGCCGGCTTCCCAGGTCAGGCGTACAGCCAATTCCCAGCCCTGCTTGCGTTTGCGCTCAACAGCGGCACGAACCGCTTCGTTGAGTGCCTGCTTGCCATGCAGAATTAACAATGCCCTGCGTTCACTCATTTTGTGTCACTCCCGGAATTGAATCAGCTCGGGACATCTTGACCCTCACGGCACGTAAAAGAGCCGTCGCAATCCCAAGTATTTCCAGTACCCCCTTTCACTCGTCCTACAAGGCGGTATTTTTTCGTACGGAATGTAAGGAATCGGCTCAATTGACCCACCCTGGCCATTGGTACACCGTGTGTCGGTGGCAACAATTTTCAACCCGATAACACAAGGATGTGCAGGTAATGAGTCAAAACATCATCAGGACTTTCGATCATTCGAGTAGCCGTTTCTGCCGGCAGAAACTCATGGCAGCAGGCGGGTATTTCCATGCACAGCCATAAAGCAAGAATGCCAGTGAGTCCGGTTGCCCCCCTCTCCGACAGTCGCGCCAGTCAAAAAGCCGAATTCAACAGCTGTACCAAAAACACTGGAGAAACCGTTATGGAACCTCGTGTCACCGAGCTGGAAACCCACCTCAAGTACATCCGCCGTGACATGGACGAAGTAAAGGGAGACGTCAAAGCCATCAAGCACCGTCTCGCCTACTCCGCAGGTGCCACAGCGGTGGTTCTTGGATTGTTGGGCTGGGTTGCCAATAGTCGCTTCGACCAGCTCGTTGCACTGATCAGCCGTTGACGGACTGAAGTGCAGGCCCATGACGAGCCTGCATTTCAATGATCAGCCGAGAAGTTCACTCATGGGAATGAAGGGCACCATGTCTCCCTGAGTCAGGGTGCGCCCCTCCTGCACCTCTACCAATCCATCAGCCCAAGCGGCGCTACGCAAAACGCCCGAACTCTGGTTGCGGTAGATCGTTGCCTGTCCCTGCTCCAGACGTCCCCTCAGGAATTCACGCCGATTGCCGGCCTGGGGCCAGACGAATCCAGCCGGAACTGGAAACTTGAGTGGCTCGACATCCTGCACCCCCTGACGACGCAGCAAATAGGGCTTGGTCAACAAGGCAAACGTCACCAGGGTCGACGCCGGGTTGCCGGGCAGACCGATGACCGGAACATCGCGGAAATGACCTACAGTCAAAGGCTTCCCGGGTTTGATCGCCAGCTTCCACAGTGTCAGCTCACCCTCTTCCCTCAGCGCAACGCCGAGGAAGTCCGCTTCCCCAACCGATACGCCACCGGTCGACAGTATCAAGTCGGCTTCCTTGAGCGCCTCAAGACGTGCGCGGGTGATGGACAAGTCATCCGGAAGAATCCCGGCATCCAGCACTTCACAACCCAAACGCTGCAGCCAGCTGCACAGCACCACCCGGTTGCTGTTGTAAATCTGTCCCGGGCCCAGTGCCGTTCCCGGTTCGACCAACTCATCGCCAGTGGACAACACTGCCACGCGGATCTTGCGGACCACATCAAGGCCGGCGCAGCCCAAAGACGCAGCCAGCCCTTGCTCGATCGGACCGAGCCGGGTTCCCGCAGACAGGATCAACTCACCCACTGTAGTTTCTTGCCCCTGCGGGCGGATGTTCTGGCCGGACACCATGGTCTCGATGAACCGCACTCGTTCGTCAGCTTCGATCACGGCGTTTTCCTGCATCTCGACGCAATCGGCGCCCGGCGGAACGGGCGCCCCCGTAAAGATACGGGCGCAGGTGCCCGGCTCCAGCGGTTCAGGCGCCTGACCGGCAAAAACCTTCTGACTGACCGGCATCGGCTCACCAGTCCAGTCGGCCAGGCTCAAGGCATAACCGTCCATGGCACTGTTGGGCCATGGCGGCAGATCCAGCGTCGAAACCAGATCCTGCGCCAACACCCGCCCCTCGACCTGCGCCAATGGCAGATACTCTGATTCGACAATCCGCGAGGCGTCAGCCATGTCCAGCAGACGCGCCAGGGCCACCTCGACCGGCATCAGGCTTCCGGCCTTTCCAGGCTTACCCGCGGGATACACAGGGAGCCGCCTGTTTCAGATGAGGGACGAAATTGCATGGACGGTGCCGCGAATCCAGTTGCTCAGCCAGGATGCCATCCCAACCGGTACGAACCGCGTTGGTCGAGCCCGGCAGACAGCAGACCAGCGTACCGTTGGCCAACCCTGCCAGGGCACGGGACTGCACAGTGGAGGTGCCGATATCGGCAACCGAGATCTGGCGGAACAGCTCACCAAAACCATCGACTTGCTTGTCGAGCAGGCACGCAACGGCTTCGGGTGTACTGTCGCGACCAGTAAAGCCTGTGCCCCCGGTGATCAGCACCACCTGCACGACGTCTTCGGCAATCCAGTGGGCGACTTGCGCACGGATTTTGTACAGGTCATCTTTGAGCAATACCCGCTCCGCCAGGTTGTGACCGGCTGCGGTCAATCGGTCGACGAAGACCTGGCCGGAGGTATCGGTTTCCAGGGTACGAGTGTCGCTGACCGTCAATACCGCGATATTGAGCGGTGCGAAAGGTACATCAGCCTTGGCTTTCATAGGCTCATCCAGTTGTAGGAGAAACAGCCCGGTGTTATATCACAGCGCCCCATTTTTTCGCCGAACCTGCGGAGAGTTGCCATGACTTCCAATACCCGATTGCCGCCCTGTTCCGTCCTGTTGCTGGCCGGTGGACGAGGCCAGCGCATGGGTGGTCAGGACAAAGGACTGATCGAATGGCAAGGGGAACCACTGATCGCTCATTTGCAGCGCAAGGTTCGTCCGCTGACCGACGACCTGATCATTTCCTGCAACCGCAATCGCGAACGCTATGCACCCTTTGCCGATCAATTGGTCTCGGATGACGAGGAAAATTTTCCCGGGCCATTGGCCGGTATTCGTGCAGGCTTGCGAGCCGCCCACCATACGCATCTGCTGGTATTGCCATGCGACGTACCGCTAATCGACCTTCCCCTGTTGCAGAGCATGCGCGAGACCGCGAGCCTGCAACCTGAAAACCCGTTGATGCTGCGTCACGACGAGCACTGGGAACCGCTGCTTTGCGTGATTCCCGTGGCGCTTCTGCCCGCATTCGAAGAGGCCTGGCATGAGGGGGAGCGCAGCCCTGGCCGGCTCATGCGCAGCCTTGGCGCCCAGGCCCTGATTTGCCCGGACAACGACCCACGGCTGGCCAATCTCAATACCCCGGAACTGTTAAGCTCTCATAACACTGTGTCAGACTGACCGCATTCAAGGAACTCTCACGCCTTGCATACGTCTACAAGCTCAGTAACCAAAAGAATTCCCTTCGGAGACAAACACATGACTCAACGGACTCTCGCCACTTTCATGCTCGCTCTGGGCCTGGCCACCCTCGCCGGTTGCGCTTCGCCAACGGTGATCACCTTGAATGACGGTCGCGAAATCCAGGCTGTCGACTCGCCTAAATACGACAAGGATTCGGGCTTCTACGAATTCGAACAACTGGACGGCAAGCATACTCGCATCAACAAAGATCAGGTTCGCACCGTTAAAGAGCTGTAAGCGACGCCAGATCCAGATATAGAAAAGCCCGCATGATGCGGGCTTTTTCGTGGGCGCAAGAAAGTGGCCAACGGTGATAATCACCAGTCCAGCGTGATCCGGCTTTCAAATTCGCGCTCCTGCCTAGTGACTGGATCGATGAACCGCAACCCCTGCGCCAGCAGCTTCAGCGGTTTGGCGTAATCATCCTCAACGTCCTTCAGAACCTGAGGGTAGAACGGATCGTTGCAGATGCTCGCGCCCAGCGCCGTCATGTGTACCCGCAACTGATGCTTCTTGCCGGTCACCGGATACAGGCCGTAGCGCCAGAGGTCACCGTTCCTTTCGCGCACTTCCACTGCCGTTTCGGTGTTGCTGACACCGGGAGCTTCCTGCATGCGGAAAAAAGGCTCGCCATCGACCATACGGCTCTTGTGTACCAATGGAAAATCCAGCCCCGGCAATGCAGCAGCGATGGCTTCGTAGCGTTTTTCGATTTGCCGTGTCGGGAACAATGACTGATACGCCGAACGCGTCTGCGGGTTGGCCGAAAAAATTACCAACCCGGCGGTATGCCGGTCAATCCGGTGCAGCGGCACCAGGTGCGGATTGTCCAGTCGGCGAATCAACCGGCGCAGCAGCGTTTGCTCCACGTATTCCCCCGCTGGCGTCACCGGCAGGAAGTGGGGTTTGTCTGCGACGACCAGATGCTCGTCCGCGTAGAGAATCGACTCGACCACCGGAATCGGCTTTTCATCCGGCACTTCGCGAAAGTAATGGATACGCAGGCCTTCCTTGTACGGCAAGTCCAGCGCAATTGGCTGGCCTTCACCATCCAGCACCCGACCTCGGGCAATCCGGTCCAGCCATTGAGCGCGTCCGATGGCACTGAAGTGATCACATAGACAATCGAACACTGTCCGCCAGTCGCCGGGAGGCAGATAAAGCGTGCTGGCCTGATTCTGTGCGGCGGAAAATGTAGGTGTGCTGGACATACGGAGAACTCGAACCCTCAAAGCAGAGCGGCATTATCCAACACGGGGCGCAGCAGACCTAGCGCAGAATCAGGCAGGGATCGATTTGAGGGCCGCTGCCTCGGTGAATTCCTTCAGCCAGCGCAACACATCGACAGCCTCCCAGCGGCCCGGATCGTACAACGCGTACAACAAGCCCTGATAACCCACCACATCCAGCTGCTTGTGATAGCCGGCGCGCTGGAACAACGCCTCGATCTCGGCAAAACAGGTATTGAAATGCAGCTTGTTGAACGGCGTCTTGCCCTCCGTGACCAGACCGTCCAGGCGCAATTCGTGGACGGCTTCGCGCACTACGTCAACCGACATCCGGTTCACGCTGCTTTTCAACTGTTCGACATTGACCACGGTTCATCCCTCTGACGTCCTGACTGCCCTGCTTATCGCCCCAAAGGGGCACAGCACGACGAGCTCACCCATTTACTGTATGAACATACAGTAACCGAATAAACCCCAGAGTGCCAAGGTTCGATAACCGTCTCGATGAATGGCCAGACAGCGTCGAGGGAAAGGATTAACGCAGAAATGCCACAACCTGATCGGCGCTGAACGGCCAGCCCAGTTCCGCCCCGGTATCAACCCGGCGCAGCACAGGAATCCGCAGGCTATAAGCTTCGAACCAGGACTCATCGTCAGCAATGTCCACCAGTTCCACTAGCAGGCCATGCTCGACAAACGGCATCAGCTCGGCTTCAGCGACTTCACACAGATGGCACCCCAGGGTACCGAACAACTGGCATTCAGGAAGCATGCGCGTTCAATCCCAAATTTTGATTGGCCATTTTAGGCCTGACCTGTGAACCCGTCGACCCACCAGAGACCTCAAGCCGTTGAGCGGGGCTGTCCTCGCAAAACCCTGACTCAAATCAGCCCGCACAAATGTGTTTTACACCATGCTCCGGTGTTTTTTGCCTCTACGCTTGAAGAGCCTGACCCTGCCGCCGGAGTGTTTTGTGTTTGCCAATCTGTTGATCATTCTTGCCTCGTCACTGGTGATGATTGCCCTGTTCCGCCGCCTGCGCCTGCCACCGGTGCTGGGCTATCTGTGCGTCGGGCTGATGGTCGGACCGAAGGCGTTCGACTGGATCAACGAGAGCGAGCATCTACCGGACCTTGCAGAGTTGGGCGTGGTATTTCTGCTGTTTTCCCTGGGGCTGGAATTCTCCCTGTCGAAAATGATCGCCCTGCGTCAGGTGGTTTTTCGTCTGGGCAGCCAACAGGTACTGGTCAGTTCAGCGCTGTTGGGAAGTGTGCTGATGCTGCTGGGCATGCCTCTCACCCCGGCGCTGCTGCTCGGCGCGGGTCTGTCGCTTTCTTCCACGGCGATCGTCACCAAGGAACTGGGCAGCCTCGGCGAAATCTTCAGCAGCCACGGCCAGAACGCAGTGGGCGTCCTGTTGTTTCAGGACGTGGTAGCCGTGTTGTTGCTGACGCTGGTGCCCGTCTTCGCCGGCAGCAGCGATCAAGCCTGGTATTGGGCGTTGCCGCTGACACTGCTCAAGACTGTCTTGCTGTTCATCGGCTTGCTGCTGGCCAGTCGCTGGCTGTTGCCACGCCTGTTCCAGGAGGTGGCGGCATCGCGCTCGGCCGAGCTGTTCGTACTGTTGGCGCTGGTCATCGTGTTGCTCACGGCATGGCTGACTCACCTGCTCGGCCTGTCCCCTGCCCTCGGCGCCTTCCTGGCCGGCATGCTGCTGGGGGAAAGCCATTATCGGCATCAGATCGAGGCCGATATCCGGCCGTTCCGCGACATCTTGCTCGGCCTGTTCTTCGTCAGCATCGGCATGCTGATCGACCTGCAATTGTTCGCCAGCCACAGCGTGCTGATTATTGCGATGACCCTGGGTTTGCTGGTGATCAAGGGTTCAGTGGTGGCGCTGCTGGTGAAATGGCGCGGCAACGACAATGAGACCGCGTGGCGCAGCGGCCTGGCACTGGCTCAGGGCGGTGAGTTCTGTTTCGCCCTGATGGCCCAGATGCAGCAGACCCGATTGCTCCCCGCCGAACTCGGCGCCCTGCTGCTGGCCGCCACGTTTTGCTCGATGCTGCTGACGCCGCTGATGCTGCGTGCCGCACCACGCATCGCCGCCGCTCTGCACCGCAAACCCAATCAGGAAGCGCAGATCGAGGAAATCAGTGCCCTCAATGCCGGGTTGGAAGGGCATGTGGTGATCTGTGGTTACGGCCGTGTCGGTCAATCCATCGGGCGCATCATGCGCAATGCCGGGCAAACCTACATCGCACTGGACAACGATCCGGTGCGGATACAGGAAGCCGCCACCGCCGAACGCGACGTCCACTACGGAGATTCAACACGCGGCGATCTGTTGACCGCCGTCGGTTTGCTGCGCGCGAGGTTGCTGGTGATTGCCGTGGATCAAGCCGACGTGGCCTTGCGGGTTCTCAATGAGGCCCGGCGCCTCAACCCGAAAGTGCCGATCCTGGTGCGCACCCGGGACGACAGCCAGTCGGCCGAGCTGAAAGCAGCCGGCGCCAGCGAGGTGGTGCCGGAACTGCTGGAGTCGAGCCTGATGCTCGGTTCGCATGCCTTGGTCCTATTGGGGTTTCCTGCGCACCAGGTGCAGGAGAAAGTCGATCAGGTGCGCGCCGACCGTTATCGCCTGCTTCACGGCTTTTATCCCGGGGCCGCTGATGAGGAGACCTAATCCTGACTTACCGCGCCAATCTTGTGCAGCGACAGGTCAGCGCCGTAATACTCCTGTTCCTGACTCAGGCGCAGACCATGCAGTGCCTTGATCGAGCCGTAGACGGCAAAGCCACCGACCAGCGCCACCAGCACGCCCGATGCCGTGCCGATCAACTGGCTGATCAGGCTGACGCCACCGAGTCCGTCCAACGCGCTCGAACCGAAGATCCCGCAGGCGATGCCACCCCACACGCCACACAAGCCGTGCAACGGCCAGACACCCAGCACGTCGTCGATCCGCCATTTGACTTGCGCGGCCGTGAAGCACCAGACAAACAGGGCACCGGCAATCGCACCGGTGACCAGCGCGCCCACCGGATGCATCAGGTCGGATCCGGCACACACCGCCACCAGACCGGCCAGCGGACCGTTGTGCAGAAAGCCCGGGTCATTGCGTCCGACGATCAACGCCGCCACGGTACCTCCCACCATCGCCATCAACGAATTGACCGCCACCAGGCCACTGACGCCCTGCAAGGTTTGCGCGCTCATCACGTTGAAGCCGAACCAGCCGACGATCAGGATCCACGAGCCCAGCGCCAGAAACGGAATGCTCGACGGCGCGAACGCCACCAACCGGCCATCGCGATAGCGGCCGTTGCGCGGGCCCAGCAACAGCACCGCCGCCAGCGCCAGCCAGCCACCCATGGCGTGAACCACCACGGAGCCGGCGAAATCATGGAACGGGGCGCCGAATCGCGCGGTCAGCCAGGCTTGCAGACCGTAGTTGCCGTTCCAGATCATCCCCTCGAAAAACGGATAGATGAACGCCACAATCAATGCCGTCGCGCACAGCTGCGGAACGAACCGCGCCCGCTCGGCAATGCCGCCGGAAATGATCGCCGGAATCGCCGCTGCGAACGTCAGGAGGAAGAAAAACTTCACCAGCCCGTAACCATGATCGGCACTGAGCACCGCCGCCGGTTGCAGAAACGTCACCCCGTATGAAATCCAATAGCCTATAAAGAAATAGGCCAGGGTCGATACGGCGAAGTCGCTGAGAATCTTCGACAGAGCGTTCACCTGATTCTTCTGGCGAACCGTTCCGACCTCCAGAAAGGCGAAACCGGCGTGCATGGCCAGCACCATGACCGCACCGATCAGAATGAACAACGTGTTGGAACTATGAACGAGCGTATCCACAGCGCTTTGCAGATTTTCCATGAAGAGGCAGACCCAAGGCTGAAAAAGGCACCAAAGCGGTTCATGCAGACATTTCACGCACCAAGTTGCGACCGCGCAGTCATGACCCCCATGGAGCCGGTGAACCGCTTTGGCGCACGAGGTCGATGTCCTGAGCTGAACCCGTGTCATCCGGGCTATGATTTCCCGGCTTCGCGCCCGACAACAGCGCACTGCTGCCGGATGACGCACCACGACACAGCAAAAGATGTACCAGTCATTTGTAATGAACCTTCACGCAAGGCTCATACTCGAAAGTTTCAGAAGCCGCTTCAGACCGCCACTTACGGAGATTCCCAATGGCCAGCACCAAGGCAAAGACTGCTCAAGAAATCCTGATGAACGACTTCCAGACCCTGGTCAGCGACACCGAACGGTTGCTGGAACACACCGCCACGCTGGCCGGTGATCAGGCTGACGAATTGCGCGAACAGATCCACGAAAGTCTGCTGCGTGCGCGAGAAACCCTGAAGCTGACCGAAGACACTCTGCGCGAGCGCGGCCAGGCTGCGGTCACCGCCACCGAAGATTATGTGTCGGCCAACCCGTGGCAATCCGTGGGTATCGCGGCGGGTGTGGGCTTTCTGATTGGCCTGCTGGCCACGCGGCGCTGATCATGTCGATCGGTGAATCCGGCCCGACTGCGGGCACTGCCTCTTCCACGCGGCGCCTGGGTGCAGCCGTCCTTGGTCTGTTGCACAGTCATGTCGAACTGTTCGGCATCGAACTGCAGGAGCAGAAAGCACGCACCGTCAGCCTGTTGCTGTTTGCAGGCCTGGCGCTGGTGTTTGCATTGCTGTTGCTGGTCGGCCTGTCGACCCTCGTCCTGATCGTGTTCTGGGACACGTATCGTCTCGCCGCGATCGTCGGCCTGTGCGTGTTCTACACCCTGGCGGCGATCTTCTGCGCATTGCGCCTCAAGGCTGCGATCTTCGATGAGTCCTCGCCCTTCCACGGTACCCTGGAAGAACTGGCCAACGACCGGGAGCGCCTGCTGCCATGAGCCTTCCTGAACTTCCGCGCAACAGCTCGCGCCAGGAAATGCGCAAGGCCCTGATCCGTCTGCGCATGGAAATGCATCGCCAGGAAATCCGTCACGAAACCGGCCAAATGCTGCAGCCCTTGCAACGCATGCGCGGCATGACGCAGAACCTGCAGGACGGTTTCGGCATCAAACATGCGCCGTTATGGGGCGTAGCCGCCGTGACACTACTGGGGTTCCTGACCGGCAAAGGTGCGAAAAGCGGTGGCATCGGCGGCCTGAGCCGGTTGATCCGCCTCGGCACCAGCCTCGCCCCGCTGATCAAACTGGTCATGCAGAACTCGGGTAAACGCTGAGCTGCACATCTGGCTGCATTCTTGCACTGCTGGCGGGATTGAATCTCTTCACCCGGAGATTCAATCCCGTTTGCCTACCCGGCAGGCAGGACCCCACCAGAACAACAATGACCAAGGAGGCCCCGTGATCGACGGGCAACCGCTCGCCTGCTTTCAGCCTTTCATCGATACCGCCACCGGACGCATTGCAGGCGTCGAGGCTCTGGGTCGACTGCGCCAGGCGCATGGACAACTGACTTCGGTCGGGCCGTTATTCGCCGACCCACGAACGCCCGCTACCGCCTTGCGCCGTCTCGACCGGCAGATTCGTGACAATGCACTGAGCCGATTTCACGAAGCACCGCCAGACTGGTTTCTCAGCCTGAACATGTCACCGCGCTGGATCAGCCGTCTGCGCGCCGATCAGGCGCTTCCCAGCCTGAAACAACTCGCCCGGCATGGCGTCGACCCGCAGCGGATTGTCTTCGAGATCACTGAACTGGGCGGCAACAGTGAGCGTCTGTCTGAAGTGGTCGCACGCTATCGCGATGCCGGGGCGCGAATCGCGATCGACGATTTCGGCGCCGGGTATTCACAACTTGATCGTGTGCTCGCATTGCAACCGGACATCCTCAAGCTCGACATGCGCCTGTTTCAGGCCGCCGCGCTCGGCGGCCCGAGCAGCGATGTGGTCAAGGCGCTGGCACAGATGGCCGAAAAAACCGGCTGCTGGATCATCGCTGAAGGCGTGGAGACCGAAGCGCAGCTGAATTTCGCGCTGGAGTGTGGTTCACGCTACGTACAGGGTTTTCTGTTCGCCCAGGCGCAGGAGGCTTTTTTTGCGACGGATGCGTTCGTCCAGCGCTTCGCTGAACTGCGCCAATCCTATGTGAAGCAGAAGCTCAATGAGCGAGGCAAGTTGATGGCCATGCGCCAACAGCTCGGCGAGTTGATGACGATCCTGCAGACCTGGGCCCAGGCTCGCGCGCCGCTCAGCGCCTTGCCGCAACTTGATGCCTTTCCGTGGTTGCTGCGGTTTTATCAGTGCGACCGTCAGGGCACGCAACTAACCCCGAATCTGGAATGGCGCCAAAGCGGCTGGGTCGCCGACAACCGCTATCTGGGGCACAACTGGTCGTGGCGCCCCTATTTCTACCACCTGCTGGCCGAAGGCTGGGAAGAACGGCGGCTGACGCTCTCCAACACCTACCGCGATGCCACCAGCAACCAGTATTGCCTGACCGCCGGGCAATTCTTCGACAATGGCGAACGCCTGCTGTTGATCGACATTGATGCCGCCGGACTGTAGTTGCGCTTGCAGACACCCGCTCGAACCGGGAAGCTAGGGCACCAGTCACCCGACGGAGAGAATCAGCCTTGGATTGGCAAACCCTGCTCAACCGCGAACGTCTCGGCAAGCCTCTGCACAGCCCGCAGGAACTCGGGCGCAGCCCGTTCCACAAAGACCATGACCGCATCATTTTCTCTGGCGCCTTTCGCCGCCTGGGACGCAAGACCCAGGTGCATCCCGTGTCGAGCAACGACCACATTCACACGCGACTGACCCACTCGCTGGAAGTCAGCTGCGTCGGTCGTTCGCTGGGCATGCGCGTCGGTGAAACCCTGCGTCGCGACCTGCCAGAGTGGTGCGAGCCGAGCGATCTGGGCATGGTCGTCCAGTCCGCCTGCCTGGCCCATGACATCGGCAATCCGCCGTTTGGCCATTCCGGTGAAGACGCCATTCGTCACTGGTTCCAGCAGGCTGCGGGGCGCGGCTGGCTGGATGCGATGAGTGACGCCGAGCGCGGTGACTTCCTGAACTTCGAGGGTAATGCCCAAGGTTTCCGGGTCCTCACGCAATTGGAATATCACCAGTTCGACGGTGGCACCCGGCTGACCTACGCGACCCTCGGCACCTACCTCAAGTACCCGTGGACCGCGCGTCACGCCGACTCCCTGGGCTACAAGAAACACAAATTCGGCTGCTATCAGAGCGAGTTGCCACTGCTGGAACAGATCGCCCACAAACTGGGTCTGCCGCAACTCGAAGAGCAGCGCTGGGCACGCCATCCACTGGTGTATCTGATGGAGGCCGCGGATGACATCTGCTATGCGCTGATCGATCTGGAAGATGGCCTGGAGATGGAGCTGCTGGATTACGCCGAAGTCGAGTCGCTGTTGCTGGGTCTGGTCGGCGACGATCTGCCGGAAACCTATCGACAGTTGGGCCCGCAGGATTCGCGCCGGCGCAAACTGGCGATCCTACGGGGCAAGGCCATCGAGCACCTGACCAACGCCGCCGCCCGGGCCTTCGTCGAGCAGCAGGACGCGCTGCTGGCGGGAACGCTGCACGGGGATCTCGTGGAGCATATGCACGGCCCGGCCAAACGCTGTGTCTTGAATGCAAAAGACATCGCCCGCCGGAAGATCTTCCAGGACAAGCGCAAGACGCTGCACGAGATTGGTGCCTACACGACACTGGAAATTCTTCTCAACGCGTTTTGCGGCGCGGCTCTGGAACAGCACAACGGCCGTACGCCGTCGTTCAAGAGCCGCAGAATCCTCGATTTGTTGGGTAACAATGCGCCGGATCCACACGGCCCGTTGCACACATCGTTCCTACGCATGATCGACTTCATCGCGGGCATGACTGACAGTTACGCCAGTGACATGGCCCTGGAAATGACGGGGCGCTCCAGTCATTGATGCTTCGTAGCCCGATCGGTCAGGCATTGATCGGTCGGGCACGATCCCACGATCCACGCAGCACACAAAACAGATTCGGGCCAGGGTCTGTTGCAGGTTCCACCCTCACTCACATAGGCATCGTCCGAATGTCGCGAAGCATCATCGAAACAAAAAACCGAAGAAGTATTAATGTTCGATAAATATTAAACAGCCAGGCTTTTCAGCAATACACTGCGCTCCTTTGAAGAAATCCAATTAACGCCCCACTCCCTCTACCTACGTCAAAACTAGTTAACACGTAGTACTGTTCTTCTTTATTTGTAGGATTAATCCTAGATTGCCGATGAAGCACTATCAGTTCATGCGACCGCTCATTCATCTGAGCTAAGGTGCGCCCTTTATTCGCGCTCGCATGGGACTTTATTATGAACTCCGTTTTTATTGTCGACGATCATCCGGTTATTCGTCTTGCCGTTCGAATGTTATTGGAACATGAGGGCTACAAGGTCGTCGGTGAAACCGATAATGGGGTCGATGCCATGCAAATGGTTCGAGAGTGCGCGCCTGACCTGATCATTCTCGACATCAGCATTCCGAAGCTGGATGGCCTGGAAGTCCTCGCTCGCTTCAATGCCATGAGTTCCCCGTTCAAGACATTGATACTGACCGCACAGTGTCCGACGCTGTTCGGCATTCGCTGCATGCAGTCCGGCGCATCGGGTTACGTATGCAAGCAGGAAGACCTGAGTGAACTGGTCAGCGCCATCAAGGCAGTACTTTCCGGTTACAACTATTTCCCCAGCCAGGCTCTGAATCCCGCTCGCAATGATGATGTTCGCTATGCGGAACTGGAACTTTTCAAGTCCGTCAATGACCGGGAACTGATGGTATTGCAACTATTTGCCCAAGGCCGCACAAACAAGGAAATCGCCAAAGGCATGTTCCTCAGCAACAAAACCGTCAGCACTTACAAGAAACGGCTAATGCAGAAACTCAAGGCCAAATCCCTTGTAGAACTAATCGAAATGGCCAAACGTAACGCACTCGTGTGAGAGCCAACATGCCCAGCCGTTTAAAGAATTGTCTGATTGTAGTGAGTGCGTACCTTGGATTGAGCGTTCATGTAAATGCCACGCCCATCACCTCGCAAGACCTGACCCTGCTTAACCGTTCGACCAGCAAGTTGCTGCCAGTTTCACTTGAATACTCGCAACGGGATTGGCTGCACGGTCGCAAAGAACTGATTCTGGGTACATCAGCTCCCGACTATCCGCCTTTTGACATGACAGCCAGCGGCCACGACTACGAAGGCTTCACAGCTGACTACGCCGGACTCGTGGGCCAGGCAACCGGCCTACCGATCCGGGTAAAGCGCTATGCCACGCGAGACGCCGCGATACGAGCATTGATCGATGGCAATATCGACATGCTCGGAACGTCCAACGGGCTGGAAGCGGAAAATGCCCACATCATGCTGTCCGCCCCCTACGCCGTCGATCAACCGGTATTGGTGACCCGCGAGGGCGAAACCCGGTCACTGAGCGATGGGCTGGCCGGTATGCGGCTGAGTATGCTGTATCACTACCTGCCGCTGGACGAGGTCAAGTCCCTCTATCCAAAAGCGTTGATCACGTCCTATCCGTCTTACCAGAACGCAATCAACGCGGTCGCTTTCGATCAGGCAGACGTGTTTCTCGGTGACACCATTTCCACCCACTACATGATCAGCAAGGGTTACCTGAACAACATCCGGATGGCCAATTTCGGCAAACACGAAGCCCACGGTTTCAGCTTCGCCGTGCGCCGTGACAATCCTCATCTGCTGGGCATCATCGATAGTGTGCTCAAAGCCGTCCCGGGCAGCGAGCGCGAGACTATTGCCAAACGCTGGAGTGCCGGCAGCGACACCTTGCTGACCGACCAGAAACTGCAACTGACCCATCGCGAAGAACAATGGCTGAAAAAGAATCCGGTGGTGAGCGTGGTCGTCAACGAGGCCTTTGCTCCTCTGACGTTCTTCGACACGGACGGCAATTTTCGCGGCATCAGCGCCGACCTGCTCGAACTCATCCGGTTGCGCACCGGCCTGCGCTTCGAAATTCGTCGCAGCCGCAGCGACGCCGAGATGATCAAGCAGATCGAGAACCATCAGGCCGACCTGATCGCCGCTCTGCTACCTACCGCTCAGCGAGAGAAAACCCTGAAATTCAGCCGCCCCTACCTTGAAAACTCCTACGTTCTGTTGACGCGCAAGGCGGCGGACAGTCCGACGCATCTGGGCCAGCTCAAGCGCAAACGCCTAGCCATCGCCCAGGGCAATCCGATGATCGAGTACCTGCGCCACGAGTTTCCGCGCATTCAGTTGATCGAAACACCGGACACCTTCAGTGCCGTGGCACTGCTCGACGAAGGCCAGGTCGAGGGGGCGGTGAACTCGCTGGTGATTGCCAATTACTTCATCGCCTCACACATCTTCGAACAGCCGTTGCAGATCACCACCACGATTGGCACGCGGCAGGCAGCCTTTTCCCTGGCAACGGCCCGGGACAGCACGGAGCTGGGCTCGATCATCGACAAGGCGCTGATGAGCACAACGCCCGAAGAACTGGGGATCATCAATGGTCGCTGGCGGGGTTACTCAAACCTTTCACAGGGCACCTGGCACCATTATCGACGCTTGTTCTATCAGGTGATCGGAGGCGCCGGCCTGCTCTTGCTGTTGTCGATGCTCTGGAATGCCTACATGCGCCGCCAGATCAAACAACGCCAGTCGGCCGAACGCGCGTTGAATGATCAACTGGAATTCATGCGTTCGTTGCTCAACGGCACCCCTCATCCGATCTATGTGCGTGATAGACAGGGCCTGCTGCAAAGCTGCAACGACAGTTACCTTGAGGCCTTCAACGCCAGACGCGAAGATGTCATTGGCAAGAATGTGATGGAAGGTGCGCTCAACAACGCTTCCGAAGCCAGAGCCTTTCAGGCCGACTATCACCGGGTAGCGTCCGAGGGTAAGCCACTCGTGCAAGACCGGCCTTTGCATATCGGCAACCGGCGACTGACCATCTATCACTGGATACTGCCGTATCGCGACTCCAGTGGCGATGTCCAGGGAGTCATCGGCGGCTGGATCGACATCAGTGAACGTCATGAACTGCTCGACGAACTGCGCACCGCCAAGGAGCGTGCGGATGAAGCCAACCGGGCCAAGAGTACCTTCCTGGCAACCATGAGCCACGAAATCCGTACCCCGATGAACGCAGTGATCGGCATGCTGGAGCTGACGCTCAAGCGCATGGACAAAATGCATCCGGACCGCTCCAGCATCGAAACCGCCTACAGCTCGGCCAAGGACCTGTTGGGCTTGATCGGCGACATACTGGATATCGCCCGGATCGAATCCGGACGCCTGAGCCTGAGTCCCGAACGGGTCAATCTCATTGAAACTGTCGGCTCGGCGACCCGGATTTTCGAAGGCCTGGCCCGACAGAAACGGCTGGCCTTGATCGTGCACGTCTCCCCTCCCGAACTTAACGTCGACGTGCACCTGGACCCCTTGCGCTTCAAGCAGGTGCTGTCGAACCTGATCAGCAATGCCATCAAGTTCACCAACAAAGGCCAGGTCAGAATCACCCTTGAACTTCTGGCCAGCGAGGTTCCCGAATGCTCGCAAGTGCATCTGACCGTTCAGGACAGCGGCATCGGTATCTGCGCCGAAGATCAGCGGCGTCTGTTCGAACCTTTCACCCAGGCCCGCCATGGAAAGGATCGGGCAATCAGTGGTGCGGGACTTGGACTGGTCATCAGTCGTAGCCTCTGCGAAATGATGGGTGGCCAACTGCAACTGAGCAGCCAGCCCGGGGTCGGCACACAAGTAAGTGTGTCGCTGCCACTGGCCACCCTGCCCGCTGAAGTGACCGGTCCGAAACACGAACCGCAGATCAAGACCGCTCTCACCCCCCTGAATGTTCTGGTAGTCGACGACCACCCGGCCAATCGCCTGTTGATGTGCCAGCAACTGGAATTCCTCGGCCATCTCTTCAGCATCGCCGAAGAAGGGCGAAGCGCACTGGAACAATGGAAAAACGGTTCATTCGATCTGGTCATCGCCGATTGCAACATGCCCCTCATGAACGGCTATGAACTGACTCGCGCCATCCGTCGCCACGAAAAACTCATGCGGCGTCCGACCTGTACCGTGCTGGGGTTTACGGCCAATGCACAACCGGAAGAGATTCTTCGCTGCAAGCAGGCCGGCATGGACGACTGCCTGTTCAAACCCCTGAGCCTGATTGTCTTGAGCCAGTGGGTCGACAGCGTCCAGCCGCTGTTCCCTGCGCCTGCATTCAACCTGCAAGGGTTGAAGTCGCTGACCGGAGGCAATCCTGTCCAGATTCAGCGACTGCTGACTGAACTGCTCGACAGCAGTCGGCTGGACCGAAAGGATCTGCAGGCATTGTCCCCCCAACGGGATCACCAGGCACTGGCCGAGATCGCACACAAAATCAAAGGTGCAGCGCGTATTGCCCAGGCATCACGCCTGATCGAAAGTTGCGACGCGCTGGAACAGGCCTGCCTGCAAGCATTGCCGACTGACGAGATCCAACGCCGCTGCAAAGCGAGCAACCTCGCCATCCTTGAACTGGAGAAAGCACTGGAGCAGCAACTGATGCAGGCTGATCAGAGCATAACGATCGGGCCTTAACTATGCTTGAGCGCTGAGCAGTGTGTTTACCAACACGGAGAGCCCGCAATGCCCAGCCCACTGCGTCCGGATCAACGCCGGTTTCCTCTGCACGTGCACATTAGCGTGATGTTCACCTTTCTGCTGTTGCTCACAGGAGTCGTGCTGGGGCTATTCAATTACCGCCAGACAACACAGATCATTCTGTCAAGCAGCGAGAAACTGTTCGAACGCATCGAACAGGATGTACGCGTCGACCTGCAATCGACCTATTCGCCGATCCGGCACCTGCTGAGCCTGCTCGCGGACAACCCGGGAACCCAGACCTTTGTCCTCGAACAACGCCTGGCGCTGCTCAAGCCATTCAGCCAGTCACTCGCGGACAACCCGGACCTGGCCTCATTGTATTTGGGTTACGACAACGGCGATTTTTTCATGGTGCGCCCATTGCGCGGTGCATCACTCA
This sequence comes from Pseudomonas sp. stari2, assembly GCF_040760005.1. NCBI lineage: Bacteria > Pseudomonadati > Pseudomonadota > Gammaproteobacteria > Pseudomonadales > Pseudomonadaceae > Pseudomonas > Pseudomonas sp. Stari2. The sequence goes on from NZ_CP099760.1 coordinate 4,644,137, forward strand.
AAACGCTGCTGAAAGCTCCGGGCGCGGCGGCGTATCAAGTCTGGAGCATCGAACATGACGCCAATGGCAGCGTCAGATCGCAATCGCTGTTCTTTGATCAGGCGTTATCACCGGTCGGTCGACACGACAATCCGGACGATGCCTACGACCCGCGCAGCCGAGGCTGGTACATCGGCGCACAAAAACAGAACGAGCAGATCACTACCGAACCCTACGTGTTCTTTTCCACCCACAATGTCGGCACGACCCTCGCCAAGCGTAGCGGTGAGCATGCCGTGATCGCTGCCGATCTGACCCTCGACGCGCTATCGGCAACCCTGACCAAGCATGTTGTAACGCCGGCGACAGAAATCGTCCTCTTCGACGTCGATGGCAACGCCGTGGCGTATCCCGACAGCGGCCGGCTGATCGTCGATGATCGTACCGCGCGCCTGGCCAAGGCGGCCGACTTGAGCCCGAGCCTGAATGCCCTGTTGTCCGGCGGGCATCAGGGCAATCGGCTGAAGGCTGACGGACGACGCTGGATCGTCGCCCGCAGCAGTCTGCAGGAAGGCGGCCCGAAAGGTTTGCAGATGGCCTTGCTGGTACCAGAGGACGAGTTGCTGGTCGATGCCTATCGCATGCGCTGGCAAGGTGCGCTGATTACTCTCGCCACCCTGTTGCTCTGCCTGCCGCTGGGCTGGCTGATCTCGCGAATTCTGGTCAAGCCGCTGCATGCACTGGTCAAGGAAGCCGATGCCATCCGCAGCTTCGATTTCAACTTTCCCCTGACCCGTCGCTCGCCGGTGCTGGAGGTTGACCAGTTGAGCCTGTCGATGGCGCGGATGAAGGACACCCTGGCCAGCTTCTTTCGCATCACCGACAGCCTGACCGCCGAAACCCGGTTCGCCCCGCTGCTGCAACGGGTGTTGTTCGAAACGGTGCAAATTGCCCAGGCCCAGGTGGGCCTGATCTACCTGCGTGAAAGTGATGGCAACCGCATGGAGCCTTACGGGCTCGTGGTCGACGGCACTTCCCAGCCACTGGCAGCGTTCGACATTCAAGGCCACAACCTTGACACCGCGCAGGGTCCCGCCTGGTTCGAGCAACTGGCGCATGCCGACAACGTGGTGAGCAACCTCGGCTTCGAACAGGCCGCCGACCTGCAAAAGGTTCTGCTGGCCATGGACACGCCGCGCGTCCACCTGATCGGGATCCGCCTGCACAACCAACACAACGAAACAATCGGATTACTGGTGTTGCTGATCAACGACAGCGGCACCCCCGCCGACCTGGAGAAGCTGCGGCCCGACCGCATTGCGTTCCTGCAAGCGGTGTCCGGTGCGGCGGCGGTGAGTATCGAAAGCCAGCGCCTGCAAGCCCGACAGAAACAACTGCTCGATGCGTTCATTCAACTGCTCGCCGGCGCCATCGATGCCAAGAGCCCTTACACCGGCGGGCATTGCCAACGCGTGCCGGAACTGACCCTGATGCTCGCCCACGCCGCAGCGGCCAGCGAGGCCCCCGCCTTCAGCGACTACCAGCCCAGTGAGGACGAATGGGAAGCCTTGCACATCGCCGCGTGGCTGCACGACTGCGGCAAGGTCACGACGCCGGAATACGTCGTCGACAAAGCCACCAAACTGGAAACCCTGAACGATCGCATTCATGAAATCCGCACCCGGTTCGAAGTGCTCAAGCGCGATGCCTGGATCAGCTACTGGCAAGCCCTGGCGTCAGGTGGCGACGAGCGAAACCTGGCTAACCTGCGCGACACGACGCTGGCAGCTCTGGATGATGATTTCAGTTTCGTAGCACGCTGCAATCTGGGTAGTGAAGCAATGGCAGACGCCGATCTTAGGCGTCTTGAGGGCATTGCACAGCGCACCTGGACACGCACACTGGATGACCGCCTGGGCGTTTCATGGGAGGAAAACCGGCGTCAGGCACGCACATCGGCGCCCCTCCTGCCGGTCAGCGAAAAGTTACTGTCCGACAAGCCCGAACACCTGCTCGAACGCGCCGACAGCGAACTGATTCCGGAGGACAACCCGTGGGGGTTCAAACTCGACGTCCCGCGCTACAAATACAACCGCGGCGAGCTGTACAACCTGAGCATTCCTCGCGGCACCCTGACCCGAGAGGAGCGTTACATCATCAACCATCACATGGTGCAGACGATTCTGATGCTCAGCCATCTGCCCTTCCCCGGGCATCTGAACAACGTGGCGGAAATCGCCGGCGGCCATCACGAAAAAATGGACGGCACCGGTTACCCGAAACGCTTGAGACGTGAAGAAATGAGCCTGCCGGCACGGATGATGGCGATTGCCGACATCTTCGAAGCGCTGACCGCCGCCGACCGCCCGTACAAAAAGGCCAAGACCCTCAGCGAAGCGCTGGGGATCATGGCCACCATGTGCCGCGAGGCGCACATCGATGCCGAACTGTTCGGCCTGTTCATTCGCGAAGGCCTTTATCTGCAGTACGCCAGTCGTTTCCTCGATCCGCAACAGATCGATGCGGTCGACCCTGCCGGCGTGCTGCGCAAGGCGGGGCTTGCGGCGTGATCAGCAGTCGGTCAGGCGCAGGAAGATCGCTGCCAGTCGTTCGATACCAGCCTGATCGTCTACACCGAAACGTGAAAGCTTCGGGCTGTCGAGGTCGAGCACACCGATCAGACGACCGTCCTTGACCAGCGGCACCACCAGTTCGCTGTTCGACGCGCTGTCACAGGCGATGTGGCCGGGGAACGCGTGAACGTCTTCGACCCGTTGTGTCTGCAGACTGGCCGCCGCCGCGCCACACACACCGCGACCGAACGGAATGCGTACGCAAGCGATCTGGCCCTGGAACGGGCCGAGCACCAGTTCTTCATTGCGATTGAGGTAAAAACCGGCCCAGTTCAGATCATCGAGCTGGTTGAACAGGAACGCCGAAAACTGCGCGGCGTTGGCGATGAAATCGCGTTCGTCCGCCAGCAGCGACTCCAGTTGCGCGGCCAACATGCCATAGCCTTCGAGGCCCTGGCCGCTCTGTTGCAAATCAATCATGCCTTGTGCTCCAGCAATTTCAGTCCCACCCAGTAACGGGCGAATTGGTACGCGCAACGTCCGTTGCGGTTGCCACGGCCGGTCGCCCAGCGCACGGCAAGAATGTCCAGTTGTTCGTCACGTTGCCAGCTCAGGCCGGCCTTGGCGGCCAACTGGCCGATCCAGTGCTCGACGACATTGAGAAAGTGTTCCTGGGTAAACGGATAGAACGACAGCCACAAGCCGAAGCGATCCGACAGCGCGATCTTGTCTTCTACCGCTTCGCTGGGATGCAGTTCGCCATCGACGCGCTTCCAGTTTTCGTTGTCGCTTTCCTTTTCCGGCACCAGATGGCGACGGTTGGAGGTGGCGTACAGCAACACGTTGTCCGGCGCCTGCTCCAGCGAGCCATCCAGCACGCTTTTCAGCACGCGGTAATCACCTTCGCCGGATTCGAACGACAGGTCATCGCAGAACAGGACGAATCGTTGCGGCAGTTTGGCAATCTGCTCCACCACCCGCGGCAGATCCGCCAGGTGATCGCGCTCGATCTCGATCAGGCGCAGACCAGCCTTGGCGTGTTCGGCCAGCAGCGCCCGCACCAGTGAGGATTTACCGGTACCGCGCGAACCCCAGAGCAGCGCATGGTTGGCCGGCATGCCGTCGAGAAACTGTTGGGTATTTCGGCCCAATTGCTCCAGTTGCCGATCAACACCGATCAAGTCCGACAGACGCATGTCTAGGCTGACTTCCAGCGGCAGCAGATAGCCGCTGCGACCGTCACGCTGCCAGCGTGCGGCCAGGCAAGTGCCCCAGTCGATGACCGGGCGTGGCGCCGGCAGCAGCGGTTCGATCCGCGCCAGAACCGATTCGGCGCGCTCAAGAAAAGCATTCAATCGGGAATCCACGTCTTCTCCTCGGGCTGGTTCACAGTAATGATGGCGATACAGCGACGACCAATAGCGTTCGACACCCGCCCCGGCCCTTGTTACAAGGCGATTCGGGAACCACGGCATCCATACATGATCGACTATGCTTGAGCAGCGAAGGGAAACGGAAGTGGTTCAACACCCCATGGATATCAAATTCACCCACCGGCTGTCGTACAAACAGGCCCGGCTTACCGTGCTGGTCGGGTTCATTCTGGGCACGCTGCTCAGCCTGCTGCAAATCGGCATCGATTATGCCAGTGAAGACGCGTCCATCAACCGTGAAATCCTGTCTTTGCTGGAAATCAGCCATAACCCGGCCTCGCGTATCGCCTATAACATCGATGCCGAGCTGGCCCAGGAACTCACGCTGGGCCTGCTGCGCTCGCCGGCCATCATTTCCGCACAACTGACCGACAACAATCAGACGGTACTGGCCAGCGTGAAGCGCCCGGAGCTGCAAAGCGGCTATCGGTTGATCAGCGACTTCCTGTTCGGCGCCAAACGCGAGTTCGAAGATCGGCTCTATCTCGACCACTTGCCCAACGAATCCCTCGGTACCCTGAGCCTGGAAGTCGACACCTATGCCTTCGGCAGCCGCTTCCTGCGTCGGGCCGAAGTCACGCTGCTCAATGGTTTTGCCCGCAGCCTGATTCTGACCGGCATCCTGCTGGCACTGTTCTACGTGATGCTGACCAAGCCGCTGGTGCGGGTGATCCGTGAACTCAGCGGGCGCGATCCGCGCAGTGCCGAACCGACCACTCTTGAATGTCCGAGTGGCCACGCCAACGACGAGATCGGCGTGCTGGTGAAGGTCGCCAACCAGCAGTTCGAGAACATCGCCACGGAAATCCAGCAACGGCGCACCGCGGAAAACCGCCTCACCGACTACCTCGCCCAACTCGAAGATATCGTGTCGGCGCGCACCGCCGAACTCAAAGCGATCAACGCCCGCCTCAGCCAGTCCAACGAAGAACTGGAGGTCGCTCGCAGCACTGCACTGGACATGGCCGAAGCGCGCTCAGCGTTCCTTGCCAACATGAGCCACGAGATCCGCACCCCGCTCAACGGCCTGCTGGGCATGATCGCGCTGTCCCTCGACGGCCCGCTCAATGGCGAACAACAGCAACAACTGTCCATTGCCCACGACTCGGGCAAAGTGCTGGTGGAGTTGCTCAACGATATTCTCGACCTGTCGAAATTCGATGCCGGGCAACTGGAGCTGGAACAGATCCCGTTCGACCTCGGCTCGCTGATCGAAGACACCGCCAACCTGCTTTCGCAGAATGCGGCACCGAGTGTCGAGCTGACGTGCCTGATCGATCCGCACTTTCCGGCGCTGGTGCTCGGCGACCCGACACGGGTCAGGCAGATCGTCAGTAACCTGCTGTCCAACGCCCTGAAGTTCACCCGTTTTGGTCGGGTCGATGTGCGTTTGTCGACCTGGAAGGATGGCGTGCGCATCGAGGTATGCGATACCGGCATCGGCATTGCCCAGGAGGCCCAGGTCAAGATTTTCCAGCCGTTCACGCAGGCCGGGGCCGGTATTACCCGCCAGTACGGCGGCACCGGACTGGGCCTGGCGCTGACCTACAACCTGTGCGAAGCCATGGAGGGGCGACTGACGATCAGCTCCGAAGTCGGTTTCGGCAGCCAGTTCTGTGCCGAACTGCCACTGCCCTGCCACACCCGCGCGGTCATTCCGGCACAACTGCATGGCAGCGTGCTTGCCATCACCACGGCGGCCAGCGGCCTGTCAGAGCTGCTGAGCAGTCTGTTGCCGGTCTGGGGCCTGTCGTACGAACAGCGCACGATTGAAGCGTCACTGCTCGGCCCGTCACCGGACATCATCATCACGGATTGCCCCGAATGCCTGTTCGGCCTGCGGCCGACCATGACCGCACCGATTCTGCTGGTGACGGCTTACGGCAGTTTTCTGCCGGGCGAAGAAGCCGCCGCCCTCGCCCCGCTGCAACAGCAGGCTCGCCCCCTGGCTCGCAATGCGCTGTATCAGAATCTGCGCAGAACCCTGCAACCGGACATCACCACCATCGACCGCGGGCGGCTTGAAAGCGTGCCGTCACAGCGTCGCGGGCGAGTGTTGCTGGTGGAAGACAACCCGGTCAACCAACTGGTGGCCAAGGGCATGCTGGGTAAACTCGGTTGCGAAGTGGTGGTGGCGGCCCATGGCGCAGAAGCGCTGGATCAACTGGAATACCACGAGTTCGATCTGGTGCTGATGGACTGCAACATGCCGGTGATGGATGGCTACGAAGCGAGCCGGCAAATCCGTCAGAGCGGCCGCTGGCCGCACCTGCCGATCGTGGCGTTGACGGCCAACGCCATGTCTGAAGAACGCGAACGCTGCCGGGCTGCTGGTATGAGTGACTATCTGGCCAAACCATTTCGTCGCGAAGAACTGGCCGCACTGCTGGATCAGTGGATACCGACTACGACAACGCTTTGATTTGCCCCAGCAGATGGTCAAGCCCGGTGCGCAGTTCGTTGAGCCGATCCATGTCCACGCCGCTGTCGCACAGCAACCGGTCCTTCAATGGCCCGACTTGCTCGCGCAGCGCCTGCCCCTGAGGCGTGAGGCTCAGGTGAACCTCACGCTCGTCCCGCGCCGAACGTTGGCGCTGCACCAGTTGCAGTTGCTCCAGACGCTTGAGCAGTGGCGTCAGCGTCCCGGAATCCAGCGCCAGACGCTCACCCAACGCCTTGACGGTCGGTTGTTCAGGCGCCGCTTCCTGCCATTCCCACAACACCAGCATCGCCAGGTATTGCGGGTAGGTCAGGCCAAGCTGATCGAGCATCGGCTTGTAGGCACGAATCACTGCCCGGGACGCGGCGTACAGCTTGAAGCACAACTGACTGTCGAGCTTCAGCGCATCGGCTGACAGTTCGTTCATTTGAGCAGGGCTTCGATCTCACGGCTCAAATCCTGCGGCTTGGTGGCCGGGGCGAAGCGCTTGACCAACTGGCCGTCCTTGCCGATCAGGAATTTGGTGAAGTTCCACTTGATGCCCTGGGAACCCAGTACCCCCGGCGCACGCTTCTTCAACTGCACGAACAGCGGATGCGCACCGTTACCGTTTACTTCAATCTTCTTGAACAGCGGGAAGCTGACGCCGTAGTTGAGCTCACAGAACTCGCTGATCGCACCCTCGTTGCCGGGCTCCTGCTTGCCGAACTGGTTGCACGGAAAGCCCAGCACCACCAGCCCCTGATCCTTGTAGGTCTGCCAGAGCTCTTCAAGACCCTTGTATTGCGGGGTGAAGCCGCACTTGCTGGCAGTGTTGACCACCAGCACCGCTTTGCCGGCGAAATCGGCCAGGGTCTTCTGCTCACCCTTGATGGTGGTGCACGGGATGGTCAGCAGGTTATCGCTCATGGTGCGCACTCTGGAAAGTTGAGAAGCTGTAAAAATAGCGAGCAATTGAATTGTGTGCAATTTAATTATCCGAAAGGCGATCCGTGGATCGCCCGCATCGGCTATTCGCGCGGCACCAGGTCCAGGCACACCGAGTTGATGCAGTAACGCAGGCCGGTCGGCGGCGGGCCATCGGGGAATACGTGGCCGAGGTGAGCGTCGCAGCGGGCGCATTTCACTTCGGTGCGGATCATGCCGTGACTGGTGTCGCGGATTTCGGTCATGGCGCTCTCGCCGATCGGCGCGTAGAAGCTAGGCCAGCCGCAACCGGAGTCGAATTTGGTCTTGGAATCGAATAGCGGCTCGTTGCAGCAGACGCAGTGATAGACACCGTCGGTCTTGGTGGCGTTGTATTTACCCGAGAACGGTCGCTCGGTGGCACTGAGACGACACACGTTGTATTGCTCAGGGTCGAGCATCGCGCGCCATTCCTCCAGGGTCTTTTCTATCTTTTCCATCATCACACCTCAGCGGCTGAAAAAGCCCGATCTGTACCTTTTCCACGGATCGGGCGGCACGTATGATTGCGCCTCGTCACACGCCAGTCTGGCAGCGGGATCCTGCGCATTCAAACGGATTGTTGGAAACCGCCGCTCAAGACGCTTGCCTGTGTGAAGACGCAGGATTCCCAGCACGGTTGTCCATTCGCCGCCTGGATCGTTCATTTTCGGGATCACATCGCCATGCAGTTCAGCAAATCGAACAAGCTCGCCAACGTCTGCTACGACATTCGCGGCCCAGTGCTCAAGCACGCCAAACGCCTGGAAGAGGAAGGCCATCGCATCCTCAAGCTGAACATCGGCAACCCGGCGCCCTTTGGTTTCGAAGCGCCGGACGAAATTCTCCAGGATGTGATCCGTAACCTGCCGACCGCCCAGGGCTACAGCGACTCCAAAGGCCTGTTCAGCGCCCGCAAGGCCGTGATGCAGTACTACCAGCAAAAGCAGGTAGAAGGTGTCGGCATCGAAGACATCTACCTGGGCAACGGTGTCTCCGAGCTGATCGTGATGTCGTTGCAGGCACTCCTTAACAATGGCGACGAAGTGCTGGTGCCGGCGCCGGACTATCCGCTGTGGACCGCTGCGGTGAGCCTGGCCGGCGGTAACGCGGTGCACTACCTGTGCGACGAAGGCGCCGACTGGTTCCCGGATCTGGCGGACATGAAGGCCAAGATCACCCCGAACACCAAAGCCATGGTGATCATCAACCCGAACAACCCGACCGGCGCGGTGTATTCGAAGGAAGTGTTGCTGGGCATGCTGGAACTGGCCCGCCAGCACAACCTGGTGGTGTTCTCCGACGAGATCTACGACAAGATCCTTTACGACGACGCCGTGCACATCTGCACCGCTTCGCTCGCGCCGGACCTGCTGTGCCTGACCTTCAACGGTCTGTCGAAGTCGTATCGCGTGGCGGGTTTCCGTTCCGGCTGGATCGCCATTTCCGGGCCGAAACACAACGCCCACAGCTACATCGAAGGCATCGACATGCTGGCCAACATGCGCCTGTGTGCCAACGTGCCGAGCCAGCACGCGATCCAGACCGCCCTCGGCGGCTACCAGAGCATCAACGACCTGGTGTTGCCGCAAGGTCGCCTGCTGGAACAGCGCAACCGCACTTGGGAGTTGCTCAACGACATTCCCGGTGTGAGCTGCGTGAAGCCGATGGGTGCCCTGTATGCATTCCCGAAGATCGACCCGAAGATCTGCCCGATCCACAACGACGAGAAATTCGTCCTTGACCTGCTGCTGTCCGAGAAGTTGCTGGTGGTTCAGGGTACGGCCTTCAACTGGCCGTGGCCGGATCACTTCCGCGTCGTGACCTTGCCTCGTGTCGATGACCTGGACATGGCCATCGGACGTATCGGCAACTTCCTCAAGTCCTACCGTCAGTAACCACCCACCAGTGCGCAACGACCTTTTCGTTGCGCACTGTCTGATTCAGCAACACTTCTGCCCAGCCCCCTTCCGTACGCCTTCTACACTGTCGACTCGTACCGATCACACGTGCCTGACGCAACGGTCGTGGGTAGCGGACGACTGTCATCCATGTCGTCTCCGGGGGTAGGAATTGTCCCGCACACCGGAGAATCCGATGTAGGACACAGTTTGAAATAGTCACTCGGTTGAATCGCCCGGTGCCGCACCTTATATACCCCGCAGTACGCTACATCTTTAGCTTGAGGAGATTTCTACAACCATGATGCGCATCCTGCTGTTTTTGGCCACTAACCTGGCGGTCGTGCTGATAGCCAGCATCACCCTGAGCCTGTTCGGCTTCAACGGGTTCATGGCGGCCAACGGGGTTGACCTCAACCTCAGTCAGCTGCTGGTTTTCTGTGCGGTCTTTGGTTTCGCCGGTTCGCTGTTCTCGCTGTTCATCTCCAAATGGATGGCGAAGATGAGCACCAGTACGCAAATCATCACTCAACCGCGCACCCGCCACGAACAATGGCTGCTGCAAACCGTCGAGCAACTGTCCCGCGAAGCCGGGATCAAGATGCCCGAAGTCGGGATTTTCCCGGCCTACGAAGCGAACGCCTTCGCCACCGGCTGGAACAAGAACGACGCGCTGGTCGCCGTGAGTCAGGGCTTGCTCGAGCGGTTCAAGGAAGACGAAGTGAGGGCCGTTCTGGCCCACGAGATCGGCCACGTGGCCAACGGTGACATGGTCACCCTGGCACTGATCCAGGGCGTGGTGAACACCTTCGTGATGTTCTTCGCGCGGATCATCGGAAACTTCGTGGACAAGGTGATCTTCAAGAACGAGGAAGGCCAGGGCATCGCGTACTACATCGCGACCATCTTCGCCGAACTGGTTCTGGGCATTCTGGCCAGCGCAATCGTGATGTGGTTCTCGCGCAAACGGGAATTCCGTGCCGACGACGCCGGCGCTCGCCTGGCCGGTACCGGCGCGATGATCAACGCCCTGCAACGCCTGCGTGCTGAACAGGGCCTGCCGGTGCACATGCCCGACACCCTGAACGCATTTGGTATCAACGGTGGCATCAAACAAGGGTTCGCACGCATGTTCATGAGCCACCCGCCGCTGGAAGAGCGTATTGACGCCCTGCGTCGTCGCGGCTGATCATCCCGGCTGAAAACGAAAGGCCCGCAGTGATGCGGGCCTTTTTTGTGCCTGTTACCGACCAGTCAACCGGTACACCCGCTCTTCCAGGCGCATCACTCCTGCCTCCAGGAACTTCCCGCTTTCGCTCAATACGTCCTGTTCTTCCAGCGCCTGTACCTGCCAGTCGCCACCAAACAGCCGCTGCACCTCGGCATCTTCCACCGCAAACGGCGGCCCGGGCATTCGCGCCTGATCATAATCCAGCGTGATCAGCAAACCGCGTATGCCTGCCGGCAAGATATTCTGCAAGTGCGTCGCGTAGCGCTCACGCATCGGTGGCGGCAAGGCAATCAGCGCCGCACGGTCATACAGAGCCGTGCAATCAGCCACATCGCTCGCGGACAAGGCGAAGAAGTCCCCGCACCACAACTCGATCGCCCCGGCCCGATAAACCTTGAAGCCGCCCTCTTCGCTGAGCTGCGGCTGCAATTGCTGCTCACGGAAGAAATCCTCGACAGCCCTCTGCGACAGTTCGACGCCGAGAACCCGATTCCCACACCCAGCCAGCCACAACAGATCCAGGCTTTTCCCGCACAACGGCACCAGCACACGCGCCTGCGCCGGGATGCTCAGATCGGGCCAATGCCGCTGTAAATACGGGTTCACCTCGGGCTGGTGAAAGCCGATCTGATTCGATTCCCACTTCTTGTGCCAAAACTCCGGCTGCATGGTTCCTCCTAAGAATTCGATCAAAAAGCGTTAAAACTTATATTGGAATTAGATCAATGAACTGACTGAAGATGAACCATCTTAACGCTCAGGAACCCTTCCATGTTTCCCAGCCTGTTTATCTCTCACGGCTCACCCATGCTCACACTGGAACCCGGCGCCAGTGGCCCGGCCCTGGCGCGCCTGGCCGCCGAACTGCCACGCCCGAAAGCCATCGTCATCGTTTCCGCCCACTGGGAAAGCCATGAGCTGCTGGTCAGCAGCCATCCGCAACCGGAAACCTGGCACGATTTCGGCGGTTTCCCCCGTGCATTGTTTGAAGTGCAGTACCCGGCACCGGGCAATCCGCAATTGGCGCAAGAGGTCGCCGAACTGCTGATCGTCAACAACCTGCCCGCGCGTCTCGACTCGCAACGACCGTTCGACCATGGGGTGTGGGTACCGCTGTCGCTGATGTATCCGCAAGCCGATATCCCGGTAGTTCAGGTGTCCCTGCCCAGCCGTAGCGGCCCGATGTTGCAGACCCGGGTCGGCCAGGCGCTGGCCAGTCTGCGCAGCCAGGGCATTCTGTTGATCGGTTCCGGCAGCATCACCCACAACCTGCGTGAACTGGACTGGCATGCCGGCCCGGAAAGTGTCGAGCCGTGGGCCCGGGAATTCCGCGACTGGATAGTCGACAAGCTCGCCGCCAACGATGAAGTCGCCCTGCACGATTACCGCCAGCAAGCGCCTAACGCCGTGCGCAGCCATCCGAGCGACGAGCATCTGTTGCCACTGTACTTCGCCCGCGGCGCCGGCGGTGATTTCAGCATTGCGCACCAAGGGTTCACCATGGGCGCGCTGGGCATGGACATCTACCGTTTCGGCTGAGGCGCTCATTTCCCAGCTCAAATCGCAGGCAAAAAAAATCCCCGAACCAGTCGGGGATTTTTTTATGTTCGATCAATCAGCCCAAGGGCGGATCAATCTTCGCGGTAGCGACGCAGCTTCAACTGCTTACCGGCAACGCGAGTGTCCTTCAGCTTGGTCAGGAGCTTGTCCAGACCATCTTCCGGCAGCTCGACGAGGCTGAAGCTGTCACGCACCTGGATGCGACCGATGGCTTCACGTGCCAGACCACCTTCGTTGAGGATGGCGCCCAGCAGGTTTTTCGCCGCGATACCGTCACGCGCGCCCAGCGCGGTACGGCAACGAGCACGGCCTTCGCCCAGCGGCATCGGAGCACGACGCTCGCGATCACCACGGTCCGGACGATCACCGGAACGCTCAGGACGGTCGCCACGTGGAGCGCTGTTCGGCACCAGTGGACGTTCCTTCTCGATCGCTGCCAGGTTCAGCGCCTGACCATTGGTGGCCTTGCGCAGCAGAGCGGCAGCCAGGGCACGCGGGGTGCAACCGATGTCGGCGGTCAGGCGATCCAGCAGATCACCGTGAGTCGATTCGGCGTCAGCCACCAGCGGCGACAGGCTGTTGGTCAGTTTCTTGATGCGGGCATCGAGAACGGCCTGGGCGTCCGGCAGACGTACTTCGGCAACTTTCTGACCGGTTACACGCTCGATCACTTGCAGCATGCGACGCTCACGAGGCGTCACCAGCAGCAGCGCGCGGCCTTCGCGACCGGCACGGCCGGTACGGCCGATACGGTGCACGTAGGATTCCGGATCGTACGGCATGTCCACGTTGAACACGTGGGTGATGCGCGGAACGTCCAGACCACGGGCGGCAACGTCGGTCGCCACAACGATGTCCAGACGGCCATCCTTGAGCGAGTCGATCACGCGCTCACGCTGGTTCTGGGCGATGTCACCGTTCAACGCCGCGGCTTTGTAGCCTTTGGCGTCGAGAGCACTGGCCAGATCCAGGGTCGCTTGCTTGGTGCGCACGAACATGATCAGAGCGTCGAAATCTTCCACTTCCAGCAAGCTGAGAACGGCAGAGGTCTTCTGGTCAGCGTGAACCAACAGGTGAGCCTGTTCGATCGCGGTAACGGTCTGAGTCTTGCTCTGGATCTTCACGTGCTTTGGATCGCGCAGGTGACGCTCGGCGATGGCACGGATCGATTGCGGCAGGGTCGCCGAGAACAATACGGTCTGACGGGTTTCCGGCATGGCCTTGAAGATGACTTCGAGGTCGTCCATGAAGCCCAGCTTGAGCATTTCGTCTGCTTCGTCGAGAACCAGGTGGTTCACGGTCTGCAGCACTTTTTCGTCGCGACGCAGGTGGTCGCACAGACGGCCCGGAGTGGCGACAACGATCTGTGCGCCATTACGGATTGCTTTCAATTGTGGGCCCATCGGCGCGCCGCCGTAGACAGCCACAACAGTTACGCCCGGCATTTGCTTGGCGTAGGTTTCGAAAGCGGTTGCAACTTGTAGCGCCAACTCACGAGTTGGGGCCAGGATCAGAGCTTGCGGCTCGCGCTTGGACGGATCAATGCGGTGCAGGATAGGCAGGGCAAAGGCAGCGGTTTTACCGGTACCGGTTTGCGCCTGACCAATCATATCGTGACCGGCGAGGATGATCGGGATCGACTGCTGCTGAATGGCCGAAGGCTCTTCATAGCCGGTAGCGACTACTGCAGCGACAATATTGGGATGAAGTTCAAGAGCGGCGAAGCCGCCGATTTCCTGGGTCATGGGTCTGCCTCTAAGTGCATCCGCAAAGACCCATGCTCCAAAGCTGCACATGCCGTGTTGAGACTCAAGAGTCGCCCTGGCAGCTTTGTCGGCGGGGATTTGCGAAAACGAATGAATGAAAAAGAATCGTCAAGGAAGAGCCCGCAGTGCGGACGTGCAGCCGAAGCTGACTTCGGGGAATTGCGCTACCTAAACGCGGCCCGGTTAAAGGCCGGCGCGCACTATACCGGAATTTGCCCAAAAAGGGAGCTTTTTTTATCGGTGAAATACAGTTGTCACCGCTGTGTAACGGGGTTTTGCGGATAATCGGGCAAAGGTCTATTTTTCAAAGACCCCGGCCCTGCGGGCGATGGCGCTTAAACGATTCACCGATGTGCGGCATCTGGTCGCTGCACCCTTTCTTTCCGTCCGAGGAAACACCCATGAATCAGCCCTGCCCCGGCCGCGTCAGCCGTGCGCGCCACGGTCACGTCCATTTGATTGGTCTGGACCGTGCAGCCAAGCGCAATGCTTTCGATCTGGATCTGCTCAATGACCTGGCCCTGGCCTACGGTGAATTCGAGGCCGACAGCGATGCGCGGGTGGCTGTGGTGTTCGGGCATGGTGAGCACTTCACCGCCGGGCTCGATCTGGTGAATGCCAGTTCCGCCCTGGCCCAAGGCTGGCAGGTGCCATCCGGCGGTTGCGATCCGTGGGGAGTGTTCGTCGGGCCACGGGTCAGCAAACCGGTGATCGTTGCCGCGCAGGGTTATTGCCTGACCATCGGCATCGAGCTGATGCTCGCCGCCGACATCAACCTGTGCGCCAGCAATACCCGGTTCGCCCAGATGGAAGTACAGCGCGGGATCTTTCCGTTCGGCGGTGCGACGTTGCGCTTTCACCAGGTCGCTGGCTGGGGCAATGCCATGCGCTGGCTGCTGACCGGCGACGAATTTGATGCCCATGATGCGTTGCGCCTGGGTCTGGTGCAGGAAGTCATGGCCAGCGAAGACTTGCTGCCGCGCGCCATCGAACTGGCCGAACGGATTGCCCGACAGGCGCCGCTGGGGGTGCAGGCGACGCTGATGTCGGCGCGTCAGGCGCGCTATGAGGGCGAGACCGCCGCGGCGCAGAGCTTGCCGCCGCTGGTGAAGAAATTGCTGGCAACCGAGGATGCCAAAGAAGGTGTGCGTTCGCTGGTGGAGCGCAGACCGGGGGTCTTCAAGGGCATTTGAGGCTCAGGTTGCCGGGCGAATTGCCTTGATCAACGACGCCAGCGAATAACCCAGCTTCGGCGCAAGCGCTTCAGCTCGCGCGGTGAGCGCCTGCATGTCCAGCACCTGATCGAGATCCGCCGGCACGATCAGAATCACGTTGCCCTCCTTCACCGGCAGTTCCCAGTAATGCCGGTGATAGAGCCCGCGCAACAGCGCCGCCCCCAGAGGTTTTCCGTCATCGGTGGCCCACTGGTTGATCACCAGCCAGCCACCGGGATTCAGACGTTTCTGACAGTCACCGAGGAAATTCCACGCAAGGTGCGCGGCGCCCGGGCCGACATCGGTGTAGAGGTCGACGAAGATCAGATCCGCGGGTTCGGCCGTCGGCAACAGTTCGATTGCATCACCAACGCGGATGTACAGACGCGGATCGTCATCCAGCCCGAGGTATTCGATAGCCAGACGCGGCACGTCCGGGCGCAGCTCGATAGCTTCGACATCTTCCAGCGGCAGGAACTTGAGGCAGGCCTGGGTCAGCGTCCCCGCGCCCAGCCCGAGAAACAACGCGCTCTCCGGTTGCTCATGGCAAAGCGCGCCAATCAGCATTGCCCGGGTGTAGTCGTACTCCAGCCAGCTCGGGTCGGCGGTAAACACGCAGCTTTGCTCGATCGCATCGCCGAACTCCAGAAAGCGGTAGTCGGCCACTTCCAGCACGCGAATCACGCCGAACTCATCCTGTACCTCGGCGAGCAACAGCTCGACGCGCTCCTCAGTCATTTCATCTCCTGGTGGTCACCGGGCGCGGTGACGCGATGGCACCGCTGTGGCGCCGTGGCAAAGCGGCGATTGTCGGCGAAGCGGCGGGAGCAGGTCACGCACTAATTGCTGCTAACATGGCCGTCCGTGCGTAGAACCTTAGAGACCGTGATGAACCAACCCTGGAGCCCTGACAGCTGGCGCGCCTTGCCGATCCAGCAACAACCCCAATACCCCGACGCCGCGCACCTGCGCCAGGTCGAGCAGACGCTGGCCAGCTATCCGCCGCTGGTGTTTGCCGGCGAAGCGCGCGAGTTGCGTCGTCAGTTTGCCGAAGTCACCCAGGGCCGGGCGTTCCTGTTGCAGGGCGGCGACTGCGCGGAAAGCTTTGCCGAGTTTTCCGCCGCCAAGATCCGCGACACCTTTAAAGTGCTGCTGCAAATGGCGATCGTCATGACCTTCGCCGCCGGTTGCCCGGTGGTGAAAGTCGGGCGCATGGCCGGCCAGTTCGCCAAGCCGCGCTCGGCCAACGACGAGACTATCGACGGCGTGACCCTGCCGGCCTACCGGGGCGACATCGTCAACGGCATCGGTTTCGACTCGGCCAGCCGCGTACCGGATCCGGAGCGCCTGCTGCAGTCCTATCACCAGTCCACCGCGACCCTCAACCTGTTGCGCGCCTTCGCCCAGGGCGGTTTTGCCGACCTGCATCAGGTACACAAGTGGAACCTCGATTTCATCGCCAACTCGGCGTTGGCCGAGAAGTACAGCCACCTCGCCGACCGCATCGATGAAACCCTGGCGTTCATGCGTGCCTGCGGCATGGACAGCTCGCCGCAACTGCGCGAGACCAGTTTCTTCACGGCCCACGAAGCGCTGCTGCTGAACTACGAAGAAGCCTTCGTACGCCGCGACAGCCTGACCAACGACTACTACGATTGCTCGGCGCACATGCTGTGGATCGGCGACCGCACCCGTCAGCTCGACGGCGCCCACGTCGAGTTCCTGCGCGGGGTGAACAACCCGATCGGTGTAAAAGTCGGCCCGAGCATGAACCCCGACGACCTGATCCGCCTGATCGATGTGCTCAACCCGGACAACGATCCGGGCCGCCTCAACCTGATTGCGCGGATGGGTGCGAACAAGGTCGGCGATCACCTGCCAGCGCTGATCCGCGCGGTGCAGCGCGAAGGCAAGCAGGTGCTGTGGAGTTCCGACCCGATGCACGGCAACACCATCAAGGCCAGCAGCGGCTACAAGACCCGCGACTTCGCGCAGATCCTTGGTGAGGTGAAACAGTTCTTCCAGGTTCATGAAGCGGAGGGCAGCTACGCCGGCGGCATCCACATCGAGATGACCGGGCAGAACGTCACCGAGTGCATCGGTGGCGCGCGGCCAATCACTGAAGATGGATTGTCGGATCGCTATCACACCCATTGCGACCCGCGGATGAATGCCGATCAGTCGTTGGAACTGGCGTTTCTGATTGCCGAGACGCTGAAGCAAGTTCGCCGTTAAACCGCATCGCCCCTATCGCCAGCAGGCTAGCTCCCACTTAATTTTGTGTACGACACAGATTCAATGTGGGAGCCAGCCTGCTGGCGATGAGGCCAGTTCAATCAGCGCCGATCTGAACCATAGCCATCCGGAGCCGACCCGCACTTTCGCGCTGACAATTAAGCTGCACCTGCTCAAGTCCCAGCCAATCTGCCATCCGCCGCAGATTCAGCGCCAAGGCCAGCATCCCCGCCTCGTCCAGTCCCGTTTCCTCCTCGTGTACGGCATGCACCGTCAACCGCCCCGCCGCCCGCTCGGCGCGCAGATCGACCCGCGCAGCAATCCGTTCGTTGTGCAGGAACGGCAGCACGTAATAGCCGTAAACACGTTTATCCGGCGGCGTGTAAATCTCCAGCCGATAGCGGAAATCGAACAGCCGCTCGGTGCGACTGCGCTCCCATATCAATGAGTCAAACGGCGACAGCAATGCGCTGGCCTCGACTTTTCGCGGGATTTTCGGCTCGGGCAGGCAGTAGGCAATCTGGCGCCAGCCAGCAACTTCGCAGGTCAGAAGTTGCCCGTCTTCCACCATCTCCGCCAGACGCGGGCGGGCATCGGAAGGGTTCAGGCGGAAGTAATCGCGCAGGTCTTTTTCCGTGCCGACACCCAGCGTCTGCGCTGCATGCAATAGCAAACCGCGCTGCGCCTCGGCCTCATCGGGCAACGGCTGTTGCAGCACAGAAGCCGGAATCACCCGCTCCGGCAAGTCATACAGCCGCTCGAACCCACGGCGCCCGGCCACGGTGACTTCGCCAGCGGCAAACAGCCATTCCAGCGCATGTTTTTCCGCGCTCCAGTCCCACCACGGTCCAGCCTTTTCCTGGCGGGTCGACAGACTGCCGGCGCCCAATGCGCCTTGCTCCTCGACCGACGCCAGCACCCGGCGAATGGTGTCCTGTTGCTCGCGGCCGAAACGCGCCAGTTGCTGATAGATGTCTTCACCACGCCTGGCCCGCTGCATTCGCCAGCCCATCAACGGGTACATCGACAGCGGCAGCAACGACGCTTCATGACCCCAGTATTCGAACAGCGAACGACGTCGCCCCGAACTCCAGGCAGCCTGGTCGAGCAAGTCAGCAGAATAAGAACCGAGACGGGAAAACAGCGGCAGGTAGTGCGAGCGCACCACGGCGTTGACGGAGTCGATCTGCAACAGGCCGAGGCGTTCGATCAGCCGGTTGACGTGCAGAGCTTTGACAGCCGGCGGCTGGCGCCCGTGAAACCCTTGGGCAGCCAGTGCCAGACGTCGAGCCTGTTTAAGGGAAAAGGACAAAGTCGCGGGCATGTGTACCTCCATGGCTGCTCGCAACCTACCTCACTGCAATATGGTTTGTGTAGCGGTGGCCTCATCATTTATGCATCGGATCGTCCCAGAACGGCCGAATCGCTTCATGCTCGACATCGGCACGGCTGACCCCGATATCCTTCAAAGCCTCGTCGCTCAGACTGGCGAGCAGCTCGCGTTCACGGTGAAGTTCGTACCAGCGGCTAAACTTGTGCAGCAGATCGGAAATCAGATGGACCGGCACTCTTTCATCGCTCACATACAGTTTTTGACCTTTCATCGTGTTGCCCTCCTTTAGGGATGGCTCAAGTCTCGCGCTGGGGCTACGATCAATCCAACGAATGTTTCTGATGGCAAGCATCACGGAGATTCATCAATTGTCGGCGTACCCCAGTATCGATACCGATGTCCTGCGCACCTTTGTCGCAATTGCCGATCAGGGAGGTTTTACCCGCGCCGGCGAAATGGTCAACCGCACTCAGTCGGCGGTGAGCATGCAGATGAAGCGTCTGGAAGAGGACGTGTTGCAGCGCCAGTTGTTCGAGCGCGACGGACGTCAGGTGCGCCTCACTGCCGAGGGCCAAGTGTTGCTCGGCTACGCACGGCGCATCCTGAAACTGCACAGCGAAGTCTTCAACACACTGCGCGAACCGCACATGGTTGGTACGGTGCGAATCGGTACGCCGGACGACTATGTGATGCGGTTTCTGCCGGGGATCCTGTCGCGTTTCGCCCAGTTCTATCCGCTGATCCAGATTGAAGTGCACTGCGAGTCGACCAAACAGTTGCTGCAACGCACGGATCTGGATCTGTCGATCGTCACCCGCGAGCCAGGTAATGAGATTGGCCAGTTGCTGCGCAAGGAGCGCTTTGTCTGGGCCGAGGCGCAGAATTTCAGCGCCCACGAGCAGACGCCGTTGCCGCTGGCGATGTTCAACAGTGATTGTTTCTGTCGCCTGTGGGCCTGCAACGCGCTGGACGCGATGGGCCGCGAATACCGGATTGCCTACAACAGCACCAGCCTGTCGGCGTTGATGGCGGTGGTGAGCGCGGGTCTGGCGATCACCGCGCAGCTGGAAAGCCTGATCACCCCGGACCTGCGGATTCTCGGGGCCGCCGAGAATCTGCCACTGTTGCCCGAGGCCAGCATCATGCTGATCCGCAACCTCAACAATCCCTCGCCGATCACCGAATGCCTGGCCGAGCACATCGTCGAAGGCTTTAAACTTTAAAGGCGAGCATCACCGCACACAGCACCAGGAACCCGCAGAACAGCCCGCGCAGGAGTTTTTCCGGCATTGCGTGGGCCACTTTCACGCCCCAACTGATGCTGGCCAGCCCGCCAACGGCCAGCGGCAGGCCGATCATCCAGTCCACTTCGTGATGCACCGCGTACGTCACCAGCGTCACGCCGGTGCTCGGCAACGCCAATGCCAGCGACAACCCCTGAGCGACCACCTGAGTGGTACCGAAAAGGCTGGTCAACACCGGCGTCGCCACCACCGCCCCGCCGACGCCGAACAAGCCGCCCATGGCGCCCGACGCTGCGCCGAGCACGCCCAGCCATGGCCACGAATAACGCATCTCGGAAGTTGCTGCCTGACGCGCGCCAAACATGCGCACCAGGTTGTAGGCCGACAACGCTACAAGGAACGCGACAAAGCCGATGCGCATGGTTTGTGCGTCGATGCCCACGGCCCAGATTGAGCCGATCCACGCAAAGCAGAATCCCATCACTGCCAGCGGCAATGCATGGCGGAGTTCGATGCGGTTACGCTGGTGATAACGCCACAGCGCCAGCATCACATTCGGCACCACCATCACCAGCGCCGTGCCTTGGGCGATTTGCTGATCAAGCCCGAACCACACGCCCAGCAGCGGAATGGCAATCAAGCCACCGCCGATGCCGAATATCCCGCCCAAAGTGCCGAGGGCGGCGCCAAATACCAGGTACAGCATAAAATCGATCACAGCGGCATTCCTCATACGTCAGTCAGCGCATCGTACGCAGTCGGTGCTGGCACGGAAACGCATAGCAACGCACAATGGCTTTGCCAAATTCGCATAGGCGCTGAGCTGATCGATGAATCCCAATCAATTGACCGAACAACTTGGACTGTTCCTCGATGTGCTGGAGAGCGGCAGCTTTTCTGCTGCTTCACGGCGACATCCGCTGACGCCCTCGGCCGTTGCCCGGCGCATCGACAGTCTGGAAAGCGCTGTCGGCAGCCAGTTGTTTATCCGCAGTACTCATGCGGTGCGCGCCACGCCGGCCGGTCTTGCGTTTGCCGAACGGGCACGGCGCATCGTGGCGGAGTTGCAACTGGCCCGGGCTGAAGCGGTGTCTCTGAGCAGCGCGCCGGAAGGCTTGATTCGGGTGGATGCGCCGGCGGCATTCGGGCGTCGGCATTTGGCCCCGGTGATTGCCGATTTTCTGGTGCTGTATCCGGGACTCGACGTGCAACTGCACCTGATAGACAGCTTCGTCGACATGGACGGATCGAACCTGGGCAAGGTCGATCTGGTGCTGCGTGCCGGACAGATGGCTGACACTCGCCTGGTGGCCACACCATTGGCGAGCATCGTGCGCATTGCCTGCGCCAGCCCCGACTACCTGAAGCGTCGAGGCGTGCCGGGCGAGCCCGCGCAATTGAGCGAGCATGACGGCCTCGATTGGGACGGCCTCGCCCCACCTTTCGCCTGGCGTTTCGAGCAGGACGGACAGATGCAATTGCACCGCCCGGCACGGGTGCGCATGAGCGCCAACAACGCCGAGGCTTTGGTCTGCGGCGCACTGGCGGGGCTTGGGATTGCGCATCTGCCGACCTGGCTGGCCAGCGAATACCTGTTGCGTGGCGAGTTGCTGCCGCTGTTTTGTGAAAATGGCCTGCCAACACCGGAAAGCGCCGGCATTTACGCGCTGCGGCTGCAACAGCAGGCCAGCTCCCGCAGCCGCCTGTTGCTGGAATACCTCAAGACCCGGTTCAGCCCAGTGCCGCCGTGGGATCTGGCCCTGCAACGAGAGTTGGGCCGGCACTGACCGATTTCGCCACCGGGCACAATTGTCTGGCGCATTAAAGATTCGAGCGCTAGATTCATCGGTATCACCGTTCAAGGCACCGACATGACCAACGACCGCGACACCTCCGATCACTGCGAAGACCTGCTGCTCGACAATCAGGCCTGCTTCGCCCTGCATTCCACTTCGCTGATGATGACCAAGGTCTACAAGCCACTGCTGCAAGCGCTTGGGCTGACCTATCCGCAATACTTGGCGATGATGGTTTTGTGGGAGAAGGATGGTTTGACTGTCGGAGAAATCAGTACGCGCCTGCTGACCGATCCGGGCTCGCTGACCCCGCTGCTCAAGCGTCTGGAGGGTGAAGGTTTGCTGAGCCGTACGCGAAGCCGTGAGGATGAGCGGGTAGTGATTGTTGAACTGACTGCCCAGGGACGCGCCTTGAAAGACAAGGCCCGAACCGTTCCACAATGCATCCTCGGTGCCAGTGGCTTCACGCTGGAGCGTCTGCAAAACCTGCAAGCCGAGTTGCAGGCCTTACGGGGTCATTTGCAGGACAGCCTCGCTTAAGACCTTCCCTTCCCTACGGGCGCAGCCTTGCGCCTGTAGGCGAATCGCCCCTTCCCGGCTTACCCACGAAAAAATTTTTCCTCTCGTTTACGTTAAAAAAATCCTATATATCAAAAACTTGAGATCACAACTCCACCTGATCCAAGTGCCAATTGCCGATCTTTTCAAAAATTTATCTTGCGCGCTAAATATTCGCGCAGTACATTTACTTCGCACCTAGTTAGCGCGCAAACAATTAGCGCAACAAACCACACTTAATGAGGCTCACACCATGCAAACTCTCTACACCGCAATCGCAACCTCCACTGGCGGCCGTGACGGTCGTGCGATCTCCAGCGACAACATTCTCGACGTCAAACTGGCCACCCCGAAAGAACTCGGCGGTGCCGGTGGCGCAGCTACCAACCCTGAGCAACTGTTCGCTGCCGGCTACTCGGCCTGCTTCATCGGCGCGCTGAAATTCGTCGCCAGCCAGACCAAACGCAAAATCCCGGACGACGCCTCGATCACCGCTCACGTCGGTATCGGCCAGATTCCTGGCGGTTTCGGTCTGGACATCGACCTGCACATCAGCCTTCCAGGCCTGGAACAGGCTGACGCGCAAAGTCTGGTCGACGCGGCTCACCAGGTTTGCCCGTACTCCAACGCCACCCGTGGCAATGTCGATGTACGCCTGCACGTCACCGTGTAATCACTGACACCCAGGCCCGAACAGGAAATGAACATGAACACTTTCAGCAAAGTCTTGACCGGTACTCTTCTCGCTCTGTCCATCCACAGCGCATTTGCCGGGGAGGTTGAACACAACACCCAGGCGTTCCTCGATGTGCTGAACGCCGGCACCGGCAAACCGATGGAACAGATGACGCCCAAAGACGCCCGCGCCGTACTGACGGGCGCGCAGTCCGGGGTCAAACTGACGCTGCCCAAAGCCGATGTCAGCGAGAAGACCATCCAGGTCGATGGCCAACCGTTGAGCCTGACCATCGTCCGTCCGGCCGGGGCCAAGGGCGAGTTGCCGGTGTTCATGTTCTTCCACGGCGGTGGCTGGGTGCTGGGAGATTTCCCGACCCACGAACGTCTGGTGCGGGATCTGGTGGTCGGCTCAGGGGCAGCGGCGGTATTCGTCAACTACACCCCTTCGCCGGAAGCGCATTACCCGGTGGCGATCAACCAGGCTTACGCGGCAACCAAGTGGGTGGCCGAACACGGCAAAGAGATCAACGTCGACGGCAAGCGTCTGGCGGTGGCGGGCAACAGTGTCGGCGGCAACATGGCGGCAGTCGTCGCCTTGATGGCCAAAGACAAAGGCACGCCGGCAATCAAGCTCCAGGTGTTGCTGTGGCCGGTGACCGATGCCAATTTCGACACTGGTTCGTATAACCAATATGCCGAGGGGCACTTCCTCACCCGCAACATGATGAAGTGGTTCTGGGACAACTACACCACCGACGCCAACCAGCGTAACGAGATCTACGCCTCGCCGCTGCGGGCCACGACTGCACAATTGAAAGGTCTGCCGCCTGCACTGGTGCAGACCGCCGGGGCCGACGTGCTGCGTGACGAAGGTGAAGCCTACGCCCGAAAACTCGACGAAGCCGGGGTGCCGGTGACTTCAGCGCGCTACAACGGCATGATCCACGACTACGGTTTGCTCAACGTGGTCAGCCAGGTACCGGCGGTGCGCTCGGCGATGCTGCAAGCTTCGGAAGAACTGAAACAGCATCTGAAGAAGTAATTTTCATCAGATACAAAAAAGCCCGACTCAATGGTCGGGCTTTTTCTTTCCGCAAAAAACAGTGCTTATTTAGCACGGCCTTTGTAGGAACCGCCTTCGCGGGTATCGATCTCGATCATGTCGCCGATTTCGATGAAGTCAGCAACCGACAGCTCGGTACCGTTCTTCAGTTTGGCAGGCTTCATCACCTTGCCGGAAGTGTCACCGCGAGCGGAACCTTCGGTGTAGTCAACCTGACGCACGATGGTGGTCGGCAGCTCTACGGAAACCAGACGCTCTTCGAAGAACACGGCTTCGCAAACGTCGGTCATGCCTTCTTCCACGAATGGCAGAACGCTTTCGATGTCTTCAGCGTTCAGCTCGTACATGGTGTAGTCAGTGGTGTCCATGAACGTGTAGGTGTCACCGCTGATGAAGGACAGGGTCGCTTCTTTGCGGTCCAGGATCACGTCGTCCAGCTTGTCGTCCGCACCGTAAACGGTTTCGGTCTTGTAACCGGTCAGCAGGTTCTTCAGCTTGGTCTTCATGATCGCGCTGTTACGGCCCGACTTGGTGAATTCAGCTTTCTGAACCAGCCAAGGATCGTTGTCGATACGGATCACGGTACCGGGTTTGAGTTCTTTACCAGTTTTCATTGCGAATATCCGAATTTGGATGGGATTTACAAAAATCTAGGCCGCGTATCATATCCAATTTCGGTAAAACTGTACCAGCGCCGTCGCAAGATCGGCCTGCAAGGCCTGTTCCAGACACCATGCTTCGGCATTTTCCTGCAGTTCCGGCCAATATTTACGGGCCTCAAGCCAGTTCTCGCCGATAGGCTTCCCGGCACTCCAGGCCCGCCAGAGACCGTTCATCGCCTCGGCAGCTTCAGTCGAAAGACCTTTTCCATAGAGCGCGAGGAAGGCATCGAGCTTGTCCAGATGGATATCTTCGTCCTGCTGATAGATGTGCCACAGCATCGGCCGCCCCGCCCATTGCGCCCGTACGAATGAGTCTTCGCCGCGCACTGCGTTGAAATCGCAGCACCACAACAGTTGATCGTATTGATCCTGTCGGACGAACGGCAGTACCTGCACGGTCAGTGACCGATCGACATGCACTGCGCCGACCGTCAACGACTCA
Source organism: Pseudomonas sp. stari2 (assembly GCF_040760005.1). Taxonomy (NCBI): domain Bacteria; kingdom Pseudomonadati; phylum Pseudomonadota; class Gammaproteobacteria; order Pseudomonadales; family Pseudomonadaceae; genus Pseudomonas; species Pseudomonas sp. Stari2. The sequence goes on from NZ_CP099760.1 coordinate 4,669,190, forward strand.
ACGCCGAGCCAGCGTGCAACATCACCCAGAATCCGTCCCTCCGGCACCAGCAGATAAGTGGGCGTCGAGTCTGCCGCAAGCACATCCAGCCAACTGGCGAGTCCGGCATTCTCGTAGGCGAACAGCGAAATCAATTGCGTACCGGGCGCAGTAACAACTCCCAGTGTTTGCAGGAATTGTCGTTGCGCCTCGGGATCCTGCTGAAACCGCTGACGTCGCACAAGCAATCCGCTTTCACGCAACAACCCGCCAGTGCCCGCCTGGAACCCCGGGAAGAAAAAGATCTTCTGCACGGACTTGTACTTCACCGACGGCAGACCGTGACAGCCGACCACCCAGTCTTCAGCGCTGAGATAGTCGAGGTTAATCCACAATGGCGGCGTTATCCGCTCGGCCATGGCGTCCATGTAGACACCCGGCAACTGGCAGGCGAACGCCGCGATCACTACGTCGGCGGCGTCCGTTTCCGGCCATTCTGCCGGCCAGTGCCGGACCTCGACACCCTGCTGCCATTGCGAGTCGAGATTGATGTCGAGTTCCGGGCAAATCCGTTCGAACGCGCGCAGGTCATCGACCCACAGCCGCACCGCCAATGCATGCTCGGCCACCAGTTGCCGGGCCAGACGCCAGGTCACCCCGATGTCGCCATAGTTGTCGACCACGGTACAAAAGATGTCCCAGCGGGTTTTCGGTTGCGGCATTCAAGACTCCCGTTGGCAAAAGCGACGATTGTCCGCATAAATGTCTGCGTGCAGAAGAGCCGACGACGATTAATCTTCGTGCGACAATCGCCACTTGCCCGCAATCATCCGCCAGGAGGCAGCCATGCCCTATCGCCCCAATACGCGTCGCCCCTTGCCTGTCCAGCTTAGCGCGCTGCAATTGACCGGCAGCATTGCCCTGGGCCTGTGGCTGGGTTTTCTGGCCATTGCGCTGACTTGCTGGCTCGCTTCAATACTGTTCAGCCGTCAATTGCAACCGGTGGCGGATGCAGTGCAACAACTGAGCAAGCCACCGGTGGCCACCCAGCCACAATCAGAATCCGAGCCGCAAAACCGTCTGTTCGAACAATACGAAGAAAACCTGCGCAAGAACGAACAGCAGAATCGCCTGGATCAGGCCCGCAGCAGCACGCGCAACCAGTCGAACCCGAAATGCCAGTTCTGGCTCCAGCAGGATCAGACTGCTCCGAGCGAAAAGAGCCGCGCCAACGTCCTGCAATTCTGCGATTGATCATGAACAAGTACGCCGTCCACCAACTGATTCTCGACAAACTGCGCGTCGACCTCGACATCGCCGAGCGCGCGGCACAAACCGCATACGAAACCGCGACCCACGAAGAGAACATCGCTGAAAACAAGTACGACACCCTGGGGCTTGAGGCGTCGTACCTGGCGGCCGGGCAAGCGAAACGGGTCGAGGAGATCCGCCAGGCACTGGCGGTCTGCCAGAACCTGACGCTGCGGGCCTATGACGATCAACGCGGGATTGAAATCGGTACCCTGCTCGGTCTGGAAGACGAGAAGGGTCGCGAGCAATGGCTGTTTCTGGCGCCGGATGCGGCGGGCCTGAAAGTAGACGTGGTCGGTCAGCCGGTCACCGTCATCACCCCGCGCTCGCCGCTGGGCAAAAGCCTGCTGGGCAAGTTCGAGGGTGATGAGGTGGAGATTCTGGTGGCGGGCACCCGGCAACAGTTCGCTGTCACCGAGGTGCTCTAGACAGGGGCTTAGTGGACGGGCAGTTCGACGCCTTCGAACAGTTCTTCCAGTTCCTGCTTGTTGTGGCACTGGATGGCCTTGGCCATGACGTCGCGAGTCAGGTGCGGCGCGAATTTCTCGATAAAGTCGCACATGAAACCACGCAGGAAAGTGCCGCGACGGAAACCGATCTTGGTCACGCTGGACTCGAAAAGCTCGCTGGCATCAAGCACCACCAGGTCGTTGTCGAGTTTGGTATCGACCGCCATTTTCGCCACGATGCCGACACCCAGACCCAGGCGTACGTAGGTTTTGATCACGTCGGCGTCGGCGGCGGTGAACACCACTTTCGGCGTCAGGCCACGATGGCTGAAAGCCTCGTCGAGTTTCGAGCGACCGGTGAAGCCGAACACGTAAGTCACGATCGGGTATTCGGCCAGCGCTTCGAGGGTCAGCTTCGGCAGTTTGGTCAGCGGGTGGCCCTGAGGCACGACCACGCAGCGGTTCCAGCGGTAGCACGGCATCATCACCAGATCGCCAAACAGTTCCAGCGCCTCGGTGGCAATGGCGAAATCCACGGTGCCGTCAGCGGCCATTTCGGCGATCTGCATCGGCGACCCCTGGTGCATGTGCAGTGCCACGTCCGGGTATTGCTTGATGAAGTTGCTGATCACCGGCGGCAGTGCGTAACGTGCCTGGGTGTGAGTGGTGGCGATCGACAGGGTGCCTTTCTTCTCGTTGGAGAACTCCTGAGCGATCTGCTTGATGCTCTCGACCTTGCGCAGAATCTCACCGGCGGTGGTGATGATGCGCTCGCCGGCCGGGGTGACGCGGGTCAGGTGCTTGCCGCTGCGGGCGAACACTTCGACGCCCAGTTCGTCTTCCAGCAGACGGATTTGCTTACTGATGCCCGGTTGCGAGGTGTAGAGACTTTGGGCTGTAGCGGAAACGTTGAGGTCGTGGTGCGCCACTTCCCAGATGTAGCGCAATTGTTGAAGCTTCATATGAATCCCTCAAAGCAGGTAGACGCCACGGGCATCAGCGACGGTATATAACTATATTAATGGTTTGAAGAATAAATCTAGAACTTTTTATCAAAACGCCATTATTCCCGCCTCAGCGATCCTCCCGACGCCGACGCTCCACCAGCGGCACCATGTAAACCGGCACCTTGGACAACTGCAGCAAGCGAGTCGCCGTGCGCCCCAACGGTGTTTCCGCCCCAACCCCGTGGCTGTGACTTCCTACGATCAGCAAATCGACGGAGAGTTTCTGTACCTGGTCGAGAATCACCTGAGACGGATCGCCCTGCAGCACACGCACCGCACGAATCCGCAGCAGATCCTGTTCGCCTTCGTCCCCCAGTTCCTCGCGAAAACTATCCAGCACCCGCTGCTCGATATTGGCGATGACAGTTTTCAGACCCTGACTGTGAAATTCGTTCAACGCCTGCTCGTCGAGATAGCTCTGCAACACAGACTCGGCAAACAGCCCCATGGGCTCCACCGCGTGCACCACATACAAGTCGGCATTGAAGATTCGCGCCATCGCCAGGGCATGCTGCATCACTAACGGTGCGTACAGACCGAGGTCAGTGGCATACAGCATCGAACGAATCATATGACCTCCTCGCAAGCCAACATGGCGGAGATTTGATTCAGCTTAGCAGTGCCTTGGCGAGTACGACGTGCGACGCAACGTCTTGAACCACGAGGGCTTTAGACCGCCGGTTCGTTGCTGATGCCGTGGGGGACATGGCCGGTGGCAACCACCTCCCGGGCCAGCTCGCAGTGACCGGCCTGATCGTCGAAAAACACGTCCGCAGCGAACGCTTCGAGGAACGCCGATTTGGTCAGTCCGCCCAGAAACAGCGACTCGTCCAGACGGATGTCCCACTCACGCAAGGTACGGATTACCCGCTCGTGAGCCGGTGCCGAACGCGCGGTGACCAGTGCGGTGCGGATCGGGCAGTTATCGTCCGGGAACTCACGCTGCAATAGATTGAGCGCTGCGAGGAAGCCCTTGAACGGCCCGCCACGCAATGGCTCGCGAGCGGATTCGCGCTCCTTGGCCTGAAAGGCTTCGAGGCCTCCGGACTGATAAACCCGCTCCGACTCGTCGGAAAACAGCACCGCGTCGCCGTCGAAGGCAATGCGCAATTCATCGCTGGCCGCACGGCTGGCGCCACCGGAAAGGATGGTCGCCGCCGCAAAGCCGTTGTCCAGCGCCGAGCGCACGTCTTCGGCGTGGGTGGAAAGAAACAGGTCGCAACCGAACGCCTTCAGATAAGGATAAGGACTGCGCCCGCCGACGAACGCTGCGCGGGAAATCGCCAGACCATAATGGTCAATTGAGTTGAACACCCGCAGGCCGGTGTCGGCACTGTTGCGCGACACCAGAATCACCTCGACCCGGGCACGGCCGAGGCGGCTGTTGAGGTTGAGCAGTTTTTCCACCAGCGGAAAGGCATCGCCCGGCGCGAGGATTTCGTCTTCGTGCTCGATCTGATATTGCCGATAGGCTTCGACACCGCTCGACAGATATACCTTGTGACTCTCGCTCAGGTCGAACAGGGCACGGGACGAAATCGCCAGCACCAGTTTGTCATCGATGTTCTTGGCCATGCCTTCCCCCCAAATCCCCTCAAGAAACCGACTCAGGTGTTACGCCGGTCGATGAAACGCAAACTGCGGTACAACGCTTCGATGCGCGGCAGCTCGCAACCTGCCGCTTTTGCCGCCGCCAAGGGTCGAGCGTAGATGGCATCCAGCTCCAGCGGTCGCTTGTGCAGAAAATCGTGGTACATGCTCGGCCAATAGTCGGGCATTTTCTCGGTCATCATGAACAGGTACCCGGCATAACCGGGCGGCATGTCATGACCGCAGGCCTTGGCGCCCTGCACCACTTCGGCCATCAACGCCTGAATCAGAATGCGGCTGTCGGCATCGGCCATCAGCGGCGTGGTGCTCGCGCCGAGCAGCACCGATAGACCGTTGTAGGGAATGTTCCAGACCAGTTTCTGCCAACGCGCCTGATGCAGGTTCGGCATTGCCTGTGAATCGATGCCCGCAGTGCGGAACAGACCGACGCCCTCCTCGACGATCGCCATGCGCGCCGCATCATCGGCTGCCGGGCCACTGTGATAACCGACGTTGACTGCCCCCAGCGCTTGGTGGGTGATATGGCCCGGGCCTTCCCGGTGAACGCAGATCAGGCACAAGCCACCCAGCAAGTGCAGCGAATCGGGCAGCAACGCCCGCAAACCGTCTTCGACGTCCAGGCCGTTCTGCAGCACCAGCACTTTCGCGTCGGGTTTCGCCGCCTGAATGATCGACGGCGCCAGCCCGGCATTGCTGGTGGTCTTGGCGCCGACCAGCAACCAGTCACAGGGCGGCATGTCTTCTGCCGATGAATAAGCCTGCACCGGATTCAGCGTCAGCGTGCCGTGAACCGCACTGTCCACCTGCAAACCACGCTCGGCGACGGCGGAAAACTCGCTGCGAAGCAGAAAATGCACATCGAACCCGGCCCGGGCCAGCATCAAGCCGTAGAACCCTCCGATAGCGCCGGTGCCGATAATCCCCACGACCGGTTTATTCACTGCTCCCATCACGGCAACTCCTCTGCAATTCGACCCAGCACCTGGGCCACGGCTGCGTTCAGCTCCGTGGCGTTCAAGCGCGTATGTACTGCCCCAAAGAACTCGCCGTCGCGCACCACAAACAACGCCGGCAAATGAAAGACCTGATAACGCTCGACCAGCCCGCCGTTGTTGCCAGCGTCGATCCAGCACACGCGATCGACTGCCAGATTCAGCCCCGGCAACACCTCGCGGGCATAACGGCAACGGGTGCAGCCGGCACTGGTGAAGATCACCAGCGAAACGCCGCTCATCGCCAGCAGCCGTTGGTCGGCGTCGAAATCGGTCAGTTCAGATTCGAACACTATACTGGGGGAAACAATGTCAGATGGCCGACACAGGGAGTCTGTGCTCATGGGACGGTTTATTCCTCATCCGGATGATGTGCCCGTCGAATTAACGTTGCTCAAACCTGAGTGTATTTCGCGGCAACAGCTGCACACTATCAGCCTCGGCGGCATCGCTTGCAATTACCACCGTGCCTGGCGCCATGGCACCGCGCTGCAAGTGCGCATGCCCACACTCAATGCCGACTTCGCCTATCCGGGCTATGTAGCCTGGTGCCTGCGCCGTAAAAAAGGCTATCTGGTGGGCATTGCGTTCACCGATGAGCAGACACTGTTCAGCGCGCGAATGGGTGAGCAGGTGTGTCAGATCGAGCGTTATTGCCGGATCAATGATGCCCACGATGACCTGCAGGATATCCAGGCGCGAGCGCTGCAATGGGTCGAGCAGCACGCCGAAGAGTTCTCCCACGACAGCGTTCGCAAGGCATTTGCGTAACCAGAGCTGGACTGAACAGTGACTTGCCCATTGTCTAGCAGGCGTCTAACGCGATAAGGTTCCGCTCCCCGACGCGCTTAAATCTGCTGTGCTCCGCCGCGCGGGGATCGCTGGCGGCCGGCACCCGTGACCTGACGAGTAAACGATGGCTGATTTACCGATCAACGACCTGAACGTCGCCTCCAACGAGACCCTGATCACTCCCGATCAGCTCAAGCGTGATATCCCTCTGAGCGACGCTGCCCTGCGCACCGTCACCAAGGGTCGCGAAGTCATCCGCAACATTCTCGATGGCACCGACCACCGTTTGTTCGTGGTCATCGGGCCCTGCTCGATCCACGACATCAAGGCTGCCCACGAATACGCCGATCGCCTGAAAGTGCTGGCGGCGGAAGTGTCGGACACCTTGTATCTGGTCATGCGCGTGTACTTCGAAAAACCGCGGACCACTGTCGGCTGGAAAGGCCTGATCAACGACCCGTACCTGGATGACTCGTTCAAGATCCAGGACGGTCTGCACATCGGTCGCCAGTTGCTGCTGGACCTGGCCGAGAAAGGCCTGCCAACCGCCACCGAAGCCCTCGACCCGATTTCCCCGCAGTATCTGCAGGACCTGATCAGTTGGTCGGCCATCGGCGCACGGACCACCGAATCCCAGACCCACCGCGAAATGGCTTCCGGCCTGTCCTCGGCGGTCGGTTTCAAGAACGGCACCGACGGCGGCCTGACTGTGGCAATCAACGCCTTGCAGTCGGTTTCCAGCCCGCACCGTTTCCTGGGCATCAACCAGGAAGGTGGCGTGTCGATCGTCACCACCAAGGGCAACGCCTACGGTCATGTGGTACTGCGCGGCGGCAATGGCAAGCCGAACTACGATTCGGTCAGCGTCGCCCTGTGCGAACAGGCGCTGAACAAGGCGAAGATCAAGCCGAACATCATGGTCGATTGCAGCCACGCCAACTCCAACAAGGATCCGGCCCTGCAACCACTGGTGATGGAGAACGTCGCCAACCAGATCCTCGAAGGCAACCAGTCGATCATCGGTCTGATGGTCGAGAGCCACCTGAACTGGGGTTGCCAGGCGATTCCGAAAGACCTCGCCGACCTGCAATACGGCGTCTCGATCACCGATGCCTGCATCGACTGGTCGGCCACCGAAAACACCCTTCGCAGCATGCACGCCAAGCTCAAGGATGTACTGCCGAAACGTCAGCGCGGCTGACAGCCGTTTCGCAGGCATAAAAAAACGCCGGGGATTGCCCGGCGTTTTTGTGTGTGTGGTGTGAGGTCAGTCAGATCTTGGCGGTGCGCCGCTGATGACGCTCCATGTAGCGCTCCACGTAGGAGCACGACGGGATGACCGTGTAGCCCATTTCATCGGCGTACTGCAGCGCCCGCTCGGTCAGAGCTGCCGCGATACCTCGGCCACGCAATGCGTTGGGCACGAAGGTGCGGTAGATATCCAGGGTCTGTTTCCCCAGATCCATATAGGTCAGGTAGGCACGATGACCGTCCACATTGGTCTCGAACTGATGACCAGCCTGGTCATGGTGGATGGACAACGCCTCGCTCATCACTACTCCTCGCGGGTCTTTGATTCGACCCCTACCTTACCGATGTTTTCCCGGCGAAGGAACATCTACGCCACCCTGTGCCTGATGGACACCGAGAAGAACTGCACCGTTCTCGTGCAACCCGAGCACGTATCAAATAGTAGGCACCAATGACGAAAATGCTCAAGGCACGCTCGTCATCATGCTGATTGATGGGGCAGTTCCGGTGGACTCAGGTTCGGCTCGGGAGACGCTCGTCCCGAACCGAAAGGCTGAACATCGCCGGATGTTGAGACTTAAGACGTGCCCGTTTTTTTAAAGTCACCTGAACATGGACAAAGATAGGTGAGACGCTGCACAAAATCGCAACAAAAGTGTGGACGAATCCATATAGACAGACTCTAGCCACTACCTGCAAAACAGCACTGGACGACGGGAACTTTTTCTCATTAACTCGCTCAGCTCGGGCCTTGCAGCTGAATATTTTTTATACAATCCAGTTAAAAGTTGCTCGAAAAAGAATCAACGCCTACAATTTTTTTTGCTTCTTGCCTTACGTCAGTTTACTTACTACAAGTAATGGGTAGTATGTACGCCGGCTATTTCCTCAATCGGAGGAGACAGCCACTTAATTGAAAGTCCTTGAAGGGGAACACGATGAACAACGTTCTGAAATTCTCTGCTCTGGCTCTGGCCGCAGTTCTGGCTACCGGTTGCAGCAGCGCATCGAAAGAAACCGAAGCACGTCTGACCGCTACTGAAGACGCAGCTGCTCGCTCCCAGGCTCGTGCAGACGAAGCTTACCGTAAAGCTGATGAAGCTCTGGCTGCTGCTCAAAAAGCACAACAGACTGCTGACGAAGCTAACGAGCGTGCTCTGCGCATGCTGGAAAAAGCTAGCCGCAAGTAATAGTCCTTCGGGATTGTTATCAAGCCGACCCGTTTTTCGGGTCGGCTTTTTTTTGCCTGAAATTTTCTTCATGCAATAAAAAACCCGCCGATGCGAAGACATCGGCGGGTTCTTTTTATCGGCTTACTGCTGCAAATCGATCGGTGCGCTGGAGACGATCGGCGCCGAGGTGTTCGGTGTGCCGATTTCGGTTGGCAGGCCATCTTCGGCCGCCACCACATCACGCACCACATCCCAGTTCATGCGCAGATTGTTGGTGATGTCTTCACGCTTGAGCATCGCGTTAATCACGGCGGTGTGCTTGTCGACCACCGACGGGTTGCCCTTGTCGTCGATCGGCGTGTGCGCTTCCAGGTAGATCTTGCCGCCACTGCGACCGAACTTGTACGCATCGTTGAGGATTCGTACCGACGTGCCCACCGGTACCATGCTGGCCATTTCCAGCACATTGTTGTTGAACATGCGGAAGCAGCCGTGGCTGGTGCGCATGCCGATACCGAACTTCTTGTTCGAACCGTGGATCAGGTAGCCCGGGGTGCCCAAGGTGAACTTGAACGGGCCCAGCGGGTTGTCCGGACCGGCTGGCACTACGTTCGGCAGCGGATCGCCATCGGCGGCGTGTTCGGCCTTGATCGAGGCTGGCGGTGTCCAGGTCGGGTTTGGCGTCTTGGCGGTGATCGTGGTGTGGGCGATCGGCGAGCCCCAGCCTTCGCGACCGATACCCAGCGGGAAGGTGTACACCACGTTCCGGCCTTTCGGATAGTAGTAGAGGCGGTACTCGGCGAGGTTGATCACGATGCCTTCACGCGGGCCTGGCGGCAGGATGAAGCGGGTCGGCAGGACCACTTCGGTGCCGGCGCCCGGCAGCCAGGCATCGACGCCCGGGTTGGCCGCGACCATTTCCGAATAGCCCAGATCGTAGGTGGTGCCCAGATCGGCAAAGGTGTCTTCGTACTTGGCCTTGATCACCTGCACCTGGCCGATGATGTCTTCACCAGGTGGTGGCAGGGGAAACTCCAGTGCGGCAACGGGACCGGCCACACACAGGGCGGCAAGAGACAGGCAGCGGGTGACGGCAGGAAAACGCGGCAACATCCGGAGAATCCTTCGCAAGATCGACAAGGGTGATAAGAACGCAATTGTACACCGCGCCTCGGGGATTCGGGGAGATACGCCGATGGGCAGGCAGAACTCTTCATAATTGAAGCCACCGCCAGCTCGGGCTCTGTTCGGAAGATGTTTGCGCTTAAAGCTCGAAACGTAGCTCAGGCCAGATCGGTGAGGTTCCACGCTTCTGCGATTCGAGAATGGCCCGGCACAGCGAACACAGACGCTGATCCTGAAACACTCGACGATCCACGCTCGACCAGCGCGGTTGCGCCGGCAACAGGCTGCCGCACAGGGTTCGGTCGGCCGAGCCACCGAGCTCCAACTGACGGGTCACCAGATGCACCCGCACTTCCTGGCAGGCGAACAGATCCAGCTGTTCGTCAGGCTCGATCAGTTGGTAGGCAAACAGGGACCAGGCAGGACGCGGCATCGGGGGCTCCAAATAAGGGGGCGCCACATTAGCCGAAAGCCTGCCGCTAGAAAAGCCTCATAACAGCGGTTTTAGCGTCGGCCAGACATTTTCCAGCAACTTGCCCTGAGCCCCGGCTGCCGGGTGCAGACCGTCGGACTGCATCAAGTCCGGGTGCCCACCCACGCCCTCGAGGAAAAACGGCACCAGCGGAATCTTTTTCTCCTCGGCCAGCTTGCCGTAGACCTGTGCAAAGGCATCGGTGTAGCGCTTGCCGTAATTGGGCGGCAGTTGCATGCCAAGCAGCAGCACCCTGGCACCGCTTTGACGGGAGCTGTCGATCATCGAAGCAAGATTTTGTTGCAATTGCGTGGGCGGCATTCCGCGCAGGCCATCGTTGCCGCCCAACTCGAGGATCACCAGCTCCGGCTTATGCTCTGCAAGCAGCGCCGGCAGCCGCGCCTGGCCTCCGGCACTGGTGTCACCGCTGATGGAGGCGTTGACCACTTTATCGTCAAAACCTTCGGACTTGAGCCGCTGCTCGAGCAACGACACCCACCCCAACCGGGTATCCAGTCCGAAACCGGCGCTGATACTATCGCCAACGATCAGGACTGTACCCGCCGCTGCGTTCTGGGCCATGCACATCAAGGCCAGGCCAGCACTCAAAAACCACACACGCATCGGATTCTCCATGGGCGCAAGCATTCTCACCGCGAAGAACCTTAGCAAAGTGGTTCCCAGCGCGGAAGGTGAACTGACCATCCTGCACGAACTCAGCCTGGAACTGAACAAGGGCGACAGCCTGGCCATCGTCGGCGCGTCTGGCTCCGGCAAATCCACCCTGCTCGGCCTGCTCGCCGGCCTTGACCTGCCAAGCAGCGGCGAAGTCATTCTCGCGGACCAGTCCCTGAGCAATCTCGACGAAGACCAGCGCGCGCGCATCCGTGCCGAACATGTGGGTTTCGTGTTTCAGTCGTTCCAGTTGCTCGACAGTCTCAACGCCCTGGAAAACGTCATGCTGCCGCTGGAGCTCGATGGCCGCAAAGATGCCCGCGGTCGCGCCACGGAATTGCTGCAACGGGTTGGCCTCGGTCAGCGCCTGACGCACTCGCCGCGCCAGCTCTCCGGTGGCGAGCAGCAGCGTGTCGCCATTGCCCGGGCCTTCGCCGCCGAACCTGACGTGCTGTTTGCCGACGAACCCACCGGCAACCTCGACAGCCACACCGGCGAGCGCATCAGCGATTTGCTGTTCGAACTGAACAAGGAACGCGGCACCACCCTGGTGCTGGTGACCCACGATGAACGCCTGGCCCATCGCTGCAGGCGCCTGATCCGACTTGAAGCCGGCCTGTTGGTCGCCCCTCTGGAGCCTTGATGGCACGTCTGCCGCTGTTGCGCCTGTTCAGCCTTGCCCTGCGCCAACTTATGCGCGATGCCCGTGCCGGGGAGTTGCGGGTGCTGTTCTTTGCCTTACTGGTGGCCGTGGCGGCGAGTACCGCCATCGGCTACTTCGGGGCTCGCCTGAATGGTGCCATGACCTTGCGCGCCACCGAGTTTCTTGGCGCGGACCTGGTGCTCGAAGGCAGCTCTCCCGCCCGAACCGAGCAAATCAAGAGTGGCACCGAGCTACGCCTCGACCATGCGCAGATCGTTGAATTCTCCAGCGTCATCGCCACCGACAACGGCATTCAGTTGTCGAGCATCAAGGCCGTCGACCGCGCCTATCCGTTGCGTGGTGAGCTGAAAAGTGCACCAGCGCCGTTCGCTGCCGAAGAATCAGGCGGCGAACCACAGCCGGGAGAAGCCTGGGTCGAATCGCGTCTGCTCACAGCGCTGGACCTTAAGATCGGCGACAGCATCGACGTCGGCATGAAGACGTTGAAGCTCACAAGGGTGCTGACTTACGAACCGGATCGTGCCGGCAACTTTTACAGCCTGACGCCACGGGTACTGATCAACCTCGAGGACCTCGCCGCGACTGGCGTGGTCCAGCCCGGTAGCCGGGTGAGCTACCGCGAATTGTGGCGCGGCGAACCCAATGCGCTGGAAACCTATCGCCAACTGATCAAACCGGGGCTTGCCGCCAACCAGCGAATTCAGGATGCCCGCGACGGCAACCGGCAGATTGGCGGCGCACTGGGCAAGGCCGAGCGTTATCTGAACATGGCCAGTCTGGTCGCCGTGCTGCTGGCAGGCGTGGCCGTGGCGTTGTCGGCAAATCGCTTCGCCAGCCGCCGTTTCGATGCCAGTGCGCTGTTGCGTTGCCTCGGTTTGTCTCGCCGGGAAGCCATGGTGCTGTTCAGCCTGCAACTGGCAGTGCTTGGCCTGTTCGCCAGCCTCAGCGGCGCCCTGCTCGGCTGGCTTGCTCAGTTGGGATTGTTTGCGCTGCTGCATGATCTGCTGCCGGCCGATGTACCGCCGGGTGGCTTGCTGCCCGCATTGGCCGGGATCGGCACCGGGCTGGTGGCGCTGGCCGGTTTCGCCCTGCCGCCACTGGCCGCATTGGGTCGCGTACCGCCACTGCGGGTATTGCGTCGGGACATGCTGCCGATTCCGTCGAGCACCTGGATGGTCTACGGCGCGGCACTCGGTGCGCTCGGGCTGATCATGTGGCGTCTGAGCCTGGATCTGCTGTTGACCTTTGCCCTGCTCGGCGGTGGTGTGGTCGCCGCGCTCGTGCTGGGTGGGTTGCTGTTGTTGCTGCTCAACAGTCTGCGTCGCCTATTGGCTCGTGCTTCGTTGCCATGGCGTCTCGGCCTCGGTCAGTTGCTGCGTCATCCGTTGGCAGCGGCCGGACAGTCGCTGGCATTCGGTCTGATCTTGCTGTCCATGGCTTTGATTGCGCTGCTGCGCGGCGAATTGCTCGACACCTGGCAAAACCAGCTGCCGAAAAACGCCCCCAACTATTTCGCCCTGAACATCCTGCCTGCGGACAAACAGGCCTTCACCGATCACCTCATCAACGTCTCGGCCCAGGCTGCGCCGTTGTATCCGGTGGTGCCGGGACGACTGATCAGCATCAACGGCGAAGCGGTGCAGCAAATCGTCAGCAAGGATTCCGCCGGTGACCGGGCGATCCAGCGCGACCTGAGCCTGACCTGGGCCACCGACCTGCCAGCAGGCAACAAGCTCACCGCCGGTGAGTGGTGGAAAGATCAGCCACAGGACGATGTGCCCGGTGTGTCAGTGGAAGGCAAGGTCGCTGAAAGCCTCAAGCTCAAGCTCGGCGATCATCTGGTGTTCACCGTTGGCGGAGTGAATCGCGAAGCGAAGGTCACCAGCCTGCGGGAGATCAACTGGGACAACTTCCAGCCGAACTTCTTCATGATCTTCCAGCCTGGCACCTTGAAGGATCTGCCAGCGACCTACCTCACCAGCTTCTATCTGGCCCCCGGCCACGATCAGCAGATTGTCGAGCTGTCGCGGGCGTTTCCGGCGGTGACCATCCTGCAGGTCGAAGCCTTGCTCGAACAGCTGCGCAGCATCCTCGCTCAGGTCACCCTGGCGGTGGAGTACGTGTTGTTGTTTGTGTTGGCGGCCGGTATGGCGGTGCTGTTTTCCGGGTTGCAGGCAACTCTGGATGAACGCATTCGCCAGGGCGCGCTATTACGTGCGCTGGGGGCGGAACGGCAGTTGCTGGTCAAGGCACGGCGGATCGAGTTCGGCCTGCTTGGTGCGGTCAGCGGGTTGCTGGCGGCCATCGGTTCGGAAGTGGTGAGTCTGGTGTTGTATCGCTTCGCATTCGACCTGCCCTGGCATCCGCATCCATGGTTGCTGGTCCTGCCGTTGATCGGCGCGGCCCTGATCGGTGGCGCCGGCGTGTTCGGCACCCGTCGGGCACTGAATGCGAGCCCGCTGACAGTGCTGCGCGAGGGTTGATAGACTCCAGCCCTCAATATCACAAGAAGTTGCCATGAGCCGTTATCGCCCTCCCCGCACCGCTGGCACCGCGCTGATCACCCCCGAAGGTGAAGCGCGGATGCGCGCCGAATTCCATGAGTTGTGGCACGTACGCCGCCCGCAGGTGACGCAGTCGGTCAGCGAAGCGGCGGCTCAGGGCGATCGTTCGGAGAATGCCGAGTACACCTACGGCAAGAAGATGCTGCGCGAGATCGACAGTCGTGTACGTTTTCTCACCAAGCGCCTTGAGGCCTTGAAAGTCGTCAGCGAAAAACCGAGCGATCCGAACAAGGTCTACTTTGGCGCCTGGGTGACCATCGAAGATGAAGACGGCAAGCAGTCGCGCTACCGCATCGTCGGCCCGGACGAGCTGGATCTGAAGCTGGGCCTGATCAGCATCGACTCGCCGCTGGCACGAGCATTGATCGGCAAGGCGCTGGACGCCGAAGTACGGGTCCAGACGCCAACCGGCGAGCAATTCGTTTACATCGTGGCGATCGACTATCCCTGACACTCAGCGTCGAGCAATCAGACCCTGGCGGGCAACGCGGGTCAGTTGACGGATCATTTCCGGGGCGTCTTCAGCGCTGGGCGACTGGATCACCGCCAGGTCGAAACTGTCATCGGCAAAACGCGCCAGCGACTCGCCGTCTTCAACAAACTGGATCAGGAAGGCGGCAGGACCGCCGCTGCGACGTGGCCAGCCATCGAGATAACGCAACAGCGTCGGCTGGTGTTTGCCGCCAAGCAGGATTTTTGGATTGCGCTGGGTGACATGTGCCGTGATCGGCGCGGGACGTGCTGGAGGGCGAAGTGCATTCATCGTGTCGTGTCTCTGCCTCAAAAGTCTGCATGGCAGGTGAGAGGCAACACCGAACCAGCGCTTTAGCGGTATTTCGAAGCCCTGTTCCGGCTTCTGACGGCAACTTGAGAATAGTCACCTGGCGCCCCGCAAGTAGCTGTTTAAATCGGCGCATGAGCGGCATCCTAGAGAACGTGACCGGCCAGTGTCAAGAATCAGCCGCAACAAAAAAGGCCCGCACAATGCGGGCCTTTTGCTTGAGCCAGAGCCTTCAACCGGCGATGGCGCGATCCACCGAGAGCTTGCCAGCACCTTCGATCAGCACCGCGAGGCTGCCACCGAGCAGAGCCAGGGCGAACTCGTAACCATTGTTGGCCATGAACAGACCGTTGCTGATATGCACAGTGAAGATGGCCACCAGCGACAGGAAGGTCAGACCCAGTGCCGCCGGGCGCACCAGCAGGCCGATGATCAGCGCCAGACCGGCGAAGAACTCGGTGCCGCCGGCCAGGGTGGCCATCAGATAACCCGGGGTCAGACCGATGCTTTCCATGTATTGCGCGGTGCCTGCCAGACCGTAGCCACCGAACAGGCCAAAGAGTTTCTGCGAGCCGTGGGCGGCGAAGATCACGCCGACGGCAATGCGCAGAATGGTCAGACCGTAGCCGGCGCGGGTGAACAGGACCTTGTTGATCAGAGAGCTCATGTTGCGTTTCCTTGTTGTCAGAAGTGCTTGTTGGTTGGCCGCTATATTAATCAGTTAATTTCATGTTAAAAGCGCAAAAAATCCGCTATAACAATCAATTTATTAGATCATTTGCGTGAGACCACTTTTTGCCCTGCGGGCTCCAACGACTCCCGCTCCCGGTCGAACGCCAAGTAATACTTGTTCACGCTATTAACATAGCTGACGGCTCCCATTCCCACCTGCTCCATGGCGATGCGCTCGACCTGGAAGAACCACTGGTTCGGGTTCAGCCCACGGCGCCGCGCCTCGGCGCGCATGCCCTGCACACGTTCCGGGCCGATGTTGTAGGCAGCCAGGGTGAACGCCATGCGCTCGCGCTCGTTGAGCTTGGGGCTGTTGAAGAACTTGCGGCGGATCATCGCCAGGTACTTGGCCCCTGCCTGCACATTCGCATCGAGATTCTGGATATTGTTGACGCCGACCCGCTGCGCGGCGGACGGCGTGATCTGCATCAGCCCGGTCGGCCCGCCGCCACCGCGTGCACTGGGTTGCAGCGCCGATTCCTTGAACGCCAGCGCAGCCAGGTTCAGCCAGTCCATGTTCTGCGCTTCGGCATGCTTTTGCAGGGTCGGACGCAGTTTTTCCAGGCGCTGGCGGTCAGCTTTGGCCAATGGATAGTGAACTTGATAGAGACGACGGTAAATCCGCAGAAACGCTGCGTCTTCATTCGAAGGCGTCTTGTAGCCAGTCAGGAAGCGGTCGATGCTCGCCCGCAGCATCGAGGCATCGCGTCGCACGAACCAGTATTCCTCGCCCGGTTCGCTGATCATCAACTGCCGGTCGAATCGCAGTTTGGGCAGGATCTTGCCCCAGCGTTCGGCAATTGGTTGCTCGACGATGGTCAGGTGGAAGATCCCGCCTTGGACCATTTCCAGCACGTCCTCGACCGCCAACGTAGGATCGACCCATTCGATCTTGATCGGCGCCAGTTTGTGCAGCGCCAGTTTCTGGTTGAGCTGACTGACCGCCTCCCCCGCCGCACTGCCGGTGGGCAGCGCCAGGGTCTTGCCGGCGAGTTGCTCGACCTTGGTGTAGCGCTTCTCCCCCTTGATGCCGACCAGCACCAGCGGCACATTACTGGCAATCGGCTCGCTGCTGGCGACCGCATGACCCGGTTGCAGGTCGAGCAATTCACCCGGCGCCACCAGATCGCCTTCGCCACGCTGTAACGCGCCGAGCAATTGATCCTTGGCTTTGGGAATGATCTTGAGGGAAATTTCCTGGCCGTCGCGTGCGTGGCCATTGAGGTACTGCTCGAAGGCGCGCAAACGGTGATATTCGACGCCGATGGTCTGGCCCTGGACTTCGCCAGAGCTGTTGCGGCTCTGGTTGACCAGCACCCGCAACACACGGCTGTTGCGGATCTCGGTCAGGTCGCGGACCTTGGCGGCCGGCACGGCTTGCAGCGGCCCGGGCAAGCGCGCGACCGCCGCCATCGGCAGCAGCAACGAACCACACAGCAGGAGCAAAACCGAGGGACGAATCATCCACTCTCCGGAAAGAATACGGGGCGTTTTTGCCGCTGAACGGTCGCAAAACACCGACGAAAACAGAGCGCCTGGAGCGCTGATAAAGTGCGAGAGACTGGCACAGTGATGGCAACCGCACCACCCCGTGTTGCCTCGCGGCCTCAACAGACAGCCATAAGCCGTTGTAGTTCTTGGTTTTTCTTTTAAATCTACTGCTCTGATATGCTTTCCGGCCTTCGGCCCGAGGTAGCACCATGCAACTCATCGATATCGGCGTCAACCTGACCAACCCCGGTTTCGCCGACAAACACCAGGCCGTACTCGACCGCGCCTATGCTGCCGGGGTCTGCCAACTGGTGCTGACCGGCACCAGCGTCGAGGGCAGCGAACAGGCGCTGGAACTGTGCCAGCAACTGGATCCGGACGGGCAGCGACTGTTCGCCACCGCCGGTATTCACCCGCATTCGGCCAGTGACTGGAACGCCGACAGCGCACGGCGTCTGCGCAGTCTGCTGAAGGAATCGAACGTAGTGGCGGTGGGTGAGTGCGGGCTGGACTTCAACCGCGATTTCTCGCCGCGCCCGCAGCAGGAAAAAGTCCTCGAAGAACATCTGACCATGGCCGTGGAACTGCAATTGCCGGTGTTCCTCCACGAGCGTGACGCCAGTCAGCGCCTGCTGGAAATTCTCCGTGATTTCCGCGATCAATTGCCTGCCGCCGTGGTGCATTGCTTCACCGGCGAACAGAAAGCGCTGTTCAGCTACCTCGACCTCGACCTGCATATCGGCATCACCGGCTGGATTTGCGATGAGCGTCGTGGCACCCATTTGCACCCATTGGTGAAAGAGATCAAACGGGGTCGCCTGATGCTGGAAAGCGATGCGCCTTACCTGCTGCCGCGTACTCTGCGCCCAAAACCGAAGAACGGACGAAACGAGCCGGCGTATCTGACCGAAGTGTTGCGTGAAGTCGCGCTGCATCGAGGCGAGACCGAGGAAGATCTGGCGGCCCATACCACCGCCTGCGCCCGGGCGTTCTACGGTTTGCCTGCCCTGCCCTAAGCCCAGTCGAATGCATCACTTGTTGATGCACATCAAGTTCCGAAGCCCTGCGTAGCGGCACAATGCTGGCACCTTGCCAAAACTGTTTCCGCTATCAGAGAAGACCTCCATGGGTGCCTGGCTTAGCAATATCTCGCTGAAATACAAATTCTGGGCGGTCAATGCGGTCGCCTTTGTCACCACCCTGTTATTGGTGCTGTACGCCGTACAGCTCGAACAGCAGGCCCGCAGCCATGCCGCGCAGGCCTCGGCACAGGCCCAGGCGCAATTGCTCAAGGCCTGGCCTGCGGATCAGGCCCTGCCCAAGAGCGATCAGGTGCTGACGTTCAAACGCGGTGAAGCGCCGCGCCTCAACGATCAACCGCTGCTGGAAATCACCGACAGCAACGGCTGGATCGAGATCAGTCACTTGCCGTTGTTCGGCGAAAACCCGCTGCTCGGCGCCGAGGTGTTCAGCCGTGCCGATGGCCAGCAGGTCGCCGTGATTGCCTACGCCCCCAGCCTCAGCCAGGTGTTCAGCGAACGTTTCGCCAACTACGCGGTGGCGGTGTTCATCCTGATGCTGGCGATGCTCGGTGCTTCACAGTTGCTGATCCGCTTCCTGCTCAGCCAGCTCAACACGCTCAAAGACGTGATGCTGCACGTGGAGAAAACCGGCGATCTTTCGGCGCGGGTGCCGTTGGCCTGCAAGGACGAAGTCGGTCAGATGGCCAATGCGTTCAACGCGATGCAGGCCGGCTACCAGCGTGTGGTCACTACCGTGGCCAACACTGCTCGGCAACTGGACGTCGGTGCTGCGCGGCTGGCATCGAGCATGAACGAGGTGCGCCACGGCATGCTCGGCCAACAGAGCGAAACCGATCAGGCGGCCACCGCGATCAACGAGATGACCGCCACCGTCTACCACATCGCCCAGCACGCCGGCGCCACCCGCGACCTGTCGCAGACTGCCGACGGCCTGGCCGGCAGCGGTCAGCAGGTGGTCACACGCGTTCAGCATTCGATTGCCGGCCTGTCCAGCGGCGTGCAGCAGACCGCCGAAATGATCCAGCGCCTGGCCGAGGACAGCCAGAAAATCAACGGCGTGGTCAGCGTCATCCACAGCATCGCCGAGCAGACCAATCTGCTGGCCCTCAATGCCGCCATTGAAGCGGCGCGCGCCGGGGAAATGGGTCGCGGGTTCGCGGTGGTCGCCGACGAGGTGCGCAACCTCGCCAAGCGCGTGCAGACCTCCACCGATGAAATCACCACCATGGTGTCGGCATTGCAGGCCGGCACCCGCGACGCGGTGGACTTCATGCAGGAGAGTTCGTACAAGGCCGACGACTGCGTGCAGCAGGCGCAAGAGGCTGGTGAAGCGCTGGCGGAAATCACCGGGGCGGTGGCGCAGATGCGCGAAAGCAATACGCAGATTGCGGTAGCGGCAGAACAGCAGAGCCAAGTGGCCGAAGAGATGAACCGCGCGGTGGTGAGCATTCGTGATGTGACCGAAAACACCGTGCAGCAGACCGTGGATTCGGCGACCACCAGTAACGAGCTGGCGACGCTGGCCGGTGAGCTGAACAAGGCAATCGGTCAGTTGAAGCTCTAGGGACAACATCAAGAATGACCATTGTCCCTATCACTGCAATAGCCAACCTTGATTCGCCGCCCTGCCCACCCGGGCCTATTCTTCAACTATGAATCGAACATGGATTGAGGAGCAGCAACATGGGCAAACGTCACCCCAACCTTCCCGCGTGGCAATGGCGCGCGTACCCGGCCAATCATCAGCACCCGACCAATCTGGTGTTGCACCTGATCGCCGTGCCGCTGTTCATCGTTGCGTTTCTGTTGATCGTCTCTGGCGTGTTCAGCCTGAGTCTGGCGAGCGTGGCGATTGGCGTCATCGGGATCGTCGCGGCGCTGGGTCTGCAGCGCCACGGCCACAGCCTGGAGGCGCAAGCCTCCGAGCCGTTCAGTGATCGCAAGGACGCGGTATCGCGCCTGCTGGTCGAGCAGTTTCTGACCTTCCCACGGTTCTTTCTCAGTGGCGGCTGGTATCGCGCCTGGCGTGAACGTCACCGCCGGCATTGAGTCAGGCGAAGATCGTCACCGTCTGCCGGCTCATGGCGATCAGTTCACCCTCCGCGCTCCACAGCTTGGCGGCGACGTGGCCGTAACCGTCGGCGGCATACTCGATGTCCGCCAGATACTGGCACCAGTCCAGCGTGCTCAAATCGTGTAAGGGCTGAACGAATTCGATGGTCCAGGTCAGCGTACTGCCCGGTGCCGGTTTCTTCAGATACGGCAACAGCGCCGGCGGCCAGGCATCGACCAGCGCCAGCAGATGCGCCTCGTTGACCGGCTCTTCCTTCACATCCCCACGCAAGCGCACCCAGCCGCCCATCAGCCGCGATTGAATGCCGGTAAATGGCATGCCGCCGACACTCCAGCGCATCGCCAGATGACGCATGAACTCCGGGGTCACGCCTTTGATGTACGGCAGTTCCTGGCAGTCGTCCCAGTGCTTCATCTCGGGCGCCGGATAGGCTGCAACCGCCACTTCCGAAGGGCGCGAAGCACCGAAGCTGCCTTGTACCATCGTCACCACCTGACCGTTCTGCACGGCGCGTCCCAGCACCTGAATGACCGCTTTGCCTTCGCGCAACACCTCGACCTCGAAGCTCACCGGCACTTCGGGCTCGACCGGGCCGACGAAGGTGATCGCCAGCGAACGCACCGGCCGTCCAGTTGGCACCCGAGTGCGCATCACTTCAAATTGCAGTGCGGCAACCAACCCGCCAAAACTGGCTCGGCCCTGGCCCCACTCCGCAGGAATCGTGACCTCCGGTTGACGACGGACAGCATCGATCAGATCGCAAAAGCGCATGGGAACCTCGGACACGAAAAAGGGAATGACCGGATCTTAACCAGCGCGACAGAGCGGCGCAGCGTCCATTCCGGTCAAAGAGACTGACAGATAAGACAGCCGCGCCGAGCTGTAGAGGGTTTCAGGACTTGAAGCAGGCTGCGCTGAGCTTTTCCAGCACCCGGTCAGCCTTGATCTCGGCCTTGGCCATGGTCGCCTGCCAGGTAGCGATGCAGGGCTGCAAATCTGATTCCTGCTCGGCTTTCGCCAGCCACTGCCAGCAATCATGCCAGTCGCCCAAGGCGCCTTGCGCAGACTTCAGGCGCTCCAACGCAGCTTTAGGTAGGCGATCGAGTTCGGGATAGGCTTCGATCCCGTAGCGCACCCGCTTGATCAACAGGCGCAGACGATGGCGGTCGTGGGCCGGATCGTGCAGCGCCACGTCGAGGTTCTTCCATTGTTTGCCCAGGCGCTTTTCGATGCGCAGGCCTAGATCATCGAGCAAGCCCTGACGCTGGGATGCCCGCAGGAAACGCGGGAAGGCATCGAGTATCATCAGCAGCGAAGCCACTTCGGCACTGGCTGCCAAAGTCGGGTAAGCCTCGGCCATCTGCGCCATGCGCCGCTGCGCGGCTTCAGGCTGGCCATGTTCGGTCAGCCAGGCCGCCAGCACCTCGCGGTCACGCCAGGGCGTGGTCAGTTGCCCGACAGCAGCGGCCGCATCTTCCAGTTGCTCGACACCGGGCAAGCCGCGCAATGGCCGCAACAGGCTGCGCAAGCGGCGCACGGTGGTTCGCAGATCATGCAGCGCCTCAGGGTCGGTCCGAGCGGTCAAACGTGCCTGACAGGCCAGCAGCCTGACTTCCAGGCTCAGGACATGAGCCACCAACCGGTCGACCAACGCAGACATTACTTGCTCCTGAATTCAATGGCGCTGCACAAGTGTGTACCTGCGCAATGCAGCTGCACTTGCGCTACGTCAGCAGCTTAGCGCCCGGCGCGGGATTCGCGAATGTAGAAACGTGCCTTCTCGGCTTTTTTGCTGCAACCCTCGAATCCCTCGAATTGCTGCTGAGTCTTGGCCGCGGTCAGCAACGACAGGGCTTTGGAGTAGCTGACCGTGCCGGCGAAACCCTCGGCCTTGGCCAGGTCCAGTTCATGCCACGCCGCGTCGAGCTGGCTGCCGCAGCTGTCGCGATAAGCAGTCTTGCCAGCGCAACCGGCCAATGCCAGGGCAATCAAGGGCACACAGATCCAGGCTTTCATCACTTACACCTCAAAGATAGGTCAAAAGTCGTGCAGTTAAGACGTTCGGGTGGTGAAAAAGTGCCTTGTGCCCCGTGAATCCACCACACGGCGAAAGATAACGCCAGCGGGTCATGAAGTATCGAAATAACGACGCCATCGCCACCCCGAGCGACCGTGACGATTGTAGCCCGACCCTCGATGGGTGCATTGTGGAAACCTGTCGGGGAGGAAGTCTGATGAAAAAGCGTGTCGCACTGGTGCTGGGCTCCGGTGGCGCCCGGGGCTATGCCCATATCGGGGTCATCGAAGAGATTGAACGGCGTGGTTACGACATCGCCTGTATTGCCGGTTGTTCGATGGGCGCCGTGGTCGGCGGAATCTATGCCTCCGGCAAACTCGACGAGTACCGCAACTGGATCGAAGGCCTGGATTATCTCGATGTGCTGCGGCTGGTGGACGTGAGTTTCCGTCTCGGCGCAATCCGTGGCGAAAAGGTCTTCGGCCAGATCCGCAAGATCGTCGGCGAGGTCAACATCGAGGAGCTGCGCATCCCCTACACGGCAGTGGCCGCCGACCTTACCAATCAACAGGAAATCTGGTTTCAGGAAGGCTGCCTGCATCAGGCGATGCGTGCCTCGGCGGCGATTCCCAGCCTGTTCACGCCGGTGATGCAAGGCAACCGGATGCTGGTGGACGGCGGGATTCTCAACCCGTTGCCGATCGTGCCGGTGGTGTCGAGCCATTGCGATCTGATCATCGCGGTCAATCTCAACTCGACCAACCAGCGTCATTACAAATTGCCGGTGATCCAGCGGCCTGCCGCGTTTCGTAGCCGCTTCGACAACCTGATCAGTTCACTCGGTTCGAAGATGCCGTTCCGCCGCACTCAAGCCGAGCAATTGCTGCGACTCGAACAGGAGGCGTTGCGCGCCGAGGCCGCCGAGATCAACCCGTGGGTCGAAGGTGCGGAGCCTGAAACCCAGCAACCGGCGGCCGCTCCCGAACGTGAAGGCGCCCCGAAATCCGCCACCGGTTCGTTCATCATCGATAACGTCGGGCCGGCATCGTTGCTGGACTTGATCAACCAGAGCTTCGAGGTGATGCAGACCTCGCTGGCGCAGTACAAGATCGCCGGGTATCCACCGGACATCCTGATCAACGTACCGAAGCGGGTGTGCCGGTTCTTCGAGTTCTACAAGGCGCCGGAGCTGATCGCGCTGGGTCGCGAGATCGCCCGGGACACCCTCGACCGTTACGAGAGCGAACAGAACTAAAGGCTGTTCTCGTTCAACAACCGATAACCAACGCCGGCCTCGGTCACGATGAACCGTGGCCGGGTCGGATCGTCCGCCAGTTTCTGCCGCAGATGCCCGACCACGATCCGCAGATAATGACTGTCTTCGGTGTGGGTCGGGCCCCAGATATCCTTGAGCAATTGCTGCTGGGTGATCACCCGCCCCGGATGCCGCGCCAGTTGCGCCAACACAGCGTATTCCTTGCGGGTCAGAGCGACTTCGACGCCGTCGAGCAACACGCGGCGATACGCTAGGTCCACGGTCAGCGGGCCGAAATTCAACGCGGCCTGCTGTGCTTCGCCGGACGGCGCCTGACGCAGCAACGCGCGCACCCGGGCGAGAAATTCCTGAATGCCGAACGGCTTGGTCACGTAGTCATTGGCGCCGCCATCCAGCGCCTGGACTTTTTGCCCTTCGCTGGCGCGCACCGAGAGCACCAGCACCGGTGCCGTAGCCCACTCGCGAAACTCGCGCAGCACTTGCTGACCGTCCATGTCCGGCAGACCGAGGTCGAGCACCAACAGGTCAGGTTTATTCAGCGCCGCATGGGCCAGGCCCTCGGCACCAGTGCCGGCCTCCAGCACTTTGTAGCCTTGCGAGGCGAGGCTGATGCGCAGGAACTTGCGGATCTGCGGTTCATCATCGATGACCAAAATGGTCGCGGTCTGAGTCATGAGTTCACATCAACACAAAAGAGTGGCAAGAGAGTAGCGCAGCGCGGATCAGGCTTCACCGTCCAACCCCGGTTGTGCCTGCAAAGGAAGGTGCAGGGTGATGCAGGTGCCGCGCCCGTCGATGCCGTCGCCGACACTGATCCGCCCGCCATGGGCGCCGACCATGCCCTGACAGATCGCCAGCCCCAGGCCGGTGCCCTGCCCGCCGCGATCGCCCCGGGCGGCGGTGTAGAACATGTCGAAAATCTTCGCCCGCTCATCGACGGGAATCCCCGGCCCCTCATCGCTGACCGAGAAAAACACCTCGCTGTCATCCGCCCCGGCACGCAGTTGCAGACGGCCGTGGGACGGCGAGAAACGCGCGGCGTTTTCCAGCACGTTCACCAGCGCCTGTTCGATCAACGCGGCATGGACGAACAGAAGCGGCAACTCGGCCGGTACGTCGGTGCTGACTTGCAATGATGACAATACGGCACGCAGGCGATTGAGCGCACTGCCGACGATGTCCGCCGGCGATACCCAGTCCCGCGCCAGTTTCAGGGCGCCGTGGCCGAGGCGGGTCATGTCCAGCAGATTCTGAATGTAACGGTCGAGACGTTCGGCTTCATCGCGAGTGCCTTCGAGCAACTCGCGGCGATCCTCCAGCGGGATTGCTTCGCCGAGTGCCAGCAGGCTGTCGATGCTGCCGCGCATTGACGTCAGCGGCGTGCGCAGATCGTGGGACACCGAAGCCAGCAAGGCGCTGCGCAGTTGTTCGGTTTCGCCGTGCAGGCGCGCGGCTTCCAGGTCATCGGCCAGTTGCGCTCGGGCCAGTGCCTGAGCGAGTGGCTGGCTCAGTGCGGTCAGTAAGCGGCGGCGTTGCCCACTCAAAGTCTGACCTTCTTTGGCACACACACCGAGCAGTGCGAGCGGCCCGTCCTCCACCGACAACGGCCACCACCACCAACGCCCGAAAGGCAACGTGCCGGTGCCCATGCCCGCCGGTTGATCGTGTTGCCAGGCCCAGTCGGCAGCGGCGCGTTCGGATTCAGTGAACTGCAACGGCCCACCGGTCTCGACTTTCCAGCCACCCTGCCCGTCGCGATTGAGCAGGCACAGTTGCAGATCGCTCCAGCCATTGAGGTGCTGTGCGGCGGCGCTGACCACGGCCTGACGGTCGGTGGCGGCGGTGAGTTTGCGCGAAAGGTCGAGCAGCTCGGTGGTCTCTTCCTGGGTATCGCGCAACGCCTGCAATTGCCGCCGCTGACGCGCCGCCAGGTTGCCGGTAAGCGCTGCCATCAGCAGGAAGAACAGCAAGGTCAGCACGTCTTCTTCGCGCTGGATAGCGAAGGAAAAATTCGGCGGAATGAACAGAAAGTCGTAGGTCAGAAACGACAACGCCGCACAAGCCAGCGAAGGCCCCAGACTGCTGCGTACCGCCACCAGCAATACCGCGGCAAGGAACACCAGTGAGATGTTCGGCAACGGCAATACGCTGGACACCGCCCACGCCAGCGCACTGGCCAACACCGTGGCCACCAGCGCCAGCGCGTAGTCGAACCACACCAGCGTTGGCGCCGTCCGCAGGCGTGGCGCGTGCTGCTCGTGATCGCTGTCCAGCACGTTGATTTCCAGGCCATGGGACTGACGCAACAATCGCGCTGCCAGACCACCACCGAACAAGCACCGGCGCAGACTCGGGCGCGACTGGCCAACCAGCACCAGACTGGCCCGGCGCTCGGTTGCATGCTGAATCAGGGTCTTCGCCACTTCGCCGGCCCGCAGCAGCACCACTTCCCCGCCAAGCCGTTCGGCCAGTTGCTGGGCGCCTTGCAGGCGCAGCCGCGATTGCTCATCGCGCACACTGCCGTTGTCGACGTGCACCAGGCTCCACGGCAAATGCCGACGTTGGGCGACACGGCTGGCATGACGCACCAGACGTTCGGCATCGGCATTGCCATCGACGCCGACCAGCAAGCGTCCGCGCACTGCCGGCGCGGCCTGACCGAGCTTGCGGTAGCCCTGGGCCAGATCGTTGTCGACCTGCGCCGCAGCCGTCTGCATCGCCAGTTCCCGCAACGCGGTGAGATTGGTCTGGGTAAAAAACGCATCGATCGCGGCCCGGGCCTGCTCGGGCACGTAGACCTTGCCTTCGCGCAAGCGCTCGAGCAGTTCCCGGGGCGGCAGGTCGATCAGCAGCAGTTCGTAGGCTTCCTGCAGCACCCAGTCCGGCAGGGTTTCGCGCACCTGCACGCCGGTGATGCCACGCACCTGATCGTTGAGGCTTTCCAGGTGCTGGACGTTGACCGTGGTGTAGACGTCGATGCCGGCGGCGAGCAGTTCCTGAATGTCCTGCCAGCGTTTGGCGTGGCGACTACCGGGGGCGTTGCTGTGGGCGAGTTCGTCGACCAGCACCAGTTTCGGTTTTGCTGCGAGCAGACCGTCGAGGTCCATTTCCTCCAGCGTC
Organism: Pseudomonas sp. stari2; assembly: GCF_040760005.1. Taxonomy (NCBI): domain Bacteria; kingdom Pseudomonadati; phylum Pseudomonadota; class Gammaproteobacteria; order Pseudomonadales; family Pseudomonadaceae; genus Pseudomonas; species Pseudomonas sp. Stari2. Next base: position 4,695,788 of record NZ_CP099760.1, read on the forward strand.
ACGCCACGGTATTCCGAACGCACCAGCGGCAGTTGCGGCAAGCCGCCGAGCAGCGCTTCGGTTTCGGCGCGTCCGTGGGTTTCGACCACACCGGCGATGACTTTCACGCCCTGGCGCAGCTGGCTATGGGCGGCCTGCAGCATGGCGAAGGTCTTGCCCACGCCCGGCGCGGCGCCGAGAAAAACCTTGAGCCGGCCGCGTCCGTCGCGGGGCAGTTCTGCTAACAGCGCGTCGGCGCGGCCGGAGTCACTCATGCTTGAAGCTCTCTTCCTGAAGGATTCATTACCGCTTTTCCAGCGCCATGTTCAACGCCAGCACATTCACCACCGGCGGCCCCACCAGCGGCTGTTCGATGTGGGCGTCGAGCAACTGTTGCAAGGTCGCCACCGGCAAGTTGCGCGCGTGGGCGACACGCGCCAGTTGATAGGCAATCGCGGCCGGTGGCAAGTGCGGATCGAGACCGCTGCCGGACGTAGTCAGCAGCGCCAGCGGCACCGGGCCCTGACCGGGCACCAGCAGTTTGTTGGCGTCATCGATCACCCGAGTGGCCAGTGCCGGATTACTCGGCGCCAGGTTGCTCGCGCTGCTCGACACGGTGGCAAAGGCACCGGCCGACGGACGTGGATGAAACCACGCATCGCCGACAAAATCCTGAGCAATCAGGGACGAGCCGCGCACCTTGCCTTCGGCATCGCGCACCAGGCTGCCGTTGGCCTGCTCGGGGAATGCGACTTGCGCAACACCGGTGACCACCAGCGGATAGGCAACGCCGGTGACCAGGGTCATCAGCACCAGCAGGCTCAGGGCCGGACGTAACAATGTGGACATTTCAGACTCCTCGAATTCGGGCTTAAAGCGGTGTGCCCGGCACACCGCTGTTCAGGGTCAAACCAGATGCAACGCTGTCAGCAACATGTCGATCGCCTTGATCCCCACGAACGGCACCAGAATCCCGCCCAGGCCATAGATCAGCAGGTTGCGTCGCAGCAACGCCGCCGCATTCGCCGCCTGCACCCGCACGCCGCGCAGGGCCAGCGGGATCAGCACGACGATGATCAAAGCGTTAAAGACGATGGCCGACAGGATCGCGCTCTGCGGGCTGCTCAAGTGCATGATGTTCAGCACGCCCAGTTGCGGGTAGATCGCAGCGAACAGTGCCGGCAGGATCGCGAAGTACTTGGCCACGTCGTTGGCGATGGAAAAGGTCGTCAATGCGCCGCGAGTCACCAGCAGTTCCTTGCCGATCTGCACCACATCCAGCAGCTTGGTCGGGTCGCTGTCGAGATCGACCATGTTGGCCGCTTCACGCGCCGCCTGAGTGCCGTCGTTCATCGCCATGCCGACGTCAGCCTGGGCCAGCGCCGGGGCATCGTTGGCACCGTCGCCGCACATCGCGACCAGGCGACCGTCGTTTTGCTCGTGACGGATGCGCGCCAGTTTCTTCTCTGGCGTCGCTTCGGCCAGTACATCGTCGACGCCTGCTTCAGCGGCAATCGCGGCGGCGGTCAGCGGGTTGTCGCCGGTGACCATCACCGTGCGGATCCCCAGTTTGCGCAGCTCGGCGAAACGCTCGCGGATGCCCGGCTTGACCACGTCTTTCAAGTGGATGACACCGAGCAGTTTGCCGTCGGCACAGACCAGCAGCGGGGTGCCGCCGCTCTGGGCAATCTTGTCGATTTCCCGGGACAGCGCCGGCGCCAGATCCTTGCGTTGTTGACCGAGGAACGCCAGCAGCGAATCCACCGCGCCCTTGCGGAATACACGGCCCTGATAGTCGACACCGGACAAGCGTGTTTCCGCACTGAACGGCACCGCAGTCAACACATCCAGCGCAGGTTCCGTTTGCGGATGCAGGCCACGCAGGTACTCGACGATGGACTTGCCTTCGGCGGTTTCATCGGCGAGCGAAGCGAACAGCGCGCCTTCGGCCAGCTCGCGACCACTCACGCCGGGAGCGGCATACACCGCGCTGCAACGACGGTTGCCGAAGGTGATGGTGCCGGTCTTGTCCAGCAGCAACACGTGCACATCACCCGCTGCTTCCACTGCACGACCGGACTTGGCAATCACGTTCAGGCGCACCAGACGATCCATCCCGGCGATACCGATCGCTGACAACAGGCCGCCGATAGTGGTCGGAATCAGCGTGACCAACAGCGCCACCAGGAACACCAGCGGCAGGCTGCCGTTGGCAAAGTGGGCGAACGGTTGCAGGGTCACAACCACCAGCAGGAAGATCAGGGTCAGACCGATCAGCAGGATGTCCAGCGCCACTTCGTTCGGGGTCTTCTGGCGTTTGGCGCCTTCGACCAGCGCGATCATGCGGTCCAGAGTCGATTCGCCGGGGTTGGCGGTGATCTTCACCAGCAGCCAGTCGGACACCAACCGCGTGTTGCCGGTGACCGCAGAACGGTCGCCGCCGGACTCGCGGATCACGGGAGCCGATTCACCGGTAATCGCCGCTTCGTTGACCGCCGCGATGCCTTCGATGACCTCGCCGTCACCGGGGATCATCTCCCCGGCTTCAACGCGCACCACATCACCCTTGCGCAGGCTGGCGGCGGGCACCACCTGGAAGCTGCCGTTGGCCAGTTTGCGTCGGGCGCTCAGGCCTTCGCTGCCAGCCTTGAGGCTGTCGGCGCGGGCCTTGCCACGGCCTTCGGCCAGCGCTTCGGCGAAGTTGGCGAACACCACGGTGAACCACAGCCACAGGGCGATTTGCGCCGCGACGAAGGTCGGCACGACGTTGTCCGGGATGAAGCACAACACGGTGGTGAAAATCGCGGTCAATTCGACCACCAGCATCACTGGAGAGCGCACCAACTGGCGTGGGTCGAGCTTGACGAACGCTTGCACCAGCGCCGGACGCCACAGGGCGCTGATCGCGGTTTTGGGCGCTTCTGCCGACTTGGCAACTACCGCTGGTTTTGAAGCTGGAACATGCATATTCATGATGGATTCCTTAGAAGCCCATGCTCAGGTGTTCGGCAATCGGGCCGAGCGCCAGGGTCGGCAAGAAGGTCAGGCCGCCCACCAGCAAAATGGTCACGGTCAACAGGGTCACGAACAACGGGCCGTGGGTCGGGAAGCTGTTCTGGCCGATCGGTGCGGTTTTCTTCATCGCCAGGCTGCCGGCCAGGGCCAGTACCGGGAGGATGTAACCGAAGCGACCGATCAACATGCCCAAGCCCAGCATCAGGTTGTGGAACGGGGTGTTGGCACTCAGGCCACCGAACGCCGAACCGTTGTTGGCACTGGCCGAGGTGTAGGCGTACAGCAACTGGCTGAAACCGTGGGGGCCGGGGTTGCTGATGGTCGCCGCCGGGCCAGGCAGGGCAGCGGCAATCGCGCCCAGCACCAGCACGCCAACCGGCATCACCAGCAGGGTCACGACCAGCAGTTGCACTTCGCGGGCCTGGAGTTTCTTGCCGAGGTATTCCGGGGTGCGGCCGATCATCAGGCCGGCGAGGAACACCGCGATCAGCACGTTCAGCAACATGCCGTAGAGCCCGGCACCGACGCCGCCGAAGATCACTTCGCCGACCATCATGTTGACCAGCGCGACCATGCCGCTGAGCGGGTTGAGGCTGTCATGCATGCCGTTGACCGAACCGTTCGAGGCTGCGGTGGTGGTCACCGACCAGAGCACGGTGGCAGTGGTGCCGAAACGCGATTCCTTGCCTTCCAGCGGTGCGGTCTGTTCGACGGCCACGTTATTCAGCGCAGGGTTCGGCTGATACTCGGCCCACAGCGAAGTAGCGCCGCCGATCAGGAACAGCGCGAGCATGCAGCCGATGATGGCGCGGCTCTGACGCAGGTCCTTGACGTAGTGACCGAAGGTGAACACCAGCGCCACCGGGATCAGGATGATCGAGGTGACTTCGAACAGGTTGCTCCACGCGGTCGGGTTCTCGAACGGATGCGCCGAGTTGACGCCGAAGAAACCACCGCCGTTGGTGCCCAGTTGCTTGATCGCAATCTGGCTGGCTGCGGGGCCGAGCGGGATTACTTGATCGACGCCTTGCATCGTCACCGCATTCACATATTGCGCGAAGGTCTGTGGCACGCCCTGCCACACCAGGTACAGCGCCAGCAACAGACACAGCGGCAGCAGACCGTAGAGGGTGGCGCGGGTCATGTCGGCCCAGAAGTTGCCCAGGGTCTTGGTGGATTTGCGACCGATGCCACGGCACAACGCGACGAGCACGGCAAGACCGGTGGCGGCGCTGACGAAGTTCTGCACGGTGAGGCCGACCATCTGGCTCAGGTAGCTGAGGGTCGCTTCACCGCTGTAGGACTGCCAGTTGGTGTTGGTCATGAAGCTGACGGCGGTGTTGAACGCCTGGGTCCACTCCTGGCCCGGCAGGTTTTGCGGGTTCAGCGGCAGGTGATCCTGGAACAACAGGATCGCGAACAGCAACAGGAAACCCGCGAGGTTGAACGCCAGCAGCGCCAGCGTGTACTTCTGCCAGCTCTGTTCGGCTTGCGGATCGACCCCGGCAATTCGGTAACAGCCGCGCTCGACCGGGCCGAGAATCGGCGTCAGCCAGGTGCGCTGACCTTCCATCACCTTGTAGTAGAAGCGCCCGAGGAACGGCGCCGGCAGCAACACCAACGCGAAAAACGCGAGGATCTGCCAATAGTCATAACTGTGCATAGCCGCTCCTAGTTCCGGTCCGCGCGCAACAGCGCAACCAACAGATAAATGAACAGCCCCACTGCCAGCAGCAGGGACACCCCGTCCAGAACGCTCATGGAAGATCTCCGTGTTACGGCTTATTGCCGCGTGTGGAGGCATTGTCGGAAAGGAGGCTGTAAAGGAACGAGACCGAGGGTGCGGGCGGGGCATAAAGAATGCGTAAAGAGTGGGTTTATGCCTTCTTTACGACTGCTCCCGATGGCCGACGCACCTGACTGGCGCACAGAAATGTGGCTATCGAGTAGCGAACATCCCCGATACGACAGCTTTCAGCCCATTGCGACCCGCCAATACAAAATGGCACGCCCACTGCACACGCCCTCCCCCGAGCTTTCCAAACCGTTCAGGGAGCAAACGCATGAACACACAACTCAAACCCACGCTGGGCACATTGCACCTGTGGGGCATTGCGGTGGGGCTGGTGATTTCCGGGGAGTATTTCGGCTGGAGTTATGGCTGGGGCGTCGCCGGAACATTGGGCTTTCTGGTGACCTCGTTCATGGTCGCGACCATGTACACCTGCTTCATTTTCAGCTTCACCGAACTGACCACGGCGATCCCGCATGCGGGCGGGCCGTTTGCCTACAGTCGCCGGGCTTTTGGTGAAAAGGGCGGATTGATCGCCGGATTGGCAACGCTGATCGAATTCGTTTTTGCCCCACCGGCGATTGCGCTGGCGATTGGCGCCTATCTGAACGTACAGTTTCCGGCCCTCGATCCGAAACACGCAGCGGTTGGTGCATACATCGTGTTCATGGGCCTGAACATTCTTGGTGTGAAACTGGCCGCGACCTTCGAGTTGATCGTCTGCGTGCTGGCCGTCGCCGAGTTGCTGGTGTTCATGGGCGTGGTCGCACCCGCCTTCAGCTTCAGCAACTTCGCCCTCAATGGCTGGGCCGGCGCGGACGTGTTCGGCGCACCGGCGATCGCCGGGATGTTCGCGGCGATTCCGTTTGCGATCTGGTTCTTCCTCGCGATTGAAGGCGCGGCCATGGCGGCAGAAGAAGCCAAGGATCCGAAACGCACGATTCCCAAGGCTTACATCAGCGGCATCCTGACCCTGGTGCTGCTGGCCATGGGCGTGATGTTCTTTGCCGGCGGCGTCGGCGACTGGCGCACCCTGTCGAACATCAACGATCCGCTGCCGCAGGCGATGAAAGCGGTGGTCGGCGACAATTCCGGCTGGCTGCACATGCTGGTGTGGATCGGTCTGTTCGGGCTGGTGGCGAGTTTCCACGGGATCATTCTCGGCTACTCGCGGCAGTTCTTCGCCCTCGCCCGTGCCGGTTACCTGCCCGCCTCGCTGGCGAAGCTGTCGCGCTTCCAGACGCCGCACCGGGCGATCATCGCCGGCGGAATCATCGGCATTGCCGCCGTTTACAGCGACGGCCTGATCAACCTCGGCGGCATGACCCTCACTGCCGCAATGATCACCATGGCCGTGTTCGGCGCCATCGTGATGTACATCATGAGCATGCTCAGTCTGTTCAAGCTGCGCAAAAGCGAACCGAATCTGGAGCGGACTTTCCGCGCGCCGTGCTACCCATTGATCCCGTTCATTGCGCTGGTGCTGGCGGTGGTGTGCCTGGTGGCAATGGCCTGGTTCAACGCACTGATCGGGCTGATCTTCCTCGGTTTCATGGCGGTCGGCTTCGGCTATTTCCTGCTCACTGGCCAGTTGCGCGCGAACGCGCCAGCCGACGCGATGCTGACCGGTCAATAGAAGCTGTGCGGGTGTACCTGGCATAACCGGCCTAGAATGGAACCACTGCGATTTCCCATCGCTCAAACGTGGTAAGCAGCATCGCCGGCGAAATCCTCGCCCGGCGACCTGCCATTAAGGAGAGCCGCTATGCCCTGGTATGCCTGGTTGATTCTGGTCGTTGCAATCGGCTCGATCGTGGGGGGTCTGATGATGCTGCGCGACACCGCCAACAAGGTCGAACTGACCGAAGAACAACGTCAACGCGTTGCCGAGCGCAATGCCGAAGCGGACATCAAGGACGCGCAGGACCGCTGAACGAAAAACCCCGCCTGAATCGGCGGGGTTTGTTTTTTGTCGCGGTTACTTTTCCCAGTCGGCCTTGGCAATGTGCAAGCCATGCAGGCCTTTGTACGCCGCGCGCTCCGGCGAGCTCCAGCCTTCCAGCAGAGACTCGTCCAGCCGATAGATTTCCACACCCAGCGGGCGGCACACGCTCAATGGATCCTGCGCGTCCGGCCCCCACATCGCCAGCGACAGATCACCGCCGGGACACGTCGATAATGCACACAGCAAGTCGATTTCCGCAAAGAACTCCAGATAATCGCCCTTCTGCGCCGGGCAGGCCTTCATGAAGTACAGGTCATCATGATTCAGCCCCGTGCACTGAAAGATGTTCAACACGTCATGCACATCGAATTCGGTCAGACCGTGCGGTAGCACGGCGCGGGTCAGGTTGGAGTGGCAGTGATGGTGGAAGTCTTCGCCGGTGAGCATTTTGTTCACATACGGATCACAGCGTGTGCCGAGCAAGTCGTGCAGGCGCCCGCCGTGTTCATCGATGCCGTAATCGGCCAGGCTGTCATCGGTGATGGTCACCAGAGGCCGTAGAAAAGGCAGGTTCGACCAGAGACGATCATGGGTGCTGACATGCGCGCCCTGCAGTTGTCGGGTGCGCGCCGCCCACATCCGTTCACGCGGATCGTGGGCATTCCACACATTGAAGTCGCCCACCTGAGGCCCCACCGGTGTGGTGACACGAAACACATGCCCCGCCGGAACATGCCAGGCGCGGCCGGTGCGGATCGGCACTTCGAATTGCTCGATCAGGGTCCGCGCAGCCTTCTGGTCGCGAATCCGCTCATAAAACGGTGTATTGACCTGCAAGGCCGAGCCCTTACTGACTTGATAGGCGGCCGGATAGTCTTTGTACATGGTTCTCCTGCTCCTTCGGTGATGGCAACTTTGTGAGCTGCTACCACTATCCGTGCCAACCATTGACGGCTGTTACGAACATGTTGGATTCACCGGCAGGCTTTTTAGAAGTAGAAGTACAGTCACCATTCAATTTGCATTGGTTAAGATGGCGGTCTTGTTGCGGAGAGTTTAAATGCGTTACTCGCAAGATCATAAAGCCCAGACCCATCAGCGCATTATCAAGGAAGCATCCGAACGCTTTCGCAAGGACGGCATCGGCGCGACCGGTCTGCAACCGTTGATGAAAGCGCTGGGCCTGACCCACGGTGGCTTTTATTCGCATTTCAAATCCAAGGACGACCTGGTCGAAAAAGCCCTGCAGGCGGCTGGCGATCAGGTCGCGGGCTTGTGCGAGGAGCTGTTCGCCCAGGAAAAACCGCTGGAAGCCTTCATCGATACGTACCTGTCCGAATGGCACCAGACCTCTCCTCATGAAGGCTGCCCGCTGCTGACCATTTCTTCGGAACTGGGATTGCGCGGACAACCGAGCCCGACCAGCGATCTCGTGCTCAAGGCTCGCCTGGATCAGATCCAGAACACCCTTGAAGGCGAGAACGCGGCCGAACGCAGTATCGTCATCATGGCGACACTGGCGGGCGCGCTCCTGCTCTCACGCAGCGTCGCGGATGCCGGGTTTGCCCAACAGATCCTCGACGTCACCCGCGAACAACTCAAGCGCTCCGAAGACTAAGCCTGCCAGCGCTTGAACAGCACGCTGGCATTGACCCCACCGAAACCGAAGCCGTTGGACAGTGCGTATTCGATCGGCATTGACCGCGCCTGACCGTGGACGATGTCCACGCCTTCGCTGGCCGGGTCGGGATTGTCCAGGTTGAGGGTTGGCGGAACGGTCTGGTCGCGGATAGCCAACAACGTGAAGATCGCTTCCAGGCCACCGGCAGCTCCCAATAAATGGCCGGTGGCGGATTTGGTCGAGGTCACGGCGATTTTATTCTGTGCTCCAAATACCGACTTGATTGCAGCCAGTTCACCCAGGTCACCAACCGGCGTCGAGGTCGCATGTGCATTCAGATGCTGCACCTGATCCGGCGCGATACCGGCCTGAGCCAGCGCCAGCGTCATGGCTCGTCGAGCTCCGCTGCCGTCTTCCGGCCCGGCAGTCAAATGATAGGCGTCGGCACTGGTGCCGTAGCCGACCAGTTCGGCCAGTGGCCTGGCACCACGGGCCAATGCGTGATCCAGCGACTCGATCACCAGCAACCCGGCCCCCTCGCCCATCACGAAACCGTCACGCCCGCTGTCGAACGGGCGCGAAGCACGCTCGGGCGTTTCGTTGTAGCCACTGGAGAGTGCCCGCGCCGCTGCAAATCCGGCGAGGCTCACGCGGTCGATGCATGCTTCCGCACCGCCGCACACGGCAATGTCGGCCTCACCGGCACGAATCAGCCGAGCGGCGTCACCGATCGCCTGCACGCCAGCAGCACACGCGGTGACCGGAGCGCCGAGCGGGCCCTTGAGCCCGTGCTGGATCGAGACATGGCCCGCCGCGAGGTTGACCAGAAACGAAGGGATGGTGAACGGCGACAAGCGTCGCGGGCCACGGCTGTCGGTGGTGCGCACGGCATCGGCAATCGCGCCGAATCCGCCGACACCGGAGCCGATGATGGTCGCTGTGCGCTCCTGAGCGAGGGGGTCGTTCGGGTGCCAGCCGGCCTGCTCAAGCGCCTGACGGGCAGCCTCCATGGCAAACAGAATGAAACGATCCATTTTCTTCTGCTCTTTGGGCGGCGTCGCCCGATCCGGATCGAAACCGGCCTCGGCGTCCTCTTCCATTGTCGGCACCACACCACCGACCCGGGCCGGCAGATCGGCAATCACCGCTTCCGGCAACTGGCGCAAGCCCGAGCGCCCGGCAAGCAAACGCTGCCAAACGACTTCGACACCACTGCCCAAGGGCGATACCAGGCCCATACCCGTAACAACTACTCGACGCTGATCCATATCGGGTTGACCTCTCACGACTCAAAAGTCCTTCACTTGTAACGGCTGGCCGCCGAGCTGTGGGACAGGTTGGGCGCCATCACATGACGCGCGGCGACGAAGGCTTGCCACTCTGCGGCGTCTGGCAGCGAAGGAATGGTGACGAGTTCGCCCTGATCCAGCCCGGACAATGCGGCATCGACCATTTCGCCCGCCTCCATGACCATCTCCGCGGGTATGCTACTGGCGTCAGTGCCGGACCGTTCCCAGATTTCAGTTCGGGTCACACCGGGCAATACCGCTTGCACCTTGACCCCGGTGCCTTCAAGTTCCGTATTGAGCGACTGAGTGAGGCTCAACACGTAGGCCTTGCTGGCACTGTAGGTGGCATTGAAACGTTCGGGGAACAAGGCGACCACCGACGCGATATTAATGATCGTGCCGCGCCCGGCGCTGGTGAATGCCGAGGCAGCAGCGGCTGCCAGCCGGGTGAGGGTTGTGACGTTCAATTGAATCAGCTTCTCCAGCGCCTCGGGATCGGCATTGGCCAGCAATCCATTAATTGCCACCCCCGCATTGTTGACCAACAGGCTGATGCTGGAATCGCTGCGCAGGCGCTGCTCAAGCTTGAGCACCTCATTTTTTTGCGTCAGATCGGCCCTCAGCACTTCGACCTGGACACCGTGAGCATCCCGCAACCTGTCTGCAGCAGACCCCAGGCGTTCCTGATCGCGAGCCACCAGCAACAGATCAAAACCACGCGCCGCCAATCGATCGGCATACACCGCACCGATGCCGGAAGAGGCGCCCGTGACAAGCGCCGTGCCTTGGGTTTTCGGTGAATTCATAACGATACTCCTGAAATGCGTGAAGGATGAGCGACCTCTGAAAAGCAGAAGGCTTCAGTGGCGGCTGAAATTATTATAGGCATAATCTCAAAGCAATATGATAGCCGTAATTTTCTATTTTCCGACGGAAAGGCTGTCGTCCTTCTGCGATGTACTCAGGAACCGGGAACCAAAAAGGGCCGGTCAATGACCGGCCCCTTAGCGTTGAACAATAAGCTTAGTTCACTTCCAGCTTGTCGCGATTGCGATCGAGGATCGCCTTGCCGATCCCCTTCACTTCCAGCAATTCATCCACCGACGCGAACGGCCCGTTTGTTTCACGATAAGCAACAATCGCTTTCGCCTTGGCCTCGCCTACGCCTGCAAGTTCCTTCTGCAGAGTGGCCGCATCGGCACCGTTCAGATCGACCTTCTGATTTTCAGAAGCGGCTGAGGCGTCCATCACCACAGGCGCCTTGTTCGTTTCGGAAGAAGCCAGAGGCGCAGCAATGGCGGCAATCGAGGCACTGGTCAGCAAGGCAAAAATCAGGGAGTAGAAATAACCGGTACGCATAAGTGACGCTCCATCATCAATTGAGAAAGCAGCTTTTCCGAAGCTGCTCTCCAAACTTAGGCGATGATGGGAGCCTGTCAAAAACGTGTCCGTTACAGGATGTGAAACAATCAGGGTTCGAGACGGCGCTGCTGGTAGATCCAGTCGACGATTTCGCCGTCAGGGGTGTAGCCGCTGACGGTTTCGCGCAGAAGCTGGCGGACGCGGGAGTAGTCATCCGCATCGACAGCAGCGAGCAGCTCTCCCAACCGGGATTTAAGAACATCCCATGGCAAATGATCTTCACTGGCAGTCATGATCATCGGATGCGGCGTGGCGGCGACGTTGTCGCCGATCAATAGCTCTTCATAGAGCTTTTCTCCAGGCCGCAAACCGGTGAACTCAATTGAGATGTCACCCTGCGGATTACGCTCGGAGCGAATGCTCAGACCGGACAGATGGATCATCTTTTCCGCGAGCTCAACGATTTTCACCGGCTCCCCCATATCCAGCACGAACACATCGCCGCCCTGCCCCATGGAGCCTGCCTGGATAACCAGTTGTGCGGCTTCGGGGATGGTCATGAAGTAACGGGTGATTTTCGGATGGGTGACTGTCAGCGGGCCGCCGGACTTGATCTGGTTGTGAAACAGCGGAATCACCGACCCGGATGACCCCAGCACATTACCGAAACGGACCATGGTGAAGCGGGTTTTATTGACCCGAGAGACATTGGATTTGTCGCCAAACAAAACCGGCGCAATTTCACGGCTCAAGGCCTGAAGGGTCAACTCGGCCAAGCGCTTGGTGCTGCCCATGATGTTGGTCGGACGCACAGCCTTGTCTGTCGAAATCAATACAAAGTTGGACACGCCTGATTGCAATGCTGCCTGAGCCGTATTGAGCGTGCCGATCACATTGTTCAGCACGCCTTCGGCAATGTTGTGCTCGACCATAGGCACATGCTTGTAGGCGGCAGCGTGATAAACGGTGTCGACCCGCCAGGTCTTCATGACATCGAGCAGTTTATGCGGGTGGCGGATAGAGCCGAGAATCGGCAGCAAGTGCACGGATACGGACTCCCGGCAACCACGCCGTTCCAGCTCGGACAGAATGCTGTACAGATTGAACTCACTGTGATCGAACAGCAGCAGCGTGGTCGGTCCCAGTGCGAAGATCTGCCGGCACAATTCCGAACCGATCGAGCCGCCCGCTCCCGTCACCATCACAGTCTTGCCCTTGATACAGCGCTCCAGCAGATCCGGCTGCGCGGGCACCGAGTCGCGTCCCAGCAGGTCGGCAATATCCACCTCTTGAATATCCTCGACCTTGACCCGGCCGCTCGCCAGATCGGTGAAATTCGGCACACTTCTTACGTGAAGCGGAAACCCTTCAAGCAGGTTAAGAATCTCCCGACGCCGCGCCCGGGTCGATGACGGAAGCGCGAGGAGGATTTCCTGGGCGCCTGTGACATCGATCATCTCTTGAATGTGTTTGGGCTTGTAGACATGCAGCCCGGAAATCGAACGCTCCGCAATACTCGGGTCATCGTCAACGAACGCCACCGGGCGCATCACTTTACCCATGCGAAGTGCTGCCACCAATTGATTGCCGGCAACACCGGCGCCGTAGATGGCGACCTTGGTCAAGCCGTTGTCGCGACTGGTGAACGGTACATGCAAAGACGCGGTAAACCAGTCCCCCATGAAGTACTGACGCATGCAAAGGCGCAATCCGCCGATAATGACCAGACTCAGCCACCAGTAGTTGAATATGATCGAACGCGGAACAACGGTTTCGTGATTGCTGTACCAGTAGACAACTACAGCCAAAATCAAGGAGGACAAACTGACGGCTTTGATAATCGCGATCAACGCGTCATTGCCGAAGTAACGCATGACCGCCCGGTACATGCCAAAACGAATAAACAGAGGAATCGCGACAACGGGTGCGCATGCGAACAGCCAGAGATGCACTTTGAAGGGGTTGTACATGTCGTCAATCCCCAGTCGGACAATGAATGCCAACCAGAGCGCGGCCCAGACCAGGATAATGTCTGTTGCCACTTGTATAAGACGCTTTCGCCGCCGGGGCAATCCCAGCAACCGCTCTCTGATCTTGTTCATTGAATCCTCAAACACCTCAGCCCCTCCCTTCAACTGATGCATCGCCTCGGTAAATCAGTAGCGCATCTCGTCTACTTTAAACCTAAATGACAATCTCAATACCGTTAACAGTTATTCATCAACCTTCTATTCAAGTTCACCGGCCCGAAACCTGATTGCCAGCAACAGCAAAGGAGCATAGGCCACAATCAGGCCCAGGCTGCCGTCCAGCCCAAAACGTGTCACCGCCACGGCAACCGGCAACAGCCAGAACATATTGATCGCCGCAACGGCAATAGTTACCGGCAGATGACGACCAAACCGACGAGAGGCGAACTGATAGGCATGGCTGCGATGGGCTTCATACACTTTGTCACCGCGTAGCAATCGGCGAAGCAAGGTGTAAGTTGCATCAACAATGAATACGCCGAGCAGGATCAGCCAGCCCCATAAAAAATCACTCGAAACCGCCGCCGCCTGCAGCGACAGGCCTCCCAGCACGATGCCGAGGAAGCCACTACCGGCATCACCCATGAAGATTTTTGCGGGCGGAAAATTCCAGAACAGGAAACCGGCGACGCACACCGCAAGCAGCAGCGGTGCCCAGACCAATTGCAACCAACCGCCTAGCCAGGCAAGCAGACACGCACTGAGACAGATGCTGATGGCTTCGACACTCGCGATACCGTCAATGCCATCCATGAAGTTGTATAGATTCAGCAACCACACCAGATAAACCACGGCAAGCAACTGCCCAACCACGCCGAGATCGACCTGCCATCCGAAAATCGCGATAGGCGGCAGACCTCCCATCCAGAAAAGCAGCCAGGTGGCGGCTGCAAAATGACCCAACAGGCGCCAGCGAGCAGCGATATGCCCGTGGTCATCCATAAAGCCGATGACCGCGACCAGGCCGCCCGCTCCCGCAATCGCCCAGAACTGAGCCGTGACGATCAGGTCCCGCCAGAGCAGGAAAACCAATGCGACCATGAAAGTCAGGACTATGGCTACTCCGCCACCACGCGGGGTCGGCACAGAATGCGAACTGCGCGCATTGGGAATATCCATCAGGCTGCGCGACAACGCGTAGTGGCGTAATAGCCAGGTACAACCGAAGGACAGAAGTGCAGCGACTGGTATGAACCATCCGTAATTCATGATTGGCGAGTATCCAGAAAGTGTTGCGCCGTCATTGCCAGGGCGCGGTCCAGGGCTACCGGAGGCACCCAGTTCAACAGCCGCCGGTTTTTGCTGATATCAACTTGCAGGGAGGCAAAAATCCTTTGCGACAACGCCCGGCGCCCCAACACGGTGGCCACGCCATTCATCACGCTGACCGGCACCGGCAACAGATGCGCATGGCGCCCCATGGCAACTGCCAGCTTGCGCAGGAGCTGAGTGGTCGATAGATCTTCGCCATCACTGGCCAGGAAAATCTGGTTGGCGGCGCCTGGGTGCTCGGCGCATGTCATGATCAGGTCGACCAGATTGTCGATGGCAACCAGGCTTCGCCGATTCCCTACAGCGCCAAACGGTAGCGGCACGCCGCGATACAGCCAGCGCATCATGCTGAGAAAGTTGGCTTTCACCCCGGGACCATAGACCAGCACCGGGCGGATGATCACCAGCTCCATGCCTGTTTCGGCCGCCAGCACCTGCAAGGCCTGTTCGGCCTCAAGTTTGGAGACGCCATAGGGATCGACGGGAGCGGGCAAATCGTCTGCGGTGAAGGGGTGCCCGGGCGTCGTGACCTCGCCATTGACCTTGATCGAACTGATGAAAACGAACCTGCCGACCCCGGCTGCAGCGGCCTGACGCGCCAGGTTCAAGGTGCCATCGACATTGACCAGGCGAAACGCCGCCAGCGGATCGGCCGCGGCTTCTTTCATGACATGAACGCGAGCGGCAGCGTGAATGACACACTCGACACCGTTCAGCGCCGCACTCCAGTCCTGCGGCGACTCAAGACTCGCGCACGGGACCGAGCGTGCTCCGGGCGGAAGTGGTATCACCGAGCCCCGTACCGGAGCAACGACAGAACACTCTGGTGTCACTGACAGTCGTTCGATTAATGCGCGCCCCACAAAACCGCTGCCACCAGTAACCAGGAATATCTTGGAGCTCATGGGTGACCCTTGGGGAAACATGAATGAGGGCGAAGAGGACGCGCGGACTCTTCGTGAAATGGCAATCAACTGCCCCATCAATGAGGAGACAGACGTTATCCGGGGAATAGCTTTGGGTCGCAGTTTATTGAATCGGTGAACGGTTGACCACTTTCGCTGAACAGCCGTCTTGTAGCACTGGCTCACGATAGTCCGGACTCACGCCGAACAATGATTTGCAGCACAAGATATCGAATAGCCAGAAAATAAACTTTAGCGCGCACTGATTCTTGACGATTCGCAATCCAGTACGACACATCACGTTCAAATCAGTAGTGCCCGTCACGCCAGCGAAAATGCGGTTCCCACCTCCACAACACAAACAAATCGCCTAAATCCGCTTCGCTGGTTGGAGCTGGCTCAGGGTACGGATAGAATCCGTCCGGAAAAGTGGCACGAGCCCATGCCTGCAAGAGCCAACTGCATGCTCGGCACATAATATTATCGGCGAACACCGCCAAAAATACATATATCGCACGTCTTTTGCTTCGAAATGGAGAGCCCCATGCAGCAGATCAATAACCTTGCAGCGAAGATAGAAAAGTTTCAATCGCAAATCAGTTCTTCGGTGCAACGCGTAATTGCCAGCGGCTGGGTGATTTTGGGACCGGAAGTCAAACGCTTTGAAACCGCCTTTGCGCAATATTTGAATGCCGGTCATTGCATCACTGTCGCCAACGGTACCGATGCCATCGAACTGGCTCTCAAGGCTCTGGGCGTCGGCAAAGGCGATCAAGTGGCAACCGTCGCCAATGCCGGGATGTACACCACTACGTCGGTTCTGGCCATCGGCGCCACCCCGATTTTCATGGACGTCGACCTGCAGACTCACGTAGTGACCCTCGAAGGCGTCAAGCAGGCGATTGAAGCCGGTGCCAAAGCCGTGGTCGTCACCCACCTGTACGGCCTGGCAACCCCACAAATCAAGGCCATCGCCGAATACTGCAGCGAGCGGCAGATTCCATTGCTCGAGGATTGCGCCCAGGCCCACGGCGCCGAGCGCGACGGACAGCGAGTCGGCACTTTTGGCGACGCTGCGAGCTTCAGCTTCTACCCAACCAAAAACCTTGGCGCACTGGGTGACGGCGGCGCCGTCGTCACCAACTCCGCGACCATTGCCCAGCGCGTAGCGCAATTGCGCCAATACGGCTGGTCCTCGAAATATTGTGTCGAACTGGACGGCGCCCGCAACAGTCGCCTGGATGAAATGCAGGCAGCGATCCTGTCCGAGTTTCTGCCGCACCTCGACGAGAGTAACGCACGCCGTCGTGAAATCGCGTCGCGCTACAGAAACGAAATCCATCACGCGGATGTAAATCACGCCGAAGATCAAGGCACCGCCTCGGTCGCCCACCTGTACGTGATCAAGTCGGCGAAGCGCGATGCGCTGCAAGTGCACTTGCGCGAAGCACAGATCGCGTCCGACGTTCATTACCCGATCCCGGACTACAAGCAACCAGTCTTTGGCAAGCAGTTCGCCGACTACAGCCTGGCCAACACCGAACAACTGGCCTCGCTGATCCTGACCCTGCCTTGCTACCCGGAAATGACCGACGAAGAGGTCAGCACCGTGATCACCGCCGTCAACGGATGGGTGGCATGAGATATTCCGTTATCGTCCCGGTTTACAAGAACGCTGACTCGATACCCCGGCTGATCCAGGCCCTGACAGACATGAACGACACACTCGAGAATCAGCTCGAGGTGGTTTTTGTGGTGGATGGCAGTCCCGACGATTCGTTTGCCCTGCTCAAGAATGCACTGGGCACCATGCGCTTTTCCGCGCAATTGTTGGCTCATTCGCGCAACTTCGGCTCGTTTCCGGCCATTCGCACTGGCCTGATGGCTGCCAGGGGCGAGTATTTCGGCGTGATGGCAGCAGACCTTCAGGAGCCGCCAGAGCTTTTGATCAGCTTCTTCAAGTCGCTTTCCAATGACGAATGCGACGTCGCCATCGGCACCCGCAACGCTCGCCAGGATCCGCTTTCCAGCCGCATGGCCTCCTCGATCTTCTGGGGTCTGTATCGCCGACTGGTCGTGCATGACATGCCCAAGGGCGGCGTGGATATTTTCGGTTGCAACAAGGCGTTCCGTGAACAACTGCTACAGCTGAACGAGTCCCGCTCGTCGCTCATCGCACTGATCTTCTGGCTGGGCTTCCGTCGCAAGTTCATCGAGTACGAGCGTCAGACCCGCCTCGAAGGCAAATCGGCATGGACCTTCAAGAAAAAGCTCGAATACATGATGGACAGTGTGTTCGCCTTCACCGACTACCCAATCAGACTGCTGACCCGAATGGGCGCGATGGGCTCGCTCATCTCCCTGTTCATTGGCGTAATGGTCATCATCGCGCGACTGTCGGGAGCCATTGAGGTACCGGGTTACGCCGCAACCATGCTGGTGGTGCTGCTGCTGGGGACATTGAATCTGCTCGGGATTGGCCTCGTGGGCACTTATGCCTGGCGAGCCTACGAAAACAGCAAGCAGCGACCGCTGGCCATTGTCTGCATGAAACTCGACAACAAGGAAATTCCAAATGAGTGAGCCGTTCATCCACGCCAGCGCCGATGTCAAAAGCAAGAACATCGGCAAGAACACGCGCATCTGGCAGTACGTGGTGGTCTTCCAGGATGCGGTGATTGGTGAAGACGTCAATGTCTGCTCGCACTCACTGATCGAAAACGACGTGGTGATCGGCGACCGCACGACCATCAAGTCGGGTGTCTATGTGTGGGACGGCCTAAGGATCGGCTCCGACGTATTTATAGGCCCGAACGCGACGTTCACCAACGACAAATTCCCACGCTCGAAGGTCTATCCAGAGTCGTTCTCTCAGACGGTGATCCAGGACGGCGCTTCCATCGGCGGCGGAGCAGTCATCCTGCCAGGCATCACTATCGGCACGGGTGCGATGGTCGGCGCAGGTGCCGTGGTCACAAAATCTGTACCGCCATACGCCATCGTCACGGGATCCCCTGCCCGGATCACCGGCTACGTCGAGAACTCCGCCTTCAGCGATGCAGCCAAAAGCCCTGCGGCGAAACCCGAAGAGCAGTCGGATGCTGTGGTTCGGATCGGTGTGGGCGATGTCACCACCCACCGATTCAAATACATCGCCGACATGCGTGGTGACTTGTCGGTCGGCGAGTTCCACAAGGAAATCCCCTTCACACCAAAACGCTACTTCCTGGTATTCAACGTTCCGAGCCAGAAGACTCGTGGTGAGCATGCTCATCACAAATGCCACCAGTTCCTGATTTGTGTGAAAGGCAGCTGTGCGGTGGTGGTCGATGATGGTACCAATCGGGCAGAAGTTACTCTGGATGCGCCAAACAAAGGGATTTACCTGCCACCACTAACGTGGGGCATCCAATACAAATACTCTGAAGACGCAGTGTTGCTGGTGTTCACTTCCGATTACTACGAAGCTGACGACTATATTCGAGATTATTCGGAATTCGTCAAACTCACCTCGAAAAAATCACCATTGTGATAGCACTTAAAGACAATAACCAAGCTCGTCGCTGGATTCAGTTTCTGATCGGCGGCGGGCTCAACACCGGCCTGACCTACTGCCTCTACTTGATGTTGAGTTACTGGATCGACTATCAGATAGCCTATGCAATCGCCTATGCGGCCGGGATTGTTTTTGCCTACTTCTTCAACTCGAAAGTTGTTTTCAAGGTTCAACAGTCATGGATTGGCATGGCGATCTATCCGAGCATCTACCTGGTGCAGTATCTGCTCGGCGCATTAATACTCAACCTCCTGGTCGAGCACCTGCATTTACACAAAGCGATCGCTCCGATTCTGGTGATTTTGCTTCTGCTGCCATGCAGCTATCTATTGAATAAATTTGTCCTGAAGGTCACACATAAAACAAAACCATAACAGGACCAACGGGCACCACATGACTGCAATTTTCAATCAGGCGCCAACTTTGGCGCCAGCAACACTTCATGGAAAAAAACTGATCTTGCTCGCCCATCTGGGCCCAGCTCTGCTTACCGTATTTTTTATCTGGCTTCCGTTTGGCTTCGCCCTGACCGGATTGCTCGAAGAGTGGGGGGTTGTTGGGTTATTCAGCAGAGTCGGTGTGTTTTTTCTGACCGATGCCGCCAGTGCAATGCCGGCGCATGCCCTTCGACCGCTCACTATTCTTCCTCATGCAATTGCATACAGCCTCGACCCTAACTCGTTCAACTATTGGCATGTCTTACTGATCATTGCCTTGGTGATCAAGGGATGGGCTGCCAGTGTCATCACCACCCGCATCACAGGCGCAATCAAATGGGGAATGCTGGCGAGCGTGCTGGTCATCGTTTTCCCCGCTGACACCATGCAACTGTCGTTCAGGTCCATCCACATCAACTGGGCCCTCAGCCTTGTCTTGTTGGCCAGCGTCCTGCTGATACGGGCACTCGACGAAAGAAACAGAGTCAAGTCCTTAATTCTCAGTGCCCTTGCAAGCCTGATACTCGCTGCCAGCTGCGCGATGTACGAAGTAGCGCTACTGCTGGCGGCCATTCCAGCATTCGTGGTCTTCATACAAGTCGGCATCAAAGGCATTGCTGCGCATATCAAGCGGTTCTACTGTCAACACCTGATCTGGGCGGTCGGCCCGGCCGCGTATATCATCTATGTAATACACACTCTGCCGCTGGTACACAGTTATCAAAGCGCAGTGGTGGGTGATAGTGCACTAGCCTCTGTAAAAATGTACTTCCCCAAACTGTTCACCCTGGGTGTAAAACGAAGCGTTTTCGGCGGCTGGATTGATGCATTCAGAATCACCGGTTCTGAAATCGGCAGTTATTGGTATGTGACCGTCGCTACCGCGCTACTGCTTGCATTGATTGCATTTGCCGCCTGGAAATCAAAAGACACCCTCCTGGTCGAGACAGGTTCGAACTCACGCTGGACGTTGCCCGTGCGCATGATCGCGATCGGACTCGTCCTGATTTGCCTGGGCTATCTGCCGTTCATTTTCAATCCTGCGCACATGGCCGTCAGCCAGAGAACTTTTCTATATGCAGCTCCCGGAGCGACGATGATATTTATCGCACTGCTCCTGTGCATTTACCGATATTCGAAAACAGCCACAGCCACGCTGTCTGCAATGCTGATTTTCACCGGACTGTCAGCACAGCTGTTTCAGTTCCAGCACTACATTGAAATTTCCAAAAGGCAACAGTCGATCCTCAACGACATCGCCCATAACTTTGACGGAAATGCAGTCGGTAAAACTCTGCTGATCCTTGACTACTCCAATCAACTCAATCATGACTGGATGTTTTTGAACCCAGACCTGAGCGCCATCCTTTTCCATATATACGAAAAGCCGGCGGACACCATTGAAGTCTGCTATATGCCTAGCCACGAGTGGCAACAGACCGACCCGTTGCAGCGCAAAGGTACATGCGAGAAAACCGAAGAAGGATGGACACTCAACTATCCCGTGCCGTTTGACACTCCCCCACCACCGAGCAAGAAACTTTCCAATGCGGACGTTGTAACTGTCGAAGTTGGAAGGGGCGAAGCACCTGCTGCCAATGCCGAGCTGAATGCATGGCGCAAGGAGCTGGAGTCCGAGTCATCTCCGGCAGGTGCCCGGCTGCGAGGCATCACTGAATCGCACCCCTGGTTTCAATTCTTCCAGTTCCGCCAACCGCCCCCTGATGAGTACTACTGGGACTTTGGCAGGTGGTGGAGCATGACTCCGCCAATCGCCGGGTCTGGCTGGAGGAACACGCAATGGGAAACAAGACGCTTTGTTCATACAGCTTCGGCGTGGAAAAACGCACCGCAGTCATCTCTCGTTTTCGATTTGATACCTGCATCTGCCCCTTATGAGATCAATGGTTTTTTCAAAAGCTTCGCCAATAAACAGTTACGCGACAAGATGCAGGTAGAAGTCAACGGAATCCATATTCCGCTGCAGTGGATCCAGGACGGCAGATTCAGTGGAAGCGTGCCGGCCGACACACTCAAGCCAGGTCGAAACTCCATCGAATTCATTTCAGATGTGGACGCCGGAAATGGCGGCGTTTCCGCCGAACTGGACTGGATAAACGTTACTAGGCAAATCAGATGAAAGCGCGATAAGTAACGTTGTACAGACGTCATGCTGCGACTGATCCAGCCTGCAAAATGACAAATATCGGACGCTGCCTGTCAGGCCAGAACCCGATCAGGCACCAGAATTTATAAAGCCATGGAAAGATAAATGAGCATCAGGTCATCCACAGCCCCATCCAGTACTCACCCGGACGAAAACTCAGAGCCTGATGCCACTCCTGTGGCGGTAAAGCGCTGGCTCGCACACATTGCTCCCGCAGCCGTTATCATCTTGATACTTTGGCTGCCGTTCGGTTTCGCCATGACCGGGCTGATCGAGGAGTGGGGGATTTTAGGACTCTTCGTCAAAAACGGGATATTCTTCATCTCCGATACCTCCAGCCCGCTGCCGTTACACGCACTGAGACCACTGACGATCCTTCCTCAGGCCGTTGCTTTCTGGCTTGACAACAACTCGTTCTTTTTTTGGCATGTTCTGTTAATTCTTGCACTGCTGATAAAAGGCTCTTCCGTTAGCTACATCATCGAGAAACTGACGAGCAGTTCAAAACTCGGAATTATTGCATGTGCACTGGTCATCATTTATCCAGCAGACACCATGCAACTTTCCTTCAGAAGCCTGCATATCAACTGGGCACTTAGCCTCACGCTATTGAGCAGTGCTGTTTTCCTGCACGCACTGTCACTTAACCGAAAGTCCCATGCCCTAGTGCTAAGCATAGTGGCGAGTGCCCTGCTCTCCTCTGCCTGTTTCATGTATGAGGCTTCACTGCTGCTCGCCTGCATTCCAGCTTTGCTGTTGTTTATCCGTGACGGCATGCTATCGGCGCTGATTCAAATCAAACAGAAACTGCTGGAGCACGCGATCTGGGTCGCCGGAGCCGTTGTTTACGTTGCATACGCCCTCCACACCGCACCACTTGTAAACAGCTATCAAACAAGTGTTGTCGGGTCCAATCTGCTGGCAACTCTGAAAATCACCTACCCAAAACTCTTCAGCATCGGGCTACTGCGCAGCACACTTGGCGGCTGGTTTGATGCCGTACGAATTACCAAACATGAATTTTCCAGCTACGGATATGTAATCGCCGCAAGCGTTTTTTTCTTTTTGATTATCGCGGCGATACTTATATCTAATAGCAAGCACAACAAAGCTGCCACCAAACAAAGCCTTTCCTTTAATGGCAGGCTCGCAATTGCAGGCGTGACACTCATTCTCCTTGGCTACTTTCCATTTCTGATTTCCCCTAGCCATCTCTTGGTTAGTCAAAGAACATTTTTATTTGCAACACCTGGCGCCGCACTTCTGCTGTTGGCAATCATCAGCACCGGATACCGCCTCTCCAAATCGATAACCAATATAGTTTTTGGTTTCTTTTTCATTATCGGAGTGTCATTCCAGCTTTACCAATTCCACCACTACATTGAAATCTCCCGCAAGCAGGCGACGGTACTCAATGAGATCACCGAAAAATTTGATGGCAATATCGAGAACAAGACCCTTCTGATTCTCGACCATGGGAATCAGCTGAACTACATATGGATGTTCATCAACGAGAGCCTGACCGGTTCTTTGTCCTTCTTGTATAACAAACCGATATCAGACATCCAGGTTTGCCATATGCCCAGCAAGCACTGGCAGCACTCGGATTCGCTGGGGCGTAAAGGTCGGTGCGTAGAGAACGCTCAGAACTGGACGTTCGAATACCCGACCCCGGTCAGCGGGCCGGGCTTTCCAGCCTCGGAGCAACCCGCAAGCCTGGTAATCCCCAAGACCTCAATCGTCACAGTGGAGATTGGCAACGAGAGTGAAGACAGTCAGAGCGGTCGTACAACTCCAGAGAGTCGAGGCGTTGTAGCGGAACGTCGAGATGCCATTGAAAGTGCACGCAACGCACAGACACGCTTCGTTCGCTTTGAAGACGCTGTTGTGAGTGACGAATACGACTGGACGTTTGGCAAATGGTGGAGCATGGAGTTGCCCACTCACGGTACTGGCTGGCGAGAAGCCGAGTGGGATATAGGCAGTTTTTATCACCATCCATCGGCCTGGAAAATTGATAAGCACGCCAACCTTGCTTTCGAATTCAAACCCGGAAGCGACATAGCTTATGAACTCAAAGGCCGGTTTACTCTATTCGCGGAACCAGACGCTCAAAGCAATATGATCATCAAACTCAACGGCAAGACCTTACCTGTCCAATGGAGTGAAAACGGAGAGTTCGAGGCAAAAATCGATAACGGCGTACTAAAAAACGGCTCCAACAACCTGGAGTTAGACTCGCCGACCAACGATACCTACTATGGACTGTCCGCCCGACTGGAAGGCATCCATATAAAAAGGCAACAATAAGCCCCGCGAGACACCGGCTCACCGGGCATGGAAATATGCCCCGTGAGCTGGTGAAAAAATTGAAGCTCTTGGCGGGCTTCAACAATGCATCAATGATCAGTCAGCGATCTGTGACACCCAACTCCCGAGCGATCGCTCGCGCGACGAAATCCGAGCCGTGACGGGTCAAGTGAACGATGTCGAGATAAAAAGCATCACCACTCGATGCCGTCTCTCTCATGAGACAACCCTCCTCGTTACACATTTTCTGAGCCACTGAAATGTAAAGGGCGCCTGACTCCTGCGCCAAAATTCTCAAATCCCTTTCCGCAGCGTCGGTTCCAGTGTCCAGCTCACCATTCACCTCCTGCTCCTGACCCATTCCATACTTCTCGTAGTCCAACCGCTCTGATGGAATACGATGCAACGGATCATGACTCCACAAGTTGAAGGCAATACGAGAAGGCGTGTCTTTCCAGGCAGGCGTAGGCCCCAGGAGAATCACTCTACGACTCCCGGCATCCTGAATCTGTTTGACGGTCGCTGACAAAAGCGTCTTGTCATATCGCGGCCACATGCCAGCAAGAATCACAGTATCAGGCACCAGCTCGCGAACCTTATCGATGGTCCACTGATTGTTTGATTTGCACGCCGGATTCTTTCCCTGAAATCCGACTATCGGCGGGCATGACGAAGATGTGAATTGTGCCAGCCGGAATTGTCCGGAGCGATCCGCAAGCCCACGCAACCCCGAATATATGGCGGCGGCATCGGAATCTCCCCACAACACCCACAACGGCTTGTCACCCTTGTCTACGCACTCAGGAGCGTACTGGGTCGCTTCTTGCCCGACATCCATGAAACAGACGAGGTTACGAAGACCTGCGCGGTAGCCGTCGAGATCATATTCGGTCGCACGCTGGATGATTTGCGGGTACCGGGAAGGAAAGCCGCCAGATTTGAAAACGATGCCTGCCAATACACCCGCCACGCACATCAATGCACAAAGAACGAGGACACTGAAACGCTTACTGGAGCCCGAACGAAATGGACGCTCGATATAAACGTATGTAAGAGTCGCGAGAAAAGCACTGCCAGCCAGAAGACCTAAACGCACCAGCCAAGGCACACCTTCCGGATAGGCACTCCTGGCAAACGTCAGCAATGGCCAATGCCATAGATAAAGCGGGAAGCTGATCAGCCCGATAAACGTCATCACACGGTTGCTCAGCAGGGCTCGATTCATCCAGGCACCAGGGCCAGCCACAATAATGAGTGCGGCACCAATAACCGGAAAAAGTGCCCACTTGCCGGGAAAAGGTAATGTGCTATTGATGCGGAAAACTGCATAGACAATGAACAGCATTCCAATAACTGAAATTACAGTTCGCGTCTGCTGCCGATCAAATACCTGTGCAATCTTTTTCATTGATCGGCCGTACCTGTCAGCTCTCAAACACGAGCCCGACCCGAAGCAAGCCAACACCGCACCAACGACAAGCTCCCACCCTCGAGAAAGCGGCGAATAGAAAGTTGCGGTTGCGTGCTCATGCACTCCGATGATGTTCAGTACAAAGGATAAGACTCCAACAATGGCAACAATTGGCAACAGCGGAATTCGCATTCGCCAGACAGCCCAAAACAAGAGCGGCCATATGACATAGAACTGCTCTTCTATCCCCAGTGACCACAGATGAAGCAGAGGCTTGAGCTCTGATGCCTTGTCAAAATAATCGGCCTCACCCCACAAAATGAAGTTTGAGACAAAAGTGGCACCACCAAGAACATGTTTTGCCAGCAGCGTCAGGTCATCGGCAAGCATCGTGCTCCAGCCGAAAGCCAAACATACGGCCAATACGGTAAATAGCGCGGGAAAAATGCGTCGGATGCGCCGGGAATAAAAGTCAGCAACGCTGAACGTACCCTGATCCAGCGTCGTGATGATGACCCTGGATATCAGGTAACCGGAGATGACAAAGAATATGTCCACCCCTACAAAACCGCCCCGCAACAGCGCAGGGAAGGCGTGAAAAAACAATACAGACAAAACAGCGATGGCCCGAAGCCCATCGATATCGGGCCGGTATCCAATATGACGGGTTTGATTACGCGAAACGGGAGAGACTACGGATTGGTTTTGAGTTGCGCTCATCGTCATCGGTATCTACCAAAACTGAGTTACTACCAAAGGGCGGACCTGAAGCCGTCCAAAAAGTGCAGAAAGAAGTACCGGCGATTATTTGACCAGCAGAAGCGAGTTGCGCCGCAAGCCCAGGATGGCTCAGCAGTCATCAGACTGCCTTGCAAACCTTCCGGTACAAGTCGGCATAGGCCTTGGCCATCTCATCGGCTGAAAACACATCCCTGTAACGACACAGAGCACGTTGCCCCATCTCGCGAGCCAACTCATCGTTGTTCCAGAGTGTATTCATTGCGCCGGCCAGCGCCGTGGAGTCGCGCGGCGGGACTACGAGGCCGGTTTCATTCGCAAGATTGATAAACGTGGTACCGGAACCGATTTCACAGGAAATAAGCGGTTTTCCGTACATCGCCGCCTCGAGCAACGAAATACCGAACGACTCCGAGCGAAGATGCGACGGGAATACAAATCCATGGCATAACGTCAGCAACGCGGCCTTGTCGTCATCACCCAATCCGCCCAGAAAGTGCACATTGGTCAGGCCGAGGCGTGAAGCTTGCTCCTTCAGTTCGCTCTCCTGGTGCCCTCCTCCCAGAAGAACGACCGGCAACCCGGTAATCCGCGCCGCCTCAAGCAGATAGTCGAGGCCCTTGTAATAACGCAGGGCACCGACAAACAAAAAGAATTTCTCGCCAACCCTGACTCGCCAATCCGCGAGTTTTTGCGGCGTTGCGACTGGATAGGTTGTCGCGTCCAACCCATACGGGATGATTTCGACTTTATCGCGGAACCGGGTCAGCACCGGGCTGCTTTGCGCATAGTTCGGTGAAGAGGCAACGATGCAATCCACGCTGGACAGAAACCGGCTCATCAACGGCTCATATAGTTTGAGCAGCGTCTTTTGCTTGACGATATCCGAGTGATAGCTGACCACCGAAGGCTTGCCATGCCGACTGGCAAAATGAAGCAGATCCATATAGGGCCAAGGAAAGTGGTAGTGCACCACATCCGCTTCTTTGGCCAGCTCGGAAAAATCCTTGAAGGCCGACAACGAAAAGCCAGTCGAAGCCACATGTAGATCAAGTTTCGAGCGGTGAGTCAGGTGATTGCCTACCGTTTCGTTTCGCGCCGAGCCTCGCTCGCTGAGATAAAGAACCTGCGAAGAAAAACCGTGGCTGGCACCACCTTGGGCAATCTGAAAAATAACCTGTTCGATACCACCCATGGTTTCCGGGTAATAGGTTTTGAAAAAGTGCAGGACCTTGATCATGTTCCTTTGATTACCCTCTGGTAGACCTGCATGGTTTCGACGGCACAGCGCTCCCACGAGAAGCCCTGCGCATGCTGCTGTCCCTTGATGACCGCAATCTCGCGCCAGGCATCATCGGTCAGCCCTCGCTCGATCAGACGGGTCAGTTCGTCGACATCCATCGGCGCGCACATCAGCGCCGCCTCACCCGCGACCTCCGGAAGCGACGAACTGTTGGAACACACCACCGGCACCCCTGAACTCATTGCCTCGAGCACCGGCAAACCAAACCCCTCGTAAAGAGACGGAAAGGCAAACAGACGAGCACCGGCAAAAAGCAGCGGCAGATCTGCGCTCGGCACGAACCCGAGATAATGCGCCCAGCCTTCACGTCGCGCGCTCTCGAGCTTCCGATGAATCAAATCGCTGCGCCATCCCTGGTAACCGGTGAGAATCAGCGGCCAGCGCGTTCGCAAGGCCAGCGGCAGTCGCTCATAGGCATCAAGGAGCGTCTCGATGTTCTTGCGCGGCTCGATCGTACCGACAAACAGCGTATAACCACCTCGCTCCAGCCCATGCCGATCGAGCGTAGCCCTGAGCTCGTCATGCGACCGGGGGTAAAACTCTGGAGAACTTGCCAGCGGCACGGTATGTATCCGCTCAATTGGCCATGAAAAATAGCTGGCCAACTCCTGGCGGGTAAACTCCGAATCAGTGATCAGCGCGTCAGCTCGCACCAATGTGGTTTTGAGCTCTTTTTGCAGGTAACGGACAAGTTGCGGCGCATGACAGTGGGCCCAGGTGAAGGGCGAAAGATCATGAAACGTAGCTACGCTACGCCCGGAAAAGGGAGGAAGGTAATAATTGGGACTGTGATACAGAAAGTCGCCGTGCCCCTTGAGAGCAGCCTTTCGCAGCATCGGCATCAACAATCGATAGGCTTCTACAGCTAGAAAATTCTTCTGTACCGCACGCTTCAAACCATAGCCACTACCGGATTCGTTCGCAGCAGTGGGCAATTCGGGCAAGAAACGTCGACCGGCAAAAAACTGCAGGTCTGTAATTTCGGGACTTTGCTGAAGTCTCAGCGCAAGTTCGTAGGTATAGCGACCGATACCGGTCAGTGGAAAGCGGATCGGCTCAACAGAGAGAACTAGCTTCATTTATTCCGCCGAAAGCATCCAACTCAGTGTTTTATCCAATCCTGGCGTATCCCAGCCCGCCACCAACTGGCAGAGACGAGTGTTATCACCACAGAGGATCTTCACTTCATTGGCTCGGACAAATGCCGGATTCACCTCGACCTCCAACTGGTGGCCGGTGTATGCAGAACACATGTCGATCACTTCACGAAGGGTATGACTCTTTCCGGAACTGACGTTGACGGTTTGCCCCAATGGTCTGGCCTCGATCAAGCCACGATACGCCTTGACCACTGCCCGCACATCACTGAAATCACGGGAAACATCCAGATTGCCCAGTTCGATCTTGTCGGCACGCCGACGAAAGTGCGTAACGATCTTGGGCAACAGGAAACTGTCGGCCTGACCCACGCCGGTATAGTTGAACGGGCGCGTAATCACGATCGGTAACCGGTTGAACCAAAGACTGGCCATGTACTCCATGGCGAGCTTACTGACCGCATAATCGTTGGCAGGTGCTGGTGAAGTGGTTTCGCTCAACAACCCCGCCGACGCATTGCCATAGACATTGGCGCTGCTAGCAAGCAGCACGCAATCTGGCACCTTGCCGCAGGCTTCAACAGCCTCCAGCAAATGGCGGGTGCCAATGAGATTGACGCGGTAGAACGCATCTGCGGCACCGTGCCCGACAAAGGCCAGCGCCGCAAGATGCACTACTACATCAGGTTGAATAGTTGCCAGCAACTCGCGCAAAGCAGGGCCATCGGCCAGATCCACCTGAAAATAACCAGGTTCGTCCGAGGGTTGCGTCCCCATTCCTATCACTTCATAGCCACCGGCCTTAAGCTCGGCAGCCATGTATCGACCAGTGAATCCTTGAACCCCTGTAATCAGCGCGCGTTTACCAGCAGTACTCATCAGAACGAAAATCCTTTTTCATTTCGGCGCAGGTCAGCTTCGACCATCATGCGGCACAGCTCTTCCAGCGTGGTTTTCGGTTCCCAACCCAATGCCGCCTTGGCCTTGGCCGGATTACCGATCAGCAGTTCAACTTCCGTAGGGCGGTAGAACTTCGGATTGATGGTGACCAGCACTTTGCCGGTTGCCTTGTCGGTACCCTGCTCGTCTTCCGCAGCGCCGCTCCAGGAAAGGTCAATCCCGGCAGCCTTGAACGCCATGGTGACAAAGTCACGCACAGTTTCAGTGCGGTTGGTTGCCAGTACGAAAGTGTCCGGTTCATCGGCCTGCAGCATGCGCCACATGCCCTCGACGTATTCCTTGGCGAAACCCCAGTCGCGCTTGGCGTCCAGGTTGCCGAGTTCCATCTTGTCGAGCAGGCCCAGTTTGATCTTGGCCACGGAGTCGGTGATCTTGCGGGTCACGAACTCACGGCCACGCAGTGGCGATTCGTGATTGAACAGAATACCGCTGGTGGCGAAGATGCCGTAGGACTCGCGGTAGTTGATGGTCATCCAGTGCGCGTACAGCTTGGCAACACCATAAGGGCTGCGTGGGTAGAACGGCGTGCTCTCGACCTGAGGAATCGCCTGGACCTTGCCGAACATCTCGGAGGTAGAAGCCTGGTAGAAACGTACCTTCGGGTTGACGATACGGATGGCTTCCAGAAGATTCACACAACCCATGCCGGTGATGTCGCCGGTCGTCAGAGGCTGATCGAAAGATACGCCTACAAAGCTCTGGGCCGCGAGGTTGTAGACCTCGGTGGCTTCGGTGGTCTGGAGCAGACGAATGCTGGCCGACAGGTCGGTCAGGTCATACTCGACCAGGTGCAGATTGGGATTGTTGTGGATCCCGAGTTCTTCGATACGCCAGAAATTGACAGAACTGGTCCGACGGTAGGTGCCGTAAACCGTGTAACCTTTTTCCAGCAGCAGTTCCGCCAGGTAGGCGCCGTCTTGCCCAGTAATGCCAGTAACGATAGCTTTCATGCGAATCCTCTAAACTCCATTTGAGCGCCTTTAGCAGGCTCTGTTGTGTCAAACGCGCCATTGGGCTCCACTGGAGAGCCGCAAATTCTTGCAGATCATACAGAATGCGGCCCCGAACGACGATACCCAACCTTCTTTCAACACGTAACCGTATACATCCTGCCAGCATTGACTGGCTGCAATTCTTGCTTGTCGCATTTCAAACGGAGCAACTGCAACGCAGTGCTCCTCGAAACGCTTCCCTTCTGAAACTCAAGGAATTGAAGAGTCCACAACGATTCCGACCCCAATACTCTACGAACCCTAAAGAAATAATGCAGAAAGAGTGACACTCCTCTGCCCCCAGCCTAAAATGGCGTGTTTTTTTGATCACTAATCTGGTGCTATTAATGCGCAATGGTTCTGTAAGTATCGCGCTGTCGGATATCGTCGCTGCGACAAAACGATACGCTCTGGTAGGGATGCTAGGCTGGCAAGACGTCCGGCAGCGCTATAGAAGGTCGGCACTGGGCCCATTCTGGCTGACGATCAGTATGGGCGTGATGATCGGGACCATCGGGATAGTGTTCGGCCAGATCTTCAACTCCCCCATGCACGAGTTCCTTCCGTTTCTCGCCATCGGCATGATTCTCTGGAGCTTCATGTCCTCGGTCATCACCGAGGGTTGTACCGGCTTCATCGCTGCCGAAGGCATCATCAAGCAATTGCCGATCCCTTTGTTCACCCACATTCTTCGCATGATCTGGCGCAACATCCTGATCCTGGGCCACAACATCGTGATCTTCCCGCTGGTACTGCTTGCCGTCAGCAAGCCTCTGACCTGGCTGGCGTTCATCAGTATTCCCGGCCTTTTGCTGGCACTGCTGAACCTGACGTGGATCGCCTTGCTGCTGGGCATCCTCTGCGCACGCTATCGTGACCTGCCTCAGATTGTCGGAAGCTTGTTGCAAGTAGTGTTCTACCTCACACCGATCATGTGGATGCCGAGCTTGCTACCTCAAAGGGCCGGGCTTTACCTGCTTGACCTGAATCCGGTCTACCACATCATGTCGATCGTCCGCTCCCCACTGATCGGGCAGTTGCCAACCGCCACCAACTGGTGGGTTTCCCTGGGCATGGCCGCTGTCGGCTGGGTCGTTGCGCTCGTGGTCTACGGCCGTTACAAGCGCCGCATCGCTTACTGGCTCTAAGAAGAACTCCTAATGTCGCTGATCGAATTCAAAAATGTTTGTGTGGATTTTCCGATCTACAACGCTAACGGCCGTTCCCTGAAGAAACGCCTGATTCAGGTTGCCACCGGTGGACAATTGGGCGCGGATCAACAGGGTCGCGTCATCGTCAGAGCGCTCGAAGACCTGACCTTCACCTTGCGTGACGGTGACCGGGTCGGGCTGCTGGGCCATAACGGCGCCGGCAAGAGTACGCTGCTGCGCCTGCTCAGCAGTGTCTATGAGCCATCGTCGGGCACCGCTCGAATCGATGGAGAGATCGGTTCCCTGATCGACATTTCCCTGGGAACGGATCCCGAGGCTACCGGGCGGGAGAACATCTACCTGCGCGGCGGCATTTTGGGCATGACCAAGGCACAGATCACCGAAAAGCTCGACGAGATCATTGAGTTTTCCGAACTGGGTGACTTTGTCGACATGCCTATCCGCACCTATTCCTCGGGCATGCACCTGCGCCTGGCCTTCGCCGTCTCGACCACGATCAAACCGGAAATCCTGCTGATGGACGAATGGCTATCGGTGGGTGATGAAGGCTTCAAGCACAAGGCCGAGATCCGCATGAACGAGCTGGTGAAATCGACCAACATTCTGGTGATTGCCAGCCACTCCCGCGAACTGGTCATGCACACCTGTAATCGGGTGCTGTGGCTGGAGCACGGCAAGATAAAAATGGATGGAGACCCGACAACGGTCACCACTGCCTACTTTGGAGCTTGAAGCTAATGAACAGCATTAAGCGCAATGGTGTGGAAATCGAAACGGCCTTTTCGATTGCGTCGAAGCGTTTGTTCGCGCGCGCAGTTTCCCATCCCGTCATCAGCGCGCCGACCGATGTCGAGATCGATGTCGCCAGCAGTGCCAGTGATATCCCTCATGCAACCTCACCAGCCATGAGCCGGATGCTGCGCCATCACGTCAAGCAGACACTTCGGCGGATTGCCCAGAGCGTTTTTCGCGTCACCCGGCCTTTCACGCGTCCGGTGCTCTTCCGCCTGCGCACCTATTTGAATGCCACGATCCGCCAGGACATGCTGCAAGAGTTCGCCACTCTCCAACAGGCGTTCGCCAGCCTGCAGGAGCAACAGCGCGAACAAACCCAGCAAGTCATGCTGGAGCTTCAGCGACTGACCAACTCGACGAATGTCCAGGCTTCCCTGTCGCGAGAGCTTTTCGCCAGCCAGCTCCCGGTGGAAAAAGCCGGCCCGCAACTCGATCGAATCGAGCAATATGCATTGCTTGATGTCAACCGCATCGCCATCAACTCCGGACCGGATGAAACACTGGTCAAAACTGCAGTCGGCTATATGCTCTGCGGCGCCAGGGATCACGCTCTGCTGGCCAACCTGATGGAAGCAGGAGAGCTTGAACCTGGAACGCGGATTCTGATCGAGCGCATTATCAAACCTGGGGATGTCTATATCGATGTCGGGGCCAATATCGGAATGCATTCGATAGCCGCTGCTCGAGCCATGTCGGGACAAGGCAGGATATTTGCTTTTGAGCCATTCGAGCCGACCCGAAAACTGCTGGAAAGAAACCTGTGGCTCAACGGTTTTTCATCCATCAGCGAAATCTCCCATTACGCACTTTCGGACAAAGCGGGCAGTCACAAACTGCACCTGGGCGCTACCAGCGGCCACCATTCACTTTATGAGCTGGAACCCCCGACGTTTGCCCCGACGACTTCCGTGGACATCTCAACCATTACCCTGGACGAGTTTCTGCCGGAAGATCTGACTGCAAAGCTGCTGAAAATCGATGCGGAAGGCGCAGAAATCGATGTCATGAAAGGTGCGCGACGCCTGCTTGCCGCCAATCCAGAAATGCTTCTTATCGTTGAGCTTGGCCTCTCCCACCTGAAGCGAAATGCGATAAGCCTCGAGAACTGGCTCAAGAGTTTCACTGCTTCCGGACTGGTGTTCAGTGTTATCAATGAACGTACCGGCAACCTTGAAAGCTGGTCGGTCGAACAACTGTCGCACACAGACTCGGTCAATCTACTGTTTCACCGCCCGGAGTGGACTCATTCCGCAAGGAGTGACGCATGAAGACTGAAATCATCGTTGTAGGGGCCGGCGGCCATGCGAAAGTTTGCATCGAGCTACTGCAAGCCCAGGGCGAAAAAATTGCCTACTGCGTCGGCAATCCAGACAGCCCGGACACTTGCCTGGGCATCCCGGTTCTGAAAAGCGACGACCACCTGCCGGCGCTGCACAAGGACGGGTATGAACGAGCATTCATCGCCATCGGGTCAAACCCTGTCCGAAACAAACTGGCGAAAAAAGCAA
The DNA here is from genome assembly GCF_040760005.1 of Pseudomonas sp. stari2. Taxonomy (NCBI): domain Bacteria; kingdom Pseudomonadati; phylum Pseudomonadota; class Gammaproteobacteria; order Pseudomonadales; family Pseudomonadaceae; genus Pseudomonas; species Pseudomonas sp. Stari2. The sequence continues at coordinate 4,729,444 of NZ_CP099760.1, forward strand.
TTGAGACGGGCTTCAGACTGGTAAATGCCATCAGCCCTGCGGCAGTTGTTTCGCCCTCGGCCAACCTGGGCGTCGGCATTGCCGTCATGGCAGGCGCGGTGATCAATGCGGAGGCCTCCTTATCCGACCTTTGTATTATCAACACCGGGGCGACTATCGACCACGATTGCGTGATCGGACTGGCGGCTCACATTGCCCCTCAGTGCGCACTGGCCGGTAATGTGCGCGTAGGCAATTTAAGTTTCGTCGGCATAGGCAGCAAAGTCATACCGGAAATTCATATCGGCGAGTCCGTCATGGTCGGTGCCGGCAGCGTCGTCATTTCGAATATCGATTCAGCAGTCACGGTTGTGGGTGTGCCTGCCAAAGCTTTGAACAAATTTTGAAGGAAGAGACATGAAACGTATTTCCGTTGCACAACCAAAACTCGCTGGAAACGAACGCAATTACGTGCTCGATTGCCTGGATACAAACTGGATCTCCTCCAACGGCAAGTACATCACCGCCTTTGAAGAAAGCTTTGCCGCGTTCTGTGGCGTCAAGCATGCGATCGCCACCAACAACGGCACCACCGCTCTGCACCTGGCCCTGGTCGTACTTGACCTGCAACCTGGCGACGAAGTGATCATCCCTACCGTGACCTACATCGCAACGGCCAACGCCGTACGCTATTGCGGCGCGACTCCGGTACTGGTGGATGTGTGCGCAGATACCATGAACATCGATCCACAAACGATCGAAAGCAAGATCACTGCCAAGACCAAGGGCATCATCCCGGTGCACCTCTATGGTCATCCGGCACAGATGGACGTCGTCAACGAAATCGCCCGCAAGCACAATCTGTGGGTTGTCGAGGACGCCGCCGAGGCTCACGGCGCCGAGGTCAAGGGCAGCAAAGTGGGCAGCCTGGGCACTTGCGCGACCTTCAGCTTTTTCGGCAACAAGATCATTACCACCGGCGAAGGCGGCATGATCACCACCAATGACGACGAACTCGCCGCCAAGCTGCGCCTGTTCCGTGGTCAGGGCATGGATCCGAATCGTCGCTACTGGTTCCCGGTAGTCGGTTACAACTATCGTATGACCAACATCCAGGCGGCCATTGGCCTGGCCCAGATGGAGAACATCGATACGGCACTTGCCGATCGCGAACGCCTGGCCGGCTGGTACAACGAAGCGCTGGCAGAACTCAAGGGCAAGATCGTCCTGCCGACCGAGGCGTCGTGGGCCAAGCAGGTCTTCTGGATGTACAACATCTTCCTGGCGGACGGTGATGAGCACAAACGTGACGCAGTCATGCAGAAACTGGATGCAATGGGCATCGAAACCCGTCCGGTCTTCTACCCGATGCACGTCCTGCCGCCTTACAAGGAAGACAACACCTACCCGGTAGCAGACCTGTGGTCTGGCCGTGGCATCAACCTGCCGACGCATCAGGATCTGACCCGGGAAGATGTCATCAGAATTGCGGCGAGCCTGCGCGAGGTCCTCGCGGCCTGATGAAAATCGCCCTTTGCTCCTCGTTCATGCCCTTCATCAGGGGCGGTGGAAGAAATATCGTCGACTGGCTGGCCTCGACCCTGACCGAAGCCGGGCACCAGGTAGAAGTCGTGTACCTGCCGGAACTCGACTCGCCTCCGGATATCCTGTTTCAGCAGATGATGGCGCTGCGCTGGGTAGACCTTCAGGCAGCGGACCGGATCATTTGCTTCCGGCCGCAGGCCCACCTGATACCGCATCCGCACAAGATCCTGTGGTTCATTCACCACATACGTACTTTTTACGATCTGTGGGACTCGCCTTATCGTGACTTCCCGGACACCGCGCACAATCGCGCTATCCGTGAATCCCTGATTGACGTGGATACCCGGGCAATGGGTGAAGCAAAGACTATTTTCACCAACTCGAAGGTTGTCTCTGGTCGCCTCAAGACCTTCAACGGTGTGGACAGTGAAGTGCTGTACCCTCCGGTTTTCGAACCGGAGCGCTTTTTCAGTGCCGGATACAACGACGAAATCGTGTGCATCTGTCGCCTGGAACACTACAAGCGCCAGCACTTGCTTATCGAAGCCCTCAGCTACACCAAGACTCCGGTTCGCTTGCGCATTATGGGAACTGGCGCAAGTCCGGACTACGGTATTGCGCTTCAACAAAAAGCCGAGACCTGCAATGTAGCCGATCGAGTGACTCTTGAAGACCGCTGGATCACCGAAGAAGAGAAAGTGGAGCACTTGTCGCAATGCCTGGCCGCCGCCTATCTGCCGATCGATGAAGACTCCTACGGCTATCCTTGCCTGGAGGCCAGCCACGCTCAGAAGCCTGTCCTGACCACCTCCGATTCCGGTGGCGTGCTTGAACTGATTCAGGACGGTTACAACGGCTACATCGCCGAACCGACTCCCGAATCACTGGCTCGAGCCATGGACAAATTGTACCGGGATAAAAACGTGACAGAAGCAATGGGCAAGAATGCCGCACAGCGATTGGTCGACTTGAAGATTTCATGGTCGCAGGTGCTGGAGCGTCTTTTGGCATGAAAGTATTAATCGTAAACAACATGGCACCGTTCATTTGGGGTGGCGCCGAAGAGCTGGCTGTCAACCTGCAGAAGAACCTGGTCATTTCCGGCCATGACGCGGAAATCCTGCGAATTCCGTTTCAATGGGAACCCTCGACAGGCATTCCCGCGCAAATGCTGTTGGCGCGCACCATGGAAATCGCCAATACCGATCACGTCATTGCCTTGAAGTTTCCCGCGTATCTGGTTCGGCATCACCGCAAATCGCTGTGGCTGCTTCATCAATACCGGCAAGCCTATGACTTGTATGATGCTGGCCAGACCAATCTGCCTCCGGGCCAGCACGGTGCGGATATCCGCAAGGTGATTGCCCATGCGGATAATGAAAGCTTCGCAGAGAGTCGCCACATCTACACCAACTCTGAAGTTACAAGACAGCGACTGCTCAAATACAACGGTTTTGACTCCAAGGTACTGCTTCCCCCGGTCAACGACCCGGAAGTCTTCACCGGTGGCGAGTCTGATGACTACATATTTGCCGGCGGCCGGGTAAATGGCATGAAACGCCAGTACCTGCTTCTGCAAGCACTGGCGAAGGCCGATCGAAGAGTCAAAATGATCATCGCTGGGCCACCCGAGTCTCCTGCCGACACGCAACAATTGCACGCCATCATTGAACAACTCGGCCTGAAGGATCGCGTGAAGCTCGACCTGCGCTTTCTGCCCCGAGCCACCTATGTGGATTATGTCAATCGTGCGCTTGCCGTAGCCTACATACCCTTTGATGAAGACTCACTTGGCTACGTGAGCATGGAAGCGGCCACTGCTCGCAAAGCGCTGATCACCACCACTGACAGTGGTGGCATTCTAGGCCTGGTCAAGCCCGGTGAAACCGGCTGGAGAGCAGAACCGACCGCAGAAGGTCTGGCCGAGGCGATGAGCGCCGCTTACGAAAGCAAGGCGCGAACCCGACAGTACGGAGAAGGAGCTCAGGCGCTGTGGAACAGCCTGGGCATAAATTGGCCCGAAACTGTCGAGGCGCTTCTGAAATGAAACTTGTCATATTCACACCTGCGGTCAAAACATCGGCTATCGGTCGAATGGCCCGACTCGTCGTTCGTCAACTCCTGGCCAACCAGCATGAAGTTGTCGTGGTTCGTACCGAAAGCCAGCACGTATCGGTGAAGGAGCTGCATGACTTCGGCTGCGCTGTGCTGCCATGGGACAACGACTCCCAAGTCACCCGCGAAATCGAGAGCGCCGATTGCTGCGTCTATCAGATTGGTAACAGCTATGAATTTCACGAAGGCGCCATCGCCTGGCTTGCAAAGGTGCCAGGAATTGTCTGCCTGCATGACTTCTTCCTGGGGCATCTGTTTTTTGGCTGGTCACAAAACCGACGCGAAGAAGCCATTCGAGTATTGACTCAGTGGTACGGCGCAACGATTGCCGACGAATACTTCAAAATTCATGATGGCTCGGTGTTCATCAGCAAAACGCGAAACGAAGCACCACTGACCGAGTGGATCAGCTCAATGGCGACCTGCGTGATCACCCATAGCAATTGGGGCTGCGATCGCGTGATGGCCGCCTGCCCAGGCCCGGTTTTCGTTACGCCGCTGGCCTATGATGCGCCAGGAGCCACAGGCTCTGAGCTTCAGTCAGACAACGATAAGCTGAATGTCCTGACCATTGGCCATGTCAACCCCAACAAACGAGTCGAGAGTTGCATCCTGGCAATTGCCAGCAGCCCTGCATTGCGCTCGAACGTTCGTTATCGCCTGGTCGGCGCCATCCAGCCGGAAACCGAAAAAAGGTTGTCCGAACTGGCAAATGACAACGGCGTAGAGCTGATCATTTCCAATGAGGTCGACGACGCAGCGCTATCCATGGCCATCAGGGAAGCGGACGTCATCAGTTGCCTGCGCTGGCCTAGTCTGGAAGCCGCTTCAGCCTCGGCTATTGAAGCCATGCTCTATGGCAAAGCCACCATCGTTACCGATACCGGCTTCTACAGTGAGCTTCCCGATGAATTTGTGCTGAAGATATCCGTCGACAACGAAGTAGAAGACTTGAAGAAAATCTTCCTGTCTCTTCATAGCGACCAAACCTCGGCCAAGGCAATCGGAAAGCAGGCGCAGGAATGGGCACAAACCACCTTCACGGCCGAGAACTACGCACAGAAGCTGGAACAGGCCGTTCCTGCAGCGCTTCGAGCGAACGTCATCCTCTCGGCGGTCGAGCACTTTTCATCCATCTTCGAAAAATGGTCAGCGAACCCGGAACTGCTGGAAACCCCGGACATACTGCAGCCATTGAGTGTGTTTAACACCAATACCATCGTGTAAACCGTATGCGGTGGATCAGCGCTGCTGCTCCACCGCATTTCACAACCTTTGCTGCATTCGCCCCTTACTTCAAACTGCCGAAGACAAACTGCGCCGTGTCCTTCCACGCGACGGGCTTGTAGTCACGCTTGATTGCATCTTCCTTGGCAGCCAGCGCTGCAGGGTCGAACGCATACTTCTGCAGTTCCGCCACCCATACCGAGACATCCCACGGTTCCAGGTAATCCAGCAGTTCACCACCCACTTCCGGTATGGACGCCGCACTGGAGGCAAGGCAGTACTTGCCGGCAGCCAGACTCTCTGCAACCGGCAGTCCCCAGCCTTCATACAGCGACGGAAATGCCGTCATCATGCAATGACGGTACAGGTGCATGAGGTCCGAATCGGAGACATTGTTCAGGATACGAATGTAGTCCTTGGTTCTCGGATCAAGCTGGATGTCCGCCATCAAGTCACCAACACCCCAGCCCTGCATCCCGACAAACACCAGTTTCGGCAGATCCTGAACACCACTATCAATCAGACGCGTGTAGGCACGATAAAGAACCTCGTGATTCTTGCGGCGTTCGATCGTTGAAACGAACAACACGAACCGCTCTTTCAATAGCGCCTTCACATCAGCACTGATGTCATCGCTCAGTTCATGCGAGAGCTGGCATCCCAGCTTGACCACGGCCGTTTCCGGGACCGGCGCACCGAGTTCCTCGAGCAGAGCGATCAGGTCTTTGCGGGTGCATTCCGAAATACACAGGATCTTGTCCGCACACCAGGAGACATCAGTGAAATAGTTGGCAAACTTGGCCGCCACATCACCCACGCACAAATGAGGGAGTCTTACCGGGATCACGTCATAGCAGAACAGTATGACGCGCAGGCCAACTTGCTTCTTGAGCTCATAAAGATGCGGAAGATTCTTATTGTCCCAGTCCAACCCCACAGAAATGTAACTGTCGCCCTTCGAGAACGGGTGGCCGGCCATGCTTGCCTTGACGGACGACGGAGTGAAGACATGAGTCCGGTTGGCTGGCTTCAGGAACCCCCTGACCGCCGAGCGCATGTGCCGGAGAGCGATCACGGCCTCGACGATTGACACGCGACGCAGCTGAAAGAACTGATAAATGCGCCCACTGACCTTTGGCGGCAAGCGGTTGAGTACCTTGGTTGCTTTCTCCTTCAGCCGTGCTTCAATCGAACTCTTGCTCGAGCTGCTCGCCACTACCTTGCCCGCCGCGGCCGAGTGGGCACCGGAAATTCGCTTCAGGGTTGCGGCCACATCAGAAGAGTCGACAGCGCTATAACCCGTGGAGTGACTGTAGAAGCAAAACTTCACATCTTCGCCGGCGGCGATCAGCTCGAGCGCGTGGGCAGCCGCTTCCGCTTCAGTACGAATAATGCCTACCGCCGGCCGACGCCAGCCAAGGATGGTCGTTACGTCAAACCAGGTCGTCATGCTTGCGCCTTCTTCTCAATGACTTGTATTGCTGCATGCGGAATCGATTCCAGGCTTCGTGCCCAGGTCAACGATTCCCGGGACTCTCTGTCCGGGCCACGGACATCGATCGTCGCCGGCCCGGTCAAGCGCATGCGGATCGCCGCATGAAACTCGCCCGGTGTGCGGGCGACACTGATTTCCGGCAGATCCAGATGCTGCTCGAAGCCACGGAACGCCGACTCCGTTCCGACCACGTACTTGCCGGAGTAGATAGCTTCTGCAGTCTTGATGTTGGAACCGCCACCATGGGGAATCGGCAACAGGAACGCATGAGCGAGGGTTTTCACTGCATCCAGGTCATCATCCGGCAGCATGTACAACAGTTGCAGGCGCGACAGGTTCAGTTGCCCCCAACGGCTGTCCCTAAGCGTCGACTCCAGGTGTTCGCACACACTGCCGACCACCACCAGCTTGCTGTCAGGTGGAATGCACGCAAGGGAACTGCCCAGGCACTCATTGAAACCTTTGAAGTTGGGCGGATGGGCGCTGGCGACATAGAGAATCCACGGCGACTCGGGCAGGCGTTCCTTCCAGCTCTCGAGCACCTCGGCCTTCGCTGTCCAGGGTGCGATGCCATTGGGCGCCAACAGGGGCATTTTTGCACCCCAGGCCTTGAGAATGTCGTAGTCCGCTTGCGTAACAGCCACGGCAATATCGGCTTCCAGCGCAGCCTTGCGCTCAAGGGCTTCAATATCGGCAATGACCGGCTCAGCGCCCTTGATACCGTAGCTGTCGAGGATTTCCTGCTTCAGCGGGGCCTCGATGTTCTGCGATCCATAAATCAGGCAGGCATTACTGTATTGCGGCAGTTGCTTGATCTTCAGCACCAACGGCCAGAGCCAAGGCTGCTCGACATGAATGACGTCGATAACCGCAGGCAGTTTCTTGAGAATATCGGCAAACCCGCCCTCTTCCGACGCGGCGAACTCTCCCGAAAGCAGATCGTTGATCAACGGCACATAGGTGCCTTTGTATTTGCGGAAGCGGCTGCCGGCGGGAAAACTGACGTCGTTGGAACCCAATGTCGACGGCGGGTAACCCTCAGGCTCATAAACGGCCAGATGGGTAACGTCCCAGCCACTTTCCTCGAAGGTTTTCGCGATGTTGGCAACCCGGACCTGGCCCCCGTGGCGGGGACTGGCGATCGGATAGGTGCTTAGCAATAAAACCGTTTTCAAAATATGAACCTATAGTATTGATATTTCACAACCCGCGACCGCACCGCGATGAATCGCTCACCGCAGCACGGGCGCCGTTGAATACCAAAGAGACCGAAGATCTCAAGCACCCTTGATCAGCGTTTCGAGCTCTTTCAGTCGAGCCCACATCAACGTTTGATCACCCCTTGCTTCAACGTTCAGTCGCAACAACGGCTCGGTATTGGAACCGCGCAAATTGAAGCGCCAGTCGGAAAAGGAGACACTGATGCCATCCGTCCTGTCGAGGACCGGATTCTGTGGCAAATAGTGTTCCAGCACCTTCTGCAGCATCGCCGGCACATCGTCCACCCGATAGTTGATCTCGCCGGTACACGGATAAGCCGCAATACGCTCGTCAACCAGTTGCGCAAGGGTCTTGCCGGTGGTGGACATCAGCGCGGTCACCAACAACCACGGAATCATCCCGCTGTCGCAGTAGGCAAAGTCACGGAAATAGTGGTGGGCGCTCATTTCGCCGCCGTAGATCGCATCCTCAAGCCGCATGCGTTCTTTGATAAAGGCATGCCCGGTCTTGCACAGCACCGGCACACCGCCGGCCTGTTCAACCTGGTCGATGGTGTTCCAGGTCAGGCGCGGGTCATGAATGATCTTGCTGCCCGGGTGCTGTTTGAGCAGCATTTCCGCCAGCAGACCGACCAGATAGTAGCCTTCGATGAATCGACCGGTTTCGTCGAAAAAGAAGCAGCGGTCAAAGTCACCATCCCATGCCAGGCCCACGTCACAGCCTTTGTCCAACAGCGCCTGACGGGTCAGTTCGCGGTTTTCCGGCAGCAGTGGATTGGGCACGCCGTTGGGGAAGTTACCGTCCGGTTCGGCATTGATCAGCACCCACTCGAAAGGCAGCTTGTCGATCAGTTCCAGCAGTACCGGGCCGGCGGCGCCGTTGCCTGGATCGGCGAGGACCTTCAGCGGTTTCAGATCCGCAACGTCGATATAAGTCAACAGATGGGCGATGTAGCGCGCCTTGTCCAGCTCGTGACGAACAGCACCAGGCTCGTCTGCCAGCGGCCCGAGATCGCCACTTTCCACGCGGTCTCGGATCGCATTGAGCCCCGTATCACCACTGATCGGTCGCGACTGCGACTTGACCAGCTTCATGCCGTTGTACCCTTTGGGGTTGTGACTTGCGGTGATCATCACACCGCCATCGGCGCCGAATGCGCTGGTGGCGAAGTAGACTTCTTCGGTGCCACACAAGCCGATATCAATGACCTGTGCCCCGGCCTCGCGCAGACCGCGGGTCATTGCTTCGGCCAGCATCGGGCTTTCCAGCCGCATATCCCGCCCCAGCACAATGCTCTTGCCTTGCAGCTCGGCGACCATTGCACGGCCAATCCGATAAGCCACATCTTCGTTGAGGTCGGAAGGCACCTGGCCACGGATGTCATAAGCCTTGAAGCAGCGGGTTTTGATAGGGGTATGCATTCTGGTCTCTTGCCGGGAAACGGGGATGACACATTTCGAACGGGTCGTGCGTCATCGATAGGAATTAAAGTCGAGGGTGGACACATGCAAATAAGCCTGACCGGTTGAACAATCACCGGTCAGGCTTATGACTGCCAGCACGCTGTTACTTGTCAACGCGGCCGTAGATGTCTTCAAAACGAACGATATCGTCCTCACCCAGATACTCGCCGCTCTGCACTTCGATGAGCACCAAGTCGATCATGCCCGGATTCTCCAGCCGGTGCCGGTGACCTGCACGGATGAACGTCGACTCGTTGGTGTCGAGCATCAACTCCTGCTGATCATTGACCACCTTTGCCATGCCGCTGACAACAATCCAGTGTTCACTGCGGTGGTGATGCATCTGCAGAGACAGGGACGCCTTCGGCTTGACGACAATACGTTTGATCTTGAAACGCTCGCCGTTTTCCAGGGTGGTGTAGGTGCCCCATGGACGATGTACCGTGCGATGCAGCAAGTGCACGGTATGGCTGCACGCCTTGAGCTGGTTGACGATGTGCTTGACGTCCTGAGCGTGATCCTTGTGGGCAATCATCACGGCATCGGGCGTGTCGATGACCAGCAGGTCTTCCACACCGACCAGAGCGGTCAGGCGCCCTTCACTGTTCACATAGTTGTTGCGTGAGCCATGGGACAGAACCTCACCTTCGAAACGGTTGCCGTTTTCGTCAGCCGGGGTCAGCTCGCTCACGGCGTTCCAGGAACCGATGTCGCTCCAGCCAATATCGCAAGGAATGGTCGCAACTTTCGTCGAGCGCTCCATCAGGGCGTAGTCGATGGAAATATCCGGAACCTCGGCAAAACGCCCAGCATCCAGCGCCAGGCAGCGATATTTGCTCGAGGAGGTCAGGCGCGAGGCTTCGATGGTTTTGGCCACGGCATCGACAACGTCAGGCGCGTGCTGGCGAAGCTCTTCCAGCACAGTGCCCACGCGGAAGCAGAACATGCCGGAGTTCCAGAAATAGTTGCCGGCGCTCACGTACCCCTGGGCTGTTTCCAGGTTGGGCTTCTCGACAAAACGCGCGACCTTCAAGCCACCCTCGAGTGGAGCATCCTTCTGCGCCTCGATGTAGCCGAAGCCGGTTTCCGGATAGGTCGGCTGAATACCAAACGTGACCAGCCAACCCTTGCTGGCCAGCGCAACGGCCTTGCCGACCGCCGCCGCAAAGGCTTTTTCATCCTTGATCAGGTGGTCAGCTGCCAGCACCAGCATATGCGCATCCGGGCCATGGGTGGCCTCCAGTTGCAGTGCCGCTGCCGCCACCGCCGCTGCCGTATTGCGTCCGAAAGGCTCCAGGATGAAGCCTTGGGCGTGCTTGGCCGTGTTGACGACACCGTACTCGTCTTCAGTCTTGAACAACAGTTCACGATTGGTGACAGTGAGAACCTCAACGACGCCTTCAAGGCGCGAAGCGCGCAGGAACGTCTTCTGGATCAGATTCTGGCCATCCGGCAGATCCATGAAAGGCTTGGGATGAGCTTCGCGAGAAACAGGCCACAGGCGGCTGCCTACGCCACCAGACAAAATTACGGGAATCAGTTCCATGCTCTAAATCCTTAATCCCCTTTACTGACGGTAAGTATCAGAAAAACGGGCTCAGTTATGTTTCTAGTCATTCTTGCACCGAAATCAGTGCACATTCTTGCCCCAACCGTTCGCTTGAAACAGTGGAAGCTCTGCCACATCCCGCCCAAAGAGTACCTGCCTGCCCCTTTGACAACAGGCAAAGGGGCTGATTGAACCGCCCTCCGAGGCGTCAAATACATCGCTGGTTTCTGCCTGCCATTCTAGCGTGACAACCATGAATTAATAACTCGGTAATTAGCCTCCGAGACCCATGGACCGACAGAAAGAACGATATTAGATCGAAGGTTGGTCCAGCAGCTTTTGCAGGTACTGCCCATAACCGGTTTTCCGCAGACGCTCGGCCTGAGTCGCGACCTGTTCAGCGGTGATCCAGCCATTGTTGTATGCAATCTCTTCGAGGCAGGCGACCTTCAGGCCTTGGCGATGCTCGATGGTATGCACAAAGTGACCGGCTTCAAGCAAGGAGTCATGCGTTCCGGTATCCAGCCAGGCAAAGCCGCGACCTAACATTTCGACATTAAGCGTTCTCTTCTCCAGATAGGTGCGATTGATGTCGGTGATCTCCAACTCGCCACGCTCAGAAGGCTTGATGCTCTTTGCGATCTCCACAACCTGATTATCGTAGAAATACAACCCGGTAACCGCGTAGTTGGACTTCGGTTTGAGAGGCTTCTCTTCAATGCTCAAGGCTCTGCCATTGGCATCAAATTCCACAACCCCGAAACGCTCCGGATCGGAAACGTGATAACCGAACACCGTAGCACCCGATGCCTGAGCACTGGCCGAACGCAGGTTCTCGGTGAAATATTGTCCGTAGAAAATATTGTCGCCCAGAATCAGGCAGCAAGGATCTTCACCAATGAACTCTTCACCGATGATGAAAGCTTGGGCCAGCCCGTCCGGGCTTGGCTGCTCGGCATAACTCAATTCGATGCCGTACAGGCTACCGTCACCCAGCAACTTGCGAAAATTCGGCAAATCCTCAGGTGTGGAGATGATCAGGATTTCCCGCATCCCTGCCAGCATGAGCACCGACAACGGATAGAAAATCATCGGTTTGTCATAGATCGGCAACAACTGCTTGGACACACCAAGGGTGACCGGGTGCAGGCGTGTACCCGAACCACCGGCCAGAATGATGCCTTTACGGTTAGTCTTGATCATTTGTTGAGAATTTCCCTGAGCATTCGGGTGACACCACTTTGCCAATCCGGCAAGTGCAAAGAAAAGGCCCGGCACAGCTTTTGAGTATTCAGACGAGAATTCAAAGGGCGGCGTGCGGGGGTTGGATAGGCGCTGGTTTCAATCGGGTTGATCGTTGTCACCGCAAACGCCTCGCCATGGCGTCGAGCAAAATCGATCACAAAAGACGCATAACCGTGCCAGGACACTTCACCGCCAGCCGCCAGGTGGTACACCCCGGCAAGTTCCGGAGAATGCATGACACGCTGAATAGCCAACGCCGTGACATCGGCAATCAGATCCGCACCGGTCGGCGAGCCGATCTGATCCACGATCACACTCAGCGTGTCACGCTCACTGGCCAGCCTCATCATGGTCTTGGCGAAGTTGCTGCCGCGCACGCCATAACACCAACTGGTACGGAAGATCAGGTGCTTGCAGCCTGAGGCGATAATCGCCTGCTCACCGGCCGCCTTGCTGAAGCCATAGCGGTTCAGGGGAGCAATTTCATCGGTTTCGACCCAGGGTGTCGAACCTTGGCCATTGAATACGTAGTCGGTCGAATAATGAATCAACCATGCATCCAGCGCTGCTGCTTCTTCGGCCATGACCTGACTGGCCCGCGCATTCACGCAATCGGCCAGCTCGGTCTCGACTTCAGCCCTGTCGACAGCGGTGTATGCCGCTGCGTTGACGATAATGTTCGGGCGGACACTACGAATGGTGGCGCGCAGACCGACGAGGTCGGACAAGTCGCCGCACAAACCATCCGCGCCATGGCGATCCAGCGAAATCAGTTCCCCCAATGGAGAAAGGGAGCGCTGCAGCTCCCATCCCACCTGGCCACTTTTCCCTAGCAAGAGAATTCTCATCACTGGCCTGAGCGACTTGCGTAGTTCTGATCAATCCACTGTTGGTAACTGCCACTTTTGACATGAGCGACCCAGTCGGCATTATTCAAATACCACTCGACCGTTTTACGGATGCCGGTTTCGAAAGTTTCCTGCGGCGTCCAGCCCAGCTCCCGCTGGATCTTGCTGGCATCGATCGCGTAACGCTGGTCATGGCCCGGCCGGTCCTGAACATATGTGATCAGACTGGCATGTGGGCGATAAGCAGATTCAGGACGCAACTCATCAAGCAGCGCGCACAACGTATGCACCACTTCGATGTTCTGCTTTTCGTTATGACCACCGATGTTATAGGTCTCGCCGATCACACCTTCGGTAACAACTTTATAGAGTGCACGGGCATGATCTTCGACGTAGAGCCAGTCACGAACCTGATTACCCTTGCCATACACAGGCAGCGGCTTGCCCTCCAATGCATTTAGAATGATCAGCGGGATCAGCTTTTCAGGGAAATGGCAGGGGCCGTAATTGTTCGAGCAATTGGTCACCAGAGTCGGCAGACCATAGGTTCGAGCCCAGGCACGGACGAGATGATCGGAGCTGGCCTTGCTCGCCGAATACGGGGAGCTCGGCTGATAAGGCGTTTCTTCGGTGAAAAGATCTTCAGGCCCTTCAAGATCGCCGTAAACCTCGTCCGTCGAGATATGGTGGAATCGGAAAGCGCTCTTGCGATGATCGTCGAGGGTTATCCAGTAGTGCCGTACAGCCTCGAGAAGCGTGTAGGTACCAATAATATTGGTCTGGATGAATTCCGAAGGACCGGAAATCGAGCGGTCGACATGCGACTCTGCCGCCAGGTGCATGATCGCGTCTGGCTGATGCACTTGCAGGACACGCTCAATCTCTGCGCGATCACAGATGTCCACACGTTCGAATACATAACGCGGGTCGTGACTGACCTGGGCCAGCGATTCAAGATTACCGGCATACGTCAACTTGTCGACGTTCACTACAGAGTCGGATGTATTGGAAATGATGTGACGGATAACTGCTGAGCCAATAAACCCGGCACCGCCGGTTACTAGAATTTTCACGCGAAACCATACCCTTGAGGTGCTGACAGGGCTGCCAACCGAGCGCTGTCTAATCCATGAATGCAAAGCCTGAGTCGAGAGGCTTCTTTAAGAGCAAGCCTTCAGCGACATGCAAATATGCCACTGTCGAATAAGGGCGGCATTTTACAGCTAAATGAACGTTTTACTAATGGATATAGACAGGTAGCGGTGCAAATTCACGACCTCCCACCCCCCATCATTTCAGACCAGTCGCTTGCGAGCAGCTCTGGAGGAGCGCCCCAGAAACCAGCCCAGCACAGGCCCGATCAGCATCCCGACGAGCAGCGCGACAACCATGATCAGCGAGACGGGAAGTTGCGGACCAGCCCAGCCAAGAAACACCAGAGAGATTGACTGCTGATTCTCGAGAACGAACGCCAGAATCACCAACACCAGCAGAAGAATGAAAACACCAAGAAGCATGCGCTTGAAATTACGCATGGAAAACTCCCCGAAGGATAGCAACTGTCAAAGCCCCTCCTCCTCTTCCTCGTTCACCCGATCACGCAATTCCTTTCCCGGCTTGAAATGCGGAACGAACTTGCCGTCAAGACTGACAGATTGACCAGTTTTTGGATTGCGCCCGACCCGCGGGGCACGATAGTGCAGGGAGAAGCTGCCAAAGCCACGGATCTCGATGCGATCACCCGTAGCCAGGCATTGGGACATTTGTTCGAGCATGGTCTTGATGGCCAACTCCACATCCTTGGATGAGAGCAGCCCTTGATGGGTGACAATTCGTTCGATCAACTCCGACTTCGTCATATTTTTCCCTTCTTTTTCAAGCAGCTAGATCAGCGCTTGAAAGGTTTTAGCACGCCCGGAAGATTTTGAACAGCCCAGGGGTTGACATATCTTTTCCCACACCAAAACGCCCACTTCCAAGGCATCTAGTCACCCGCCGGAACAACGCACTCTCAGCGACAGATGACCAGCATGGTACGAGTGACGTAGCCTGCGGGATTGAAGCCGAAGGGAAACAAATCCTCATCCTTGGCATCATCCGATCGGGTGACCACCTTATAACCCGCCCCCTTGCATTCTTTCGCCGCACGTTTTTGACACTTCTCCCAACCCGACCCCAAACCGGAGCAATCAACCTCAATGCCACTGACGCCGCGTACCGCATGAGTCTTCGCGCTGGTCGTACAGCCCGCCAAAGCCAGCATGCCCATCAAGACTATAAGCTTGTTCATTCATTTCCTTATGCCAGGCTTCACACCCGACTACTGCGATCCTCAGACTAAGCCTAGACGCGAATAGACGATTGATCCGATTAAAGAAACAGACCGCCGCACAAAAGGAATGGTTTCACCGGGACAACACACAGCATGGCGCCACACCAAATCGCAGGCATAAAAAAGGGCGACCGAAGTCGCCCTTTTTAATGATCAGACAGAACTCAGTTCTGTTTGGCCATTGCTTGACGCAGCAGTGCCGCCATAGTGGTGTCAGCTGCTTCACCTTCCGGAGCCGCTTTCAGGCTCTGGATGGCTTCTTTCTCTTCAGCATCGTCTTTCGATTTGATCGACAGCTGGATTACGCGGCTCTTACGATCAACGCTGATGATCTTGGCTTCTACTTGCTGGCCTTCTTTCAGAACGTTGCGCGCGTCTTCAACGCGGTCACGGCTGATTTCGGAGGCTTTCAGAGTCGCTTCGATATCGTCGGCCAGAACGATGATGGCGCCTTTGGCGTCAACTTCTTTCACGGTGCCAGTAACGATTGCGCCTTTGTCGTTAACCGAGACGTACTCGGAGAACGGATCGCTTTCCAGTTGCTTGATACCCAGGGAGATACGCTCACGCTCCGGGTCAACCGACAGGATAACGGTGTCCAGTTCGTCGCCCTTCTTGAAACGACGTACGGCTTCTTCGCCCACTTCGTTCCAGGAGATGTCGGACAGGTGAACCAGACCGTCGATGCCGCCGTCCAGACCAATGAAGATACCGAAATCGGTGATCGACTTGATGGTGCCGGAGATTTTGTCGCCCTTATTGAACTGGCCAGAGAAGTCTTCCCATGGGTTCGACTTGCACTGCTTGATGCCCAGGGAGATACGACGACGCTCTTCGTCGATGTCCAGAACCATGACTTCCACTTCGTCGCCGACCTGTACGACTTTCGAAGGGTGGATGTTCTTGTTGGTCCAGTCCATTTCCGAAACGTGTACCAGACCTTCAACGCCTTCTTCCAGCTCAGCGAAGCAGCCGTAGTCGGTCAGGTTGGTTACACGAGCGGTAACGCGAGTGCCTTCTGGGTAACGGGCTTTGATAGCAACCCATGGATCTTCGCCCAGTTGCTTCAGGCCCAGGGAAACACGGTTGCGTTCGCGATCGTATTTCAGAACCTTGACGTCAATCTCGTCACCAACGTTGACGATCTCGGAAGGATGCTTGATGCGCTTCCAGGCCATGTCGGTGATGTGCAGCAGGCCGTCCACGCCACCCAGATCGACGAATGCGCCGTAATCGGTGAGGTTTTTGACGATACCTTTAACTTGCTGGCCTTCCTGCAGGGATTCCAGCAGAGCTTCACGCTCGGCGGAGTTCTCAGCTTCCAGGACACTGCGACGGGAAACAACAACGTTGTTGCGCTTCTGGTCCAGCTTGATGACCTTGAATTCCAGCTCTTTGCCTTCCAGGTGCGTGGTGTCGCGCACTGGACGGACGTCAACCAGGGAACCTGGCAGGAACGCACGGATGCCGTTAACGTCGACAGTGAAGCCGCCTTTAACCTTACCGTTGATAACGCCCTTGACCACTTCCTCAGCTGCGAAGGCTGCTTCCAGAACGATCCAGCATTCAGCGCGCTTGGCTTTTTCACGGGACAGCTTGGTTTCACCGAAACCGTCTTCAACCGAGTCCAGAGCAACGTGAACTTCGTCACCGACGTTGATGTTCAGTTCGCCAGCGTCGTTGTAGAACTGCTCCAGAGGGATCAGCGCTTCGGACTTCAGGCCAGCGTGAACGGTTACCCAGCGAGCTTGGTAATCGATATCAACGATAACACCGGTGATGATGGAGCCTGCCTGAAGGTTCAGGGTCTTTAGGCTTTCTTCAAAGAGTTCCGCAAAGCTTTCGCTCATTTTAATTCCTGTTGATTAGGGCGAAAAAGTACGCCCATCTCCACATCCCAGACAATGTGGGTTAGTTTCATTAAAAAGAAGCACCGCAGGACTATGACTGGTCCCCTGTGGCCCTCTTGGTCACCCGGCGATATCGCGAATGGCAATCTCGCTCATGATGCGTTCAAGCACCTGATCGATGGACAACTCCGTGGAATCCAGCTGTATCGCGTCGGCCGCCGGCTTGAGCGGGGCCACCGCTCGCTGAGTATCACGCTCATCGCGCGCACGGATCTCATCTAGCAGACTCGACAGACTAACACCCTCGACTTTGCCCTTCAACTGCAAATATCGACGGCGCGCCCGCTCCTCGGCACTGGCGGTCAGGAAAATCTTCAAGGGCGCATTCGGAAATACCACCGTTCCCATGTCGCGACCATCGGCCACCAGGCCCGGCGCTTCCTGAAAAGCACGCTGGCGCTGCAGCAGCGCCTCGCGCACGGCCGGCAATGCAGCCACCTGGGAAGCGCCGGAACCGACGCTCTCGGTGCGAATGACATCGCTGACTTCGTCACCTTCCAGAATGATGCGCTGCAACTGACCGTCGGTCGCCGCGATGAACTGCACATCCAGATGAGCGGCCAGTTTCTTCAGCAGCTCTTCATTGGTCAGGTCTACACCATGGTTGTGCGCAGCAAACGCCAGCAAGCGATACAGCGCACCGGAATCCAGCAGATTCCAGCCCAGACGCTTGGCCAGAATCCCGGCTACGGTGCCTTTGCCGGAGCCGCTTGGTCCATCGATGGTGATGACCGGAGCAATGTTGTTCACGACTGAGCCTCTTGCGCCACACGAATACCGACCTGCGCGCATAGCGCCAGGAAGTTCGGGAACGATGTCGCGACGTTGGCACAATCATGGATGCGGATCGGTGCAGTGGCGCGCAACGAGGCCACGCTGAAAGCCATCGCGATGCGGTGATCGCCATGACCGTGCACTTCGCCGCCGCCGATCTGGCCGCCGTCGATGATGATGCCGTCCGGGGTCGGTTCGCACTTGACGCCCAGCGCCAGCAAACCGTCCGCCATGACCTGAATACGGTCCGATTCCTTGACCCGCAACTCTTCTGCGCCGGTCAGCACGGTGCGCCCTTCGGCACAGGCTGCCGCCACGAACAGCACCGGGAACTCGTCGATGGCCAGTGGAACCAGCGCTTCCGGAATCTCGATACCTTTGAGTTTAGCTGCTCGTACGCGCAAGTCTGCAACCGGCTCGCCACCCACTTCACGCTGGTTTTCCAGGGTGATGTCGGCACCCATCAGGCGCAGGATGTCGATTACACCGGTACGAGTCGGGTTGATGCCGACGTGCTCGAGCACCAGCTCCGAACCTTCAGCAATCGACGCCGCCACCAGGAAAAACGCCGACGACGATATGTCGCCCGGCACTTCGATATGGGTCGCGGTCAGCTTGCCGCCGGACTCGACCGATGCCGTCGCGCCATCGACGCTCACCGAATAGCCGAAGCCGCGCAGCATGCGCTCGGTATGGTCGCGGGTCGGGGCTGGCTCGGTCACGGTTGTCTTGCCTTCGGCATACAGCCCCGCCAGCAGCAGGCAGGATTTCACCTGAGCACTGGCCATCGGCATGGTGTAGGTCAGGCCTTTGAGCTTGTGACCGCCACGAATGGTCATCGGCGGACGACCGTCGGCAGCAGTTTCAATCACGGCGCCCATTTCCCGCAGCGGGTTGGCGACGCGATTCATCGGACGCTTGGACAGCGACGCGTCACCGGTCAGGGTGCTGTCGAAATCCTGCGCGGCCAGCAGGCCGGAAAGCAGGCGCATCGAAGTGCCGGAGTTGCCCAGATAGATCGGGCCCGGCGCAGGTTTCAGGCCGTGCAGGCCGACACCGTGGATGGTCACGCGGCCGTGATGCGGGCCTTCGATGACCACGCCCATGTCGCGGAACGCCTGCAAGGTCGCCAAGGCATCTTCGCCCTCGAGGAAGCCTTCGACTTCGGTGACGCCTTCAGCCAGGGAGCCGAGCATGATCGAACGGTGGGAAATCGATTTGTCACCCGGTACGCGAATCCGACCGGACAGGCGGCCACCAGGTTGAGCCAGGAAGATCAGATCGTTGGAGTTCATAGCGTCCACATAGGCCCTGCGGGCCAGGATTTTACTGAAATGCTCGCGGGCAACCCGGGCGCGCGTGAAGACGCCCAACAATTGGTGCCCATCCCCTGCATCGACCGCGTCGCGCAAGGCGTCGAGGTCGCTGCGAAATGTATCGAGTGTGCGCAGGACAGCCTCGCGATTGGCGAGAAAGATGTCATGCCACATGACCGGGTCGCTTCCGGCGATTCTTGTGAAATCGCGAAAACCGCCCGCAGCGTAACGGAAGATCTCAAGGTTTTCATTGCGTTTGGCCAGTGAATCGACCAGACCGAAGGCCAGCAGATGCGGCAGATGACTGGTCGCTGCCAGCACTTCATCGTGCCGCTCGACCTGCATGTGCTCGACATCGGCACCCAGCTCGCGCCACAAACGATCAACCACTGCCAGCGCAGCCGGATCAGTCTGCTCCAACGGGGTCAGAATCACCTTGTGACGACGAAACAGCTCTGAGTTGGAGGCTTCCACCCCACTCTGCTCGGAGCCGGCAATCGGATGACCCGGCACGAAGCGCGCCGGCATGCCGCCGAACGCTTCGGTCGCCGCACGCACCACATTGCCCTTGGCGCTGCCGACGTCCGTCAGGATCGCCTGCCCCAGATCCATGCCGGCCAGACGGGCCAACACTTTTTCCATAGCCAGGATCGGCACCGCCAACTGGATCACATCCGCGCCCTGGCAAGCAGCAACCAGGTCGTCTTCGCAGCGATCAACCACGCCCAAATCGACCGCCAGCTTGCGCGATTGCGGGTCGAGATCGACCCCGACCACTTCGCGGCACACACCGCTTTCACGCAAGCCTTTGGCAAACGAACCACCGATCAGTCCCAGACCGACCACCACCAGGCGCCCGATCATAGGTGCAGCAGATTGCAGCGCAGTGACATCACCCACGAGCCAGAACCTTGCGCAGCGCTTCAAGGAAGCGGCTGTTTTCCGCCGGCAGACCAATGGTCACCCGCAGATGGTTTGGCATGCCGTAGTTGGCCACCGGACGCACGATCACGCCTTCGCGCAGCAGACCCTGGAACACCGGAGCCGCCACTTGACCGAGGTCGACGCAGATAAAGTTGCCCTTGGACGGAA
This sequence comes from Pseudomonas sp. stari2, assembly GCF_040760005.1. Lineage (NCBI taxonomy): Bacteria > Pseudomonadati > Pseudomonadota > Gammaproteobacteria > Pseudomonadales > Pseudomonadaceae > Pseudomonas > Pseudomonas sp. Stari2. The sequence goes on from NZ_CP099760.1 coordinate 4,749,555, forward strand.
TCCAGCTCAGGCCCAGCTCGCGGAAACCCGCTTCCAGCTGCTGCATGCCGGACTCGTTGAGCTGACGGCTCTGCGCCAGATACTCCTCGTCCTTCAGCGCCGCACACGCCGCGGCCAAGGCCAGGCTGTTGACATTGAACGGTTGCCGTACGCGGTTCAGCACGTCTGCCACCACCGGGGTGGACAGGCCGTAACCAACGCGCAGCGCCGCCAGACCATAGGCCTTGGAGAAGGTGCGCGAGACCAGCAGGTTCGGATAAGCCGCGAGGAAATCCAGACCGTCCGGCAGATCACTGCCTTCGGCGTATTCGATGTAGGCCTCGTCCAGCACCACCAGCACATGCTCCGGCACGTCCTGCAGGAACTCGTCCAGCGCTTCGGCGCCGAACCAGGTGCCGGTCGGGTTGTTCGGGTTGGCGATGAACACGACGCGCGTGTTGGCGTCGATGGCCGCCAGCATCGCCGGCAGATCATGCCCCCAGTCCTTGGCCGGAACGACCTTGGCCTGAGCGCCGACCGCCTGGGTCGCGATCGGATACACAGCAAACGCGTGCTCGCTGAACACCGCATTCAGGCCCGGCGCCAGATAGGCGCGCGCCACCAGCTCGAGAATGTCGTTGGAGCCGTTGCCCAGGGTCACCTGGTTCAGCTCGACACGGCACTGCTCGGCCAGCAGGGATTTCAGAGCAAAACCGTTGCCGTCCGGATAACGGGTCAGCTCGTCCAGCGCTTCGCGAATTGCGGCCAGCGCTTTCGGGCTCGCGCCCAGCGGGTTTTCGTTGCTCGCCAGCTTGACGATGCTTGCCGGATCCAGGTCCAGCTCGCGCGCCAGCTCGTCCACGGGCTTGCCCGGCACGTATGGCGAAAGTTGTTGCACGCCCGGCTGTGCCAGAGCGAGGAAGTTGCCACTCATTTGCTACCGCCCCTTAGAGAACTGCTTTCGGGTAGGAACCCAGCACCTTGAGTGCTACTGCTTCCTGACTGATCTTTTCCAGCACACCTTTGATCAGCGGATCACGGTGATGGCCGACGAAGTCGATGAAGAACACGTAGGTCCATTTACCGCTGCGCGACGGACGGGTTTCGATCCGGGTCAGGTCGATCCCGTTGTCATGGAACGGCACCAGCAGCTCGTGGAGCGCACCTGGCTTGTTGCTCATGGACACGATGATCGACGTCTTGTCGTCGCCGGTCGGCGGCACTTCCTGGTTACCGATCATCAGGAAGCGCGTGGAGTTGTCCGGACGATCCTCGATCTTCTCGGCCAGACGGGTCAGGCCATACAGCCCGGCCGCCATGTCACCGGCGATCGCCGCCGAATTCCATTCGCCCTTGACCCGCTTGGCCGCTTCGGCGTTGCTGGACACCGCCACGCGCTCGACATTCGGGTAATGAGCGTCCAGCCACTTGCGACACTGGGCCAGCGACTGAGCGTGGGAATAGATGCGACTGATGCTGTCGGTCTTGGTGTTTTCACCGACCAGCAGATGATGGTGAATCCGCAGCTCGACTTCGCCACAAATAACCATGTCGTGCTCGAGGAAGCTGTCGAGGGTGTGGTTGACCGCACCCTCGGTGGAGTTCTCCACCGGCACCACGCCGAAATTCACAGCACCGGCCGCCACTTCGCGGAACACTTCGTCGATCGCCGCCATCGGCTTGCTGATCACTGCGTGACCGAAGTGCTTCATGGCCGCCGCCTGGGTGAACGTACCTTCCGGACCGAGATAGGCCACTTTCAGCGGGTTCTCAAGGGCGAGGCACGAGGACATGATTTCGCGGAACAAGCGCGCCATCTCTTCGTTGCCCAGCGGCCCCTTGTTGCGCTCCATCACGCGCTTGAGGACCTGCGCCTCACGCTCGGGACGATAGAACACCGGCTGCTCGCCTTCGGCCAGACTGGCCATCTTGACCCGGGCAACTTCCTCGGCGCAGCGAGCGCGATCGCTGATCAGTTGGAGGATCTTCTCATCGAGGCTGTCGATGCGAACGCGCAGCGCCTTGAGTTCCTGTTCGGACATCAGGAATGCTCCTTCTCGAACTCAGCCATGTAGCCAACCAGCGCTTCAACCGCATCCAGACCCAGGGCGTTGTAGATCGAGGCACGCATGCCGCCGACCGAACGATGGCCCTTGAGGTTGAGCAGGCCACGAGCATCAGCACCGGCCAGGAACGCCTTGTCCAGACGCTCGTCAGCCAGGCGGAACGGCACGTTCATCCAGGAACGGGCGTTAACGCTGATCGGGTTGGTGTAGAAATCGCTGTTGTCGATGAAGCCGTACAGGCGATCTTTCTTCGCCTTGTTGCGCTGCTCCATCGCAGCGACGCCGCCCTGCTCCTTCAGCCACTCGAAGACGAGGCCCGAGAGGTACCAGGAATAGGTGGCCGGGGTGTTGTACATCGAACCGTTGTCGGCCGAGATCTTGTAGTCGAGCATGGTCGGGCACGAACTGCGGGCACGGCCCAGCAGGTCTTCACGGACGATCACTACGACCAGACCGCTCGGGCCGATGTTCTTCTGCGCACCAGCGTAGATCAGGCCGTACTGCGACACATCGATGGGACGCGAGAGGATATCGGAAGACATGTCGACCACCAGCGGAACGTCACCGGCCTCGGGAACCCAGTCGAACTGCAGGCCGCCGATGGTTTCGTTGGACGCGTAGTGCAGATAGGCCGCACCCGGAGTCAGCTTCCACTCGTTCTGGCCGGGGATTGCCAGATAGTCATAAGGCTTGGCGCTGGCAGCAACGTTGATGTTGCCGAAGCGACGCGCCTCCTCGATGGCTTTCTTCGACCAGATGCCGGTCTCGACATAGTCGGCAGTGCCATTCTCGGGCAGCAGGTTCAGCGGAATCTCGGCGAACTGCTGGCTCGCGCCGCCCTGCAGGAACAGCACTTTGTAATTGGAGGGGATGGACAGCAGGTCGCGCAGGTCCTGTTCGGCTTTCTCGGCGATGGCCACGTAGTCGTCGCTACGATGGCTCATCTCCATGACCGACAGACCCTTGCCGTGCCAGTCGAGCAGCTCGGACTGGGCACGCAACAGGACAGCTTCAGGCAGCGCAGCGGGACCTGCGCAGAAGTTAAAGGCTCGTTTGCTCACATCCACTCTCGCTATGCAATCACGGTAGCGGACAGAGCAAACACTCTGCCCTGCTACGATTTGGTTAGTCTTGCGACTCTTCTTCGTCTGCGGCGTCCGCCTGCAGGTTGTCGACTGCATCGTCCGGTTCGGCGCCGATCACGCCCTCCTCCAGCTCGACACCTTCTTCACCCTCAAACTCTTCACCCTCGACTTCCGACGGCTCCTGGACCCGCTCCAGACCGACCAGGGTTTCATCCTTGGCCAGCTTGATCAGGGTCACGCCCTGGGTGTTACGACCCAGACTGGAAACTTCGTCGACGCGGGTACGCACCAGCGTGCCCTGGTCGGAGATCAGCATGATCTCTTCGCCGTCCTGCACCTGAACCGCACCGACCAGACGGCCGTTACGCTCGTTGCTGACCATGGCGATAACGCCCTGGCCGCCACGCTTGTATTCAGGGAACTCGGTGATCGCCGTGCGCTTGCCGTAGCCACGCTCGGAAGCCGTCAGGATCTGGCTGCCCTCTTCCGGGATCAGCATGGAAATCAGCTTCTGCCCTTCCGGCAGACGCATGCCACGCACACCGCGAGCGGTACGACCCATGGCGCGGACTTCGGATTCCTTGAAGCGCGTCACCTTGCCGCCGTCGGAGAACAGCATGATTTCCTGCTCGCCATCGGTGATGGCAGCGGAGATCAGGATGTCGCCCTCGTCCAACTCCAGCGCGATCAGACCGACGCTGCGCTGACGGCTGAAGGCCACCAGCGGGGTCTTCTTGACGGTACCGTTGGCGGTCGACATGAAGATGAACGGTGCCTTCTTGCGGTCGGCAGCCTTGATACGCGCCTTGCGCTCTTCTTCGGTTTCGTTGCTGTTTTCGATGTCGTCTACATCAGCCTCGGCGCCTTCGGCTTCTTCTTCATCAGCCTGACGCTTCATGGCTTCGAGATCGACCGGCAGCATGGTAGTGATGTATTCACCGTCATCCAGCGGCAACAGGTTGACCAGCGGACGGCCACGGGCGGCGCGGGACGCTTCCGGAATCTCGTAGGTCTTGAGCCAGTACACCTTGCCCTTGCTGGAGAACAGCAGCAGCGTGGTGTGGCTGTTGGCGACCAGCAGGTGAGCGATGTAGTCCTCATCCTTCACGCCGGTAGCCGATTTACCCTTACCACCACGACGCTGAGCCTGGTACGCAGCCAGTGGCTGAGTCTTGGCATAACCGCCGTGGGAGATGGTCACGACGCGCTCTTCTTCCGGGATCATGTCGCCCAGGGTCAGGTCGAGGCGTGCATCGAGGATCTCGGTGCGGCGCACGTCGCCGTATTCGGCGCGGATCACTTCCAGCTCTTCGCGGATCACTTCCATCAGGCGCGTGGCGCTGTTGAGGATGCGGATCAGCTCGCCGATCTGGTTCAGGATCTCTTGATACTCGGCCAGCAGCTTTTCGTGCTCCAGGCCGGTCAGGCGGTGCAGACGCAGTTCCAGAATGGCTTGTGCCTGTTCCGGCGACAGGAAGTACTTGCCGTCGCGCAGACCGTATTGCGGATCGAGGTTTTCCGGACGGCACGAATCGGCACCGGCACGCTCGACCATGGTCATCACCGCACTGGATTCCCACGGCGTGCTGACCAGTGCTTCCTTGGCTTCCGACGGGGTCGGCGACGCCTTGATCAGGGCGATCACCGGGTCGATGTTCGACAGGGCGACGGCCTGACCCTCAAGGATATGGCCACGCTCACGAGCCTTGCGCAGTTCGAACACGGTACGGCGGGTAACGACTTCGCGACGGTGACGAACGAAGGCTTCCAGCAGATCCTTGAGGTTCAGGATCCGCGGACGGCCGTCGATCAGCGCGACGATGTTGATGCCGAATACCGATTGCAGCTGGGTCTGGGCGTAGAGGTTGTTGAGGATCACCTCAGGCACTTCGCCGCGACGCAACTCGATCACGACACGCATACCGTCCTTGTCGGACTCGTCGCGCAGTTCGGTGATGCCTTCGAGTTTCTTCTCTTTTACCAGCTCGGCGATCTTCTCGATCAGACGCGCCTTGTTCAACTGGTAAGGCAGCTCGGTGATGACGATCTGCTGACGGCCACCGACCTTGTCGATGTCTTCGATGATCGAACGCGCACGCATGTAAATGCGGCCACGGCCGGTGCGGTAGGCTTCGATGATGCCGGCACGACCGTTGATGATCGCAGCGGTCGGGAAGTCCGGACCGGGAATGTATTGCATCAGCTCATCGACGGTCAGCTCAGGGTTGTCGATGAGAGCCAGGCAACCGTCGATGACTTCACCGAGGTTGTGCGGCGGAATGTTGGTCGCCATGCCCACGGCGATACCGCTGGAACCGTTGACCAGCAGGTTCGGAACGCGGGTCGGCATGACCGCCGGGATCAGTTCGGTGCCGTCGTAGTTCGGCACCCAGTCCACGGTTTCCTTGTGCAGGTCGGCCAGCAGCTCGTGCGCCAGCTTGGTCATGCGCACTTCGGTGTATCGCATGGCCGCGGCGTTGTCGCCGTCCACCGAACCGAAGTTGCCCTGACCGTCCACCAGCAGGTAACGCAGCGAGAATGGCTGAGCCATACGGACGATGGTGTCGTACACCGCGGTATCACCGTGCGGGTGATACTTACCGATCACGTCACCGACAACACGGGCAGATTTCTTGTACGGCTTGTTGAAGTCGTTGCCCAGCTCGCTCATCGCGAAAAGCACGCGACGGTGCACGGGCTTCAAGCCATCGCGCGCATCCGGCAGTGCACGGCCGACGATCACGCTCATCGCGTAATCGAGATAGGACTGTTTCAGCTCGTCTTCGATATTGACCGGGAGGATTTCTTTGGCCAGTTCGCCCATGAGAAGCCTGATTCCTTTTTCTGGTGAAACTTCGCCATATCCATAGGGGACGCACGAAGCTCGTCGATGCAGGCCGAGTGCCATGCGCCGACTTACGACAAATCAACAAGTTGACCCTGGATTTGCGCAGTGAAGACAACCCCGTGGGACTGCCTCGGAAAACGCCGGATGTTATCACAAGAGCCGCCACGCACCTATCCCCCAGATGCGCATGGAGCATAGTTAGATGACCGATGACAGGCTTAACGGGGACGAGAGAGGCTCAGAGCTTCCCTGAATGCAAATTTCGGGACGAAATTGCGGATGTTTATTGACTTTCAAGACCCCATCGCTGGCACGCCAGCTGCCACAGAATCAGTGGTGAACACTGAAGCTGTGGGAGCCCGCCTGCTGGCGATGGCGATTCAGCGGGCGCGGAACCCCCTTAATGCAGGCGCTTGCGGCACATCAACTGCGCCATTTTCGCGGTATCCGGGCGCTCGACGATGCCTTTCTCGGTGACGATCGCATCGATCAGGTCTGCCGGGGTCACGTCAAACACCGGGTTGAACGCTTCAACGTCTGCCCCGACGCGCTTGCCGCCAACTTCCAGCAATTCGGCGCCGGCGCGCTCTTCGATCGGGATGTCATCACCGCTGGCCAGATTCATGTCGATGGTCGAACTCGGCGCCACCACCATGAAACGAACGCCATGGTGCATGGCGTTGACTGCCAGTTGATAGGTACCAATCTTGTTCGCCACGTCGCCGTTGGCAGTGATCCGGTCAGCGCCGACGATCACCCAGGTCACGCCTTTGGTTTTCATGATGTGGGCGGCAGCGGAGTCAGCGTTAAGGGTCACCGGAATGCCTTCATTGGCCAGTTCCCATGCCGTCAGGCGCGAGCCTTGCAGCCACGGCCGGGTTTCATCGGCATAGACACGCTCGACCATACCCTCAATGAATGCGGCGCGGATCACCCCGAGCGCCGTGCCGAATCCGCCGGTGGCCAGGGCGCCGGTATTGCAGTGGGTCAGGATTGCCTGGGCGTTGCCCTGATGTTTGCGGATCAGGTCAACGCCGAGCTGGGCCATGGTCAGGTTGGCTTCGCGATCGCTTTCATGGATGGCGATGGCTTCGGCCTCCAGCGTCGCCAGCGGATCGGCGTTTTCTTTCAACCGATCCAGCCGGTCATGCATGCGGTTCAACGCCCAGAACAGATTGACCGCCGTCGGCCGGGAATCGGCCAGCAGCATGAAATCCTCTTCCAGCGCCGCGTACCAGTCGCCACCTTCGGCGATCCGGGCACGGGCGGCCAACACGATGCCATACGCCGCACTGATGCCGATGGCCGGCGCACCGCGCACTACCATCGAACGAATCGCCTCGGCCACGCCGGCGGCGCTGGTGTAGGCGATCCAGTTTTCCTCGAACGGCAAAACGCGCTGATCCAGCAGGTGGAGCGCGCCATCACGCCAATCGATGGCCTTTACTTTCTCCGCAGCCAATAGTCGATCGCGCATCCCTCACCCCGCACTCATGAACAAAAGCCGCCGATTATAGCGATCCCCCCGCGAAGACGCTCGGGTATACTTCGCCATCCTTATACAAAAGCACTGGAACCGACCCTCGATGCCGAAACCTGCCATTGCGCTCGACTTATTATTGCTGCCGACCTGGCTGGTACCCGTCGAACCCGCAGGCGTGGTGCTCAAGGAACATGGCCTGGGCATCCGCGACGGTCGCATCGTGTTCATCGGCCCGCGTGCCGAAGCCTTGAAGTGTAACGCCGCCGAAGTCCGCGAATTGCCGGACGTGCTGCTCAGCCCCGGCCTGATCAATGCTCACGGCCATGCGGCCATGACCTTGTTCCGCGGTCTCGCTGACGATCTGCCGTTGATGACCTGGCTGGAAAACCATATCTGGCCGGCCGAAGGCAAATGGGTCGATGAAGACTTCGTACGTGACGGCACTGACCTCGCCATCGCCGAGCAGATAAAAGGTGGCATCACCTGCTTCTCGGACATGTACTTCTTCCCGAAGGTTGCCAGTGAGCGCGTGCACAACAGCGGAATCCGTGCACAGATCGCCATTCCGATCCTCGATTTCCCGATTCCGGGCGCTGCCAGCGCCGATGAAGCCATTCGTCAGGGCGTCGAACTGTTCGGCGACCTGAAGCATCACGAACGCATCAAGATTACTTTCGGCCCTCATGCACCCTACACCGTTGGTGATGAGAACCTGGAAAAAATCCGCGTGATCGCCGAAGAGCTGGACGCCTCGATCCACATGCACGTCCACGAAACCGCCTTCGAAGTGCAGCAAGCAGTCGAACAGCGCGGCGAACGCCCGTTGGCGCGCCTTGGCCGACTGGGCCTGCTCGGCCCGCGCTTCCAGGCCGTGCACATGACCCAGATCAGCGATGACGACCTGGCGTTACTGGTAGAAAGCAACACCAGCGTGATCCATTGCCCGGAGTCGAACCTGAAACTGGCCAGCGGTTTCTGCCCGGTCGAGCGCCTGTGGCAGGCCGGGGTCAACGTGGCCGTCGGCACCGATGGCGCGGCGAGCAACAACGATCTGGACCTGCTGGGCGAAACTCGCACCGCTGCATTGCTGGCCAAAGCTGTCGCCGGCTCGGCCACCGCGCTGGACGCCCACCGGGCGCTGCGCATGGCCACGCTGAACGGTGCGCGAGCCTTGGGGATCGAAGCCGAGACCGGCTCGCTGGAACTCGGCAAGGCGGCAGACATCGTCGCGTTCGATCTGTCCGGTCTGGCACAGCAACCGGTCTATGACCCGGTCTCGCAGCTTATTTACGCCACCGGCCGGGACTGCGTGAAACACCTGTGGGTTGCCGGCAAGCAGTTACTCGACGATCGCCGCCTGACCCGCCTGGACGAACAACAGCTGGGCGAAACCGCCCGGGCCTGGGGCCGTCGCATCAGCGGCCACACCGAATCGTAAACACCCCGGGGCAAACTCCGGGGCTACAGCCTTTTTCAAGTTTTAGAGGATTGAAACATGAGCAACGTCGACCACGCCGAAATCGCCAAATTCGAAGCACTGGCCCATCGCTGGTGGGACCGCGAAAGCGAGTTCAAACCGCTGCACGATATCAACCCACTGCGGGTCAACTGGATTGACGAGCGGGTCAACCTGGCCGGCAAGAAGGTCCTCGACGTCGGGTGCGGCGGCGGCATTCTCAGCGAAGCCATGGCCCAGCGCGGCGCGACCGTGACCGGCATCGACATGGGCGAAGCGCCACTGGCGGTCGCACAACTGCATCAGCTGGAATCCGGCGTGAACGTCGAATACCGCCAGATCACCGCCGAAGCCCTGGCCGAAGAAATGCCCGAGCAGTTCGACGTCGTCACCTGCCTGGAAATGCTCGAACACGTACCGGATCCATCCTCGGTGATCCGCGCCTGCTTCCGCATGGTCAAACCCGGCGGCCAGGTGTTCTTCTCCACCATCAACCGCAACCCGAAGGCTTACCTGTTCGCCATCGTCGGTGCCGAATACATCATGAAGCTGCTGCCGCGCGGCACCCACGATTTCAAGAAATTCATTCGCCCGTCCGAGCTGGGCGCCTGGAGCCGCATGGCCGGCCTCACTGTCAAGGACATCATCGGTCTGACCTACAACCCGTTGACCAAGCACTACAAGCTGGCAGCGGACGTTGACGTCAACTACATGATCCAGACCCTGCGCGAGGAATAAGCCGATGGCTATCAGAGCAGTCCTTTTTGATATGGACGGTACCCTGCTCGACACCGCGCCGGACTTCATCGCCATTTGCCAGGCGATGCGCGCGGATCGTGGTTTGCCGCTGATGAACGACAAACACATCCGCGACGAAATCTCCGGTGGCGCCAAGGCCATGGTCGCAGTGACGTTTTCGATGGATCCTGAATCGCCGGGCTTCGAGGAGCTGCGTCTTGAGTTCCTCGAGCGCTATCTGGTGGGCTGCGCCGTGCACAGCAAGCTGTTCGACGGCATGGGTGAATTGCTGGCCGATATCGAAAAATCCAATCTGGTCTGGGGTGTGGTCACCAACAAGCCGCTGCGCTTCGCCGAACCGATCATGCAACAGTTGGGGCTGGCCGAGCGCTCGGCCTTGCTGATCTGCCCGGATCACGTAAAAAACAGCAAACCGGATCCCGAGATGCTGACCCTTGCCTGCAAGATGCTTGATCTGGATCCGTCGAGCGTTCTGTTTATCGGCGATGATCTGCGCGATATCGAGTCCGGCCGTGACGCGGGTACCAAGACCGCCGCAGTGACCTATGGCTACATTCACCCCGAGGACAACCCTCGGCATTGGGGCGCGGACGTCGTGGTGGATCATCCGCTGGAGTTGCGCAAGGTGCTCGACAACGCTCTGTGCAGTTGCTGAGTGGTGCCGGACTGCACACCCATGCAGGCCGTGGGAACGATCAGAAGTTAATGGATTAGAGGTTTTTATGTTTGATTACTCCGCTCGCCCCGAATTGCTCAAGGATCGGGTCATTCTGGTCACCGGTGCCGGTCGCGGCATCGGTGCGGCCGCCGCCAAGACCTACGCCGCCCACGGCGCGACCGTGCTGCTGCTGGGCAAGACCGAAGCCAACCTGACCCAGGTCTACGACGAGATCGAGGCAGCCGGGCATCCGCAGCCGGTCGTAATCCCGTTCAACCTCGAAACCGCCCTGCCCCATCAATACGATGAGCTGGCGGCAATGATCGAGACCGAGTTCGGCCACCTCGACGGCCTGCTGCACAACGCCTCGATCATTGGCCCGCGCACGCCGATCGAGCAGTTGTCCGGTGAAAATTTCATGCGTGTCATGCAAGTCAACGTCAACGCGATGTTCATGCTGACCAGCACCCTGCTACCGCTGCTCAAATTGTCGCAGGACGCCTCGGTGGTATTCACCTCCAGCAGCGTCGGGCGCAAGGGCCGTGCTTACTGGGGCGCTTATGGCGTGTCCAAGTTCGCCACCGAAGGACTGATGCAAACCCTCGCCGACGAAGTCGAAAACGTCGCCCCCGTGCGCGCCAACAGCATCAACCCGGGCGCCACTCGCACCAGCATGCGCGCTCAGGCTTACCCGGGGGAAAACCCGCTGAACAACCCGACTCCGGAAGAGATCATGCCGGTCTATCTATACCTGATGGGCCCGGACAGCACGGGCATCAATGGCCAAGCGTTCAACGCTCAGTAGTGCCATACGTCGCTTTTGTTGCCGCGGCGGATTCCCGTCGCGGCAGGCATTTGCCGCTTTGTACAGACCCATTTCAGTCAAATAACCACCACACCCTACCGTGCTAAAAACCCAAGCCATTGATTCAAAACAGTTTTAATAAAACATGAACTGAATGGCACGACTTTCGCTCTACATTCCCTTAAAGCACGCCGAGTGAAGGCAGTCGGGCAAGGCCTGATTCGATAGCTGACTAATCGTCATCGGGCAGACTAAACTTGCGTCAAATGTCCTACGGGACTGATGGATCAGTATGACGCGCAGCCCATAGCCGCTCTCACCCAGCCTGTAAGACAGACTTACTGCTTAGGGGCTCACGCCATATGAAATCACCCTCCCAGACCACTGCAATTGACTTCGATAGTGCCAAATTGCAACGCCTGGGCTTTGGTCAGCTACCTCCGCTTCTGGAGCGACCTGTCAGCCTGGCGCAATTGCACCAGCAAATGAGCCTGCAACTGCAAACCAGCCTTGAGCCCCAACGCATCCTCGGTCTGTTTTTCCGCGAAGTTCAGCGCCTGGTGCCGCTCGATGCCTTGAGCTATGTGCACAGCGGCAGTGACTTGCGCCTGGAATTCGGCGCCCGCGGTCATCACTCGGCCAGCTACAGCCTCAGCCACGACGGCGAACACATGGGCAAACTGGTGTTCCGCCGCAACCAGCGTTTCAGCGAGCAGGAACTGGGAAATCTGGAGTCACTTCTGTCGTCCCTGCTGTACCCGATGCGCAACGCGTTGCTCTATCGTGTCGCGACGCAAACCGCCCTGCGCGATCCGCTGACTGGCGCCGGCAATCGCATCGCCCTGGAGCAGACCCTGCAGAGGGAAATCGAAATGTCGCGTCGACACCTGCAACCGTTGTCGCTGCTGATGCTGGATATCGACCACTTCAAACAAGTCAATGACAGCCATGGCCACAGCGCCGGCGACGAGGTGCTCAAAGCCGTCGCGGCATCGATCAAGGATCAGTTGCGCAACGTCGACATGGTGTTTCGCTATGGCGGGGAAGAGTTCTTGATCCTGCTGTCCAACACCAGCCGCGAAGCCGCCGCGATGGTCGGCGAACGCCTGCGGTATGCAGCACAAGCCCAGGACTACTACGCCGATGGCCAGTTGATCGAGCTGACCGTAAGCCTCGGCTGTTCGACCCTGCTGCCGGGCGAATCCGCCGACAGCCTGCTGCGCCGCGCCGACAGCGCGCTGTATGTGGCCAAGCGTGAGGGGCGCAACCGCCTGACAATGGCTGGCTGACCCTTCTTCGAGCAAATAAAAACGGGAGCATGCGCTCCCGTTTTTTATGGGTGTCGTCGAACTAGCTCTCGACCAGCGCTCGTCGCTCGCGCCCAACTGTCACTCGCTCAGCAAGTTCCAGTTGCATGCAGCGCTCGAGGAACAGGTACATGTAGTCATAGCTCTTGCACACGGCCTGGCGCAGCTCCGTCTGCAAAGACCGACTCGGGTTCATCCCGGCCAGGGTGCAGATAATTTCCAGTGCTTCCCACGGGTGGGCATCATCGTACTGGGCATGCATCTTCAGCCACTTCATCGCCCGCTTTCGGTCTTCTTCAGGGAAAGCGGCGGCGTACACACCTGTCGAGCAGACCAGCGCCGACCACTCCCCGGTCGCGCCCTCAATCGCATAGTTGGTGGCGGCGATGGCTACGATCAGCGAATCGGCCGAACTGGTGTGCCAGCACCAGTGACTCAGCGCGTGCAATTCCGGCGGCACTTGCTGGGCCTGCAGGTCTTCCAGGCTCACGCCGTGGGCCCGACTCCAGTTTACCCAGTAATCGGCATGGTTGAGTTCGACGCGGATGTTGCGCATCAACCAGCGCCGCGCCATGTCTTCACCCGGGTGACGGGCGAACTTGGTCTTGGTGAGATTCTGCGCCATGTACAACGCGAACTGCTCAACGACGGGCCAGCCCCCGATCAGGTACTGTCGCATGGTCTTGGCGCTGAGCTTGTTATCACGCATGCGCAGGTAAAGTTCATGTTCGACAACCCGGCGTTTGCTCTCGCTGCAATCCTGAATCAACTGTTGTGCCCAGGCAGGATAACTTGCAGCTTCCATGAGTGGTCCGGTTCGGTTGAATGTGTCGATCACTGTTCGGCTCCTTTTGATTTGTGATTGTGAGGATCGGCAAGAGACTTCAACGGAACGTGCCAGGCGCCTTGAACAACAGCGGCTGCGGTCTGGCGGGCCGACTTTGCAAACTGTCGCAGGTAAACAATTGCGGGCGTTCGATGACATAACCCTGAGCGTAATCGACGCCGATTTCAAGCAATGCCTGCTCGATCTGGGCTGTTTCGACAAACTCGGCAATTGTCTGCTTACCCATGACATGCCCGATGTGATTGATCACTTCGACCATAGCGCGGTTAATCGGGTCGTCCAGCATATCCTTTACGAAACTCCCGTCGATCTTCAGGAAGTCTACAGGCAAATGTTTCAAATAAGCGAATGAAGACATTCCGGCGCAAAAGTCATCCAGCGAGAAGTAACAACCCAACCCTTTGAGTTCATTAATAAATCGGATGGCACTGCCAAGATTTGCAATGGCGCTGGTTTCTGTAATTTCAAAACAAATCATTTCAGGCGGAACGGAATAGTTATCAAACTGTTCCCGCAGAAAGTGCAAGAACGCGTCATCTCCGATAGTAATGCCTGAAAGATTAATCGCACACATTGCGAGAGGGCCTTCGCACTCTTCGTTAATACATTGAGCAATAACCTTAAATACATTCTGCACAACCCAGCGATCCAGCGATGTCATCAAACCGTAACGCTCGGCCGCCGGTATGAAACTGTCTGGCAGAATCATCCGACCCGCCTCGTCATGCAGGCGCAACAAGATTTCGATGTGCCCGCCCTTACCATCGGCAACCGAACCCAGCGGGGCGATTTCCTGGGCATAGAGACAGAAGCGGTTTTCCTCCAGAGCCATGTGCAGGCGCTGCACCCAGGCCATCTCACCGAAACGCAGGGATAGCTCCGAGTCGTCGGCATGGTAGACCTGCACCCGGTTGCGACCCTTTTCCTTGGCCATGTAGCAGGCCATGTCGGCCGCCCGCAGCGAGGCTTCGAGGGTGGTCGGGGTTTGCGCGACATGCACCAGACCAATGCTGACGGTGGTCAGGAACGGCCGCCCCTTCCAGACGAAATGCAGGTTCTGCACCGTCTGACGCAGCCCCTCGGCGATCTTCTCGGCCGCCTCCGGTGCGCAGTTCTCCAGCAAAATGCCGAACTCGTCGCCCCCCAGCCGCGCCAGCGTGTCGCCCTCGCGCAGGCCTGATTGCAGCAATGCGCAGATGTGCCGCAGCAACTCATCGCCCGCCGCATGCCCGCAGGTGTCGTTGACCAGTTTGAACTGATCGAGATCGAGGAACATCAGCGCATGTCGCCCCGGTTGCCGGGTCAGATTGTGCAGAGCCTGTTCGAGGCGGTATTCGAACTCGCGGCGGTTGGCCAGCCCAGTCAGCGCATCATGGGTCGCCTGCCACGATAGATTGGCGATGTATTGCCGCTCCTGGGTCATGTCGTGCAGCACCAAAACCGTCCCGCTGACCTTGCCGGCATTGCGGATTGGAGCCCCGACCAGGGTCACCGAAACGGTACTGCCATCAAGTCGCTGAATCAGCTTCGAGTGCTCGCTGCCACCGCTCAATTGGCCGCTGAGAATATGTTCGATCAGGGTCAGCCCTTCGGCCTGGGCGTTGTCATCCAACAAATTGAACAACGCCGCCAGCGGCAGGCCCGCAGCCTGTTCAGCCTTCCAGTGGGTCAAGGCCTCGGCTGCCGGGTTCATGTATTCGATCGCACCGCTCACATCCGTGGTGATGACCCCGTCGCCAATCGATTGCAGGGTGATATGGGCCCGGTCCTTTTCCAGTTGCAGGGCCTCGGCAAAGGCATGCCGCTGCTTGAGCAATTTACGGGTGCGCAACAGCGCCAGCACGATCAGGCCCAGCGCCGTGGCGAGGTTGGTGAACAGCAGCAGGCGCAGGATCATCCGCGAGCCCTCGCCCAACGCGTCGCTGAAGGCCTTGGCTGCGGGGGTCACACCATCGTTGATCGCAAAGATCCGGTCTTTCCAGCGCCGGATGTCGGCATCACTTGCCTCGTCGGCCGTGATGCGCCGGTGCATCTCCTGAGCCACGTCATCGAGCTCCACCAAGTAGGCATCACCCAGCGTCCAGCGGTCGATGGCGGTTTCCAGATAACTGAAGTGACGGAAGTTCAGGTAGAGCCAGATCAGGCTGGAGACATCGTCCGGGTGGTTGCCGCCCTTGAGGATGCCCTCGCGCGCCGCCTGCAGATCGGGCGGTTGCTTGTCCAGTGCCAGACGCAACTGATGACCGCCCTGAGGCACCGCAATCGCATTCTTGTATTTGAGGTAGATCGCCTCGTCGCGGCTGTCGGCGTACAGATTCAGGTAGTAGATGGCATCTTTCTGCCCCTTGGACCATAGGCTCTCGCCCGCCACATAGCCCCGAACGGCCGACAAGACGTAAAGACTCACGCCCCCCAGCAACGCCTGAAACAACACGACGGCAATGAATGGCCAGACGATGCCCAACAACCGAGGCGTTCCGAGAGTCCGCTTTTGCTTCATGGGATTCCTTGCATGAGCACTGCCTGATCGTCCTTCTCTTTTCGAGCATCCCCCCAAGACTAGGAGGCGTTACCGGTTCCGGCAAGCGGCGGATCAGCCTCAATACAGCACAAGCGCCAAGCGTAGATATGTACCGCCAACCCGAAGCTCCGGATCGCTTTACTGCGCACTCCCATTTGCGTAACAGGATCCCGCGCCAAGGAGTGCGACATGACAGAGACGACTACCGATACAGCCGAGACCTCAGCCGCGAGGGAACTTCGTGCCCGGCTAGCATTGGGACTTGATAGCGGCCCGAATATAGAAGGCTTTGTGCAAGCCACCGCCAAGGATCAAAAACGGTTCAATGCCCTGCGACGTGCCACACCCGGTGCCGCACCCTCCGATACCCTGAAAGCTTACAAGGCCAAACTCATCAACGCGCAAATGACCGCCACCGTTAAAAGCTTCATGTCCGGCAGCCCCATGCTGATCGGCCGCCTGGGTGCCGAGGTGCTGTTTCCCGCTTCCGCCGAAGAGGTGCGCGCAACACCTTCAGTATTTCTTAAGCAGATTCTGGACTCGGTACCGTCACAGGATCTGGCCAATCGATTGCTGAAGACTCTCAAGTGGTACGGTGCACGCACCGGCGAACAGACATCCGCTTCAATACGCAACCAACTGCTGTGCAAAGCCATCGGTCTTTACCTGCATGCACCATCAGCCGATGAATATCAGGAGCTCGCCGGTTTCCGCTGGCAGGATCCATCGCACTGGGGCAAAAGCTACCAGACCCTTCGCAACGATTTCGCACAACATTTGCTGCGGACCAAACGGGTCGCCAACACCAATGAGTCCATCGTGCTGGCACACATTTACCAGACGCAGCTATCAAAAGACTTCCAGGTACCTGATGTCCCGCCCGATCTTCGCTACAAGAGTTCGGTGGTGTGGGTCAATTTCATGCAGGGCGTGCTGCTGGCTGACGAACTCGGCCTCGATCGACCGCAACCGCTTTCCTTTCAACAGCTCGTCAATCTGCCTCTGGAACTTAGCGCCAACGCCTCCACCGCAGAGCTTGAAAAAATGGCGCGGCTGAGACTGGGCCCGGCACTTGAGTGGGCAATCTGTATGGGCATTGTCCAGTCGCGAGCGTCATCCGACTACAGCCAGGAGGAAATCGAACGAGCATTGACGGCACTGGAGAACCAGAGCGAAAACCTGAACAAGGCCGTGCAATCGCTGGAACTGCGCCCTCCCGACAGGCTGCAGATGGCCAAGCGCATGAAACACGATGCACTGGGCAGCCATGTATTGGAATCAGACGGGCGCAAACTTCTACGGGATGATTCACCGGCGTCCCTCAGTTTCAGAGACATGCCGTCACTGAAACGGGAAGGGTATGGGTTTCTGGACCTTTATGCCGATGGGCAGTTTGATGATGGCAAACGCTGGTTCTTCACTGAGCCAGACGGAAAAACGCAAACCTTCGATACCTTCAGAATCGACGAACACCGGGATTTTCACTCGGAGCGCAAAGTCCACGGCATTTACCGGCAGATTTTTTCCGGCGGAATCAATCTCAACCATTCCGGCCAGAAGCTGCCGGATGTCAATGCGGTGTTCGACGCCGACTTAAAGAATCATCTGGCAACCATCAGATCGGCCTATCAGACCTTGATCCTGAGCCTCTTGGCGTCATTGCCATCGATTGAGCGTCGGGCACTGGAGCGAGGAGCCATCAAGGTATTGGGGTTGCGTCAGATCCTCAAAAAAGAAGGCAAGCCAGATAATGTCCGGGCGAGAAAAGGCTTCGTTCTACAAGCGACCTGCGATGATGAAATCAGCTATTACGAACTCATCCCGAGTGCTGCCGTCATTCGTCGCCGAGTCGGTCTGCGATCTTCGACTGTCAATGGCGTGCGCACCGAGTTTCCCCTCCACGCCTCGATTCCCGGACAAACCTATTCTCCCGAACGGAATCTGGCCACAACCCTTCTCCTCGACTGGTCTGCCCACTTGCATGGCAAGGCGCCCCTCGAGCAGCAGTACTACATTGGCTTTCTCGATACGATGGGTCAAATGCCTGCCGTCGGGCCATCCGGCGAACCAGTGACTCTGACATCCTCTCGTCTCAATGCAGTGGCTCAGTGCATCGCGGAGAATTATCTCTATGTCGATGAAAAGCATTTGCGCACCCAGGCCCGCGGCATGACGATCTTTGACACCTTGAGGGCCAGAAGCGAACAACGCCTGAATACATTTCTGACCATCGTCAAAGGATTCGTACCGTTCTGGGGCAGCATCGAGGACCTTCTGTCGGACGATGTCACCAAAAAGATCATGGGCGGGGGCGGACTCCTTCTGGATCTCGCGTCATTCCTCTTTCCCATCGGGAAATTCATTTCAGGGACGGTGCGACTGATTCGAGCCGCGAACACTGCCTCGCGCATGGCCGTCAAAGCGAGCCTGCCTTCCTTTACGACGCTGACTCGCAAGCTCCTGACGGCGACGGTGAGTAATCTGAACCCGTTGAGCGGCATTCCGACGTTGCTCAAGGCAACATTGAGCGGAGTTGGCCGTGGGTTGCTTGGGGTGGGTCACCTGGCGTTGGGTGGAATAAGGAAGTTGTCTGGGAATGCCGACAAGTACAGACTGGTCAGCAACTTGCCGCAGACGATCAATCCAGGGCAATGGAAACCATTGGCCGCTGGCGATCGACTGGCATCCGTCAAAGGGATCGATGATGTGTTGGTACGCAACACGAGCTCATCGAACCTGAAGCAATTCCACCTTGTCGATCCCGTCACATCACTGCCCTATGGTCCACGCCTGCTCAACCATCGAAAGCAATTCACGCAAGGTCGATCCACCTTCAACACGCTGCCCCCCGGCAAACTTCACGCGAGCGCTGAAGTCCCCGAGCAGGCCAGCATCCGCGAAATGCTCGAAATCGACGGGCGCACCACCCTGCTGATCGATGGCATTCCCTATCGTCTGGACGGCGATCAACTGCGCCGCGCTGACCTGATCGATCAAAAAACGGTGTTCAAACCCATTCCTTGCCGGGTGCGGCGTGCACCGGGTAGCGATGTCTGCAAAACGAGTTATGTCTCCCGGACTCCAGCGCCGACGCCTCCCCCGAACAGCCAGGATACAAGCAAGGGATGGGCGCAATGGTTCGGCGATACCATTTACACACCGGCCATCTCATCTCAGCCATTACTGACCAGCGCCATCAAGACCTACAAGCAACTCAACGCATCATTGGAGTTTCAAAAGGGAATCTATGCGCGCATCAAGGTTCGCCTACCCTACGAGCGTTCAAAAAAGTTCGATACGCTTGAAGTCGGCGCGATCATCGTTCCAGCGAAAGATGACTCGAAGCACTATGTATTCACCCGCCTGAACGCCGGAGACTTCTACGTCACCGAGCGCTTGCCAGGGCAGGTCCTTTCCGATCCTCTGGTTTTACGCAAGGCACAAACCTTACCGATCGAACTGGCCGATGAACTGAAGACGGTTTACACCGGATCGCTTAATGCCAACAACACGGCCCGGATCAATTCGATACCGGAGGTCGAGCGCGCCCTGAAAACCATGGATGACATCGCCATACCTCTGGGCACTCATGCCAACCCGCCTGCCGGCATGAAGTGGCTGAAAGTAGATACCAGCCCAAGTGAAGCGCTGATGTTCGACCACTCGACGCGAATGATCATCGCCAAGCGCGCCGAAGGTGCGACCACGTGGGCACGGAGCAAGGACGCCCCGGAAGCTTTGCGGCAACGAACGGCAGAAATTTTCGACACCCTGTTTCTTTCACCGACGATCAAGCCACCCGTGGCCGATGCGGCGCTGCGCATCGATGAAACAATGCAGAAACTTCAACGCCTGCTGAGCCGATTCGACCGCACAGACAATGCCCGGAACATTGCCTATGCCGAAGTCATCGCCGCGAATGGCGTGCGGGAAGTTTACGTCAGTGTTTCCGGCGCTCATGGCACAACCAAACACCTGCCCCTGTTTCGGCACCTGGGTGCCAATCATGTAAAGATCGGCGACACGACTTACGTCAACGTCGACTTCAACCTGACTGTTGCCAAGACGAACCTGGAGTTGACTGATAAAGGGCGCTTGGTTGCAGTCCCACTGACCATCAAGAACATCGATACCTACACACCGGCACTGGCTACCCGACCAACCTCCCTGGACAGCGAAAGCAAGTTGATACGCGTGATTCGCGAGAAATACACGGATCCACTTGAGCTGAAATCGGTGGACGTCGCTACCACGATGCCACCCTGCGAGTCGTGCTCATTGGTCATGAAAGAGTTTGGTCACAGAGGCGAAGCAGACGCACTACAGGTGCTGTGGAAATAACCTACAACCGCTGTAAATGCCCATACAGCTTGGCGTACAACCCGCCATCGGCAATCAATTGCTGATGGTCGCCATCCTCGGCCACTTGCCCGCCATCAAACACCAGCACCCGATCCGCTTGCTTCACCGCCGACAAGCGGTGGGCGATGATCAATGTTGTACGGCCGTGGAGGAAGCGCGCCATGGCCTGGTGCAAGTTGTATTCGGTGGCGGCGTCGAGGGCTGACGTCGCCTCGTCGAGGATCACCACTTTCGGCTCGGCGAGGATCATCCGCGCAATCGCCAGACGTTGCCGCTGACCACCCGACAGGCGCACGCCGGAGCGGCCGACAATGCTGTCCAGGCCGTCCGGCAAGGCGCGGATGGTGGCCTCGAGCTGGGCGATTTCCAGCGCCTGCCAGCAGGCTTCGTCGCTGCGGGTACGGCCCATGGTCAAGTTGGCGCGTACGGTGTCGTTGAACAGCGCCGGATGCTGCAGCACCACCGCGACATTTTCCCGAACCGTTTCCAGGCCGATTTCCTGCTGGGTCGATCCGCCGAAACGGATCGTCCCGGCCAGTGGCGTGTACAGGCCCAGCAGCAATTGCACGAGGGTACTTTTGCCACCGCCGCTGGCGCCGACAATTGCCACTTTCTCGCCGGGGGCGATGGACAGGTTCAACTGATCCAGCACCAGTTCGTCGCCGTAACCAAAGCTCAGACCCTGCACCTGAATCCCGACGGTATCGCGGCCCTTGAACGGGTCGACGCCACCGGGGTATTGCGGTTCGTCGGCGCGCGCCAGCAATTCGTTGATCCGCGACAGCGCACCCCCTGCCGCGTAGTAGGCGTATTGCAGGTTCAGCAGTTGTTCGACCGGGCCGATCATGAACCACAGGTAGCTGAACACCGCGAGCATCTGGCCAATCGACAGGTCAGAGAACAACACCGTCAACATGGCCGCCGCGCGGAAAATGTCGATGCCGAACTGGAACAGCAGACCACTGGCACGGTTCGAGGCGTCGGTCTTCCACTGCGAATTGACCGCGTAGTTGCGCACTTCCTGAGCCCGCAGACCGAGCCTTCCGAGGAAGAAGCCCTGACGGTTGCCGGCACGCACTTCCTGGATTGCATCGAGGGTTTCGCTCAGCGCCTGGGTGAAGCGCGAGGTGCTGTCGTTCTCCAGTTTTTTCAGGTGTTTGACCCGTTTGCCCAATTGCACCGTGGCGTAGATCACCAACGGGTTGAACAACAGAATCAGCAACGCCAGCTTCCAGTGCATCCACATCAGGATGCTGGCGGTGCCCACCAGCGTCAGCATCGCCACCAGGAAACGGCTTAGGGTTTCGCCGACAAACTTGTCGAGGGTGTCGAGGTCAGTGACCAGGTGCGTGGTGACCGTGCCACTGCCCAGGCTTTCGTATTCGCCGAGGGAAATACGCTTGAGTCTTTCGATCAAGCGCACGCGAATTCGATAAACGATGTCCTTGGCCAGCCGCGCAAACAACCGCGCCTGCAACACGCCAAAACACAGGGCGCTACAGCGCAGAGTCAGCGTCACCACCAGCATCAGGCCGATGTAGCCCGCCGCTTGTTGCCACATCGAGGGCAGCACATGGTTCATGACTTTCAGCGCGGCATCGCCGTGGCCGAGCAGGACTTCGTCCACCAGCAACGGCAACAGTAACGGAATCGGCACGCTGCACAGCGTTGCCAGTACGGCCACACCGTTGGCGATCCACAGGGATTTTTTGTGATGAAGTGCCAGACGCCGGACTTCAGCCCAGCTCAGCCGGTCGACACGCTTGACGGCTGGCGTGTCATAGGCCGGGTCAGACACAGGCGGCGCGCTCCAGCCATCGACCAAGCAACGGCGACAGTTCACTGAGCGGCTGATAGCCGTTGGTCAGCAACGCCAGTTGGCCATTGCGTTCGGCGAGCAGGGTCGGGAATCCGGCGATACCCAGATCCTGCACCCAACTGAAATCCGCCTGGGTCGCCTTGTGTTGATCGGCATGATCAAACAGGGCAGCAAATTCGATGCGCGGGACGCCGGCCTTCTCTGCCAGCTCCACCAGAACGCTGGCCTGGGTGACATCGCGGCCTTCAGCGTAAAACGCGTGCTGGATCAACCCGACCAGTTTCCAGGCGCAATCCGGCGCCAGGCTGCGCGCGGTGACAATGGCCCGGCAAGCAGGCTCGGTGTCATAGACAAAACCTTCGGGCAACGCACCTTCGAACTTGAACGGCTGGCCGGTGGCTTCGGCGACTGCCTGCCAGTGCTCGAGGATATAGCGTCGGGTCGTCGGCTCCAGCGCCGCACCGCTGCCAGTGCGCAACCCGCCAACCACCAGGTGCAGTTCCACCCCGGCTGCCTGCGCCTGCTCCACCAATGCCTTGGCTACCGGGGCAAATCCCCAGCACCAGGAACACATCGGATCCATCACATAGAGCAGGCGTGCAGACATGATTAAGCCTCGGAGGATGCTTGCTTATAGTTGTAGCCGATCGGGTGCGGCATGTTGCGCGCTTTTGCCAGTTCGATCTGCTTTTGCCGGTCGATGGCGCTGCGGCGGGTCTTCTCGCTCAGGCTGTTCCAGCAATGCGGGCAACTGATGCCGGCCACGTAATGCTCGGAGGCCCGATCCTCGACGCTGACCGGGGTGCGGCAGGCATGGCACTGATCGTAGTCGCCTTCGCTCAGGTCATGGCGCACGGTCACGCGGTTGTCGAACACGAAGCAGTCGCCCTGCCATTTGGTTTCTTCCTGCGGCACCTCTTCGAGGTACTTCAGAATACCGCCCTTGAGGTGGTAAACCTCTTCGAAGCCTTCGCCCAGCATGTAGCTCGACGCCTTCTCGCAGCGGATGCCACCGGTGCAGAACATCGCGACCTTCTTGTGCACGGCCGGATCGAAGTGTTCTTTGATGTAGTCGGGGAATTCGCGAAAACTGGTGGTTTTCGGATCAATGGCGCCTTCAAAGGTGCCGATCGACACTTCGTAGTCGTTGCGGGTGTCGATCAACAACACTTCCGGATCACTGATCAGCGCATTCCAGTCCTTTGGATCGACGTAGGTCCCGACCTTCTTGTTCGGATCGACGCCTTCGACCCCCAGGGTCACGATCTCTTTCTTGAGCTTGACCTTGGTCCGGTAGAACGGTTGTTCGTCGCAGTAAGATTCCTTGTGGTCGATGTCGACCATGCGCGGATCGTTGCGCAGCCAGGCCAGCAGGCCGTCGATACCTTCACGGCTGCCGGAAACCGTGCCGTTGATGCCTTCTTCGGCAATCAGCAGAGTGCCTTTGATGCCGTTGTCGACCATCGCTTGCAGCAGGGGCTCGCGCAGGTTGACGTAATCTTCAAGGGTGACGAACTTGTACAGTGCCGCCACGACAATCGGTTGTGTCATGGGTGTTTCTCCAGGTGGCTACCCTCGTAAAGGGTGAACCGGATGCGAAAAAAAACGCGCCGGGTCAGCGGCGCGTTGCGGATTCTAGCAAAAAACCTCAGTTCATTGCTGCAAGGCTCAATGCTTGCTCCCGCCGGCACAGGTCGGCGACGCCGGAGCGGCGCCCACTTCTGCCCATTCCTGCGGGGTGTAGGTGTGCAGCGCCAACGCATGGAATTCGCCCATCAGCTCGCCGAGCGTGCCGTAGACTTTCTGGTGGCGCTTGACCCGGTTCAGGCCTTCGAACTGCGCGCTGACCACCACTGCCTTAAAGTGGGTCTGCAACCCGCGACTATGCATGTGGCTCTCGTCCAGCACCTGCAGATGCTCAGGCTGAAGCAGCGCCAGCGTCGATTCGATGCGTTGTTGCATGGTCATCACGAACTCCGCTTACTTCTTCTTCGCCGGAGCCGCGCCTTTCGGTGCCAGCTCGTTGGTCATGTCGTCCAGCAGCTTGTTGACCACAGGAACGGCGGGTTCCAGTTTAGCCTGGGTCATCTGGGCCGATTGCTGGGTCAGCTGCGGCATTTTTTCCAGGACTTTCTTGCCCAGGGGCGACTGGTAGAACGCGACCAGGTCTTTGAGTTCCTGCTCACTGAAGGTGCTGGTGTAGAGCTTGATCATGTCCGGCTTCAGCTTGTTCCAGCCAATGGCCTGGTCCAGGGCGGCGTTGGCCTTGGCCTGGTAGGTATCCAGTACGGCTTTCTTGGATTCCGGAGCCTTGGTCTGTTCAAAACGCTGGGCAAACATCTGCTGCACTTGCATGTACACCGGAGTGCCCAGCTTGTCAGCGTGCGCCAGGGTCAGGAAAGCTTCGGCACTGGCGTTGTGGCTGGCGGTATCGGCAAGCACCTGGCCGCTGGCGCAAACCAGGGCAACCGCGGTGCAGATGGCACGAAGACGAGTCATCGAGTTTCCTTTTCAGCTAGGCGAGGTAAAACCCCAAGGGCAACCATTCTGCGCCTGAATAACGCTGCGGCTCAACCCCCGGGCCTTGCCGCGCTTGATTGGCGGGGATTTGCCGGTCAACAATCGACCGGAGGGAACCACCCGGGCCGACACCGGCCTAAACTGCGCAAACAGACCAACAGGAGTGTGCACGATGAGCCGTATCGAAACCGACAGCCTGGGCCAGATCGAAGTCCCGGACGACGCTTACTGGGGCGCTCAGACGCAACGCTCGCTGATCAACTTCGCCATCGGTCAGGAACGCATGCCATTGCCGGTCTTGCACGCCCTGGCCCTGATCAAGAAAGCCGCGGCCCGGGTCAACGACCGCAACGGTGACCTGCCCGCCGACATCGCCCGCCTGATCGAACAGGCCGCCGACGAAGTGCTCGACGGCCAGCACGACGACCAGTTCCCGCTGGTAGTCTGGCAGACCGGCAGCGGCACGCAGAGCAACATGAACGCCAACGAAGTAATCGCCGGCCGCGCCAACGAACTGGCCGGCAATCCGCGCGGTGGCAAGACGCCGGTGCACCCGAACGATCACGTCAACCGCTCGCAGAGTTCCAACGACTGCTTCCCCACCGCCATGAGCATCGCCACTGCGCAGGCTGTGCAAACCCAACTGCTGCCGGCCATCGCCGAGCTGTCGGGTGGCCTGGCCGAGCTGTCGGCACGGCACATGAAACTGGTGAAAACCGGTCGCACCCACATGATGGACGCCACGCCGATCACCTTCGGTCAGGAGATCTCCGGCTTCATAGCGCAGCTGGATTACGCCGAACGGGCGATTCGCTCAGCGTTGCCGGCGGTGTGCGAACTGGCCCAGGGCGGCACCGCTGTCGGCACCGGGCTCAACTCGCCCCACGGTTTTGGTGAAGCGATTGCCGCCGAGCTGGCTGCACTTTCCGGTCTGCCGTTCGTCACCGCCCCGAACAAGTTCGCCGCCCTCGCCGGCCATGAGCCACTGACCACGCTGTCCGGCGCACTGAAAACCCTCGCCGTGGCGCTGATGAAAATCGCCAACGACCTGCGCCTGCTGGGCTCCGGGCCCCGCGCAGGTTTTGCCGAAGTGAAATTGCCGGCGAACGAACCAGGCAGTTCGATCATGCCCGGCAAGGTCAACCCGACCCAGTGCGAAGCGCTGTCGATGCTGGCCTGCCAGGTGCTGGGCAACGACGTGGCGATCGGTTTCGCCGCCAGTCAGGGTCATCTGCAGTTGAACGTGTTCAAACCGGTGATCATCCACAACCTGCTGCAATCGATCCGCCTGCTCGCCGATGGCTGCAGCAACTTCCAGCAGCACTGCATCGCCGGGCTTGAGCCGGATGCCGAAGTCATGGCGCACCACCTGGAACGTGGCCTGATGCTGGTGACGGCGCTGAACCCGCACATCGGCTACGACAAATCGGCGGAAATCGCCAAGAAGGCCTACAGCGAAGGGAAAACCCTGCGCGAGGCAGCGCTGGAGCTGGGCTATCTGACCGATGAGGAGTTCGATGCCTGGGTACGGCCGGAGAACATGATCGAGGCCGGGGCCAAGGGCTGAGTCATCCCGATCCTTCCCGTGCCCGGCGCGGGAAGGATCATCCGACCAACAGTTTCGCCCGCCGGGCCTTGAGTCCGGCAATCAGCGATGGCCCCAGTGCCACCAGCGCCGAACCCAGCACCACCAGCACCGCCCCGCCATACGCCAGCAGATTGATCTGCTCGGCGTGCACATACTCAGGCCACACCCCGGCCGCCACCGCTACCGCTGCGAACGTAACCAATGGCGTGATCGCAAGCGTCGCGCTGACCCGCGAAGCTTCCCAATGCGCCAGCGCCTCGGCAAACGCGCCATAGGCGATCAGGGTGTTCATGCAGCACGCCAGCAGCAGCCAGCCCTGCAACGGGCTCAACTCCAGCGCCTCCAGCGGATGGACCCAAGGCGTCAGCAACAAGGCGCAGAACAGGTAGATCACCATCATCACCTGCAGCGAATTCCACACTGTCAGCAGTTGCTTCTGCCCCAGCGCGTAAAAAGTC
This sequence comes from Pseudomonas sp. stari2, assembly GCF_040760005.1. NCBI lineage: Bacteria > Pseudomonadati > Pseudomonadota > Gammaproteobacteria > Pseudomonadales > Pseudomonadaceae > Pseudomonas > Pseudomonas sp. Stari2. Next base: position 4,776,116 of record NZ_CP099760.1, read on the forward strand.
CAGACGGTCGAGGCCAGCAACACCAGTAACACGCCGGCGGTATAGTCAGACAAAGAGGTGAACAATTCCGCGAGACGCTGATTGAAGAACAACGCGAACCCGATCAACAGCACCGCCAGGCCGATGCCCTGACCGATACTGAAGCGTTCCTTGAACACAAACAGACTGGCGATCAGCAACATGATCGGACCCATCTGCACCACCAGTTGCGCGGTGCCTGGGCTCAGCAGGTTCAGGCCCATCAGGTACAGCACGTAGTTGCCCACCAGCCCGAGCACCGCCATCAGCACCAGCCAGCCGCCCTTCGGCCCGAGCACCTTGCGACTCGGCAAGCGCTTTGTGGCCGCCAGATAAATGAACAGGCAACCACCGGACACCAGCAGGCGAAACCAGGTCACCGTGATCGGGTCCATCACCTGCAGCACCTGTTTGAGCTTGATCGGCAGGATTCCCCACAGAAACGCGGTCAACAAGGCCAGGAACATGCCGTACACCCAGCGACCAGACGAAACGTGCATGAGAACCCCGAAAGCCAATGACAGGAGCGCTCATTCTAGGCGCAGCGGCAAGCGCGACACAGGGACAGTTGCGCTCAAGCCGCAAATGAAACTGTGCAGGTCGCAGCATTAAATTGACGTGCTGCCGTTGATCGGTTCATGAAGCGCTGCAAGTGGTTCAGGCATAAGCTCTTTGGATGCCATCCAGCGCAGCACTCAAGGAGATCGATCATGTTCGGAATGCGCGCCCAGGACACCGCCCCCGCCACGCACTTTCGCAGCGACCGGGTGTGCCGGGTCAATGGCGAACTGTTTTTCAGCACCCGGGAGAACACCCTCGAAGGGCCGTTCGACAACCCCGAGAAAGCCGAGCAGGCAATCCGCGCGTACATCGCGCGGATGCAATTGCTGGATTCCGGCAGCCGGTCTTAGCGCACCGCTTCAAACAACCCGGTCGCGCCCATTCCGCCACCCACGCACATGGTCACAATCCCGTAGCGCAGATTACGTCGCTGCAACTCGCGCACCAGATGCCCGACTTGCCGCGAACCGGTCATGCCGAACGGATGGCCGATGGAAATCGAGCCACCGTTGACGTTGTACTTCTCGTTATCGATTTCCAGACGATCACGGGCGTACAGGCACTGCGAGGCGAACGCTTCGTTCAATTCCCACAGGTCGATGTCCGCCACCTGCAAACCTTTGGCCTTGAGCAGCTTCGGCACCGAAAACACCGGGCCGATGCCCATCTCGTCCGGCTCGCAACCGGCAACGGTGAAACCACGGAAAAACGCCTTTGGCTTGAGTCCCAGTTGCAGGGCTTTTTCCAGGCTCATCACCAGCGTCATCGAGGCGCCATCGGACAACTGCGACGAGTTGCCTGCCGTTACCGAACCATCCTCGGCGAACACCGGTTTCAGTCCGGCGAGGCTTTCATAGGTGGTATCCGGACGGTTGCAGTCATCGCGATCAACGATGCCGTCGAGGATCTGCACTTCACCGCTGTTCTTGTCTTCAACGCGGTACTTCACCGCCATCGGCACGATTTCATCGTTGAACAGGCCGGCTGCCTGCGCCTGAGCAGTACGGATCTGACTTTGCAGCGAGTAACGATCCTGCGCCTCGCGACTCACGCCATAACGGCGCGCCACCACTTCGGCGGTCTGGCCCATGGTGTAGTAGATGCCTGGCGTCTGCTGCTTGAGCAACGGGTTGATCAGGTGATCGGTGTTGACGCTTTTCAGGGTCAGGCTGATCGACTCGACGCCGCCGGCGACGATGATGTCGCTGCAACCCGATGCGATCTGGTTGGCAGCAATCGCAATCGCCTGCAAGCCCGACGAACAGAAACGGTTGAGGGTCATGCCCGCCGTGCCGGTGCCCAGTTGCGAAAGCACCGCCACGTTACGGCCGATGTTGTAGCCCTGGGCACCTTCGTTGGAGCCGGCGCCGACGATGCAATCCTCGACGCTGGCCGGGTCGACGTCGTTGCGCGACAGCAAGGCGTTTACACAATGGGCCGCCATGTCATCGGGGCGGGTCTGGTTGAACTTGCCGCGAAAGGACTTGGCCAGGCCGGTCCGCACGCTGTCGACGATCACCACTTCACGCATGGCATACCTCATTGTTACGTCAGTTGAGAGTGGACCGAGCATATGTCCACTCAATCGCCGACCGCGACAATCATTCACCTCGCGTATGCGTGCCCATCGGTTCAGTCCTTGTGCTTCTTGGCTCGTTTGTCGGACTTCTCGAAAGCTTCTTCCAGCGCACGGTTGATCGTGCGCAAGACCTTGACCCGGGCCCAGCGCTTGTCGTTGGCCTCAACCAGGGTCCAGGGGGAGATTTCGGTGCTGGTGCGGTCGACCATGTCGCCCACGGCGGCACGATAGGCGTCCCACTTGTCGCGGTTGCGCCAGTCGTCCTCGGTGATCTTGAAACGCTTGAAGGGGATTTCTTCACGCGCCTGGAAGCGCTCCATCTGCGTGTCCTTGTCGATGGCCAGCCAGAACTTGACCACGATCACTCCGGCATCGGCAAGTTGCTCTTCGAAGTCGTTGATTTCACCGTAGGCACGCATCCAGTCAGCAGTGCTGCAAAAGCCCTCGATCCGCTCCACCAGCACCCGGCCGTACCAGGAGCGATCGAACACGGTGAACTTGCCTCGGGCCGGAATGTGTCGCCAGAAACGCCACAGGTAAGGCTGTGCCCGCTCCTCTTCGGTCGGCGCGGCAATCGGCACGATGTTGTACTGACGCGGATCGAGCGCCGCCGCCACCCGACGGATCGCCCCGCCCTTGCCCGCCGCATCGTTGCCTTCGAATACCGCCACCAGCGCATGACGGCGCATGCGTTTGTCACGCATCAGGCCGGACAGTCGCGCCTGCTCGGTGATCAGTTGTTCCTCGTAATCTTTTTTGTCCAGGCTCTGGCTCAGGTCAAGACTGTCGAGCAGGTTCAAATGATCCACGGACGTCGCCAGCGGCTGGACATTGACCGCGTGCGGGTGCACATCCGGGCGCTTGAGGGCATTCTGCAATCCTTCGAGCAGGATCTTGCCCACTGTCAGGCTGCGAAAGTGCGCGTCCACCCCCTCGATGACATGCCACGGCGCATAGTCGCGGCTGGTTCGGCGCAAGACTCGCTCGCCGTATTTGACGAACTTGTCGTAGGTTTGCGATTGCTGCCAGTCCAGCGGGCTGATCCGCCAGCTGTGCAGCGGGTCGTCGGCCAGCGCCTTGAGCCGCGCCTTCATTTGCTTCTTGGACAGGTGAAACCAGAACTTGAAGATCAGCGCACCTTCGTCGCACAGCATCTTTTCCAGGCGTTCGGCCCCGGCGATGGCCTGATCCAGTCGCGGATCCTTGAACAAGCCGTGGACCCTGCCCTGCAGCATCTGGCTGTACCAGTTGCCAAAGAAAATCCCCATCCGCCCCTTGGCCGGCAGCATCCGCCAGTAACGCCAGGCCGGTGGCCGCGCCAGCTCTTCATCGGTCTGCTGGTCGAAAGTACGCACTTCGATCAGACGCGGATCCATCCACTCGTTGAGCAATTTCACCGTCTCGCCCTTGCCGGCGCCTTCGATGCCGTTGATCAAAATGATCACCGGAAAACGCTTTTGCTGCTGCAACTCGAACTGGGCTTCCAGCAACGCTTCACGCAGGGCGGGCACGGCGGCGTCGTAGGTGTCTTTGTCGATGGCGTGACCGATTTCAGCGGATTCGAACATAGGGACGGCTCCTTCCAGGATTCAGCAAGACTAGCGGATTGGGCTCTGGCGCGGCACAGAAATTCCCGTTGGCGGCGGATTGTCCTTGAGTGATCTTCAGCCAGGCTTGCCATGGATCAAGCGCCGCCTGCGTGATCGGCTAGAATGGCCGCCTTGTCGTTGCCGAGCCTGCCATGAAACCTGTAATGCCCCACGCCCAAATCGACTGGGATGACCAGGGACGCCCGCGTTCGCGAGTGTTCGACGATGTGTATTTTTCCGACCAGTCGGGGCTGGATGAAACCCGCTACGTGTTCCTCGAACAAAACCGTCTGGCCGAGCGTTTTGCCGCGCTGCCGGCGGGTGGGCGACTGGTGATCGGTGAAACCGGCTTCGGCACCGGGCTGAATTTTCTCTGCGCCTGGCAGTTGTTCGAACAGCATGCGGTGGCCGGTGCGCGGCTGCATTTCGTCAGTGTCGAAAAGTTTCCGTTGAGCCCTGCTGATCTACAGCGAGCCCTCTCGTTGTGGCCCGACCTGAAGCAATTCTCCGATCGGTTGCTCAAGCATTACGTGGCGATCCATCAGGGTTTCCAACGCATTGTTCTGGATAACGGCCGAGTCACTCTGACGCTGCTGATCGGTGATGCGCTGGAACAGTTGCCGCAACTGGACGGCCAGATCGACGCCTGGTTTCTCGACGGTTTCGCGCCGGCGAAAAACCCGGAGATGTGGACCGCCGAACTGTTCGCCGAACTGGCGCGATTGGCGGCGCCCGGTTCGACCATCAGCACTTTTACCAGCACCGGTTGGGTACGACGCCTGCTCAACGCTGCTGGCTTCAAGATGAAGCGCACCCCGGGCATCGGCCACAAGTGGGAAATTCTGCGTGGCGAATTTCTTGGCTGGCCTGAGGATGTTCCGCTACCGGCGGCAGTAAAACCGTGGTTCGCCCGCCCTGCTCCTGTCACGGGAGAGCATCGTGCACTGGTGATCGGCGCCGGTCTGGCCGGTTGCGCCACGGCGGCCAGCCTCGCGGCGCGGGGCTGGCAGGTCAGTCTGCTGGAGCGACATGACGCGGTGGCCCGGGAAGCCTCGGGCAATCCTCAAGGCGTGCTGTATCTGAAACTGTCGGCCCACGGCACAGCACTTTCGCAGTTGATCGTCAGCGGTTTCGGCTACACCCGCCGCCTGTTGGAAACCCTGCAACGGGGTACCGACTGGGACGACTGCGGCGTGCTGCAATTGGCGTTCAATGAAAAGGAGCGCGAACGTCAGGCGCAACTGGCGGCCGCGTTTGCGGAAGACCTTCTTCAATGGCTTGATCAACCCGAAGCGCAGGCCCGTGCCGGGGTCGGTCTGGCCCATGGCGGTTTGTACTATCCCGAGGGCGGCTGGGTGCATCCGCCGGCATTGTGTCAGGCGCAATCCGCACAACCGGGGGTCACGCTGCTCACCCATCAGGAAGCCGTGGAACTGCGCAAGGTCGACGGCCAGTGGCAGGCATTCGACGGTGGTCGATTGATCGCAACAGCACCTGTCATGGTGTTGGCGGGTGCCGCCGAGATCAAGCGTTTCCCCCAGAGTGCCGACCTGCCCCTCAAACGGATCCGCGGACAAATCACCCGACTGGCAGAGACTACACAAAGCCAGGCGCTGGCCACCGTGGTGTGCGCCGAAGGTTATGTCGCACCGGCACGCTTGGGCGAGCACACCCTCGGCGCCAGTTTCGATTTCAACAACGACGACCTGACCCCGACCACCGCCGAACACCTGGGCAATCTGGCGATGCTCGAAGAAATCTCCACGGATCTGGTCGCACGCCTGCACATCAGCGAACCCGACACCGACCGCCTCGAGGGTCGCGCCGCCTTCCGTTGCACCAGTCCCGACTACCTGCCGATTGTCGGCCCGCTCGCCGATCACGAAGCGTTCACCGACGCTTATCGCGCCTTGAGCAAGGATGCCCGGCAAGTGCCGGACATTCCTTGCCCATGGCTGGACGGTCTATACGTCAACAGCGGTCATGGTTCACGCGGATTGATCACCGCGCCACTGTCTGGCGAGTTGCTGGCCGCGTGGCTCGATAACGAACCGCTGCCTCTGCCTCGCAGCGTGGCCGAAGCCTGTCATCCCAACCGGTTTGCCCTGCGCCGTCTGATTCGTGGCAAATGAACCCGAGCACAATCAGTCAGTGGGCACAATGCAACAGGTAAGGTCGACACGCTTATAACTGATCGTTCTAAAACTCCCACATCCGTGCCGGGTCAGTTTCTGGGTACCGGCCATTTCGGCGCGGTTCAGCAACACCCTCCCCAACGGAAAAACCGGTAAGGATTTTATGTGCGGATTAGCTGGCGAGTTACGCTTTGATCAACAACCTGCAGACCTTGCAGCCATAGAGCGAATCACCCATCACCTGGCCCCTCGCGGCCCCGACGCGTGGGGCTTCCATGCCCAGGGACCGATTGCCCTGGGCCATCGACGCCTGAAAATCATGGACCTGTCGGACGGCTCGGCGCAGCCGATGATCGACAGTCAACTGGGCCTCTCCCTGGCCTTCAATGGCGCGATCTACAACTTCCCGGAACTGCGTGCCGAACTCGAGGCGCTCGGTTATGCGTTCTACTCGGGCGGCGACACCGAAGTGCTGCTCAAGGGTTATCACGCCTGGGGCGAAGCGCTGCTGCCGAAACTCAACGGCATGTTTGCCTTTGCCATCTGGGAGCGCGATGCCCAGCGCCTGTTCATTGCCCGCGACCGCCTCGGTGTGAAGCCGCTGTACCTGTCGCGCACCGGCCAGCGCCTGCGTTTTGCGTCAGCCCTGCCGGCACTGCTCAAGGGCGGCGACATCAACCCGATCCTCGATCCGGTGGCGCTCAACCATTACCTGAATTTCCACGCCGTGGTGCCTGCGCCGCGCACCTTGCTGGCCGGCATCGAAAAGCTGCCGCCAGCAACCTGGATGCGCATTGAAGCGGACGGCACCACCGAGCAGAAAACCTGGTGGACCCTGCCCTACGGCCCACACGACGACGAGAAGAATCTGACCCTGGAAGACTGGCGTGACCGCGTACTCGACAGCACTCGCGAAGCCGTAGCGATCCGCCAACGTGCGGCAGTGGATGTCGGCGTATTGCTTTCCGGCGGTGTCGATTCGAGCATGCTGGTGGGTCTGCTGCGCGAAGTCGGCGTGGAAGATCTGTCGACTTTTTCCATCGGTTTCCAGGATGCCGGTGGCGAACGCGGTGATGAGTTTCAGTACTCCGATCTGATCGCCAAACATTACGGCACCCAGCACCACCAACTTCGTATCGACGAAAAAGAGATCATCGAGCAACTGCCCGTCGCGTTCCGCGCCATGAGCGAGCCGATGGTCAGCCACGACTGCATCGCCTTCTATCTGCTGTCCCGTGAAGTGGCCAAGCACTGCAAAGTGGTACAGAGCGGCCAGGGTGCCGACGAGTTGTTCGCCGGCTATCACTGGTATCCGCAAGTGGACGGTGCAGCCGATCCGTACGCGGCCTATCGCGAAGCGTTTTTCGACCGCAGCTACGACGATTACGCCGCCACGGTGCAGCCGAAGTGGCTGACCGCCAATGACGCTGCCGGCTACTTCGTGAAGGAACATTTCACACAACCCGGAGCCGATGCGGCAGTCGACAAGGCCCTGCGTCTGGACAGCACGGTGATGCTGGTGGACGACCCGGTCAAACGCGTCGACAACATGACCATGGCCTGGGGCCTGGAAGCGCGCACACCGTTTCTCGACTATCGCCTGGTGGAATTGTCGGCCCGTATTCCCGGCAAATTCAAACTCCCGGACGGTGGCAAGCAGGTGTTGAAAGAAGCCGCGCGGCTGGTCATCCCGAGCGAGGTGATCGACCGCAAGAAGGGTTACTTCCCGGTGCCCGGCCTCAAGCACCTGCAAGGCGAAACCCTGAACTGGGTGCGCGAACTGCTGCTCGATCCGAGCCAGGATCGCGGTCTGTTCAACCCTGCCATGCTCGACAAATTGCTGACCGACCCACAAGGCCAGTTGACCCCGCTGCGCGGCTCCAAGCTGTGGCAGCTGGCGGCTCTGAATCTGTGGCTCAGCGAACAAGGAATCTGATCGATGAAACCTCACGCCACGGCTTACAGCCAACGGCTGCTACGCGGTCAGACACCGTCCTATGAACGTTTGCAGGCGCGTCTGGCCGAGGATGGCAACCAGCCGAGTGCCGAGCCGATTGCCGTGCATTGCGGCTGGGGCCGGTTGCTGATCGGCCACACCTTCCCTGACCCGGCGAGCCTCGCTCAGGAATTGCTCAACGAGCAGCCGGGCGAGCGCGATATCGCGTTGTACGTGGCTGCGCCACAGCAGATTCTCGGTCTGGAACCGACTCAACTGTTTCTCGACCCCTCCGACACCTTGCGTCTGTGGTTCAGCGATTACCGTCAGGCCACACGGGTGTTTCGCGGCTTCCGCATCCGTCGTGCTCAAAGCGAAGAGGACTGGCAGGCGATCAATCAGCTGTATCAAGCGCGCGGCATGTTGCCGATCGATGCCACCCTGCTCACTCCACATCATCGGGGCGGGCCGGTGTATTGGCTGGCCGAGGACGAGGACAGCGGCGCGGTGATCGGCAGCGTCATGGGCCTCAATCATCAGAAGGCTTACAACGACCCGGAAAACGGCAGCAGCCTGTGGTGCCTGGCGGTCGATCCGCAGTGTTCGCGTCCCGGGGTCGGTGAAGTGCTGGTGCGACATCTGATCGAACACTTCATGAGCCGCGGTTTGAGCTACCTGGATCTGTCGGTGTTGCACGACAACCGTCAGGCGAAGAACCTCTACGCCAAACTCGGTTTTCGCAACCTCTCGACCTTCGCCATCAAGCGCAAGAACGGCATCAATCAGCCGCTGTTTCTCGGTCCCGGACCAGAGGCAGATTTCAATCCCTACGCGCGGATCATCGTCGAGGAAGCTCATCGACGTGGCATCGATGTGCAAGTGGACGATGCCGATGCCGGGCTGTTCACCCTCAGCCACGGCGGTCGCCGGGTACGTTGCCGCGAATCTCTGAGCGACCTGACCAGTGCCATCAGCATGAATCTGTGCCAGGACAAAAGCCTGACCCATAAAGTGCTGAAAAACGCCGGGTTGAATGTGCCTTCACAGCAACTGGCGGCGAACGCGGACGACAATCTGGCCTTTCTCGACGAGCACCAGCGGGTGGTGGTCAAACCGCTCGACGGTGAACAAGGCCATGGCGTGGCGGTGGATCTGCAAAGCATCGAAGAGGTGCAGAAGGCCATCGACTCAGCGAAACAGTTCGACAGCCGCGTGCTGCTCGAAAGCTTCCACGAAGGCCTCGACCTGCGGATTCTGGTGATCGGTTTCGACGTAGTCGCCGCTGCGATCCGCCGACCTGCCGAGGTGGTCGGTGACGGTCATCACTCCATCGGCGCCCTGATCGAAGCCCAGAGCCGCCGCCGGCAAGCGGCCACCAGCGGCGAAAGCAAAATCCCGCTGGACCACGAAACCCAGCGCACCCTGCACGCGGCAGGTTATGACTACAGCAGCATCCTGCCAGCCGGCGAACATCTGTTCGTGCGGCGTACTGCGAACCTGCACACCGGCGGCACTCTGGAAGACGTGACGGCCATTCTGCATCCGACCCTGGTCGATGCCGCCGTACGTGCGGCGCGAGCGCTGGACATTCCGATGGTCGGGCTCGACCTGATGGTGCCCGCTGCCGATCAGCCGGAGTACGTGTTCATCGAAGCCAACGAACGGGCCGGCCTGGCCAACCATGAGCCGCAGCCGACGGCCGAACGGTTTGTGGATCTGTTGTTTCCACACAGTCAGCCGGCCGTTTGATCCCTCTTCTGCGTCATTCCCGCACCCAACGCGGGGATGGCGCTCCGCAACAGGAGTTTCCATGACCACCCAAATTCCCGAACCGGATCTGAACTACCTGCAAAAAGTCCTGCTGGAGATGCTCGCCATTCCCAGCCCTACCGGGTTCACCGACACCATCGTGCGTTACGTTGCCGAGCGGCTGGAAGAACTCGGCATCCCCTTCGAAATGACCCGTCGCGGCACCATCCGAGCCACCCTCAAGGGCAAGAAAAACAGCCCCGACCGCGCCGTATCGGCGCACCTGGACACCATCGGTGCCGCCGTGCGCGCGGTGAAGGACAACGGGCGCCTGACCCTGGCGCCGGTCGGTTGCTGGTCGAGCCGTTTCGCCGAGGGCAGCCGCGTCAGCCTGTTCACCGACAACGGCGTGATCCGCGGCAGCGTGTTGCCGCTGATGGCGTCCGGGCACGCCTTCAACACCGCCGTCGACGAAATGCCGATCAGTTGGGATCACGTCGAACTGCGCCTGGACGCCTACTGCGCGACCCGCGCCGATTGCGACTCGCTGGGTATCTGCGTGGGGGATGTGGTGGCGTTCGATCCGCTGCCGGAGTTCACCGAAAGCGGTCACATCAGCGCCCGACATCTGGACGACAAGGCTGGGGTCGCCGCGTTGCTGGCAGCACTGAAAGCAATCGTCGACAGCGGCCAGGAGTTGATGATCGACTGCCATCCGCTGTTCACCATCACCGAGGAAACCGGCAGCGGCGCGGCGGCGGCCCTGCCGTGGGATGTCAGCGAGTTTGTCGGGATCGATATCGCGCCGGTCGCGCCCGGCCAGCACTCCAGCGAGCACGCGGTGAGCGTGGCGATGCAGGATTCCGGCGGGCCCTACGACTATCATTTGTCGCGGCATCTGCTGCGGTTGGCTGGCGAAAACGAGTTACCGGTGCGGCGCGACCTGTTCCGCTATTACTTCAGCGACGCCCATTCGGCCGTCACCGCTGGCCACGACATTCGCACGGCCCTGCTCGCCTTCGGCTGCGACGCGACCCACGGCTATGAACGCACGCACATCGACAGTCTGGCGGCGCTCAGTCGTTTGCTGGGGGCGTACATCCTTAGTCCGCCGGTGTTCGCCAGCGACGCACAACCGGCCAATGCGTCACTGGATCGCTTCAGTCACCAGATCGAACACGAGACACAAATGGAAAGCGACACCCGGGTGCCGTCAGTGGATAGCCTGGTGGGGCAACGCTCGGACAGTTGAGTCTGGCCCTCGGCGGTCATTCGCCGTAGCATCCCGACATTGATTTAGCCGAGGTGCCCATGCTGATTCCCTACGACGCGCTCGAAGTCGACACCCTAACCCGCCTGATCGAGGATTTCGTCACCCGCGACGGCACCGACAACGGTGACGACACACCACTGGAAACCCGCGTGTTGCGGGTTCGCCAGGCCCTGACCAAAGGCCAGGCGCTGATCGTCTTCGATCCGGAAAGCGAGCAGTGCCAGTTGATGCTCAAGCACGACGTGCCCAAGCACCTGTTCGACTGAAACGGTCAGCGGCCCTTGCCGTTGACCTGTTTGCGCTGGATCCGCTCGTAGACTTCGGCACGGTGCACGTTGACCTGCTTTGGCGCCTCGACGCCGAATCGCACGCTGGAGCCATTGACCGCCAGAACGCGCAAAGTGATGTTGTCGCCGATGGAAATCAGTTCACCGACAACACGGCTGAGTACAAGCATGGGGGTGTCCTTCAAGGTTTTCGAGCCTTGAAGATGCGCGGCTTTCGAGCGCCCTACAATGCGCTGCGGGCAAATCAGTCAAACCCTACACCCTCAGGCGCTTCAGCCTTCAGACGTTTCCTTCAAGTCGGTGCTTCAGGTCGCCGAAAACCGTGGCCCGAACAGAATCACGCTGGCCCCGATCACGCACAAGGCAACTCCGATCCAGTCCGAACCCAGCGGACGGATGCGCTCGACCACGGCCAGCCAGCCAATCGAGGCAATGATGTAGATGCCACCGTAAGCGGCATAGGCGCGACCGGCGTAGGTCGCTTCAACACGCGTCAACAACAGTGCAAACAAGGTCAGGCTGAGCAGCGCCGGGATCACCCACAAGGCGCTCTTGCCCTGGCGCAACCACATCCAGAAGGCGAAACAGCCGGCGATTTCGAACAACGCGGCGAGGAAAAACCACAAGTAGTTGAGCATGCAGATGACTCGTCAGGGTGACTGTGGCGGTCACCCTAACGACGGGGCTCTGGCGGTGCAAGTTCAGCCGTTGTTCTGTCTGGCCTTGGCGCGCATCTTTTCGGCCATCGCGGTCATTTCGTTGTACAGCAGCTGTGGGTTCTTCTGCTTGATCGCCCAGGCCATGCGGCCCTGTTCGTGGGGCAGGATCATGAACTCGCCGGCGGCGACCTGCTTGTAGATGTAGTCGGCGATATCGGCGGCGGTAATCGGCGAACTTTCCAGCAGCTTGCCGACCTGAGCTTTCATGGCCGGGGTCGGACCGCGGAACGAGTCCAGCAGATTGGTCTGGAAGAACGACGGGCAAACCACATGGACACCGACTTCCTGCTGTGCCAGTTCGATCAGCAGACTTTCGGACAATGCTACGACGCCAGCCTTGGCCACGTTGTAGTTGCTCATCGCCGGACCTTGCATCAGTGCCGCCATCGAGGCGATGTTGATGATCTTGCCCTTGCTCTGTTCCAGCAGCGGCAGGAACGCCTTGCAGCCCTTGACCACGCCCATCAGGTTGATCGCGATCTGCCAGTCCCAGTCTTCCAGCGACAGCTCGCTGAAGAATCCGCCCGAGGCCACACCGGCATTGTTGACGATGATGTCGATGCCGCCGAACTTCACTTCGCAGGCCTGGGCGAACGCGGTGAGCTGGCTGTAATCGCGCACGTCGCAGCGCTGGATGAAGCCATCGCCACCGGTCTCGCGAACCAGTTTGAGGGTTTCCTGCAGGCCCGGCTCACTGACGTCGGACAAGGCCAGTTGCCAGCCCTCACGCGCCCAGCGCAGCGCGATTTCGCGACCCAGGCCGGAGCCCGCGCCAGTGATCATCATGCGATTTTGCATAACAGACAACCTTGTTGTTCCGGGGAAGATGCGCGGAGTGTAGCGAAGGATCCGGAGCGACCCACGCTCCATCAGATTGCTGAATGGCAAGAGCAAACCGTGGCATCGAACGATATAAGACCGTGAACCAAATACGTTAAAAAAACATTGAATTTTCTTTCACGCGCGCCAGTCGGAATTTGTAAGCCGTCTGGATTTAGTTCAACTTCCAGCCGCCCTTTAACAACGAGACTCCTCAGACACTATCAACAAGGAAATCGACATGGGCACAATTCTTATCATTATCCTGATCCTGTTGCTGATCGGTGGTCTGCCGGTCTTCCCGCACTCCAGAAGTTGGGGTTACGGTCCTTCGGGCATTATCGGCGTAGTGCTGGTTGTACTGTTGGTGCTGCTGTTGCTCGGCCGCATATGACGTTTTGACCGACAAAAAAAGAGGCCCTGAAAAGGGCCTCTTTTTTATTGCGCGGAACGATCAGTCCGGCTTGCCGTTAATCACACCGGCGGTGTTGTCGAGCAGACTCTTGGTAGCCGTCTGCAGGAACGCTTCGAGCTTGAGTTTCAGCTCAGCGGTGCGCGGTGCATCCGGAATGATTTCAGCCGAAGGATTCGCGCCCAGTTGGTACTGGTAGATCTTCGGCGCCATTTCCTTCTCTTTCGGCAGCACCAGGATCTGGTCGGCCGTCACGATGGCGGTGGTCTGCTCGCTGCCCGATGGCTTGATCACACCGAAACCGGTGTCGCCTGCCGGCAGGTTGAGCAGGTCACGACCCCAGCACTGATGACGCACTTCGCCACCCAGACGCCCCATGATGGTCGGCACGATGTCGATCTGGGTACCCACGGTGTGGTCACGGGTACCGAATTTTTCCTGGATGCCCGGTGCGATCATCAGCATCGGTACGTTGAAGCGGCCCAGATCCATTTCGGTGATTTGACGCTCGTTGCCGAAGCCGTGGTCGCCGACGATGACGAACAGGGTTTCCTTGAAGTAAGGCTCTTTACGGGCCTTCTCGAAGAACTGGCCCAGTGCCCAGTCCGCGTAACGCATGGCGGTCAAGTGCTCGTTGAGCGTGCCACGGTCGGTCACGCGCTCGACCGGCAATGGCGTCGGCAAGGCGTAAGGCGTGTGGTTGGACAGGGTTTGCAGCAGCGCGTAGAACGGCTTGCCGTTTTCCCGTGCCTTCAGTTCCACCAGACCGCGGTCGAACATGTCCTGGTCGGACACACCCCAGGTCGGATCGGAGAACACCGGGTTGACGAAGTCATTGCGGCCAACGAAGTTGGTCATGCCCTGGTTGCTGAAGAACCCGGACTGGTTGTCCCAGGCGAAGTCACCGTTGTAGACGTAGACGTCGTCATACTTGCGCGCGCTGAGCAATTGCGGCAGGCCGGACAGTTTGTGGCTGCCTTCCGGGGTCTGCATCAGGTATTCGAAACCCGGCAGGTTCGGGAAGCACGCCATGGTGGCGAACATGCCCTGGTGGGTGTGCGTACCGTTGGAGAAGAAGCGGTCGAACAGCAGGCCTTCCTTCGACAGTTTGTCGAGGTACGGCGTGATGTTGCCCGGCGCGCCCAGAGCGCCCACCGAGTGACCGGCCATGCTTTCCATCAGGATCACGACGACGTTCTTGATCGGCAGGGTCTTGTCGGCTGGCGGCGTGTAGTCACGACGCACGGCGGCGATGTCGGCATCCACCAGTTTGTCGTCCGGCATGACCAGCATGTCGCGCACGACTTTCTGCGCCTGATCCTGCGGCAGCGTGGCTTTCCAGATGTTGTTGCGGTCTTCGCCCATTCGGTCCTTGGCTGCCGCGATCAGCGACAGGGTGCCATTGAGGCCGAGCTGGTTGGCGAAGTTCGATTCGGTGGTGTACACGTCCCCCCAGCGCAGCGGCGGGCCTTGACGCAGGGTGCCACGCACGGAGACCACACAGATCAGCAGGCACACCACGAACACGGCCAGACGCGCATACCATGGCGCCACCTGACGGGTGCCGACGTTGCCGCCGCTGAACGGGCCACGCGGACGGGTCAGACGGTCGGCACCCTTGAACGCCAGCGTCAGGATCACCGTGCCCACGGCCCAGGCCAGCAGGTAGCGCACCACCGGGAAACCGTACCAGAGCATGCTCATCACGGTTTTCGGGTCTTCCTTCACGTACTGGAACACCAGGCCGTTGAGGCGCTGGTGAAACTCGCGGTAGAAGTCCATCTCCATCAGGCCGAGGAACAGCGCGATGCTGGAGGTCACGGTCAGCCACAGACGGAAGAACCCGCGAGCGGCCATCGCCCGGGCACTGAACAGCGCCAGGACCATCGGAACGCAGAGGTAGACCACCAGACGCAAATCGAAGCGCAGGCCATTGGCGAAGGCTTCGAGAAAGGTCGAAGCCGGGGTGTCGAGGATCATCTCGCGGTTGTAGACCAGCAGCGCGAGGCGCAGCACGGAAAACATCACCATCATGACCAGCGCGCACAAGAGCGTGTAGGCCAGATGCGATTTGACGGTCGGTTGCAGCAGGCGACTGGAAGATCGCTGCTGATTCAGGGCGTCCGGGTTTGCCATGTCGTTTTAGGACCCATTGGAAGTTGAAGTTGCAAAAATACAGCTGCGCCCTGCCCTCTGTTGGCCATTCCAGGCCCCGGGGCTTGCGCGGTGCGCAAATGTTGCACGATCACCGGCGGCATTGCCATTGATTACTGCCCTGCTGCCGGACTCTTTCATTAAAGGCACGGCATACCCGGACAGATTCAAATTGCGCGGGCGAATTGTCTTGAAGCGTTTGTGAAAATTTCGTTCAACGCATATCCGGAAACACAATATCGCTACAAAACAAAACGCCCCGAGTTCATCGGGGCGTTTGCAGAGCACGCGCTACTTACTTCTCGGCGCGTTCTTTCAGGGCTTTCAGGGTATTGAACGGTGCGTCGACCACAAACTTGTTGGCAATCATCGACGGCACGCTGCCGCCTGGCTCAGTGTGGACCTGATAGGTCACTTCGACCTGATCGCCCTTCGGCACGAACTTCCAGAAGCCTTTGACCTGAGCTACGCGCACAAAGCCTTTTTCTTCTGGCAGGTACTTTGGCACGCCTTCGAGGTTGCGGGTCAGGCTGCCATCGGCGCCTTCAACGGTGGTGACATGCAGGATCGAATCGCGCGGGGTTACCGGCCATGGTGTGTTGAACTGGGTGTAGGTCCAGCTCTGGTCGCCTTCGTGCTTGAGCAGTTTCTGGGTCTTGCACTCGTGAATCCAGGCACAGGCACCGGGGACGTCTTCCTGCAGTGCGCGCAGTTTGGCGACGGTAGTCTTCATCAAGGTCACGCCCTGATAAGACTTGTAGTCAGAACCCGGCACTTCGCTCAGGGAGACCTTGATGCCGTCTTCGTTCTTGGCCACTTTCCAGTCTTCAGCCTGGGCAGCCGAAGTGACCAGCACGGCAGTCAAACCACACAACACAGCGATACGATGCAGCGAACCCATAGTCTTATTCCTTATTGTTGAAGTTCCGTACGTTTGACACATCACGCCGCCGTCATCTGCTCCCACCAGCCGAGCAGTCTGATCGCCTCTTCCTGACTGCTTCCGCAGACTTCGACATCGGCGCTGAACCCTGAACAGACCGCCGGACGTTCCGGTCGGCCAAAAATGCTGCACAGGTTTTCGACCGAGAGCTGAACGCAACGTTCGCCTGCAGGTTTGCCATCGGGCATACCTGGAATCGGCGAGCTGATGGAGGGGGCAATGCAACAGGCGCCACAGCCTTCACGGCATTTCATGACGACGAGCTCCTCGCGACGGGCAATGTGTTAAAGGGACGCGGAACAGGGTAACCGCTAAAACGGCTGTTTTAAATTCCCTTAAGCCGGGTTTTTACGCAGAAACGAAAGTGACTGACCAGTCTCCGACAAAGCGTCTGGTCTGCGGGTCACGGATCGATTGAATTTACTGCTTGAATTCGAAATCCAGCGCCGCGCCTTCGACTTCACGGCGCTCTTCGTTACGCAGCTGCAACTGCATTTCGTTGCTGAGCAGACGACCGTTGAGTTGGAAACCGCTGTTCTTCTCGCCAAACATCTGCGGCAGGACCCCTTCGCGCTTGGCCAATGGCACAGTACCGACCGGTTTCAACTGCTGAACCATTTCTCTGGGCAGGCTCAAGTCGAGTTTGGGGGTCGGCAGTTGGGTTTTCACCACTTCACTGGCTGGCTTCGACTTGGAAGCGATAGGTGCACGTTTCTTTGCGGGTACAGCTTTCTTCTGCTGTTTGTCTTTCGCAGGAACGGCTTTCTTGCTGGCCACCGGTTTTTTCACCGTGGAGGCTGCTGTCGGTTTTTCAGAAACGGCAGCGGCCATGACAGCTGGCGCGTGACCGATCATCAACAGACAAAGCAAAACCCAGGCAGCAGGAAAAATCGCTTTCATGGAACCTACAACGCTAACGGCAGAGGGCCATATGCTCGCCTGTTGAACGCCACATGACAAGCGCGCTGCACGGTCTGTTCAGAAACCGCCAGCGGTTTCCTGACACAGTTGCGTCGCCAGCAGGCCGAGGGTCATCAGCGCCCGTTCCGCCTCGCGATTCCACGGCGTGCCGCAGTTCAGGCGGATACAGTGGTTGAACTGCTCGGTATTACTGAAGATCAACCCGGGTGCGATGCTGATGCCCTGCTGTAACGCGCGGACATGCAATTCCTGGGTATTGACCCGCCCCGGCAGGCTCACCCACAGGATGAAACCGCCCGTAGGCCGGGTCATCTGCGTGCCTTCAGGGAAGTACTGCTGCACCGCCAGCTGGAACGCGCTGAGGTTTTTTCGGTATTCCTGGCGGATGTACCGTAAATGCCGGTCATAACCGCCATTTTCCAGATAGGCGGCAATCGCCATTTGCGTGACGCTGCAAGCCGAATGCGTGGTGAAGGTCTGCAGACGCTGGATTTCCTGCTGATACTTGCCGGCAATCATCCAGCCCACCCGCACACCCGGTGACAGGGTCTTGGAGAAACTCGAACAGTAAATGACCCGATCCAGCCGGTCGTAGGCCTTGAGCGCCTTGGTGCGACCTTGCTCGAACATCAATTCGCCGTAGATGTCGTCTTCGACGATCTGGATATCGAAGTCCGAGGCCAGACGCAGCAATTGTTTTTGCCGTTCTTCGGGCATGGTGCCGCCCAGCGGGTTGCTCAGGCGGGTCGTCAGCACCAAGGCTTTGATCGACCATTGGTTGGCCGCCAGTTGCAGGGCTTCAAGACTCATGCCGGTGGCCGGGTCGCTTGGGATTTCGATGACTTTCAGGCCGAGCAGGTCGGCCAGTTGCAGCAGTCCGTAGTAGGTCGGTGATTCGGCGGCGATCAGATCGCCCGGACGGGTCAGCACCCGCAACGACATCTGCAAGGCATCGACACAGCCGTGGGTGATCACCACTTCCGACGGATCGACCACCACACCGGCGTCGCGCATGCGGATCGCGACTTGTCGGCGCAACGGTTCGAAACCCGGGCTGAACATGTAGCTGAAGGCACGAGGGCTATGGAATCGGGTGACCTTGGCCAATTGCTGATGCAGTGCGCGCACCGGCAAATAATCAACACTGGGTACCGCTGCACCGAGCGGGAACACGCCTTCGCGGCGCGACTCGACCAACACTTGCTGAATGATGCTGGCGCGGGTGACCAGGCCAGGTCGTTCGACCCGGGCAATGTCCGGGGTCGGTGCAGTCAGCGCCGGCGTCTGGTGTACGTAGTAACCGGATTGCGGCCGTGCACGGATCAGCCCCTGATCCTCGAGATTGGCGTAAGCCTGCAACACCGTGGCATGACTGACGTTGAGCTGCGAACTCATCTTGCGCACCGAAGGCACGCGCTCGCCCGGTTGATAGACGCCACGGCGGATGTCTTCGGCCAGCTGTTGAGCAATACGTTGGTAGAGCAAGAGATTGGTCATGACGCAGCACTCGATATCACGGGCGTTTTATTTTTGTGTGAACAATACCGGAACAGTTCTGAAGTGTACTGGGACAGTTGCCATATTAGTCAACCATACAGTGCAGTGTCGGATAAATCTGTACTGCTTTGTGAGGTAATCGACAGACGTAAAAAAGCCCGGCGCTGCATGACAGGCCGGGCTTTCCAGTAACGCCACCCTCAGCGGGCGGCGCCGAGCTGGCCTTTTTCGTCTGAGAACACGATTTCCACCCGACGGTTCTGTGCCCGCCCACGCTCGGAAGCGTTGGCGTCTACCGGGTATTCATCGCCGTAACCTTCGACCTGAATGCGTTTTTCGTCGATACCCAGATCCGTCAGCACATCGGCAACCGACTGTGCGCGATCGCGGGACAGCTTTAGGTTTTCCTGCTTGCCGCCAGTGCTGTCGGTATAGCCCTCGATGCGCACCACACGCTTCGGATTGAGCTGCAGGAACTGCACGATCTTCAGGACCACGCGATTCGCCGAATTCTTCAGCTCGGCTTCGCCGGTGTCGAACAGCACGTCACCGAGGGTCATCACCAGGCCACGGTCAGTCTGGGTGGTGGCCAGTGCGACGATCTGTTCCTCCAGCCATTTGCCCTGCTGCTGCACGCTCAGCAGTTTGGACTCGCGCAGTGCCAGTTGCAGGCGTTGACGCTCAAGCTCCAGCTTCGCCGCACGCTCTTCGTTGAGCACCAGATTGGTGTGCTCGCGGGCGATCTGGCTGTAACGCTGGCTCAGGTAGGAGTAATGCGCCACGTCCGCGCCACTGCCCCAATAAGTGGAAAGACGATCGGCACGGGCCAGGGATTCACCGGCACGGATCACGTCTTTTGGCGCGATACGCAGCACATTGGAATCTTCCTTGACCTTCTGGAAGTCAGCGCTGGCTTCCTGCAAAGCGGTTTCGCTGTGTTGACCGGCGCAGCCGTAAAGGCTGGCGCAACCCACGAGGATCAGAGTGCCGAAGGCTTTTGAAGTCAGGCTCATTGGGCATCCCCCAGTTGCTTGCGCAGGCGGACGATGCGGGTGTTGAGCACGTTCAGTTGCTCCTCGCTCTTCTGGGTCAGCACCTTCGCTTCGGCCAGGCGTGCATCCAGCTCAGCCTGTTCGGCGCGCATCCGCGCGTTCTTGAAGGATTCGCCGGCCATGCTGCCCTTGGCCCGGTTGAACTTGTCTTCTGCCAGTTTCATTTCCGGCACTTCATCGGCGGTGGCGCCGACGGCCTTGGCCTGCTCCAGCGCCTGTTCAGTCAGGCGCATTTGTTCATTGGGTGCCGGATCGCTGGCGCAACCGGCCAGGACCAGAACGGCCAGGGCCGTGAAAAGAACTCGATTACTCACTAAGAATCCCTACTGTTTTGGGGCGCTGACAGGTTCTTGCGGCGGCTGTTGCTGCTGCGCCTTCCAGCGCTCGATGTTGCGTTGCAGCGCGGCTTCCGTCAGGCCGGACGCGGGCAATTCTGTCATCTTTTTGGCCAGCTGTCCGCGCAACCACGGATCGTTGCAAGCCGAGTTGTGGGAAAGCGCAAGGAACAGACCGGGCCGGTCAATCGGTTGCTCGAAGGCCAGCAGATCATTGGCCATACCCAGGGCCTGCGCGGCCGCCATCCCCGAGTAGCGGCCGGCGAGTACATATTCCACTTCACCCAGCAGAAGTTTCTGTAGGGCCAGAGTGAGGTTTGCCGTACGGGTCAGGGTCAATTGCTTCTCGGCGAAAGTACTGAATGCCTGGGTCATTCGAGACTTTTCCGACAATCCTCCTTGGTGGCCCTGGAGATCCCTGGCTTCGCTGTAGACCAGGGTCGAGCCCTTGCGGGTCCAGACCAGATAGTCGTTTTCCAACAGCGGCGGATGAATGTAGTCGAGGTTTTCCAGCTCGTTAAAGGTCATGGGCGCGTCAGCCAGCATGTCCATGCGCCCGCTGCGCACTTCGTCGAGGGCCTGTGAGCGCTTGCCGGCATACAGCAGTTCGACCTTGATGCCCAGGTCCTTCGCCACTTGCTGCAACAGGTCGGCACTCGCACCAATCAGTTGCTTTGGATTCTGCGGATCCTGCCAGAGATACGGCGGTGCATCCGGGCTGCCGGTGACGACCAGTCGCTCGCATTTGCCCGCTGCCACGGACAACCCCGGCAGCAGGCTGGAACACAGCAATAACGAGAAGCCCAACCGACGATGCAGATCCATGGCGAAACGCTCCCACTCAAATCCGAGACAAAAAAAGCCCGACCAACAGGCCGGGCTCTTTATAAGTGAAGCCGCTGGATTAGACCAGCTTCTCCAGCTCAGG
The DNA here is from genome assembly GCF_040760005.1 of Pseudomonas sp. stari2. NCBI lineage: Bacteria > Pseudomonadati > Pseudomonadota > Gammaproteobacteria > Pseudomonadales > Pseudomonadaceae > Pseudomonas > Pseudomonas sp. Stari2. Next base: position 4,797,023 of record NZ_CP099760.1, read on the forward strand.
TACGGCTTCGAACAGATCCGCCACCAGGCCGTAATCGGCCACCTGGAAGATCGGCGCTTCTTCGTCCTTGTTGATCGCAACGATCACTTTGGAGTCTTTCATGCCAGCCAGGTGCTGGATCGCGCCGGAGATACCGACGGCTATGTACAGCTGTGGTGCAACGATCTTGCCGGTCTGACCGACCTGCATGTCGTTCGGTACGAAACCTGCGTCGACTGCAGCGCGGGAAGCACCCACAGCGGCGCCCAGCTTGTCGGCCAGAGCGTACAGGTGTTTGAAGTTGTCGCCGTTCTGCATGCCGCGGCCGCCGGAAACGACGATCTTGGCAGCGGTCAGCTCAGGACGATCGGACTTGGCCAGCTCTTCGCTGACGAAGCTGGAAGTGCCGGCGTTGTGAGCTGCGGCAACCGATTCAATGGCAGCCGAACCACCTTCTGCTGCAACCGGGTCGAAACCGGTGGCACGCACGGTGATCACTTTGATCGCAGCAGTCGATTGCACGGTAGCGATGGCGTTACCGGCGTAGATCGGACGCTGGAAGGTGTCAGCGCTTTCTACCGAGATGATCTCGGAGATCTGGTCAACGTCCAACTGGGCAGCAACGCGCGGCAGGATGTTTTTGCCGTTGGAAGTGGCGGCAGCCAGGATGTGGCTGTAGCCCTTGCCCAGTTCGGCAACCAGCGGAGCAACGTTTTCCGGCAGCTGATGCGCGTAGGCAGCATTGTCAGCGTTCAGGACTTTGCTCACGCCAGCGATTTTCGCAGCGGCTTCAGCCACGGCGCCAGCGCCCTGGCCTGCAACCAGAACGTGGATGTCGCCACCGATTTTGGCAGCGGCAGCAACGGTGTTCAGAGTGGCCGGGGCCAGCACTTTGTTGTCGTGTTCAGCAATAACCAAGATAGTCATTTAGATTACCTTCGCTTCGTTTTTCAGTTTCTCGACCAGTTCAGCCACCGACTTGACCTTGATGCCTGCGCTGCGTGCGGCCGGCGCTTCGACTTTCAGGGTTTTGTTGGTGGAGGCGGTGGAAACGCCCAAAGCGTCCGGAGTCAGCGTCTCGAGAGGCTTCTTCTTGGCTTTCATGATGTTTGGCAGGGACGCGTAGCGCGGCTCGTTCAAACGCAGGTCGGTGGTGACGATCGCTGGCAGTTTCAGGGAAACGGTCTGCGCGCCGCCGTCGATTTCGCGGGTCACGGCAACGCTGTCGCCGGAGACTTCGACTTTCGAAGCGAAAGTGCCCTGACCGTAGCCGCTCAGTGCAGCGAGCATCTGGCCAGTCTGATTGTTGTCGCTGTCGATGGCCTGTTTGCCCAGGATCACCAGCTGAGGCTGTTCCTTGTCGACCACGGCCTTGAGCAGTTTGGCCACGGCCAGGGAAGTCAGGTCTTCAGCGGATTCGACGAGGATGGCGCGGTCGGCACCCAGAGCCAGTGCGGTACGCAGCTGTTCCTGAGCAGTGGACGGACCGATGGAGACGACGACGATTTCAGTCGCAACGCCTTTTTCTTTCAGGCGTACGGCTTCTTCCACTGCGATTTCGCAGAACGGGTTCATCGACATCTTGACGTTGGCGAGGTCTACGCCGGAATTGTCCGCCTTGACGCGAACCTTGACGTTGTAATCCACAACGCGTTTGACAGCTACAAGAACCTTCATGGATTCCTCGTTACTCTCCGGTGAAAAGAAAGTCGCCTAGGCGAACCTGGCGGTTGATGCTCATCGGGCACAAGGGCACCTCTAAAAACGCCGGCTGAGCGGGATGACCGTTCGTCAGTCGTGACCGATGAGTCATGCCGCGCCGCGGTGTGTAAACTGCGCGCCAAACCTGCGCTGCGCATCACCGGTTACCGCCTACGCCCTGTCTTTAGAGGTGCTCTTGAAACCACCATTCAGCCTACGGCGAGCGCAAAACCGCCCGTATCTTGACCGGAACGCCCATTCTGGTCAATACGCCAAAATGCCCTGTCATAAGCCGCGCTTCTTTGATTTCTCTGGGCTGGAGCCGATTCAAACAAACGTTTGTATTGGACGCTAAGAGTGGTGTAGATATAATGCGCCGCCTAGAGAGAAAGGTGGTTTGCCCATTATTAGCCTTGACGTTAACGTAAAGGCAATAACGGATACGACACCGAACCTCCAAATTAGAAAAAAAACTGTTGAGCCTTGAGTAGGAGATAGCCTGTGGAACGCGAATACATGGAATTCGACGTGGTCATCGTCGGTGCCGGCCCCGCTGGCCTGTCCGCCGCCTGCCGTCTGAAGCAGAAGGCCGCCGAAGCCGGTAAGGAAATCAGCGTCTGCGTGGTCGAAAAAGGCTCCGAAGTCGGCGCGCACATCCTGTCCGGTGCCGTATTCGAACCACGGGCCCTGAACGAACTGTTCCCGGACTGGAAAGAACTCGGCGCCCCGCTGAACACGCCAGTCACCCGCGATGACATTTTCGTGCTGAAAAACGCCGAAAGCGCGCAGAAAATTCCTGACTTCTTTGTGCCCAAGACCATGCACAACGAAGGCAACTACATCATCTCCCTCGGTAACCTGTGCCGCTGGCTCGCTCAGCAGGCCGAGAACCTGGGCGTGGAAATCTACCCGGGCTTCGCCGCTCAGGAAGCGCTGATCGATGAAAACGGTGTGGTGCGCGGGATCATCACCGGCGACCTCGGTGTCGACCGCGAAGGCCATCCGAAAGAAGGCCTGTACACCCCGGGCATGGAACTGCGTGGCAAATACACGCTGTTCGCCGAAGGCTGCCGTGGTCACATCGGCAAGCAGCTGATCAAGCGCTACAACCTCGACAGCGATGCCGACGCCCAGCACTACGGCATCGGCCTGAAAGAAATCTGGGAAATCGACCCGGCCAAGCACCAGCCAGGCCTGGTGGTGCACACTGCCGGTTGGCCGATGGACATCATGGGCACCGAGAACACCGGCGGTTCCTTCCTCTATCACCTGGAAAACAACCAGGTTGTAGTCGGCCTGATCGTCGATCTGTCCTACAGCAACACCTACTTGTCGCCGTTCGACGAATTCCAGCGCCTCAAGCATCACCCGGTGTTGAAACAATATCTGGAAGGCGGCAAGCGCATCAGCTACGGCGCACGTGCGATCTGCAAGGGCGGCCTGAACTCGCTGCCGAAAATGGTGTTCAAGGGCGGCGCGCTGATCGGTTGCGACCTCGGCACCCTGAACTTCGCCAAGATCAAAGGCAGTCACACCGCAATGAAGTCCGGCATGCTCGCCGCTGAATCCGTGGCCGACGCGCTGTTCGCTGAAAAGGATGGCACCGAAGAACTGACCACCTACGTCGACGCCTTCAAGAAGAGCTGGCTCTACGAAGAACTGTTCGCCAGCCGCAACTTCGGCCCGGCGATCCACAAGTTCGGTGCCATCGTCGGCGGCGGTTTCAACTGGCTGGACCAGAACATCTTCGGCGGCAAACTGCCGTTCACCCTGCACGACACCAAGCCGGACTACGCCTGCCTCAAGCTCGCGGCCGACTGCAAGAAGATCGACTACCCGAAACCCGACGGCAAAATCAGCTTCGACAAGCTGAGCTCGGTGTTCATCTCCGGTACCAACCATGAAGAAGAACAGCCGTGCCATCTGAAGCTGACCGACCCGACCATCCCGTTGAGCCGCAACCTGCCGATGTACGACGAACCCGCGCAGCGCTACTGCCCGGCCGGCGTATATGAAGTGATCACCAAGGAAGACGGTGAGAAGCGCTTCCAGATCAACGCCCAGAACTGCGTGCACTGCAAGACCTGTGACATCAAGGACCCTTCGCAGAACATCACCTGGGTGACGCCGGAAGGCGCTGGCGGCCCGACTTACCCGAACATGTAAGTCGATCCGCTGAACATCAAGGCTCCCTGTATGGGGGCCTTTTTGTTGCCTGCGATTTGTAAAGGATCAAGCCGCCCGCTCATCCCCCGGACTACGCTCGAAATAGCGTTTGTACTCGCGACTGAACTGCGACGTGCTCTGATACCCCACCCGGTGCGCCACCTGCGCAACCCCCAATCCCTCGGCGATCAACAACGTCTGCGCCTTCAACAAACGTAAACGCTTCAAGTATTGCACCGGCGACAACAGCGTGCTGCGTTTGAAATGCTCATGAAAGGTCGACACGCTCATGTTCGCGCAACTGGCCAATGTCTCGACGTTCAACGGTTCGGTGTAGTGCGAGTGCAAATGGCTGATCGAAGCCGCAATACGTGCAAACTGCCCCTGCTGCTCCACCAATGCCCGCAACACATCGGCCTGAGGTCCGCGCAACGCGACGAACAACAATTCACGCACCCGCGCCGACCCCAGAATCTGGCACTCCAGCGGATCGTGCAGACAACGCAGCAGGCGCTCGACGCAACCGCGCATCTCATCGTCAAGCACCACAGAGGTCATCGATTCCGGTGTCTGCGCCGGAATATGCCGCCCCGGCGCCAGCCCCATGGCCAGCACCAATTCACCTAGCAGCACCCGGTCGATCGCCACCGACACACCGAGCAACGGCGCATCCGGCAACGCATAGGTTTCGCACTCGAACGGCACCGGCAAGGCCTGGATCAGGTAATGCCCGGCGCCGTATTCCATGGTGCGAGGGCCGAGATACGCGAGCTTGCTGCCCTGAGCAATGATCAGCAGGCTCGGCTCATAAATATGCGGGCCACGGGCGACGTCGCAACTGGCGCGCAGCACCTGTACGCCCGGCAGCCCGGTCTGGCTGTAACCATCGCGCAGCGCCAGCGGTTCGATCAGCGAAACCAGGGTGGCGTTGGCATCAAGGTGACGGGTCAATTGCATCGGGTGGCTCTTCAGAAAAAATCACGGAAAAAGGGATAAAAGCATCATCGCAGATCCTTTTGCCAATGCGACCGATCAACCCCGCATGCCGGAGGATTAGGCATGACACCCGGAGGAATCGCCATGGCCGGACGACCGGACGGCGCCCAGAATGCGCCGCCTCACTTGTCACTGCTTTTGCGAGGTTTCACATGTACACCGCCATCGGCTATGCCGCTCAAACGGCCACCACGCCCCTCGCCCCGATGAAATTCGAACGCCGCAGCCCTCGGGCCGACGACGTCGCCATCGACATCCTGTACTGCGGCGTCTGCCACTCCGACATCCACCAGGCGCGCAACGAATGGGGCATCGCCGTTTACCCGTTGATGCCCGGCCATGAGATCGTCGGAAAAGTCACCGCCGTCGGTGCGAACGTCACCAAACACAAGGTAGGCGATCTGGTCGGTGTCGGCTGCATGGTCGATTCCTGCCGCACCTGCGAAGCCTGCCAGTCGAACCTCGAGCAATACTGCCTCGAAGGCCCGACCATGACCTATGCCACCCCGGACCGGGTCGACGGCAGCAACACCATGGGCGGCTATTCGGACAGCATCGTCGTCAGCGAACACTTCGTGGTGCGCATCCCCGAGAAACTGGATCTGGCAGCCGCGGCACCGATTCTCTGCGCCGGAATCACCACTTACTCGCCGCTCAAACACTACGGCGTGAAGCCCGGCGACAAGGTCGGGATTCTCGGCATGGGTGGCCTCGGTCACATGGGTATCAAGTTCGCCAAGGCCATGGGCGCCGAAGTGACGCTGTTCACCCGCTCGGCGAGCAAGGCTGAGGAAGGTCGTCGCCAGGGTGCCGATCACGTCATCGTCTCCACCGACGAAGAGCAGATGAAAGCCGCGGCCGGTCGTTTCGACTTCCTGCTCGACACCATTCCGGTGCAGCACGATCTCAACCCGTACCTCGACACCCTGCGCTTCGACGGCGTGCACATTCTGGTGGGTCTGATCGAACCGATCGATCCACCGGTCCACGCCGCCAAACTGGTATTGGGCCGTCGCGTATTGGCCGGCTCGTTGATCGGTGGCGTCGCCGAAACCCAGGAAGTGCTGGATTTTTGCGCCGAGCACAACATCAGCTGCGACATCGAAATGCTCGACATCCGCCAGATCAACGAAGCCTACGCGCGGATGATCGCCGGCGACGTGAAGTATCGTTTCGTCATCGACATGGCGACTCTGAAGCTCTGATTCAGACCTTCAAGCCAAGCTCTGCCGAAAGCCGGGCCGTGACCCCTTTGATCAGGGGAATCAGCTCGGCCATTTTTTCCAGCGGCATGTACGGCACGGTGCTGGCGATGCTGATCGCCGCGACGATGCGCTTGCTCGCGTCGCGGATCGGCGCCGCCACGCAACGGATCGACGGTTCGTTGTCTTCCAGATCGAACGCGTAGCCGCCAGCCACGTACTCGGTCATCCGCTGCTCCAGCTGTTCCCACGACTGCTGGGGATGCTGCGGCCAGAACTGACTTTTCCCACCCGCCGGAAGGCTGATGTCGTACAGACGCTGCCAGTCCTTCGGCGCGTCATCCAGCATCAGCGCCTTGCCGATCCCGGTGCGCACCAGCGGCATGCGATGGCCGACCCGCGAGCGCATTTCCGGGCCGTTGCGCCCCGGATTCTTCAACAGGTACAAGACTTCGTCGCCTTCACGGATGCCCAGGTGAACGGTGTCGCCGGTCAGTGCCGACAGCTCGTCCAGATACGGCCCGGCCAGAGTCACCAACGGCAACTCTTCGCGCGCCTGAAAACCCAGTTCGATCAGCTTCGGCCCCAGCAGATAACCGACTTGCGGTACGACGCGCAGGTAACGCTCGTCCACCAGACAACTGGCCAGACGATGCGTAGTGCTGCGGGTGGTGCCGATCAGGCGGGCAATCTCTTTGAGATCGCGGGCGCCACTGGCGACGGCTTGTACCACACCCAGCCCTCGAAGCAGGGTCTGGGTGCCGGTCGGCGCGGCGTCCTTGGCGGTTTTTGGGGCGTCTTCCTGCATATCCAGCCTTTAGCGTTGAGCGAGGGAACGGACGGCATTATGGTCGCCCGACAGGGACGACTACAACTCGATGCGCTCGACCTTGCCCACCAGCAGCACGTAGGACAAAGCACCGATCAATGCCAGAACTGCGATGTAGGTGATCGCCGGAGCGAACGAATCGCCGCTGGCCAGGAAGCCGATGACAATCGGCGTGGCAATCGCCGACAGGTTGCCGATGAAGTTGAACACCCCACCGGTCAAACCCAGCAAGCGCGCCGGCGCCAGGGTCGAGACCAGCGACCAGGTGATCGACGCCAGCCCGTTGCCGAAAAACGCCAGCGCCAGGAAGGCAATCACCAGCGGCGTCGATTCAACGAAATTGGCGCCGATGATCGAGGTGGAAATCAGCAACCCGCCAATGATCGGCAACTTGCGCGCAAACCCGACGGTGCAGCCACGGCGGATCAGGAAGTCGGAAAAGAATCCGGAACACAGCACGCCGATGAACGCGGCAAGAAATGGCAGCGACGCCAGCAGGCCTGACTTGATGAAGTCCATGCCGCGGTATTTCACCAGGTAGGTCGGGAACCACGTCAGGAAAAACCACAGCGTCGAGTTCAGGCAGAACTGGCCGAGGTAGATCCCCCACAACTTGCGTTTGCTGAGGACGATGCCGAGATCGGTCCAGCTGAATTTTGCCTTCACTTTTGCGGTTTCGGCTGCAATGTCCACCAACCCGCCGCCCTCGCGGATCAAGTCGATTTCGCCTTCGTTGGCGCCTTTGAAATCCCGTGGCTCGCGATACACCGCGTACCAGATCGCCGCCCACACGATGCCCACTGCGCCGGTCACGACAAACACCATGTGCCAGCCAAACTCGTGTTGCAGCCACGCCAGCACCGGCGTCAGGAACGCCAGCCCGACAAACTGTCCGGACGTGTAGAAACCGATGGCCGTGGCCCGCTCGCGCTCGGGGAACCAGGTTGTCACTACGCGGCTGTTGATCGGATACGCCGGCGCTTCCAGCGCACCGACCGCCATGCGCAGCACGAACAGCGCGATGAAACTGGCGGCGAAACCGAGCATCACTGTGGCCAGCGACCACAGCAGCAATGCGACGCTATAAAGGATGCGCGGCGGCACCCGATCTACCAGCCAGCCGCCAGGGATCTGCATCGCGGCGTAGGTCCAGCCGAACGCGGAAAAGATCAGCCCGACGCGCACCGGATCGATGCCCAGCTCGGAGGTGAGAGCCGGTGCAGCAATCGACAGGTTGCTGCGGTCGAGGTAGTTGATGACCACGGTGATGAACAGTAGCACCATGATGAAAAACCGCTTGCGGCTGGGCGTGACTAACGTCGCTTGCCCGGTAAGGGTTTGCGGTTGCATGGGGAGAACCTCTTCTTATGTTTATTGAGGTTGGCCTGAGGCCTTGAGTCGTTCCCGCGTTCGGCACGGGAACGATCAGATGTGCTGAGTCAGCCACTCACCACTCGGCAAAACTGCCATCGGCATGCCGCCAGATCGGGTTGCGCCAGCGGTGGCCGACAGCCGCACGTTCGATCACGTACTCCTCGTTGATCTCGATCCCCAGGCCCGGTCCGTTCGGAATCTTCACGAAGCCTTTGTCGTAGTCGAACACCCGTGGATCCTTCACATAGTCGAGCAGGTCATTGCTCTCGTTGTAATGGATGCCCAGGCTCTGTTCCTGGATAAACGCGTTGTAACAAGCAGCGTCCAATTGCAGACACGCCGCCAGCGCAATGGGCCCCAGTGGGCAATGCAGCGCCAACGCCACGTCGTAGGCTTCAGCCATGTTGGCGATCTTGCGGGTCTCGGTGATGCCGCCCGCGTGGGACGCATCCGGCTGGATGATGTCGACGTAACCTTCGCTCAACACCCGTTTAAAGTCCCACCGCGAAAACAGCCGCTCGCCGAGGGCAATCGGGGTGCTGGTCAGCGGCGCCAGTTCCTTCAGCGCTTCGTAGTTTTCGCTGAGCACCGGCTCTTCGATGAACATCAGTTTGTACGGGTCGAGTTCCTTCATCAGCACCTTGGCCATGGGCTTGTGCACCCGGCCATGGAAGTCGACGCCGATGCCGACGTTCGGACCCACCGCATCACGCACCGCGGCGACGTTGGCCAGCGCCAGGTCGACTTTCTCGAAGGTATCGAGAAATTGCAGCTCTTCGGTGCCATTCATTTTCACGGCGGTAAAACCACGGCCCACCGCCTCTTTCGCGGCTCGCGCGGTGTCCGCCGGCCGGTCGCCGCCGATCCACGAATACACGCGGATCTTGTCCCGCACCTGACCACCGAGCAGATCACTGACCGACACGCCGAGCGCCTTGCCCTTGATGTCCCACAACGCCTGGTCGATGCCGGCCAGCGCACTCATGTGGATCGCGCCGCCCCGGTAGAAGCCACCGCGATACAACACGGTCCAGATGTCCTCGATATTGCGTGGGTCTTTGCCGATCAGGTAGTCGGACAATTCCTCGACTGCAGCGGCGACGGTGTGGGCGCGACCCTCGACCACGGGCTCGCCCCAACCGGTCACACCCTCGTCGGTCTCGACTTTCAGGAAGCACCAGCGCGGCGGGACGATGAAGGTGGTGAGTTTGGTGATTTTCATCTGCTTGTCTCTCTTGTTAGATGCAGCGCACGCAGCGCCAGAAAAGTCTTAGCGAAGGGCTTTCCAGGCCGCCACGTAGGCCTTGGCATTGGCCGCCACTTGCTCAGTCGTCATGCCCGGTTTGAACAGCCCGGAGCCGAGGCCGAAGCCTTTGACGCCAGCGTCGATGAACGCCTGCATGTTGTCCGGCGTGATGCCGCCGACCGGCGCCAGAATCGTCCCGACCGGCAACACCGCCAGCCAGGCTTTCACCACCGCCGGGCCCATCTGCTCGGCCGGGAACAGCTTGAGAATGTCCGCGCCCTCCTCCAGTGCCGCAAAGGCTTCAGTCGGTGTGGCAACACCCGGCGACAGGTACAGCCCCGCCGCTTTTGCAGCCCGCAACACCTTGGCATCGCTGTGGGGCATGACAATGACCTGGCCGCCAGCCTCCTTCACTGATTCGACCTGTTCCGGGGTCAGCACCGTGCCGGCACCGATCAAGCAATCGGCGGGCAGGGTCTTGCGCAGGGTGCGAATACTTTCGTACGGCGCGGGGGAATTGAGCGGTACTTCGATGACGCGAAATCCGGCGGCATACAGGACTTCTCCGACAGCGGCGGCTTCCTGCGGATGCAGGCCACGCAGAATCGCGATCAGACCGTTTTGCGCCAGTGCTTGCTTGAGCATGTCAGGCCTCCAGTCAGGGTTAACGGGATGAGGAATCGATTAGTCCGGCGGCGAGCGCCAGTTGCCACAGACCACGCTCGGTGGCTTGCTCGGCCAGGGTCACACGGGCGAAACCGCAGGCGTCGAGCGCACGGCTGTAGCGGACGCACAACTGCGCGTTGCCGATGAGGATGATCGAAGGAAGCTGCACGCTGTTGCGACGACGCCGTTGCACGGAGGCCAACGCTGTCAGCTCGTGGCCGATCAGCAGGCCGGACAGATAGTCGGGTTGCGCGGTGGCAATGAGTTCACCGGTCAGACCCAGGCTGCGGGCGCTGAACAGGGTCGACAGCACGCCGATCTCGCCTTCTGCCGACTGCGCCACCTGCACGCCGCGATCGAATGCCTCAGCGTCGAACGTCGCGCTGTGCTGCTGGGTACGGCCGAGAATGCTGTGTTCGCTGAGCACCGCGAACACTTCGCCGGTCATGAAGGTGTCGAAACGGGTGATACAGCCGTCGGCCACTTCCACCCATTTCGAATGACTGCCCGGCAGGCCGATCAGCAGATCATTGCCCGCCTCGACCGGCAGATTCTGCAGGACGCCGAGGACCTGGGTTTCCTCGCCGCGCATCACGTTCGGCAGTGCCGAACGCTGAATCACACCCGGCACGATATGCACATCGACACCGCGAAGGCTGCGAACGGTTTGCAGGGATTTTCCGAGATCGGCGACGTTGGCCGGCGTATCGCGGTAGGACGCTTCGCGCCAGCCCTGAGCGCTGCCGACCATGCCGCAGGCAATCACCGGCAAGCCGGGCTGCGCATCGAGCCAGTCGCCGCACGCCTCGTCGAACGCCAGTTCAAAACCCTCGGCGCATTCACGACCGTTAATGACCCGCGGCGTCTTCGGCAACTGCATGATCCCGAACGACAGCGACCGCTGCGCCAGCACCTGCCCGCCCGCCCCAAGTTTGTAAGCACGTAGTGAGGTCGTCCCCCAATCGAGCGCGATCAATTGCGCCAGCATCGCTTCACCTGTTTTGTTATTGGCAGTGAGTGAGCTGGACTATAAACCCGGGCACAACAAAATCTCAATATATAAATATCATTCCCACATAATGGGATGATGGCAAAAAAATACCGCAGGCAGTAACAGCGTCTTCAGAGAAATTCAACTTCCCTGCAGGAACCGTCTCGGGCTGCGGTATTCCTGGCGCGGCTCAGTTGCCCTCGGCAAACTCGCGCAATACCTTGCCATCCATGCGGTAACGCACCCACTCTTCCTGCGGCTGGGCGCCGAGGGATTTGTAGAATTCGATGGCCGGGGTGTTCCAGTCCAGTACGCTCCATTCGAAGCGGCCGCAGTCGTTGGCGCAGGCGATTTTCGCGAGGTGGCGCAGCAGGGTTTTGCCGGCGCCGCCGCCCCGTTGCTCAGGAGTGATATAGAGGTCTTCGAGGTACAGGCAGTTGCTGCCCAGCCAGGTCGAATAACTGAAGAAGAACACCGCGAAACCGATCGGCAAGCCGTCGCGCAGGCAGATCAGGCCATGGGCGGTGGCGCCTTCGCTGAACAGGCTGCGTTCGATGTCGGCGACGCTGGCGATAACTTCGTGACGGGCCTTTTCGAAGTCTGCAAGTTCAGTGATGAACGCGAGGATTTGCGGAGCATCGCTGGGGGTCGCCGGGCGGATTTCGATCGTCATGGACGGGCCTTGTCGGAAAAAGGAAAACGCCATACTAAGGCGCCGCGCCGCGCTCGTCACATGGCAATCCACGGATTAGGCTAGTGCGGCCGGTCACTCTGAAGGATATTCATGAACGCATTCGAACCATTGGCCCCACTCGCCGCCGAACTGCTGCCCCACGCACTGGAACCGTCGGAGGACGGCGCCCATGACCTGTCGCACCTGCAACGGGTGTGGCACAACGCGCGCACCTTGCAGGCCGAGGAAGGTGGCGACCTTGAGGTGCTGCTCGCGGCGGTGTTGCTGCACGATTGCGTGGCGGTAGAAAAGAACTCGCCGCTACGTTCACAGGCATCACGCCTGGCAGCGGAAAAAGCGTCAACGGTGCTGGCAAACCTGAACTGGCCAGAAGAGAAAATCAGCGCCGTCATCCACGCCATCGAAGCCCACAGTTTTTCCGCCAACATCACCCCGCTCACCCTCGAAGCCCGACTGATGCAGGACGCCGACCGTCTCGATTCCCTGGGCATGCTCGGCGTCGCCCGCACCTTCTACACCGCAGGGCGCATGGGCAGCGCGCTATACGACCCGCACGATCCCGAGGCCCGGGAAAGGGACTACGACGACAAGCGATTCTGCCTCGATCATTTCCGGACCAAACTGCTGCACCTTGCCGACGGTTTCCAGACCGCTGCCGGACAACGTCTGGCACAGCTCCGTCATCAACGCCTGAAGGGTTTCATGGAGCAATTCAAGGAAGAGATCGGCATCGCCTGAAGGCATTACTCCGGTCAATCACGATCCTGAGATCGCCAAGCTCAGACCTAAACCACAGGACTGGCGTGTTAGATAGATGACGCTCGATTTTTCCGGTCAAGGAACCGCGTCATGCCTCAAGCAACACCTCAGGTCCCGGGCAAACTGTTCGGCCTGTTCTGCCTCGCCAGTTATCTGTTGTCGCTGTCTTATGGCGCGACGTTTCTGCTCTCGCTGCTGATCGGTTCTCGCGGTGGCAACGAGCACGACGCCGGCAGCGTGATCAGTGCGGCGATGCTCAGCACCTTCGTTGCGGTGCTGGTGTCCGGGCACCTGTCCGACTGGCTGGGTGCGGCGCGTTCGATTGCGCTGTTCGGGCTGTTGCTGGTGGCGGCGAGCCTCGGGTTTGCGATGACGCCGGGCTTCGGCCATCTGCTGCTGTTTTTCGGTTTGCTGCTTGGATTGGGCTGGGGCGTTTTCTATACGCTGGGGCCGATCATCGTCGCCAGCCTGGTGAGCCCGGCACAGCGGGCGAAATACTTTGCGCTGCTGTCCGGCAGCATGATGACCGGGATCGGCAGCGGCCCGCTGCTCGGGCGATCCGCCACTGCGCTGGGTTTGCCGGTGACGTCGGCGTTCTATCTGGCGGCTACGGCGAGCCTGGTCGGAGTGCTGCTGTTCTGGCGTCTCGGTGCTCGTTTGAACAGTACACAAGCCGCGTCAGCGGCAAAAATCAGCTGGCAGGCGACTGCTCGGGTGCTCAGTTCACGAGCCGTGTTTCCGATCATCATGGTCGGCCTCGGCGGTTGCGTGTTCGGGGGGCTGTCGAGTTTCCAGACCAGCTATGCCGCCGCCCGTTCGCTGGACTATTCGCTGTTCTTCCTGGGCTTCATGAGCGCCGCGATCAGCAGTCGAATGTTGATCGCAGGCTACGTAGTCAAACGTGATCCGCTGCGGGCATCGTGTCTGCTTTCGGGGTTGATGCTGAGCTCGATCATGTTGTTCGCGTTCGGCGCGCAAAGTGGCTTCAGCTATCTGCTGGCAGCGGTGATGCTCGGTGTCGGTTATGGCCTCACCTACTCGGTGATCAACGGACTGGCGGCAAACGAAGCACCCGCCGGCACCACGTCCCAGGCATTGTTGCTGTTCAGTCTTTCTTATTTCATCGGTGTATTCGGCTTTCCGCTACTGGCAGGAAAAATCATTGTCGAACACGACATGGCGACGCTGTTGCTGACAGTGCTGGCGGTGGCGGCGTTGAACTGGTCGATCACTGTCGGCCGTCTGCTCTGGCGACGACTCACGGTGGAAAGCGCTCTGACGAACTGAACCGTTCGTCACTCTATCGGCACCTATGCCGCGCGCGAGCAGACCAAGATCAGGTAAGGATCCCAATCACTGGAGACACACCATGATCTCGTCAAGGTTGACTGCTTTCGTGTTTGCCACCCTGCTCTGCCCCATGGCGTTCGCCGCGACCGCCACGGGCACCGGCCCCACCGATCCGGTCACGCCACCGCGCGCCCCTGCGATCAACAGCGCTCCGGGCATGAATACCGATGGCTCCGGCGTTCCGCTGATCAATCAACCGCCGGCCACAGGAACCGATCCGCGCACCCAAGGCAATGACCCGGGTCGCCAGGGTGGTATGAACACGCCGGATTCTCCCACTACCCCAGACAACTCCGGCTCCGGTATCGGTTCGAAAACCACGACCGGTGGTTCGGGCTCCGAGGGCACCGGTCAGTAATTCGACAGGAGAAGCACCATGCCTCGTGGAAGCAAAACCAAGTACACCGCCGAGCAAAAGCGCAAGGCCGAGCACATTGAAGACAGTTACGAAAAGAAAGGTGTGTCGAAGGATGAAGCCGAAGCGCGCGCCTGGGCAACGGTGAATAAACAGTCCGGCGGCGGAGAAAAGGCCGGTGGTTCCGGACGCCGGAAACCGGCCAGCGCCAAGTCCGAAGATCGCAAGGAGTCGGCACGTCGCGCGGTGGTGAGTCGTGAAGGTCAATCGCGCAACAGCAAGGCGTCGCGCGAAGGGCAGACGGTCGAGAGCCTGCGCAAGGAAGCCCGGGACCGGAAGATTCCCGGGTGCTCCTCGATGCGTAAGGACGAACTGATAGCGGCGCTGCGCAAGGCGAGTTGAATCAGGCCGGGAGGTGAGTCGTCAGGCCTGTTCGTGAAAGCAATAGATCAGTGATCGCAAGTCTCGCGGATCAGTGCATCGACTTCATCACCTCCCGGCGCAGTCGCCGGCCCCCAGCGAGTGACGGCCAACGCGGCTGCAGCGTTGGCGCGCCTCGCGGCTTCATCAGCCGCCCGACCTTGCGCCAGCCCGGCGACAAACACACCGGCATGGGCATCGCCGGCACCGTTGCTGTCCACAGCCTGCACCTTGAAACCCGACACATGCCGACGCTCGCCGTGCTGATGAATCCAGCAACCCTGCGGGCCGTCGCGCACCACCTTCAGCGCTTCCTGCGGCAGGTGCACAGCCAAGCGATCCAGTGCCGTTTCGATGTCCGCTGCGCCGGTAAAACGCAGCGCTTCAACGCTGTTGCTGGTCCACACATCAATGCGCGGCAACAAGGCCTGCATCATCGGTGAGTCCGGTGATTCCACCAGCGGGCCCGGATCGAACACCACATTGATCGTCTTCGGCAGCGCCAGCGTCCAGTCCAGCAACGCCTGCGCCTTGCCACTGTGCAGCAGGCTGTAGCCGCTGACGTAGACATAGTCCCCCGCCTCGGCGGCAACGCTATTCAACTCCGCCGCCGTCACTTCACCTTCAGCGCCGATGTAGGAAATGAAACTGCGCTCGGCCGACGCGTCGGTCAGCGCAACGCAAATGCCAGTGTCGCGTTTTGCAGGTTGTTCGATGCCGATGCGAATGCCTTCGGCGTTCATCGCCTGCCGCGCCAGATCGCCGAAACGGCCGTTGCCGTGGCGACCGAGGTAGACCACCGGCAAGCCGTTGCGCGCAGCGGCGGCCATCACATTGAAACCGCCGCCGGCTTCGAAACTGGCGGATTGCGCCAACACGTCACCGCCGATTTGCGGCAGCGCATCCACGGCCATGACCAGGTCGATTATGACCTGGCCGGTGTGCAACATCTTAGGCATGAGCATTCTCGGTTTGCGCGGCGCGGCGGTCTTTCGCCCCGCCGAGTACGAAGTAAATGCCGCCGGCCACCACAAAGGTCACGATCCAGCCGAGGCCGTTATGACCCAGCCACGAGTCGGACAGGAAGCCCTTGAACCAGACGTTCTCGGCGGTGGTGCCGATGGTGGTGAAACTGAAGCCCAGCACGATGGCAATCGCCCACGCGCCGAACGCGCGCCACTCGATGCCGCCGCTGTACCAGTAGGCGCTGCTCGGGCTGACGTCCAGCAGGTCTTTCGGGCTGTAGTAGTGACGGTGAATCAGGTCGACCACGAAGATCCCGACCCACGCAGTGATCGGCACCGCCAGCAGGGAAATGAAGGTAATGAACGGCCCGTAGAAACTGTCGGCGATCAGCATGAAGTAGATCGAACCGGCAAAGATCGCGACGATGTCGACCACCACCGCGTATACGCGTTTGACCTTCAGGCCGAGGGTCAGCGTGGTCAGGCCGGCGGAGTACACCGACAGGTTGTTCGACAGCAACAGACCGCCGAACGCAGTGATCAGGTACGGCACGGCCATCCAGGTCGGCAGCATGTCGCGGATAGCCACGATCGGGTCAGTCGCCGAGGCAAGATCGTTGTTGCCCACCGACAGCAGGCCGCCGAGGGTGATCAACAGCACCAGCGGAATCCCCGCACCAAACGCTGCCGACGCGACCAGGCGCACGGCTTTGACGCTGCGATGCTGATAGCGCGACATGTCGGCGCCGGCGTTGGCCCAGCCGATCCCGGTGCCGGCCGCCATGGTGCCGATACCGATGATCATCGCGCTCATCGGCGCCGGCGTGGCGTTGAACACCGCGCTCCAGTCGATGGTCGCGCAGAGGAAGCCGCCGACCAGAATGTTCAGCGCGCCGAACACGTAGGTCGCCCACTTCTGGATCACCAGCAAGGTGGCGTGGCCGAGGCCGGACACCGACAGAGTCAGCAGCACGAAAATCGCGATGAAAATCAGGGTCAGCACCGGCGCGCTTTTAGCTTCCACCGGCGAGCCGAACAGGATCGAGCACAACGACAACAGCACGAACGCGGCGGTGGTGGTATTGACGGTTTCCCAGCCCAGGCGCGACATCAGCGACACCAGCGTCGGGCCGATATTGCCGCGCACACCGAAGATCGCCCGAGACAAAGTCAGGCTCGGCGCACGACCGCGACGGCCGGCAATCGAGATGATCCCCACCACCGCAAAAGAACCGGCGGCGCCGAGGATTGCGACGATGATCGCCTGCCAGATCGCCAAGCCGCGAAACGCTACCAGCGTGGCGCCCAGCGGCAGGCCGAGGATGGAAATATTGGCAGCAAACCAGACCCAGAACAGTTGCAGCGGATGGCCGTTGCACTCGCCTTCCGGCACCGGTTCGATGCCGCGGGTTTCCAGTTGCCCGGCGCTTTGCCCGGCGTTCAATGAACTCATGAAAAATGCTCCTGTTGCCATTGTTGTGGTTGTCGGCAAGACAGTTGATTGACGTGTGGCGGGCGGCGTTTCAGCGCAGCGCGAGGAGTCCTTTCACCAATGGTTCCAGCTCCAGATCGTTGACGGTTTTGACGGTTTCAATCATCGGCACCGGCCAGCTCTGTAGGCCCAGACAGGCCCCGAGCATGGCGCCGAGAATCGCGGCGATGGTGTCGGTGTCGCCCCCCAGGCTCGCGGCCATGCACAGCGCCTCGAACGGCGTCATTTCACCGACCGCGACTTGCTGCGCGAGGGCGAACGACACCACCACCGATTCCTGCGACGCCACCGAAGTGCCGATCACGTCGTACAGCAGATCCGCGAGCAACACCGGGTCACTTTCGACACTGATGCTGCGTGCCCAACTGATCCGCGACGCGATGCGTCCACCGGCCACCCAGTGCCCGTGTGCTTCTGCTTGCTGGGCGATCTGTTGACCGAGGTTCAGCGCCTCACCCAGATCCACGCCGTTGATGCCGGCAGAGACCACCGCCGCCACTGCCGCCGCACTGGAAATCCCCAGCGTGGTGTTGTGAGTGACCTGACAGGCCTGCACCACTGCCGCGATGAAGCGCTCTGGGTCAGCAACATCCGCCGCAATCCCCACCGGCGTGATGCGCATCGCCGCGCCGTTGGTAGTGCCGTAGCGCCCGGCCTCTTCCGGCGAATGACCGGCGAGGATCATCTCGATGGCACGCTTGGTCGACGGGCCGAGCAAGTCCTGCGAACCCTTGGCCTGCATCTCGGCTTCCCATTCGATCAGCCGCTGCGCCAGCACCGCCGGCTCGATCCGGCCCTTGCCTTCGACCAGCAACTCGCCGACCAGAATCGCCTGCTCGGTGTCATCGGTGATCGAGCCCTTGGGCATGTTCGCGGCAATCGGTTGCAAGGGGCCGGCGTCTTGCAGATCAGTGATCTGGCCGAAGCGCTGCCTGATGGTTTCGCGGTTCAGGGATTGCGTCGGCATCCCCAGCGCATCGCCGAGGGCCAGGCCGTAAAACGCGCCCAAGGCACGGTCGGGGGCGGTCATTTCGTTTCTCCAAATTGCAGGTGCAGACGGAAATGCACCGGGTCGAGCAGGCTTTCGACCTGCTCCATGAAACGGTTCTGCCGGTCGTACGTGGTGCGCAATGCCTTGAGGAACACCGTGCCTTCCGGACGCCCGAGCAATTCGGCATCGACAGCGTTGAGCGGCTCGGCGCCGATCCACTGATCGCCGCGTTCGCCGATGTAGCCGTAGGCCGCCAGGGTAATGGTCAAGGAATTGTCGATCAGACCGACCCGCGGCAGGCTTTCCAGGCCTCCGGTGGCGGGCATCAGAGAACGTTCAAGGGACACCGCCGTGCCGTCATTGGAACGGCGACGGCGGTCAAGGGTGATGAATTGGTCGGTGCCGAAGCGCGGCAGCAGATCGGGCCGGGTCACGGCTTCCAGGCGCAACACTTCGGTGTTGATCAGTGCCCCGCTGTCAGCCAGGGCCTGGGCCCAGCCGCTGCGCTGATCGAGCACCACACCGTCGAAAGTGACGATGGAACCGACCCCGCTTTGCGTGGCGATGTAATTGCGCCGTTTCAGTTCGGCCAGCGCTTCGCGCAACGTGCCACGGCTGACGTTGAATTCCTGAGCCAACTGATGCTCGCCGGGCAACAGAAAGCCGTCCTCCATGAGGCCGCTTTCGATGCGTCGGACGAGTTCGTCGACCACCCGTTGTTTCTTGTCAAATCGTACCTGTCTAATCATGTACAAAGTGATAACCGAAACGGGTTGGGACGGGCAAGGTAATTTTTGGGAAAGGTGACAAAAGGCGCGGCACTGGAGGCACCCTCTCCCAAAGGAGAGGGTTAGCAGAATATTGATCTCAGCGCTGTTTCAGACGGTCGATCACTACAGCCAGCAGCAGAATCGAACCCCGAATCACATACTGATAAAACGTGTCGATATTCTTCAGGTTCATCGCATTCTCGATAATCGCCAGAATCAACACCCCGGCAATCACATGCCGGATCATCCCGATCCCGCCGCTCAGCGACACCCCGCCCAGCACGCAAGCCGAAATCACCGTCAGTTCAAACCCCTGCCCGATCATCGGCTGCCCGGAAGTCATCCGCGACGCCAGAATCACCCCCGCCAGCGCACCGATCACCCCATGCACGGCGAAGATGATGATCTTCGTGCGATCGACATTTACACCCGCGAGCAACGCCGCCTCCTGGTTGCCGCCGATGGCCATGGTGTTGCGCCCGTACGTCGTGTAGTTCAGCAACCAACCGAAAAACAGGAAGCAGACGATGGTGATAAGGATCGGTACCGGAACACCGAACAACTGGCCGTTGCCGAACACGAAGAACGACTCCTGCGACACGCCCACCGCTTTGCCGTTCGCAAAAATGTAGGCCAGGCCACGAACGATCTGCATGGTCGCCAGCGTCGTGATCAACGCATTGACCCGCAACTTGGCGATCACGATGCCGTTGATCAACCCGACGATCAGGCCCATCACCAGCGCCGCGCTGACACCGAGAAACACGCTGTTGGTGTCGCGCATCACCACCGCCGCAACCACCCCGGCACAGGCAATCACCGAACCCACCGACAAGTCGAAATGCCCGGACGCCAGGCAGTACAACATGGTGCACGCGGCAATCCCGGTGGTGGAAATCGCCAGGCCCAGACCGCGCATGTTCAGCGGCGAGAGGAAGTTGTCGATCAACAAGGTACAGGCGAGAAAAATGCCGACCGCCGCCAGCAACATCACCCAGTCATCAAGAAAGCGCCGCATATCCAGAGGTTTGCGCGCGGTCGGCAGGGTTTCGTTTTGGGTTGTCATCATAGTCACCTCTCAGTTCGCCACGCCGTCAGCGCGGTGGCGCGGCAAAGCCAGTTGCAGCAGGTTGGATTCATTGGCCTGGTCGCGGCTGACTTCGCCACGCAGGGCGCCCTCGCACAGCACCAGAATGCGGTCGGAAATGCCCATCACTTCCATCAGATCGCTGGACACCACGATCACCGAAATACCGTCGGCGGCCAGGTTATGGATGATCTGGTAGATCTCGGCCTTGGCACCGATGTCGATGCCACGGGTCGGCTCGTCGAGCAGCAGGACTTTCATCGGCATCGACAGCCAGCGGCCGAGAATCGCCTTCTGCTGATTGCCGCCTGAGAGAAACTTGATCTGCTGCCCGGCGTGTGGGGTTTTCACTCTCAGGGCCTTGATCTGTTTGTCGGCGTTGCCCTTTTCCCAGATCCCGCGCAGCAGGCATCCGAGCCCGGAATTGGCGCCACGCGCACTGATGTTGATGTTCTCGGCGACGCTGGCGAGCGGGATGATGCCTTCCTTCTTGCGATCCTCCGGGCACAGTAGAATCCCGGCAGCGATCGCATCACGGGGCGAGCGCAGCTTCAGTTCATGACCGCGCAATTCAAGGCGTCCGGCGGTGTTGCGCTCCAGCCCACTGAGCAACCGGAACAGCTCGGTGCGCCCTGCCCCGACCAGTCCGAACAGGCCAAGAATCTCGCCTTTGTGCGCGTCGAAACTGATCGGCTCACGCAGGCCCGGGCCGAGCAATCCATCGACTCTCAGCGCCACCGCGCCACGGGGGCGACCGCGATAATCGTAGATGTCCTGAATGTCGCGCCCGACCATGCAGGTCACCAGTTGATCGTGGGTCAACTGGCTCATGTCATCGAAAGTGCGCACGTAGCGACCGTCCTTGAACACCGTCACCGCGTCGCAGATGCGGAACACTTCTTCCATGCGATGGGAGACGTAGAGCACGACTTTGCCCTCGTCGCGCAGCCGACCGATGATCGCCATCAACCGGTCGATTTCCCGTGCCGAGAGGCTGCTGGTCGGTTCGTCAAAGGCAATCACATGGGCGCCACGGGACAGTGCCTTGGCGATTTCCACCAGTTGCCGCTGGCCGAGGGACAGGCGCCCGACCTTGGTTTGTGGGTCGATTTCGTCGGCCAGGCCTTTGAGACAAGCCAACGCCTGCTGGCGCAGCGCGCCGCGATTGATCAGGCCGAAGCTGGCCGGCAGGTGGCCGAGAAACAGGTTCTCCGCCACGGTCATTTCCGGCACCAGATGCAACTCCTGGTGAATCACCGCCACGCCGCTGCCGATGCTGTCGGCGGTGGACTTGAAGGCCATCGACCGCTCGCCGATCTGCAGTTCGCCGCTGCTCGGAATGTAGGCGCCGCCGAGGATTTTCAGCAGGGTCGATTTGCCGGCGCCGTTCTCGCCCATCAAGGCGTGAACCTGCCCGGGGTGAGCGACAAAACTGATGCCGTCCAGCGCCTTAACGCCCGGGAAGGTCTTGCCGATCCCGTTGAACCGCAGGCTACCGCTGGCGCTGTGTTGTTGTGTTTGTACTTGCGCGTGCATTTGAACCACCTCATCACACCGTTCAAGCGGCCCGGCTGCCCGGGCCGCCGCTGCCGTCAGTTCCACAGGCCGATCTTCTCCAGCTCCTGCTTGAAGTTATCGCGGGTGATCAGGGTGACGTCGTCCATCGCGGTGTACTTCGGCGGTTCTTTGCCGGTGGTGACCCACTCGTACATCATGCTCGCGGTGTTGTAGCCCTCGATGTGCGGGCTCGGCAGCATCGAACCGTAGAAGCCGCTATTGGGCTTTTTCAGCTCGCCGATCGCGTCAGTGCCATTGATGCCGATGCCGATCACGTTGGCGGCGGCAAACCCGGCGGCTTCAGTGGCGCGCACGCCGCCCAGCACGGTGTTGTCGTTCATGCCGCCGATGATCAGGTTCTTCGCTGCGCCGGGCAGCTTGACCAGCGCCGAGTTGGTGGCGTCCATGCTGCCCGGTACGTCGAGGGTTTTCAGAGCGGCGGTCAGGATGTGCTCTTTCGGCAGGCCGGCATCCAAGAGCGCCTTCATCGAGCCGTCGGTGCGCTTCTTGCCGGTGTCGAGTTCGTTGTAGGTGTTCACAACGGCGTAGGTGTCTTTCCAGTCCCAGTTACGTTTTTTCGCCTCGGCGGCCATGGCGGCGCCCTGCTTCTGGCCGACTTCGAACGCAGCCATGCCGAGGTACGGCACCTCTTCCATGAACTTGCCGTTGGCGTCGACGAAACGATCGTCGACGGCAATCACTTTCAGGTCATTGAGTTTGGCCTTGGCCATGATCGCCGGGCCGAGGGACACGTCCGGCGGACAAATCACAAAGCCTTTGGCGCCGTTGGCCGCGAGGCTATCGATGGCCGAGAGAGTTTTCTCGCCATCCGGCACGGCGATCTTGATCAGCTCGAAACCTTTGTCCTTGGCAGCTTTTTCAGCGAAAGCCCATTCGGTCTGGAACCACGGTTCTTCGGCCTGCTTGACCAGGAAACCGATCTTCACCGGATCGGCGGCCAGCAGCGAACTGCTCAGGCTGAACGCAGTGACCGCCAGCGCGGTACTGCACAGGGTACGAATCCCGAAACGACGTTTCATAAGCAGACTCCTTGTTATTTTTCTTGAGCGTTATTTGAAAAGCGTTGAAGCGGTCGAAGCATGTTTCTGTAAATCATCAGGACAATAGTCATATCGTATGATGATTGGATTTCAGACGGACCTTTCCCTCTAAAATCCGGTTTTTAGTCGTGGTACATCACCGAGCGACCACCATCGATGGTGATGCACGAAGCGTTGATGAACGGTGCTTCATCACTGGCCAGGAACACGGCGGTCATCGCCACTTCGATCGGTTGGCCGATGCGTTTTGGCGGATGTAGGTCAAAGGCGCGCTGGCGTTCAGCGTGCGGGTCGGCGAAACCGTTCCAGTAATCGACGTTGAGCTGGGTTTCGATATAGCCCGGGGCGATGGCGTTGACGCGAATGCCCTTCGGCGCGTACTCGATGCCCAGCGCGCGGGTCAGACCGAGCAAGCCGTGTTTGGCCACCGGATACGGGAAGCAACCGGGAATGATGTTCGTGGAATGGGTCGAGGCAATATTGATGATGCTGCCGATGCCCTGCTCGATCATCTGCGGCAACACGGCTTTGCAGCCATACCAGGCGCCGTCGAGGTCGATGGCGAAGCAGCGGCGCCAGTCTTCTTCGGTCATTTGCAGCGGATCGCGGAACACGTTGACCCCGGCGCAGTTGACCAGCACATCGATGCGCCCGTGCAGCTCGATGGCCAACTTGGCCATGGCGTGCAGATCCTGCTGGCGCGATACATCGGCCTTGATCGCTTGTACATCGGCGCCCTGCTCGCGCCAGTGCGCGGCGACTTTCTCGACTTTTTCAGCCTGGATATCGCTGATCACCAGTTTCGCCTGCTGGGAGGCGAAGGTCGCAACGATAGCTTCGCCGATGCCTTGGGCGGCGCCGGTCAGCAACACAACCTTGTTTTTCAGGCGCTCGCCTTTGGGTGGTTCGGGCACCGGTGGCAGGGACAGAGGTTCAGCCATGAATCAGGACTCCTGTTCGAAAGCATAAAAAAACCGGGCATCTGACGATGTCCGGTCTGGAAGGCTTTTGGAACGAAACAGGCGAGCGCCGCAGACGGCATCGGGCCGTTGCGAGACGCTGACTCCGCTAAGGAGTGCGATAGAAATTCGCTGCATCACTTCACCTGTTTTGTTCTTTTTAAGTGTGAGTGCGTGTTACTGCTGGAGCCGACTATAAACCCGACCGCCAAATAATCTCAATATATAATTTTGCATCCCACATTTTGGGACTTAATCAGCGAAACGCGTACAGAGCTTTCCGGCGACATCCACTCGCAACGACAGCACGGCGCCATCCAGCGGGTGGTTCAGAGGACTTTTGGCGCTGGTGACGTACAGGGTTTTCAGGTCTTCGCCGCCGAATACGCAACTGGTGGGGCGGCTGATCGGCAGATCGATCTTGCGGTCGATTTGGCCATCCGGCGTCAGGCGCAGCAGGCAACTGCCGTCCCAGCGGGCGTTCCAGATGTAGCCCTCGGCGTCCATCGCCGAACCGTCCGGGCCACCGTTCTGATCGGCGCCGTACCAAGGCCGGGCAGTGTCGAGGTTGCCGTCGGTGTGGATGAAATAGCGATACAACGTGCCGTCGAGGCTGTCGCCGAACAACAGCGTGGTGCCGTCATCGCTCCAGAGCAGCGTGTTGGGAATTCCCAGGCCACGCAGCAATGGCGTGACTCGTTTATCCGGATCAACCCGAAACAGGCCGCCGGAACGTCGGGTGATCGGCAGATCCTCGCCCTGCTCTCCGATGTTGTTTTGCATGGTGCCGAGCCACAACCGGCCCTGGCCATCGCAACGCGCTTCGTTGGCCCGATTGCCCGGTTGCGGGTCGGCGACGCAGAACAGCGTCAACCGTGGTTCAAGTCCGGGGGAATCCAGATCGAGTCGGTAGACGCCGCTACTCAGAGTCACCAGCGCATCGCCACTGGCGCAGGGAATGAACGCCGAGACGTGTTCCGGCATCTGCCAGATCTGCACGTTCTGCCCGATCAGCCGCAGTGCCTGCCTGCCGGCGATGTCGACCCAGTACAGCGCCTGGGTCGGCGCGTCCCAGAACGGTCCTTCGCCCAGTTGCGCCCGGTGCTCTGTCACCGCAGTCCACGTCATGCAACCTCCTGTCTTGTTGTTTTTGTCAGTTGGCTTTTTTGTCGGCCATTACCTGCGGGTAAAACCGCTTGATGGCCAGGTCGGCATTGTCGATCAGGGTCATGCAGGCCCACACCCCGCGCGCGGCATCCCGGGCGGCGATGGCGTCGGCCATGTCTTTGTGAATGGGCAGTGTGCGGCGCAATTCGTCGGGGTCGGCGGCAGACACTTCGAAGGACACAGCAAGCAGCGCGCCGAGAGCCGGCACCATCTGCTCAATGAATTGATTGTGACTGGCGGCGAGAATGCACTCGTGGAAGAACTGGTCGGCGCGGTTGTAATCGATGCCGCTGTCCACCGCCCGTTCCAGCGCGTTGTAGGCCTGCCGCACGGCTTGCACCTGTTCGACGGTCGCCCGCTCACAGGCCCAGCGCACCGCCATCGGTTCGATGGTGCGGCGTAGGTCGAGCAAGTCATCGACGAAGTTTTCCGGCAGGCCGCTGCGTGACAGCCAGCCGACGACTTGTGGATCGAACAGGTTCCAGCGCTTGATAGGCAACACCCGCGTGCCGACTTTCGGCCCGACTTCGAGCAGGCCTTTGGCGACGAGGGTCTTGATGGCTTCGCGGATCACGGTGCGACTTACACCGAGCTGTTCACCCAGCTCAGCCTCGACCTTGATCGCCTGCCCGGGTTTCACCTGGCCGGCGGCAATCCAGGCGCCCAGCCAGTCAACCGTTGATGCGTGAAAACTGCTCGACATGGACACCCCGAAGCCGTTCGCTGTGGGTGCCTACGCTAATCATCATATGATTGGGAGTCAACGACAAAAAACCGCAGCCTGCTTTCACAGACTGCGGTTTTTTAAGGTTCGAGGCCGATGGGGAAGAACTCGCCACCGCTCCAGACACCGAGCCAGCGCTGACCATCGATTTCACGGCTGACTGCCAGCTCGACCAATTGGTAGAACACGTTGCGGTGGATCAGCGCTTCGAGGTTGGTGCGTACATGCACGTAGGGGGCAGGTTCTTGAGTGGCCGGGTCGATCTCGACGCGGATCGGATGTTCCGCGCCGGCCTCGGTGGTTTCATCGACGTTGGTGGTAAAGCGCAGCACTTGCGCCTCACCCTCGCCTTCCACCTCGACGGCAATCGCCACGAAGGGCGCGTTGTCGACCTTGATCCCGACCTTCTCCACCGGCGTGATCAGGAAATAATCATCGCCATCGCGGCGGATGATGGTGGAGAACAGCTTGACCATCGGCTTGCGCCCGATCGGCGTACCCAGGTAGTACCAGGTGCCGTCGCGGGCGATACGCATGTCGATGTCGCCGCAGAAATCCGGGTTCCACAAGTGCACCGGCGGCAAGCCTTTGGTTTTGGGGATTTGCCCCAGCAGGTCATTGGCTTTTTGCGGGCCACTCATGGCGTACTCCTTGAATTACTGGTCCCCGACGCCCAGCAGGCTGCGCGCATATTGCGCAAGCGGTGGGCCGATCAGGTCTTCGGGCTTGTTGTCGTGGAACGTCAGTAAACCGCCACGACTCTTGATCCGTGCAGTATCAATCAAATACTGGGTGCTGGTCTCGATCAACATGATCTGAATCACGCCGCCGTCGATACCGAGGCGATCCACGGCTTCCTGATCCAGCCACTCATCGGAGTTGCCGATGCGGTCGTCGGCCTTGGCGAAACGGGTGTACAGCAGGTAGTGGGCACCGGCGTCGCGGGCTTCGCCCATCGCCTGGTCGAGGCCCTCCGGCGCACGGGCCCGGCGGACCATCGGGAAGTATTCGACGAAACCTTTGAAGGCCTCTTCAGCGACTACGTTGGGACGCGGGTAAGAACCACCCGGCGGTGCGAACGAACCCTGCGCGATGTAGATAAACGAATCCGGCTGAATGCGGAAATTGTTTACGCGGCGGCTGTCGCTGTGATCCAGCAGGCCCGCGTCGCTCATCTGGTAGCGAGTCCCTTCGGCCATGTCACTGACAGTCATACAGCCGCCCAGCGCCAAAACGGCCAGCAGCAAAACCAGGCTACGCATCCTAATCCTCCAGAAGCCGGTGACGGAAAACCGGCGAATGGCCGTAGGATGCAGCTTTTGCGCCAGTCCATGGAAATGTGCAGGTATCCGGTTTGAAATAGAGTTTTGGTGACGAGAGATTTAGCCGCCGATGATCTTCATGACGGTGGCGCCACCGGAGAATGCGACTTCCTGCTTGTCACCCAAGGCCTTGACCAGCAATCGTTGCAATGCCGGCAGCGCCTCGTGGCGCGGCTTGTCGAGCAAGTCACCGACATAGTGGCGGTTGCTCGATGACAAGCAGCCATGCAGCCATCCGGTCGACGACAGGCGCAGGCGCGAGCAGGTTCGGCAGAACGGTACGCTTTCGTTGGCGATCACGCCGAAATTGCCGAGACCGGGAATCGCGTAGCGAACAGCCGTGGCGTCTACCGGTGCATCGGTTTGCGCGTACTCGTAACGCTCGCCAATCAGTTCCAGCAGTTGTTGCAGGCTGACGAACTGTTGCAGGAAGGCGTTGGAGTCTTTGGCCAGGTGGCCCATGCGCATCAGCTCGATAAAACGCAGCTCGTAGCCTTGCTCAAGGCAGTAATCGAGCAATGGCATGACCTGGTCGAGGTTCTGCCCGCGCAGCGGCACCATGTTGACCTTGATCTTCATGCCCGCCGCTTTGGCTCGATCCATCCCGTCGAGCACCGTTGCCAGATCGCCCCCACGGGCAATGCTGCGGAACGCGCCGGCGTCCAGGGTATCGAGGGAAACGTTGATCCGGCGTATACCGGCATCCACCAGCAACGGCAGTTTTTTTGCGAGCAACTGGCCGTTGGTGGTCAGGCTGATGTCTTCCAGCCCCATCTTGCCGACGGCGCTCATGAAGGATTCGAGTTTGGGACTGACCAGCGGCTCACCGCCTGTGATGCGCAGGCGCTCAATGCCGGCGGCTTCGATCAGATAGGCCACGCCGCGTGCCATGGCCTCGGCCGACAGTTCATCCTGCGCAGCCACCAGCCGCTTGCCGTTGGGCACGCAGTAGGTACAAGCGTAATTGCAGGCTGAAGTCAGACTGATCCGCAAATTGCGAAAACGCCTGCCTTGACGGTCAACGATCATGAAGCACTCCGGCGATGGAAAATCGAGCGGCTAAAACTTGACTCACAATTCAAGTTTTAGCAAGCCCTATGCCTGAGTATATTCCTGCGGTACTGCGCCATGTAGCGAAAAACACGGCGCATAAGGCGACTGAATGATTCAGCTGCTTGGCGTTTCAGGGTCGCGCTTGCGCTTGTTGCCCATGCGCACGCCGATGTCCATCAGGAACTGGAAGAAACCTTCCTGATCTTCCAGCACATTGCTCCAGAACGGCGAGTGATACAGCGCCACTGCGCCGTGCACCAGCGCCCAGGATGCGCAGTAATGGAAGTATGGCGGCACGTCTTCGAGCTTGCCTTCGCTGATGCGGCCCTTGATGAGCAGGGTCAGGCGTTCGAAGTTCGAGGCGCGGATCTTGTGCAGCTCCTCGACCATCTCAGGCACCTGATTGCCCTTGACCACCTTCTCTTCCAGGCGATCGAACAGGCGATAGCGCTGCGGGTCGCGCATGCGGAATTCAAAGTAGGCACGGGACAGGGCTTCCTTGTCCTTGTCGACATCGGCCGAATGCAACAGCTCGTTCAAGTCGCGCTCGTAATCGAGCATCAAGCGCAGATAGATTTCCGCCTTGGACTTGAAGTGCTTGTAGATCGTGCCTTTGCCGATACCCACGGCATCAGCAATCATCTCGACGGTGACACTGTCTTCACCTTGTTCGAGGAACAGCTTGAGCGCGGTATCGAGAATTTCTTGCTCGCGGCGACGAAACTCACGGACCTTACGAGGTTCTTTGTGCATAAGAAAAGGTCTGTAGGGGTCAAAATTCGAAGCCGCGTATTATGCCTAACTTGCGCAAAAATGCACGGATCATCCGACCATATCTGTGTTTCTTGTTCATTTCACGAACGTTTCGGGGGCAATGAGAACATAACCGAAGCGAACGTATTCCAAATTTGTTTAAAAACCCCGACCGGCCAACTGGACTGAACGCCAGACTGATCAATACTTGAACTGTCGGGCGACATCTCCCCCAAGTGTCGCGCCGGTAAAGGTACCAAGGGACCGCGTGCCTTTGTTTTACTCCTAATGGTCTTAACCCGGATTCACCCCCCAGAACCCGGGTTTTTTTTGCCTGCGATTCAGGCTTTTACGTGCGCCAGCGGAAACAGTCGCTTGAAGTTCTCCGTGGTCTGCTCGGCAAAGCGCTCGTAATTCTCGCCTCGCAGCATCGCCAGAAACTCTGCCACTTCCCGCACGTATTGCGGCAGGTTCGGCTTGCCGCGATACGGGATCGGTGCCAGGTACGGCGAATCGGTTTCCACCAGCAGACGATCAGCCGGAACCTTGCTCGCCACGTCGCGCAGCGCATCGGCATTGCGGAAGGTGACGATACCCGACAGGGAAATGTAATAACCCATGTCCAGCGCTGCCTTGGCCATGTCCCAGTCTTCGGTGAAGCAATGCAGCACACCGGCCTGGGGCAGCGCGGCTTCGCGCAACAGTTCAAGCGTGTCCGCGCGGGCACCACGGGTGTGGATGATTACCGGTTTGCCAGTCTGTTGCGCGGCCTGCAGATGGAGACGGAACGATTCCTGCTGCAGTTCGGCGGCTTCCGGCTCGTAGTGGTAGTCCAGACCGGTTTCGCCGATCGCCACCACTTTCGGGTGATTGAGCTCGTGCAGCAGCCAGTCCAGCGCCGGCGCGGCGCCCGGCTGCACATCCAGCGGATGCACGCCAACCGAGCAATCGACGTCGTCGTAACGCTCGGCCAGGGCTTTGACGTCGGCGGCGTTATCGGCGCTGACGCCAATGCACAGGAAGTGCCCGACTCCGCGCTGGCGGGCCGCATCCAGCGCGGCATCCAGGGAACCGTCGTGAACGGCGAGGTCGAGGCGATCAAGGTGACAATGGGAATCTACGAGCATAAAAAGGACTGCAACTTACATCGTATGAGTGGGACGGTCGGACTTGAGGGCTCCGGCCAGATGAGTTTCGATGCGACTGCGCGCGGTGTTGTCGCCATCGTTGAATTGCACGCCGACGCCGGCCGCGCGGTTGCCCTGGGCGCCTTTGGGGGTGATCCAGGCGACTTTGCCGGCCACTGGAATCTTCTCCGCCTCATCCATCAGATTCAGCAACATGAACACCTCGTCGCCCAACTTGTAGCTCTTGTTGGTCGGGATGAACAGGCCACCGTTCCTGATGAACGGCATGTACGCGGCGTAAAGGACAGACTTGTCCTTGATGGTCAGGGACAAGATGCCGTTGCGCGGCCCCGGGCTGACGGGTTCATTCATGTTGACCTCCACTGCTGATGTTCAGAGTCTAGGTACACATTCTTATCTTTGGCCAGGCAATCCCGCCCATTGCACCAACAACGCTTCCAGCAGCAATGCCGCATTGAGGTTGGCCTTGCTCAGGACTTTCTGGCGCTGGGCGAGAATCCAGTCCTGGATATCGAGGACTTTGCGCTGGGCGCTTTTCTGCGCCAGATACTGCACAACCTTGCGCATGTCGGTCAGACCGAGGCCCGCTTCATCCTGGGTCAATTGATAGCGCAGGATCAGGCTCGACCAGTCGCAGAACCAGTCGAACAGACGCAGCATCGGAATGTTTTTCCACTCCTCGGCCAGTTGCGTCGGCGATTGCTGCTGTTTGAGCAGCTTCTTCACGCCTTCGACCACTTGCGCCCGCTGTTCGCGCACGCCCTGCCCCTGCAGATTGACGGCGGCCAATGGCGAACCGGCGGCCAGGGTCAACAGTTCAACACGTTCGTCTTCGGAACATTCCGGCAGCGCCTGAGCCAGCCACTGCAGACTCATGGCCTCGCTCGGCAGCGGACAGGCCTGCTGCACGCAGCGGCTCTTGATGGTCGGCAACAAGCGGCTCGGCTGGTGACTGACCAGCAACAGCACGGTATCGCCGGACGGTTCTTCGAGGCTCTTGAGCAAGGCGTTGGCGGCGTTGATGTTCATCGACTCCACCGGTTCGATCAGCACTACCTTGCGACCACCCAGTTGCGCGGTCTGCACCACGAAACTGACCAGATCTCGCACCTGGTCGACTTTGATCGCCTTGTCCGCTTCTTCCGGTTCGAGGATGTAATTGTCCGGGTGGCTGCCGGCCTTGAGCAGCAGGCAGGATTTGCACTCGCCGCAGGCCTCAGGCGTCGGACGCTGGCACAACAGGCTGGCCATCAGGCGCTCGGCCAGCGCGCGCTTGCCGATCCCGGCCGGCCCGTGCAACAGATACGCGTGGGCGTGCTGGGTGCGTCCGGCCAGTTGCTGCCAGAGACTGTCCTGCCACGGATAGGCCTCAGCCACGGCTCAGCTCCAGCAAACGCGGGAGCAAGACATCCAGCGACTGCTGGACCTGCACCAACGGCTGGCCGGCGTCGATCCGCACGTAACGCGCCGGATCCGCCTCGGCACGCTTGAGGAACGCGCTGCGCACCGCCTCGAAAAACGCCCGACCTTCCAGCTCGAAGCGATCCAGACGCCCCCGGGCGCTGGCCCGGGCCAAACCGATTTCCACCGGCAGATCGAAAATCAGCGTCAGGTCAGGGCGCAGATCACCCTGAACAAAAGTCTCCAGCGCCGCAATGCGCTCCAGCGACAAGCCGCGGCCACCGCCCTGGTAGGCATAAGTCGAATCAGTAAAACGATCACACAGCACCACCGCGCCACGGGCCAGTGCCGGGCGGATGACTTCAGCCAGATGCTGGGCACGGGCGGCGAACACCAGCAGCAACTCGGTGTCCGGGTTCATCACTTCATCGACCGGGGCCAGCAACACCTCACGAATGCGCTCGGCCAGCGGCGTACCGCCGGGTTCGCGGGTCAGCACCACTTCTATACCGGCGGCGCGCAGGCGCTCGGCGAGGTATTCGCGATTGGTGCTCTTGCCGGCGCCTTCCGGGCCTTCCAGGGTAATAAACAAGCCAGTCACAGGCAGTCCTTAATCAAAGTCATTGCGCAGTTTGCGGTGCGGCCGCTTCTGTTTCCGGAATCGGCGCGGGCTCTTGGGCAGGAACCGGCGGCAACGACTCTGGTGCAGTGTCGGGTGATGCGGCAGGAACCGCTTCCCCGGTTGTCGGAGCGGCTTCGGACGTCGAAGCCGGCGCCGGACTCGAACGGTAATCCGCGCGCCGCTTGAGCTGGTACTCACGCACCGCACTGTTGTGTGCATCGAGGTCATCGGAGAACACGTGGCTGCCATCGCCCCGGGCGACAAAGTAGAGGCTGGTGCCTTCCACCGGGTTCAACGCGGCGTGAATCGCCTCGCGGCCAACCATCGCAATCGGCGTCGGCGGCAGCCCCGGAATCACATAAGTGTTGTACGGCGTGGCTTCCTTGAGATGAGCACGAGTCAGCTTGCCGTTGTAGCGATCACCCAGACCGTAGATCACCGTCGGGTCGGTCTGCAGCTGCATGCCCAGCGCCATGCGACGCACGAACACGCCGGCAATCTGGCCACGCTCTTGGGGAACGCCGGTTTCCTTCTCAACCAGTGACGCCATGATCAGCGCCTGGTAAGGCTCGGTGTAGGGCACATCGGTGGCGCGGGTTTCCCATTCCTTGGCCAGCACTTCATCGAGGCGGTCGAACGCCTTTTTCAGCAGCTCGGTATCGGAGGCCCCGCGTACGAAACGGTAGGTATCTGGGAAGAATCGACCTTCGGGAAACACGCCCTTGTGGCCGATTTTGCTCATCACATCGCTGTCGCTCAGACCGGTCAGGGTCTGCTCGATCTTTTCATCTTTCGCCAGTGCGGCGCGTACCTGATGGAAATTCCAGCCTTCAACGAGTGTCAGGCTGTACTGAACCACTTCGCCACGCTTCCACAGATCGATCAGGCCTTTGACGGTCATGCCCGGCTGCATGCGGTACTCGCCCTTATGGATCGGAGTGCCTGCAAGGTTGTAGCGCCAGTAAATGCGTAGCCAGAAAGCGTCCTTGATCACGCCATCGGCTTCAAGTCCAAGAATAGTGCGGGTCGGCGTGGATCCCTTGGGCACATCCAGCAGTTCTTCCTGCGTGATGTTCAGGGGCTGTTCCAGCGCCGAATGAATCTTCCAGGCGCTGGCGCCCAGCAACAGCCCTGCCAGAACCAGTCCGGTTTCCAGCAGCAGCAAAAGTTTACGTCTCACGAATCAGGCATCCAGTAGCGTGCGGGCAATGGTTTGCAGTTTACGGGTGAGCGGCCCAACCGGCCAGCTCAGTGCAGCGTACGCGCGTACCGGCCAGACGCCATACACGCTGTTGCAGACAAAGACTTCATCAGCCCATTGCAGCTGATCGAGGCTGATATCGGTGATTTGCACGGGGATACCCGATGACGCTGCCTGAAACAATAATTCGGCGCGCATCACACCGGCCACGCCGCAGCGTTTCAGATCCGCCGTGACCAGCACGCCATCACGTACCAGAAACAGGTTGCTGAACACGCCTTCGATCACACGGCCTGCCTGGTCGAGCATCAAGCCTTCGGCGTGCTCGCTGTCTTGCCATTCGGCGCGAGCGAGGACTTGTTCCAGACGATTGAGGTGCTTGAGACCTGCCAGCAAGGGCTGGACAGATAAACGCGTCGTACATGGAAACAGGCGAACGCCTTGCTCGCCATGAACGGCAGGATAAGCAGCGGGAGGATTGCCTTGCAGAATGCGTCGGCCAGGCGCCGAAGGATCCGGCGCATAACCGCGCAAACCGTCGCCACGGGTGAGGATGAGCTTGAGCACACCCTCGCCCATGGCCGCTGCATAGGCTTGCAGCTCGCTACGGATCAGCTCGATATCCACCGCGATGGCCAGGCGTGAACAACCTTCGGCCAGTCGCGTCAGGTGTCGCTCCAGCAGCAAAGGCTGGCCGTTACGCACGGCAATGGTCTCGAACAGACCGTCGCCGTAAGCCAGGCCGCGATCTTTCAGCGACAGAGTGTCAGCCGGTTGACCGTCGACCCAGCAGTCCATCAGCCGGCGAACCGACGGAACGCCAACGTGCCGTTGGTGCCGCCAAACCCGAACGAGTTGGACAGTACGACATCGATGTCCATGTTGCGCGCGGTGTGCGGTACGAAGTCGAGGTCGCAACCTTCGTCCGGCTCGTCGAGGTTGATGGTCGGCGGTGCCACCTGGCTGTTGATCGCCAGCACGCTGAAGATCGCCTCCACCGCGCCCGCTGCACCCAACAGGTGACCGGTCATGGACTTGGTGGAGCTGACCGCCAGTTTGTAGGCGTGATCACCGAACACCGACTTGATCGCATTGGCTTCGGCGAGGTCACCGGCCGGCGTCGAAGTGCCGTGGGCGTTGATGTATTGCACTTGATCAACATTGATCTTCGCATCGCGCAGCGCATTGGTGATGCAGCGTGCAGCACCGGCGCCGTCGGCAGGTGGCGACGTCATGTGGAACGCATCGCCACTGGTGCCGAAACCGATCAACTCGGCGTAAATGGTCGCGCCACGGGCCTTGGCGTGCTCGAGTTCTTCGAGCACCAGGGCGCCAGCGCCGTCGGACAGTACGAAGCCGTCACGGCCCTTGTCCCATGGACGGCTGGCGCGGGTCGGTTCGTCGTTGCGGGTCGACAGTGCGCGGGAGGCGCCGAAGCCGCCCATGCCCAGACCGCAAGCAGCCATCTCGGCACCGCCGGCAATCATCACGTCGGCTTCGTCGTACATGATGTTGCGCGCCGCCATGCCGATGCAGTGCGTACCGGTGGTACACGCTGTGGCGATGGCGTAGTTAGGCCCCTGTGCACCCAGGTGGATGGACAGGAAACCGGAAATCATATTGATGATCGAGCCAGGCACAAAGAACGGAGAAATCCGGCGCGGACCGGTCTCGTGCAGGGTGCGGCTGGTTTCTTCGATGTTGGTCAGACCGCCGATACCTGAACCCATGGCCACGCCAATGCGTTCACGGTTGGCATCGGTGACTTCCAGACCGGCATTGCGCACAGCTTGAAAGCCTGCCGCCAGACCGTACTGAATGAACAGGTCAAGCTTGCGCGCTTCCTTGACCGACAGGTATTCCTCGACATTGAAGCCCTTTACCGAGCCGCCAAAGCGGGTGGAATAGGCAGAAAGGTCGGTGTGTTCGATCAGACCAATGCCACTGCGGCCAGCCAGAATGCCCTGCCAACTGCTCGGCACATCCGTGCCCAGTGGCGACAACATACCCATACCGGTGACTACGACGCGTCTACGCGACACAGCACTCTCCTTTTTCAAATGACGACTTTGCATCAGGCCTAAAGAAAAAACCGCACGCCATGATGGCAGTGCGGTTTTTCCATGACAGCAAGCAACGATTACAAACTATTACGCCTGGTGGCTAGTAACGTAGTCGATTGCAGCTTGTACAGTAGTGATCTTCTCAGCTTCTTCGTCAGGGATTTCGGTCTCGAATTCCTCTTCCAGAGCCATCACCAGCTCAACGGTGTCAAGGGAGTCGGCACCCAGGTCTTCTACGAAGGAAGCAGTGTTGACCACTTCTTCTTCTTTAACACCCAGTTGCTCGGCAACGATTTTCTTGACGCGCTCTTCGATGGTGCTCATACCTTGTTTTCACTCCTAATGGACAAATTCAGGCAGCTGGCCAGTGGGTAAGTGTATAGAAAGACTTTTCAGCTTTTCAACTGAAAGCTTCACTCCTCAAACCCTGCGACCCTCTGCCTATAAATAGATTGCAGCTTTATAACGGATTTTAGACAGCTCGTATGACATTTTTTTGAAGCAATCCGTCACATTTGAATTACATGTACATCCCGCCGTTAACCGGGATTGTAGCCCCGGTCACGTATGCCGCACCGTCGGAAGCAAGAAAAGCGACCACGGAAGCGATCTCTTGAGCTTGTCCCAGACGGCCCAGCGGAATCTGCGTCTGCAAGGCTTCACGCTGTGCTTCAGGCAGCTCGCGAGTCATATCGGTGTCGATGAACCCTGGGGTTACCGAGTTGACCGTAATCGAACGCGAACCGACTTCACGCGCCATGGCACGGCTGAAACCTTCCAGACCGGCCTTGGCGGCTGCATAGTTTACTTGGCCAGCGTTACCCATGGCACCCACCACCGAGCCAATACTGATAATTCGACCCCAACGCGCCTTGGTCATGCCGCGCAGAACGCCCTTGGACAGGCGATACAGACTGTTCAGGTTGGTATCGATCACGTCATACCACTCGTCGTCTTTCATGCGCATCATCAGATTATCGCGGGTGATGCCGGCATTGTTGACCAGGATCGCTACCGGAGCACCGAACTGCTCCTGGATGCTCGCGAGCACTTTGGTGACCGATTCGTCGCTGGTGACGTTCAGTTCGAAACCTGCACCCTGAATGCCATTCTCTTTCAGGGTCGCAGCAATGCGCTCGGCGCCTGAAGCGGAAGTCGCGGTGCCGACAACAATGGCGCCCTGACGACCCAGTTCCAGTGCGATAGCCTGGCCGATACCACGGCTTGCGCCGGTGACCAGTGCAACTTTACCTTGCAGACTCATGCAAGTTTCTCCTGATTCAGACAGCCGCTGCGCGAGCAGCAGCGAAAGCGTCTGGGGTATTGAGGTTGGAAGTCGATACGCCTTCGGCGCAACGTTTGTTCAGACCGGCCAGCACTTTGCCGGGGCCGCACTCGACCAGATTGGTCGCGCCTTTCGCTGCCAGAGTCTGTACGGACTCGACCCAGCGAACCGGCTTGTAGAGTTGCTCCAGCAGGTCACGCTTGAGGGTTTCCAGATCCGCCGGCACCTGAGCGCTGACGTTCTGTACCACAGGGATCTGCGGCGCCTGCCAGTCGATGGCAGCAATGGACTCGGCGAAACGCTCGGCAGCCGGACGCATCAGTTCGCAGTGCGACGGCACGCTGACTGGCAGCGGCATGGCACGCTTGGCGCCACGAGCCTTGCAGCCTTCGATGGCGCGCTCCACAGCAGCCTTGGCACCAGCGATCACCACCTGGCCCGGGGAGTTGAAGTTCACCGCGCTGACCACTTCGCCTTGCGCCGCTTCGGCACAGGCCGCCAGCACATCGGCGTCTTCCAGACCGAGGATGGCAGCCATGCCGCCCTGCCCGGCCGGAACAGCCTCCTGCATAAGCTGGCCACGGCGCTCGACGAGTTTTACCGCGTCCGCCAGGCTCAGGCTGCCGGCAGCAACCAGTGCGCTGTATTCACCCAGGCTGTGACCGGCAACAAATGCCGGGCGCGCACCACCTTCAGCCAGCCACAGGCGCCACAGGGCGATCGAAGCGGCCAGAATGGCCGGTTGGGTTTTGTCGGTTTGGTTGAGCAGCTCCTCCGGGCCCTGCTGGGTCAGCGCCCACAGGTCGTAGCCCAGAGCTTCGGATGCTTCTTTGAAAGTTTCGAGGATCAGCGGATGTTGCGCGCCCAGCTCGGCCAGCATGCCGAGGGACTGCGAACCCTGTCCTGGAAAGACGAATGCGAGGGAAGCAGACATGTAACAAGCCCCTAATGATCTTGTCGTCGGAAAAATGGCATCCCGCTAGAGGGACGCAAGAAACTGACAGTTGGATGGCCCTTTGAACCGGGCGGTCACATTTAAGCATTGTCCGACGAAAACGCCTAAGACAACAAATCCTCCAGACGGCCGTGCAGGCGCTCAGGAAGATTCTCCTGAATCTCGATCAGTGCTCGCTGAATGGCGCTCTGAAACCCCTGAACCCCGGCCGAACCGTGACTTTTCACCACAATCCCCTGCAAACCGAGGAAGCTTGCGCCGTTGTGTCGCGCAGGCGCCAGATCAGCCTGAAGGCGCTTCATCAATGGCAGCGCCAGAGCGCCGACAACACGGGAAGCGAGATTTTTTTTGAACAGCGCCTCGATGCGCGCGGCGATCATTGTCGCCAGGCCTTCACTGGATTTCAGCAGGATATTGCCGACGAAACCGTCACAAACCACCACATCCGCCTCGCCGCGATACAAGCCGTCGCCCTCGATAAAACCGATGTAATTGATGCCTCTGGCGGCCTGCAACAAAGTCGCAGCAAGCTTGACCTGCTGATTGCCCTTGATGTCCTCGGTGCCGATATTCAGCAGCGCAACCCGCGGACGGGCAATGCCCAGCGTTTGTGCCGCCACAGACCCCATCACAGCAAACTGCAATAAATGCTCGGCACTGCAATCAACGTTGGCGCCCAGATCGAGCAACTGGCAGTAGCCCTTCTGCGTAGGAATCGCGGCAACCATGGCCGGACGATCAATCCCCGGCAGGGTCTTGAGCACAAATCGCGATAGCGCCATCAACGCACCGGTATTCCCGGCACTGACACAGGCCTGGACCTTGCCATCACGCAGCAATTCGAGAGCGACACGCATCGACGAATCCGGCTTGCCACGCAAAGCCTGGGCAGGCTTTTCGTCCATGGTGATGACTTCGGACGCAGGAACGATCGTCAGGCGCGCGCGATCGGCAGCCGACTGGCCGGTGATCAGTTCTTCAAGAAGGGAGGGTTGACCGACAAGGGTCAGGTGCAGCGAGGGCGTAGCAGAAAGGCAAGCAAGGCTGGCCTGAACAATGCTGCGGGGACCGAAGTCCCCGCCCATTGCGTCAATCGCGATGACTTGAGCGGACAAGTGATTACTCGTCAGCGCCCTTGTCGATCACTTTACGGCCACGGTATACGCCTTCTGGCGATACGTGGTGACGCAGGTGAACTTCACCAGTGGTTTTTTCTACAGACAGGGTGCTAGCCTCGAGAGCGTCGTGCGAACGGCGCATGTCACGGGCAGAGCGGGATTTTTTGTTCTGCTGAACAGCCATAATTGATTAACTCCTAAACGTTTGGGTCACGCTTTAACTGCGCCAATACACTGAACGGGTTGGACCGCGTTACCTCGTCCTCGCTCGGTTCGGGCTCATCTGCTCCCGCCGGCTGCTGGCATTCTTCCGGATGATGAGCAGGCACAATAGGCAAGGCGAGCAGAAGCTCTTCCTCGACCAGTGACTGCAGATCCAAAGGATCTTCGCCCAGTTCCAGCACGTCATAACCTTTCGGTAACGACTGGGTATTCGCACCCTCCTTCACTACAGCGTAACTGCATTCGCTGTGGATCGGCAGGGTGACCAGCTCAAGACAACGCTGGCAAACCATTTTGACTTCGGTGTCGATAAAGCTGTGAATCACCACAGATTTACGTTCATCTCGTTCAAAAACGAATTTAGCCTGCACCGTACCGACATCGTCGGAAAGCGGGTCGCAGAGTCTCTTCAAATCGGCCAGCAGCAGTTCACCTTGAAGGGTGGTGCCACGGTCAGCCAATTTGCGCGGGTCAACGTGAGGTGGAATCGGGTCATTCAACATAGGCGCAGCATTATAGGGATGCACCCACCCATGTCAAAGGAAATTGTGCCCTGTCCGTCACTTGCGCGGCTCCGCTAGAATCTGTCGCCTGCCTCTGGAGATGCGAATGCTGCCTTTATTACTCGCTTCAAGCTCGACCTATCGTCGAAAATTGCTCAGCCGCCTGCGCCTGCCGTTCGTCTGCAGCTCACCGGATATCGATGAAAGCCATCGCCCGAACGAGTCCGCAATCGAGCTGGTCAAACGCCTCGCCGAACAGAAAGCCCGGGCACTGGCCGACAGCCACCCCGCCCATCTGATCATCGGCTCCGACCAGGTTGCCGTACTCGGCGAGCGAATCATCGGCAAGCCGCACACCTTTGAAAACGCCCGCGAACAACTGATGGCCGCCAGCGGCGCCAGCGTGACTTTCCTCACCGGCGTGGCCCTGCTCAACAGCCAGACAGGCCGCTGCCAGGTCGACTGCGTGCCTTTCACCGTGCACATGCGCGTACTGGATCAGATCCGCGTCGAGCGCTACCTGCACGCAGAGCAGCCCTACGACTGTGCTGGCAGCTTCAAGGCCGAAGGACTGGGCGTAAGCCTGTTCCAATCCACCGAGGGGTCCGACGCCACCAGCCTGATTGGCCTGCCACTGATTCGCCTGATCGACATGCTGCTGGCCGAAGGCGTACAGATTCCATGACCCACAAAAAACCGGCCCTCGGGCCGGTTTTTCTTGCAGCATTCGATCAGCGCAACGACGGGCCGTTGAAACCCATCCACATTGCCAGTTTCTCGGCAACGCTGGCGCCGAGCTTCTTCGAGAAGCGGTCGAACGGCGATTCCTGAACGGTGAAGTCCACCAGTTCCTTTTCGCCAATCACGTCACGCGCCACCGAACTGGCATTGCCCAGCCCATCGATCAGCCCCAGCGGCAGCGCCTGCTCGCCAGACCAGACCAGCCCGGAGAACAACTCCGGATGCTCTTTATCCTTCAGGCGATCACCACGCCCCTGCTTCACGCTGTTGATGAACTGCTTGTGCGTGGTATCCAGCACACTTTGCCAGAACGCCGTCTCTTCCGGCTTCTGCGGCTGGAACGGATCGAGGAACGACTTGTGCTCGCCGGAAGTGTAGGTGCGACGCTCGACGCCCAGCTTCTCCATGGTGCCGACAAAGCCGTAACCGGCTGCTGTCACACCAATAGAACCGACCAGGCTCGCCTTGTCGGCGTAGATCTGATCCGCAGCACTGGCAATGTAATAGGCACCGGAGGCACCGAGATCGGAAATCACCGCATACACCTTGGTATCCGGATGCAGGCCGCGCAGGCGCTTGATCTCGTCATACACATAACCCGACTGCACCGGACTGCCACCCGGGCTATTGATACGCAGGATCACGCCCTTGACCTTTTTGTCTTCGAACGCCGCCCGCAGACTGCCGACGATGTTGTCGGCACTGGCCGGCTCCTTGTCGGCAATCATGCCGGTGACGTCGATCAACGCGGTGTAGTTCGGACCACGCGTGGCGCTTTTTTCCATGTCCATCAACGGCGTGAACAGGATCAGCGCAACAAACAGATAAACAAACGTCAGCAGTTTGAAGAAGATTCCCCAACGCCTGGAGCGACGCTGCTCTTGCACACCGGCCAGCAGAGTCTTTTCCAGTAGCTTCCAGCTTTTCGCGTCACCGTCGTCGGCAGTTGCCTTGGCCGGTGCTTTCCATTCGTCGGTCATGCCATCCACCCCAGCAAAAACGTATTAAGCCCGCTGAGCCAGCCAGGCATGCAATTCAGAAAACCGGTCAATCGACAGTCGCGGTTCAAACTGCTGCAGCGACTCGATCGATTGCGCACCGTAACTGACCGCCACCGAGTCCATCCCTGCATTGCGCGCCATCAACAGATCGAAGGATGAATCGCCGACCATCAGCGCCTGTTCAGCACGCACACCGCAATGCGCAAGGATCTGCTCCAGCATCAGAGGGTGTGGCTTGCTCGCCGTTTCATCGGCAGCACGGGTGATATCGAAATAATCTTCCCAGTCATTGGCCTTAAGCACCCGATCCAGCCCGCGGCGATTCTTGCCGGTCGCGACCGCCAAGTGGTAACCCTGCTCGCGAAAGGACGCCATCGACTCCACTACGCCTTCGAACAACGGCGAAGGCACGGCTTCCGCGGCGATGTAGTGATCCGCGTAATACTCGCGAAACAAGGTCATTTCGGCATCGCTGATGTCCGGATACAAGGTGCGGATCGCTTCGGGCAAGCCCAGACCGATGATGCCTTTGACGGCAAAATCATCACGCAACTCGAAACCTGATCGCTCGGATGCCGAGTGCATCGCCTCGACAATCCGATGAATGGAATCGGCCAGCGTACCGTCCCAATCAAAAATCAGCAGCTTGTAATCAGATGGGCGCACTCAATCGCTCCACAGTCTTGGCCCACATTTCATCGACCGGCGCCTGCAACTTGAGTTCACCGCCATCGGGCAACGGCACGGTCAGCATGTAGGCGTGCAGGAACAGGCGCTTGCCGCCCAGATCACGGATTTCCTTACTGAAACTGTCATCACCGTATTTGGTGTCACCGGCAATGCAGTGCCCGGCGTGCAACGTATGGACGCGGATCTGGTGCGTACGACCGGTGATCGGCTTGGCTTCGATTAGAGTGGCAAAATCGCCAAAGCGACGCAGGACCTTGAACACGGTTACAGACTCCTTGCCCTCGTCCTCGTCGACCTCAACCATGCGCTCGCCGGAGCGCAGATTGCTCTTGCCGAGCGCCGCACGGACTTGCTTGATCGAGGTCGCCCAGTTGCCGCGAACCAGTGCCATGTAGCGCTTATCGACACCGTCACCACGCAACGCGGCATGCAAGTGACGCAACATGCTGCGCTTCTTGGCGATCATCAGCAGGCCGGAGGTGTCACGATCGAGACGGTGAACCAGCTCGAGCTCCTTGGCATCGGGGCGCAACTGACGAAAGGCTTCGATAACGCCGTAATTCAAGCCACTGCCACCGTGAACCGCAATGCCGGCGGGCTTGTTGATCACGATCAGGGCTTTGTCTTCGTAGACAATCGAGGCCTCCAGGCGCTGCAACAGCCCCTGGGCAAGCGGCACTGGCTCATCGCGTTCAGGCACGCGCACCGGCGGCACGCGCACGATATCGCCGGCCTGCAGCTTGTATTCGGGCTTGATCCGACCCTTGTTAACTCGCACTTCGCCTTTGCGCAAAATGCGGTAAATCAAGGTCTTGGGCACGCCTTTGAGCCGGGCGAGGAGGAAATTGTCGATTCGTTGGCCGGCATATTCCGGCGAGACCTCAAGCAATTGAACGCCTGGAGTCGAAGGGGCAGTAGTCGTCATGACGCGGATGATAACAATTTTTATGGAATTGAAGCACTTAATCATTGCTGCTATAGTCGCGAACGCCGCCAAAAGCGGCCTGGACAGCGGAACCACGGTCAAAAACCGGCCCTGACCAACGCAATTCACCAGGACGCGAGGCCGTCCTACGGGGCTTTCGCTACGTAACGGTGGAGTTTGCAGCTGTAACAAGCGCAGGTGACATGAGGCCTGAATCACGCCGCAAAGCAGAGTTCTGACTCGCCACGCGAGCCATATTCACGGCCAGTTCACAAAGTGCAGTCAGCCGCGGATGACCCCGAGCGAAAGCGCCGGAAACACCGCCTGAATTAGCCATGATGCGTGACCTCCCCTTTCGGAGCTCACGGTAAATGCCAACCCGCTGCGGATTCTGCGCGCGGCAGCACCCGAATTATCAGGGATACGTGTAGGGTGGAGATGCACAACCGCTGGA
The DNA here is from genome assembly GCF_040760005.1 of Pseudomonas sp. stari2. Classification (NCBI taxonomy): domain Bacteria; kingdom Pseudomonadati; phylum Pseudomonadota; class Gammaproteobacteria; order Pseudomonadales; family Pseudomonadaceae; genus Pseudomonas; species Pseudomonas sp. Stari2. The sequence goes on from NZ_CP099760.1 coordinate 4,839,981, forward strand.
CTGTGTAGCAACAGGCTTTATCAAGACGCTTCATCTCGTCCACAGCCACGGTTGATTCCTCCTCCTGACTGAGTGCTTAAGTAGCCACAGCAAGCAGGACGCGTACGTCGCGATAACGGCCCAATTGGCCGGACATCGCTGGACACGGGAATGGCCAACCACTCCCGACGCACCTGACACCGACCGTGAGAAATCGTGTGTGCCGAACGCCGTTTCCGGCAGCCCGGAAACCGACGGTACTACATGAAAAGAATGCTGATTAACGCAACTCAACCCGAAGAGTTGCGTGTTGCACTGGTAGATGGCCAGCGCCTCTACGACCTGGACATCGAATCCGGTGCACGCGAGCAGAAAAAGGCCAACATCTATAAAGGCCGCATCACTCGCATCGAACCAAGCCTTGAGGCTGCCTTTGTCGATTTCGGCTCCGAGCGCCACGGCTTCCTGCCCCTCAAAGAAATCTCCCGCGAATACTTCAAGAAAGCCCCCGAAGGCCGCGTCAACATCAAGGACGTCCTGAGCGAAGGCCAGGAAGTCATCGTTCAGGTCGAAAAAGAAGAACGTGGCAACAAGGGTGCAGCCCTGACCACCTTCATCAGCCTGGCCGGTCGTTACCTCGTTCTGATGCCGAACAACCCGCGTGCCGGCGGCATCTCCCGTCGCATCGAAGGCGAAGAGCGCAACGAACTGCGCGAAGCGCTGAACGGCCTGGTCGCTCCAGCCGACATGGGTCTGATCGTGCGCACTGCCGGCCTGGGCCGCAGCAGCGAAGAAATGCAGTGGGACCTCGATTACCTGCTGCAACTCTGGACCGCTATCAAGGAAGCCTCCCTGGATCGTTCCGCGCCGTTCCTGATCTACCAGGAAAGCAACGTCATCATCCGCGCCATCCGCGATTACCTGCGCCAGGACATCGGCGAAGTGCTGATCGACAGCGTTGAAGCCCAGGACGAAGCCCTGACCTTCATCCGCCAGGTGATGCCGCAGTACGCCAGCAAGATCAAGCTGTACGAAGACAGCGTTCCGCTGTTCAACCGTTTCCAGATCGAAAGCCAGATCGAAACCGCTTTCCAGCGCGTCGTCGAACTGCCTTCCGGCGGCTCCATCGTCATCGATCCGACCGAAGCCCTGGTGTCCATCGACATCAACTCGGCGCGCGCCACCAAAGGCAGCGACATCGAAGAAACCGCCCTGCAGACCAACCTTGAAGCGGCCGAAGAAATCGCCCGTCAGTTGCGCCTGCGCGACATCGGCGGCCTGATCGTCATCGACTTCATCGACATGACCCCTGCCAAGAACCAGCGCGCCGTGGAAGAGAAAGTCCGCGAATGCCTGGAAGCCGACCGCGCCCGCGTGCAGATCGGCCGCATCTCGCGCTTCGGCCTGCTGGAAATGTCCCGTCAGCGCCTGCGTCCTTCGCTCGGCGAAAGCAGCGGCATCGTCTGCCCGCGCTGCAGCGGCACCGGCATCATCCGTGACGTCGAATCGCTGTCCCTGGCGATCCTGCGCCTGATCGAAGAAGAAGCCCTGAAGGACCGCACCGCCGAAGTTCGCGCACAAGTGCCGATCCCGGTGGCCGCGTTCCTGCTCAACGAAAAACGCAACTCGATCACCAAGATCGAACTGCGCACCCGCGCCCGCATCGTCATCCTGCCGAACGACCACCTCGAAACCCCGCATTTCGAAGTTCAGCGTCTGCGTGACGACAGCCCGGAAGCCGCGACCAACCAGTCCAGCTACGAAATCGCTGCCGCTGCTGCCGAAGTCGAAGACGTCCAGCCAGCCGCCGCGACCCGCACCCTGGTTCGCCAGGAAGCTGCGGTCAAGACCGCTCCGGCCCGCGCCAACGCTCCGGTTCCGACCGAAGTTGCCGCACCGGCGCCAGCGCCTGCTCCGGTTGCCGCGCCAGAACCAAGCCTGTTCAAAGGCCTGGTGAAGTCGCTGGTCAGCCTGTTCGCCACCAAAGAAGAGCCTGTTGCTCCGGTTGTGGTTGAAAAACCTGCCGCCGAGCGTCCGGCCCGCAACGAAGAGCGTCGCAACGGTCGTCAGCAGAGCCGCAACCGTAACGGTCGCCGCGATGAAGAACGCAAGCCGCGTGAAGAGCGTGCTCCACGTGAGGAACGCGCACCGCGTGAGCCACGTGAAGAGCGCCAGCCTCGTGAAGCCCGTGAACTGCGCGAGCCACGCGAGTCCCGTGACGAAGCACCGGCAGCCCGCGAAGAACGCGCACCACGCGCCCCTCGTGAAGAACGTGCTCCACGTGCTCCACGTGAAGATCGCAAGCCGCGTGGCGAGCGTGAAGAACGCGTACGCGAACTGCGTGAACCTCTGGATGCTGCGCCAGCCGCTGCTACCGCCGTTGCCGCCACCGCTGAAGAGCGCCCAGCCCGTCAGCCGCGTGAAGAACGCGCGCCACGCCCACCGCGTGAAGAGCGTCAACCGCGTGCCGAGCAAGCCGCTGCTGCCGTGGCTGAAGAAGAAATCACCACCAGCGAAGAGCAACTGCCGGAAGACGGTTCGGAGAACGCCGAGGGCGATCGTCCACGCCGCCGCTCCCGTGGTCAGCGTCGTCGCAGCAACCGTCGCGAGCGTCAGCGCGATGCCAACGGCAACGTGATCGAAGGTTCGGAAGAGTCCACCGAGAACGCTGGAGCCGCCGAGCCAAGCACTGCCGATCTGGCTGCCGGCCTGGCCGTTACTGCCGCTGTTGCCAGCACCGTGATCAGCGCTCCGGCCGAAGCTCAGGCCCACGAGCAAGCTGAACGCGCTACCGCTGCAACGCTGGAAACCGCTCCAGTTGAAGCGCCGGTGGTTGAAGCCACCACTCCGGTAGAAGTGGTGGCTGCTCCGGAAGTCGAAGTGGCGCCGGTTCGCGAAGCTCAGCCTAAGGTTGAAGTCGCTGCCGAACCTGCTTTCGTCGCCCCCGAGCCTGTTGCAGTGGCAGAGCCGGTTGTCGAGACCGTCGCTGAAACCGTGACCGAAACCGTGCGTGAAGTTCGCGAAGAACAGACCGCCTTCAACTGGGTCGCCGAGCCGGCCGTCGCTGAAACACCAGCGCCAGTGGTTGAAGCGCCTGTCGTGGAAGAAGCCAAGGCCGCTGAACCAGTGGTTGTCGCTGAACCGGCACCTGCCGTTGAAGCGCCGGTCGTGGAAGCGCCAGTCGCTGCGCCTGCTCCGGTCAGCGCCCTGACGCCAAGTGGCCGCGCCCCGAACGACCCGCGCGAAGTGCGTCGTCGCAAGCGTGAAGAAGAGCGTCTGCAGAAGGAAGCCGAACTGGCTGCCGCTGCCGCCGCTGCTCCAGCCGTTGCCGAAGTGGTCGAGGCAGCCCCTGCCCCGGTCGCGGAAGAAGCTGCCGTAGAAGTGATTGCCGAAGCACCGCGCTCCGTACAGGAAGCGGTCGAGCACCATGAACAGGCCCAGGAAAAAGAACACGAACCTAAACCTCTCGTCTGATTCCGACCGCCAATAAAAAGCCCCGCCTGGTGATCCAGGCGGGGCTTTTTTATACCTCGAGGTTTGTATCAGGCCGGCGGAAAAACCAACGCCTGGGGCACATCGATATCCCACAGCACACCGGGATCATCAACCGCCACTTCCACTACCCGCCCCTGCTTGAACAAAGGTCTGGCCCCGCGATCACCGGACAATGCCATCAACCCCGGCCCAAACGAGCGACCAAATCCGACCGGATGCCCAAACTCGCCACCCTGCACCGGCACACTGACCGCATCGTCGGCAATCGCCGCCACCACCCGCTCAATACTCGACGGCAGGATGAACGGCATATCGCCCAGCACAATCAACCAGCCATCCAGATCCGGGCAAGCGGCAACGCCCGCCGCAATGCTGTCGCCCATCCCCGTGGACTCGATCGAGACAATGTCACACCCGTAAGCCTGCGCCATACGCATCGCCTGCGGCCGCACCTCGGTCGTCACCAGCACTCGCTTGTCGAGACTCACCGGCAGGTTCACCAACGTCTGCTCGATCACCGAGCGCGCAGCCCCGTCGCGCCCCGTGCAATCGGCCAACAACTTGTCCTTGTCGGCGCCAGCCACTTCGCGAAAGCGGCTGCCCTCGCCTGCCGCCAGCACAATCACGCCAATGGATCGACTCATGCGCGCTCTGCCTTCTTCTGCTTCAACTCGACACCATTCTTGATCGCGACGATTTCCGCCAGCAATGACAACGCGATTTCCGCCGGGGAATGACTGCCGATGGGCAGACCGATCGGCCCGTGCAATCGAGCGATGGCCGCTTGCGACAAGCCTAGCTCAGCCAGGTATTCCCGGCGCTTGAGACTGTTGACGCGCGAGCCCAGGGCGCCGACGTAAAAGGCCCTGGAATCCAGCGCCGTCAGCAGCGCCATGTCGTCCAGACGCGGATCGTGAGTCAAGGCAACGATGGCGGTGCGTTCGTCGGTCTGAATGTTCAGCACCGCCTCATCCGGCATGCCCGGGACAAAGCGGCCATGCTGCTCTTCCCAGTCATACACGAATTCGGTGCGGGGATCGCAGATCAGCACTTCGAAATCCAGCAATCGCGCCATCTCGGCCACGTAGCGCGACAACTGTCCTGCACCGATCAGCAGCAGACGCCAGCGCGGGCCGTAGATGGCGCGCAAGGTCTTGCCGTCGAAAACCAATGCATCCGTTTTGCTCGCCGGCGAAAGAATCACTTCACCGCTTTCGAGGTTCAGCTCACGAGCAACGATTTCGTGAGCCTCACAACGAGCCAACAACTCGGCGACCCATGCCGTGTCGCCGACACGCTCTTCGGTGAGGCGTAAAGTGCCGCCGCAAGGCAGGCCGAACCGCGCCGCCTCATCCCGCGTCACGCCATAGGTGATCAACTGTACTGGCGGCCCGTCGGCGGGAATCCGTCCGTCATGCAGCCGGGCGATCAGATCGTCCTCGACACAGCCGCCGGACACCGAACCGATCACCACACCATCCTCGCGCAACGCCAGCATCGCGCCGGGGGCCCGGGGCGCAGTGCCCCAGGTCTGCACCACACTGAACAGCACCACCCGCTGCCCGGCGCGGCGCCATTCCAGGACGCTGCGCAGGACATTGAGATCGGCGCTGTCCATCACGCTTGCGCCTTTTGCCAGCCCTGCAACTGGTAACGCACCGGCAGGCTGCGGATGCGCTGGCCGGTCGCAGCGAAGATCGCATTGCACAGCGCTGGCGCAATCGGCGGCACGCCCGGCTCACCGACGCCGCCCAGCGGCACCTCGCCCGGCGGCGTCACCAGATGCACCGCGACTTCCTTCGGCGCCAGCGACATGCGCGCCACTTCATACATATGGAAGTTGTCCTGCTGCACCTTGCCGTCCTTGAAGCTGATCTCGCCCCAGACGGCATTGCCCAGGCCCATCACACACGCACCTTCGAACTGCGAACGAATGCGCTCCGGGTTGATCTGCGGCCCGCAATCCACGGCGATATCGGCCTTGTGCACGATCAGCGTGCCGTCGTCCTTGACCTCGACTTCGATCACCGCCGCCACATAAGTGACGAAGCTGTAATGCACTGCCAGGCCGAGACCACGGCCCTTGGGCAACTGGCGCCCCCAACCCGCAGCCTTGGCCGCGGTTTCCAGCACGGTACGCATGCGTCCGGTGTCGATTGGATAACGCTCGGGGGATTCGCCGTAGTTCCACTCTTCGCTGAGCGTGCGCGGGTCGATCTGTCGATCCGGGCCGAGCAATTTGATCTGGTACTTGAGCGGGTCTTCCTTGGCCTTGTGCGCCAGTTCGTCGACAAAGCTCTGAATCGCGAAGCCATGGGGAATGTTCGACACCGAGCGATACCAGCCGACCCGCGTGTGTACCGTGGCTTCTGGGTTTTCCAGACGTACGTTGGGAATCGCGTAGGCCATGTTGGTGAAGCCCATGCCCAGCTCGAACGCGGCTTCGTGATTCATGTTGGGCGCAAAGAGCGCGGTGATGCTCGGCGCCACCGTGCGATGCAGCCAGGCAGACGGCAAACCGTCCTTGCCCACGCCGGCCTTGAGGTACTCGGCCGATACTGTGTGGAAATACGAATTGTGGATGTCGTCTTCGCGCGTCCATTGGACCCGCACAGCCTTGCCGGGAAACTCTTTGGCGAGAATGGCAGCTTCGACAACAAAATCCGGTTTGGACTTGCGACCGAAACCTCCGCCGAGCAGGGTCACGTTGAAGGTCACATTATCGAACGGCAGACCGAGGCGTTCGGCGATCCGCTCACGGGTGACCTGCGGTGCCTGACTCGGCGCCCAAGCCTCGCACACACCCTCTTTATAGCGTGCGATGGCCACCATCGGCTCCATCGGCGCCTGTGCCAGATGCGGCAAATAGTAAGAGGCCTCCAGGGTGCTGGCAGCGCTGCCGATGGCCTTTTCGATGTCGCCGGTGTTGCGCACGACCTTGCCCGGTTTCAGCGAAGCGGCTTCCAGTTCCTTGCGGTAGGCGATCGAGTCGTAACTGGCGTTCAGGCCATCGTCCCACTCGATTTTCAGCGCCTCGCGGCCCTTGAGCGCCGCCCATGTGTTGCTGGCCACCACGGCAACGCCACCCAGCGGCTGGAATTCCGAAGGCAATGGCCGGGGTTCGATCTGGATGACTTTCAGCACGCCCGGCACCTTCAGCGCGGCGCTGTCGTCCACTGACTTGACCTTGCCGCCGTACACCGCAGGGCGAGCGATCACGGCGTACAGCATGCCGTCGAAATGCACATCGGCCCCATACACGGCGCGTCCATTGACGATGTCATTGCCATCGATGGCCTTGGTGCCTTCCTTGCCGATGTAGCGGAATTCCGACGGCTGCTTGAGCCGCAGGCTGTCACGCCCCGGAACCGGCAACGCACTGGCTGCAGCGGCGAGCTCGCCGTATCCCAGCTCACGCCCGGAAGGCTGGTGAATGACTTTGTGCAGTTGCGCGCGGCACTCGCCGACCGGCACCTTCCACTGTGCGGCGGCTGCCTGCTCCAGCATCGTCCGGGCAGCGGCGCCGCAACGACGCATCGGCTCGTACCAGTGACGCATGCTGCGCGAGCCGTCGGTGTCCTGGTTGCCGAAACGCACTTCATCGCCCGGCGCCTGTTGCACTTTGACGTGAGCCCAATCGGCCTCAAGTTCATCGGCGACCACCATGGTCAGACTGGTGCGCACGCCCTGGCCCATTTCCGAGCGGTTGCAGACCACGGTCACCGTGCCGTCGGCGGCAATACTGACGTAAACCTTCGGATCATCGATCCAGCCGTTGGGCATGCCATCGGCACCGAATTTCTTCGGCTTGTCTTCGGCCAATGCATCCTGCCAGCCCCAACTCGCGGCCAGCACCAGCGCGCCGGTTGCGCCGACACCCTTGAGGAAGCCCCGGCGGCTCAGATTGCTCAGAGCGAAATCGTTCGGTAGACGGCTCATGCCTTGGCCTCCTTCAAGTGGGTGGAGGCCTGGCGGATGGCGGTCTTGATTCGGTTGTAGGTGCCGCAGCGGCAGATGTTGCCGACCATCGCCTCTTCGATCTGCTCGTCGCTCGGGTTAGGGTTGGTCTTGAGCAACGCGGTGGCGGACATGATCTGCCCGCCCTGACAGAAACCGCACTGAGCCACGGCGGTGTCGAGCCAGGCTTGTTGGACGATCTGGCCAATCGGATCGGCGTGCAGGTTGTCGATGGTCGTTACATTCTGCCCGGCCACCGAACCGATCGGCGTGATGCAGCTACGCACCGGCAATCCGTCGATATGAATGGTGCAGGCGCCGCACAGGCCCATGCCGCAGCCGAATTTGGTGCCGTTGTAACCGGCGACGTCACGGATTGCCCACAACAGAGGCATGTCCTCGGTGACATCGAGTGGATGGTCTTGGCCATTGAGTTTCAGGGTAATCATGGGCACGCCCGCATATTCATGGAGGTTATGGGGTCGAGCAATCTGCCGCCGGAAATCAGCGGTGGGTTCACGCAGATCGACTCAGGCTAATGAGGCTCTCTTGTGCCGACGAAAACGTCTGCACCGGCCTTTGGTGGAGCAAAGGGTTTATCGTTAGCTGGCTAAGTTAACCCGGGATTAACAAAAAAGCCCTGCACTTTTTAAATAGTGCAGGGCTTTGGATTGCGCCTTGAAAGCGTAGCCTCAATAACGGTTAGGCTCCATTTCTAGCTCGACATTGAAACGTTCTGCAATGTCTTTCTGGATACGTTGGGCCAGATCGAGCAGTTGTAGCCCGGTTGCCGCGCCGTAATTGACCAGCACCAGCGCCTGCAATTTATGCACGCCGGCATCGGCCTCACGGAAACCTTTCCAGCCCGCTCGCTCGATCAACCAACCCGCCGCCAGCTTCATCTGCCCGTCCGGTTGAGCATAGGCCACCAGATCCGGGTGCTGCGCCTTGATCTGCGCAACCACCGCCGCTGACACCAACGGGTTTTTGAAGAAGCTGCCGGCATTGCCCAGCACGGCCGGGTCCGGCAGTTTCTCGCTGCGGATGCTGCAAATCGCGTGGCTGACATCCGTCGGCGTTGGCTGCTCGATGCCCTGTTCGGTCAGGCGCTGACGCACCGGGCCGTATTCCAGTTGCAGATGCGCGACACGATCAAGCTTGAAGCGCACTCGCAGAATCAACCAACGACCCGGTTGCTGCTTGAACACGCTGTCGCGGTAGGCGAAGTTGCACTCTTCCAGGCTGAAGTCGCGCAACTCGCCGGTCTGGCGATCCAGCGCCGTCAGGCCGGCAAACACGTCCTTGATCTCGACGCCGTAGGCACCAATGTTCTGCATCGGCGCGGCGCCGACGGTGCCGGGGATCAGGCTGAGGTTTTCCAGCCCCGAAAAACCCAGTGCCAGCGTGTGCTGGACGAACGGGTGCCACGGCTCGCCAGCTTCTGCTTCGATCACCACGCGGTCGCCGTCATCGCTGATGACACGAATGCCACGACTGGCCATGCGCAGCACCAGTGCCGAAATGTCCGCTGTCAGCAACAGATTGCTGCCGCCACCGATAACCAGCAATGGCACATCGTGGGCGGTCGCATAAGCCAGGGCTTCGCGCACATCACCGTCGTTGTGGGCTTCGGCAAACAGTTGCGCGCGAACGTCGACGCCAAAGGTGTTGAACGGTTTCAGGGAAACCTGAGGGTGTACCTGCAAACTCATAACCGGCTCTTCACTTCGATCAGCAACCGGTCGCAGGCGCGCTCGATCAGATCCAGCACCTGCTCGAAACCCTGATCGCCGTCGTAATACGGATCCGGCACTTCATCGACTTCGCCTTCATAGCGACGCAGGAACAAATCCAGCTCGGCCTTGCCGGTGGACGGTTGCAAGGCCTTGAGGTTGCGCAGGTTGCTGTTGTCCATGGCGAGGATCAGGTCGTAACTGGCGAAATCAGCGCGGCTGACCTGCTGGGCGCGTTGCGCCGACAGATCATAACCGCGCAGCTTGGCCGCTGCCTGACTGCGCTTGTCCGGCGGATTGCCGACGTGCCAGTCGCCGGTGCCGGCGGAAGCCACCTCAACCTGTTCCGCCAGCCCCGCTTCTCGCAACTTGGCGCGCATCACGCCTTCGGCAGTGGGCGAACGGCAGATGTTGCCCAGGCACACGAACAGAACGCGCATCAGGCCTCCAGCAGGCGACGGACGCGCTCGAGGTCTTCGGCGGTGTCGACTCCGGTTGGCGGCGCGATCAATGCGTCAGCCACGTGAATCCGCACGCCGTGCCACAGGGCACGCAATTGCTCGAGGGATTCGGTGTTTTCCAGCCAGCACGGGCCCCAGCTCACGAAGTCCTGAAGGAAACCGGCGCGGTAGGCATAGATGCCGATGTGGCGGCGATACGGCACGCCTTCTGGCAGCACGTCGCGGCTCTTGGCGAACGCATCGCGGGCCCATGGCAGGGTCGCGCGACTGAAAGTCAGCGCCAGACCGTTGAGGTCGCTGACAACCTTGACCACGTTCGGGTTGAACAGGGTTTCCACGTCCTCGATCGGCTCGGCCAGGGTGGCCATGCGCGCTTCGGTGTGGGCCGCAAGGTTGGCGGCGACCTGGTCGATCACGCTTGGCGGGATCAGCGGTTCGTCACCCTGCACGTTGACCACGATGGCATCCGACTCAAGGCCCAGCTTCGCGGCGACTTCGGCCAGACGGTCGGTGCCGGAGTTGTGATCTTCACGGGTCAGCACCACTTCGGCGCCGAAAGCCTTGCAGGCTTCGACGATGCGCGCATCGTCGGTAGCCACGACCACGCGACTGGCGCTGCTTTTGCTCGCCTGCTCCCAGACGTGCTGGATCATCGGCTTGCCGGCGATATCCAGCAGCGGTTTACCCGGCAGGCGGGTCGAGGCGTAGCGCGACGGGATGACAACGGTGAAGGCGGTGGTCATTTATCCAGACGCTCGTCGGTGGTCAGGGTGCGGGCTTCGCTTTCCAGCATGACCGGGATGCCGTCACGGATCGGGTACGCCAGGCCGGCGCCCTTGCTGATCAGTTCGGTCTTGTCGGCGCTGAGCTTGAGCGGGCCTTTGCAGACCGGGCAGGCGAGGATGTCGAGCAATTTGGTGTCCATGAACATTCCCTGGATAAAAACGGTTTAAGGCAAAAGACGATCCGGCAACAGGCGCATCAGCTGCGTGTCGAACCAGGCCACGAAGGCCGGCGACGGCACGGCATCGACTGCTAGGTACCACCAGTCGGCGGCAGCGAAGGCGCGGCACTTCACCGCGTCCTTTTCAGTCATCACCACTGGCAATGACGGCGTGAAACTCAAGGCCTGCACGCTATATTCGGCGTGGTCGGCAAACGCGTGGGGCACAGGTCGCCAGTCTAGCGCTTCGAGGGTATTGAAGAAACGTTGCGGATTGCCGATCCCGGCCACCGCGTGCACGGCCTGACCGGACGAAAAATGATCGAGCGGACGGCGTTCGCCGCTGCGCAGATTGACCAGCGCCGACGGTTTGAGGCGGAAAGCGAATCCGCCGTCGCGATCCTCAAGGGCGCCGTTGAACAGCACCCCGTCAACGCTTTGCAGGCGCTCGGCCGGTTCGCGCAGGGGGCCGGCGGGCAGGCAACGCTGGTTGCCAAGGCCACGGGCGGCGTCGATCAGCACCAGTTCCAGATCCCGCGCGAGGCGATAATGCTGCATGCCGTCGTCGGACAGGATCAGGTCCAGCGGCTCGCTGTCCAGCAGGGCTCTGACGGCGGCACTGCGATCGGGATCGATCATTAGCGGTACGCCGGTGCGCTGCACGATCAGCAAAGGTTCGTCGCCGGCGATGTCGGCAGTCTGATCAGACTCGACTCGCCATGGCAGCTGCACCGGTTTGGCGCCGTAGCCGCGACTGACCACACCGACCCGCAGCCCGTGGCGTCGGCAGTGCTCGATCAGCCACAGGATCATCGGGGTCTTGCCGGTACCGCCAACGGTGATATTGCCGACCACGATCACCGGCACCGGCGACTGATAAATCTCACCTTCGCCGTCGAGAAAACGCTGGCGCTTGCCGGCCACGACGCAACGGTACAGCCACTCCAGCGGCCGCAACAGCGTCAGGGCCGGATGCCCCTGATACCAAGCGGCGAGCAGACGATCGGACATGGCCATCAGGATTTGGGCGCCGCCTCGACCGTGGTCATGCGCAAATGGCTGAAACCGAGCTTGCCGGCCGCGTCCATGGCGGTGATCACGGATTGATGCTGGGTCTTGCCATCGGCACTGATCGACAACGGCATGTTGGTGTCACCGTTGGCTTCCTTCTGCATGGCTTCCATCAGGGTCGCCAGGTCGTTCTTCGGCAAAATCTTGTTGTTCACCGAGAACACACCTTCAGCGCTGATGGCAACGTCCAGTTGCTTGACCTGCTGATCCTCGGCCGGCGAACCGCTGACTGCTTCCGGCAGATCGACGCGCAACTGGGTTTCGCGGGTGAAGGTGGTGGTCACGACGAAAAACAGCAGCAGAATGAACACCACGTCGATCAGCGACGCGAGGTTGATATCGATGGTTTCCCGGGGCTTGCGACGGAATTTCACGCTTTGCCCCCGGCCAGATCGACGTCACGGTCGCCCTGCACCACTTCCACCAGTTTGATTGCTTCCTGCTCCATGCCGACCACCAGTTCATCGATGCGGCGTTGCAGGAAACGGTGGAAGAACACGGACGGGATACCGACCATCAAGCCCGCCGCAGTGGTGATCAGCGCCTTGGAGATACCACCGGCGAGCACCGAGGCGTTGGTGGTCATGCCGGAACCGGTGAAAGCGCTGAAAATATCGATCATGCCCAGTACCGTACCCAGCAGCCCCAGCAACGGCGACATGGCGGCGATGGTGCCCAGCGCATTGACGTAGCGTTCCAGCTCGTGGATGACCCGGGCGGCGGCTTCTTCAATGCACTCTTTCATGATCTCGCGACCATGCTTGGAGTTGGCCAGGCCCGCGGCGAGGATTTCACCCAGCGGCGAATTGGCGCGCAATTCCTTGAGTTTTTCCTTGTTGAGCTGCTTGTCCTTGATCCAGACCCAGACCTGACCCAGCAGATGCTCGGGGGTGACGCGACTGGCGCGCAGCGTCCACAGGCGCTCGGCGACGATCGCCATGGCGGCAATGGAACTCAGAATGATCGGCAACATCATCCAGCCGCCGGATTTGACCAATTCCCACACAGTGACAGCCCCCTCGAAAAAGTGCGCCACTTTACCATACCGGTTCGCGATAAAGACCCGTCGCCCCGACGACCGTGCGCTGCCTGTGCTCAACGGTACTCTGCCCCCGGCAGCGGCGGGTCGCGCCAGAACCGACGCTGCTGACGCATCGACCGGGCCGGCTGGAATCTGCCCAGTTGCAGATGAATGGCCCCCTGCTCGGCGCTGTCATGAATGCGCAAACCCAACTTGCGGTAACGGGCGATGACCGTCGGATGCGGATGCCCGAACGAGTTGCCCTGCCCCCGGGAGACCAGCACGTCTCGGGGCTGCAAAACCTTGAGCAACGCCATTGAGGAAGAACTGCGGCTGCCATGGTGCGGGGCTTGTAGCCACTGGGTCGGGACCGCCAGGGCGCTGTTGAGCAAATCCCGTTCGGCAGCGGTGTCGATATCGCCGGTCAGCAGCAACCGCTCGCCGTTGGCTTCGACCTGCAGGACACAGGAACGCTGGTTGCTGTCGTGGGCATCGGCCCATTGCCATAGATGAAAGGCAACGCCGTCCCACTGCCATTGCCGACCACTTTCACAGGTTTCTGCGTTCAGCGCTTCGGGGAGACCCGGCGGATCGCCGCTGATCACCCGGCTGACCGGCAAGCCGTTTGCCACCGCCAAGGCGCCACCGGCGTGGTCGGCGTCAGCATGGCTGAGCAGCATCAGGTCGAGTCGCTCCACACCCAGTTTGTACAAGGCCGGCAACACCACCCGCTCACCCACATCGAAGTCACCGAAACGCGGGCCGCTGTCGTACAGCAATGTGTGATGGCGGGTGCGGATCAAAATCGCCAGCCCTTGGCCGACGTCGAGTTGCCAGACATCCGCCACGCCTTCGGCCTGCCGCTCCCGGGGCGCAAATGCCAGCACCAGCAACAACGGCCAGCCCAAGGGACGCAACGGAACGCCTCGGGGCAGCAATATCAGCACAGCACCGATGCAGCCCAGCGCCAGTACCCAACCCGGCATCGATGCCGCAACCCACGCCGGCCAGTGCCCGGCAATCAGGGCCAGAGCCCGGAACAATCCATCGACCAACCCGCCGGCAATCCACAACAGCCCTTCGCCGACATAGGGAATCGGCAACAACAAAGTGCCCAGCAATGCCGGCGGCAGCACCGCAAAACTGATCCACGGCACCGCCAACAGATTGGCCAATGGCCCGCTGAGGCTGATCGGCAACCCCAGAATCAGCAACACCGGGCACAAACCGATCGCGATCAGCCATTGCGCTCGCGTCCAGGTCTGCCACCAGCGCCAAGGCCCCAGACGACTACCGAACGTGAAAATCAGCACCGCCACCGCCGTGAAAGACAACCAAAATCCCGGGCGTAGACTGGCCAGCGGGTCCATCAGCAGCACACCATTGAAAGCCAGCAACAACGGCCACCAGGCACCGAGATGGCGAAAGCGCAATCGCCACAGCAACACCAGCGCAACCATCACGCAGGCCCGCCGCACCGGCACATCGAACCCGGCCAGCAGGCCATAACCCAACGCCGCAGCGAACGCCAGACCACAGGCCCACGGCAGCCATGGCCAACGCAATGGCCACACACCGAATCGCGCCAGCCCGGCGATCAGTCCATACATCACCGCCGCCAGCAGACCGATGTGCTGCCCGGAAATCACCAGCAGGTGCACGGTGCCGGTGTCCTGCAGGATCTGCCAGTCCTCGCGACTGAGCCCCGAGCCATCACCCAGCACCAGTGCCGCCAGCGCTGCGCCCCGTCCCTGAGTGTCCACATCCAGCAGACGCTGACGGATGCTGTCGCGCCATGCCCATTGCGCCGCCGCCAGCCGGTCGCCATCCTTCACCGTACCGTTGGCACCGATGCGTTGCGCCAACAACCAGGCCTCGTAATCGAAGGCATCGGGATTGAGCAGCCCGCCGGGACGTTTGAGTTTGACCGCCAGCCGCCAGCGCTCACCGCTGTTGACCGGCGGCCCGGAGTACCAGGCCAGACGCATCAGCGACGGCAGTTTCTCGTGCCGCGAACGTGCATCGGCCAGTTCGAAGCGTACAACTCCATCACCATTCTGCGGCAGGCCAACCACCTGCCCTTCGACCCAGCGCGTCTCGCCGTCCAGCTTCGATGGCAATCGATCATCCAGCGCCCACTGTGCGCCGATGCACGACCACGCGAAGCCGAACAGCAAGAATGCCAGCGGGTAACTGCGAAACGGCAGCAGCATCAGCGCCCCGACCGGCAGCAAAACCATCCACCCGACCGGCGGCAACGCCGGCAAAAAACCGGAACCAGCAGACCGACCGCCAGCGCGATCATCCCTGTGCGCATACGCTCGTCCTTGATTACGACTTTCCAGAAAAGTCTCCCCTCTCAAGGCATAGCGGGTGTTGGTCGCGGCCGCCGTTATCAATTGTCACAAAGTCTGAATGGGCGGTTTGTAGAATCCAGACATACTTGCCGCCTTAACCGACCGAGAAGCCTTATGCCCCGGCGCTTATTCAAACGTTACATGCCCGATCCGACGAGCATCAGGGAACACAAATCCTTACGCTTTCTCGGCACGTTGCTGCATGACCCGAACCTCTGGCATCTCAACCGTCACTCGGTTGCCCGGGCCATGGCCGTTGGCCTGTTCGCGGCGTTTCTACCGATTCCGGCACAAATGCTGGTGGCGGCGGCATTGGCGGTCACAGTGCGCGGCAACATGCCGATTGCCGTCAGCCTGGTCTGGCTGACCAATCCGATCACCATGCCGGCCGTGTTCTTCTGCACCTATCAAGCGGGGGCGTGGTTGATGGATGTTCCCGCACGCACGCTCCCCGACGAATTGACCTGGGAATGGATCAGCGGTGAACTCTCGACCTTGTGGCAACCCTTCCTGCTGGGTTCGGTTGTGGTCGGACTGGCGCTGGGCGCTCTCGCCTACTGCGTGGTGATGATGTACTGGCGCTGGTGGGTGGCCCGGCAATGGGCTCGGCGCAAGAAAAGTCGCCAGTCGTGAATGCAAAACGGCCGCCACTGTGGGAGGCCGTTTTGCATTGCAGCACAGGGCGAATCAGGTACGCATGCCGCGGCCGCTCACCAGCAACCGCGCACAACCGAAGTACAGCACTACGGTCGCCACCAGCATGAAGGTGATCGCGATACCGATGCGAATGTCCGAAACGCCCAGGATCCCGTAACGGAAGGCGTTGACCATGTGCAGCACCGGGTTGGCAAGCGACACGGTCTGCCAGAACGGCGGCAGCAAGGTGATCGAGTAGAACACGCCACCGAGGTAAGTCAGCGGGGTCAGCACGAACGTCGGGATGATCGAAATATCATCGAAGTTGCGTGCAAACACGGCGTTGATGAAGCCCAGCAACGAGAAAATCGTCGCCGTCAGCACCACCACCAGAACGGTGACGCCCAGGTGATGCACCTGCAGGCTGGTGAAGAACAACGACAGAATCGTCACGATCACACCCACCATAAGGCCTCGCAGGACGCCACCGAGGGTATAGCCGATAAGGATCGTGTGCGGCGACACCGGCGACACCATCAGCTCTTCGATGGAGCGCTGGAACTTGCTGCCAAAGAAACTCGACACCACGTTGCCGTAGGAGTTGGTGATCACCGACATCATGATCAGCCCCGGCACGATGTACTCCATGTAACTGAAGCCACCCATGCCGCCGATCTGCTTGCCGATCAGGTTGCCGAAGATCACGAAGTACAGAACCATGGTGATCGCCGGCGGCAGCAGGGTCTGCGGCCAGATCCGCGTGAAGCGCCGGACTTCGCGGTAAACGATGGTATTGAGGGCGACGAGGTTGGGGCGCAGCTCGGAACTCATACCGCCACCTTCGACAGATTTTTCTCCACCAGGGACACGAACAGCTCCTCGAGGCGATTGGTTTTATTGCGCAGGCTCAGCACTTCGATGTTCTGCAGGGCCAGTTGGCCGAACAGCGCAGTGATGCCCATGGACTTGTCGACCTGGACTTCCAGGGTATGCGCATCCACCAGACGGGCCGGGTAGCCGGCCAGTTGCGGTGCAACCGCCAGATCGTTCTTCAGGTCGAGCAGGAAGGTTTCCACATGCAGTTGCCCGAGCAACTGACGCATGCTGGTGTTCTCGACGATGGTGCCGTGGTCAATGATGCCGATGTTGCGGCACAGCTGCTCAGCCTCTTCCAGGTAATGCGTGGTGAGGATGATGGTGATGCCTTTCTGGTTCAGTTCGGTGAGGAACGTCCACATCGAGCGACGCAGCTCGATATCCACGCCGGCCGTCGGTTCGTCGAGGATCAGCAGACGTGGCTCGTGCACTAGCGCCCGAGCGATCATCAAGCGACGCTTCATGCCGCCGGACAACGAACGCGACGGCACATCGCGCTTGTCCCACAGGCCGAGCTGGGTCAGGTACTGCTCGGCGCGTTCCTTGGCGATTTTCGCCGGAATACCGTAGTACCCGGCCTGGGTTACGACGATGTCGAAGGTCTTTTCGAACTGGTTGAAGTTGAATTCCTGGGGCACCACGCCGATCGAGCGCTTGAGCGCCGCCGGGTTCTTGTCCAGGTCGTGGCCGAAGATATTCACCGTGCCACTGGTCTTGTTGACCAGGGTCGAGAGAATGCCGATGGTCGTGGATTTGCCGGCGCCGTTGGGGCCGAGCAAGGCGAAGAAGTCACCTTCAGCGACGTCCAGATCGATACCACTCAAGGCCTGGAACCCGTTGCCGTAGGTTTTGGTTAGCTGCCGGATGGACAGAGCGGAACTCATATCGGATTACGCACCAAGAAGAGAAAAAGGACTGAATGACGGCGGGCGGCGAGGGAGACAACCGCGGCGCACAAGCGCAATGGTGCTTGCCGCCGCCGCACAAGTACAGTCAAGTGTGTCGATAGTAGGTATTAAGTCAACGCGGTCATGACGGCTTTGCGATACGCCGGACGCTGCTTCAGTCGCGCGTACCAGGCCTCCAGATGCGGCATCGGCGCGCGCTCGATCGGCATCTCGAACCAGGCATAAATGAAACTGCCAAGCGGAATGTCGCCCATGCCGATTTCACTGCCGGACAGGTACGGCTGGTTTTTCAGGGCCTGATCGGCCATCGCCAGCAAGCCCTCGCATTCCTTGATCGCGGCATGGATCGCCGGCCAGTCCTGCTTGTCCGCCGGGGTGCGCAGAACGCCCCAGAACACCGTGCGGAAAGGGCCTGCAAAACTGGAAGTCGTCCAGTCCATCCACTTGTCAGCGGTGGCGCGGGTCTGCGGATCCGCCGGGTACCACGCGGTATCGGCCGCATGTTTTGCCAGCAGGTAACGCACGATGACATTGGATTCCCACAGCACAAAACCGTCGTCCTGTATCACCGGCACCCGCCCGTTCGGGTTCATTGCCCGGTACTCCGGTGTGTCGACCACACCAAACGCACCACCGGCATCAATGGCCTCGTAGGCCAGCCCGAGCTCTTCGGCAGCCCACAACGGTTTTCTGACATTCGACGAATTCTTGCGACCCCAGATCTTCAGCATGACCGCCTCTTTTCCAGTAAATGGGCAGGCAGCATACGCCGGATCAGAGGCTGCCGACATCACCGCGCATGTCACTGGACAACGGTTTCTGCTGATCGTTGAACAGGTGCGGATAACATTTCTGCAGATGTTCGAAGAAAAAGGATTCCGGTACATCGGCGAACTGACCGTGATCGACCAGGTACTCCATCAGCAGCGCGCCATCACTGTTGTAAGGGTGAAAAACGCTGTCGTTCATGCCGTCGAATTCCAGCGGTGCAACGTTGAACATTTCGCAGAGCTTCTGGTTGAACGCGGGTGTGGCTTTCACCCAGCGATCATTGAGAAACAGCTCGGTATAACCATGCATGGCGAACACCTCGCTTCTCAGCAGCTCAAGCAGACGCGGCGTCGACAGATGATTTTTCACATCCGCCAAACCAATTCGTGCGGGGATCCCGCAATGGCGCGCGCAAGCGGCGAGCAGCGTGGCCTTGGGCACGCAATAACTCTCACCCGCCGCCAGCGCGTAACTGCCGCGCAAGGTCTGCGGGTCGCGGCTGAAGGTGTACATGTTGTAACGCACCGCCTCGCGCACGGCGTAATAAAGACTGATCGCCTGCGCGCGCAGGTCGCGACTGGCACCACGGTGCTGCTCGGCGAACTCCACCACCGAGGGGTGGTCACTATCGATGAAGCGGCCGGGGCTCAGATACTCGTGCATGACGACATTCTCCTGATTGAGCCTCGAGTCTAGCGAGAGGTTCAGCACAGAGATAACGACGTTTCGGCCAAACATGCACGCAAAGACGCGGAAGCTGCGAACGATTTCCCACGCGTGTTGCCCACCGAACCTACAAAAGACATCCGGGGTTTCCCACGATTTCAATCACCTTGCTCTGACCGCCCCGTTTTGCAGATGCCGTCTAAGCTCTGGAGGGTCGGTTCGCCTTGGTTCACGGAGGATTAAATATGCTGTTGTTGTGGATACTGGTTCTGATCGTCGGCGTGGCGTATCTGGCCCACCGGCGCATCACCCCGCTGCCTGCACTGGGCATCATTGCCGCTTACCTGTTGGCGATGGGGATTTTCAGCCACGCGCCGGGCTGGCTGCTGCTGATTTTCTGGGTCGTGCTGGCCCTGGTGGCCGCCCCGCTGCTGTTGCCTGACCTGCGCCGCAAACACTTCACCGCGCCGCTGTTCAGTTGGTTCCAGAAAACCCTGCCACCGATGTCGCAGACCGAACGCGACGCGATCGATGCCGGCACGGTGTGGTGGGACGGCGAACTATTCAGCGGGCGCCCGGACTGGGACAAGCTGCTGTCCTATCCAAAAGCGCAACTGAGCGACGAAGAACAAGCGTTCATCGACGGCCCGACCGAAGAGCTCTGCGCCATGGTCACCGACTGGCAGATCGGCCAGTCGATGGACCTGCCGCCAGAAGCCTGGACGCACATCAAGGAACACGGTTTCTTCGCCCTGATCATTCCCAAGGAGTTCGGCGGCAAGGGTTTCTCCGCCTACGCTCACTCCCAGGTGGCGATGAAACTGGCGACCCGCAGCGGCGACCTCGCCTCCACCGTGATGGTGCCCAACTCCCTCGGCCCGGCCGAACTGCTGCTGCACTACGGCACCGACGAACAGCGCAATCATTACTTGCCACGACTGGCCCGGGGTGACGATATTCCATGCTTCGCGTTGACCGGCCCGCTCGCTGGTTCCGACGCCGGCGCCATGCCCGACACCGGGATCATCTGCAAGGGTGAATGGGAAGGCCAGGAAACCCTCGGCCTGCGCCTGAACTGGGAAAAACGCTACATCACCCTCGGTCCCGTTGCGACCTTGCTCGGTCTCGCCTTCAAGGCCTATGACCCGGATCACCTGCTCGGCGATAAAGAAGACCTGGGCATCAGTCTGGCGCTGATCCCGACCGACACCCCCGGCGTGGAAATCGGCCGTCGCCACCTGCCACTGGGCGCAGCGTTCATGAACGGCCCCAACTCCGGCAAGGACGTGTTCATCCCGCTGGACTTCCTCATCGGCGGCCAGGACATGCTCGGCAAGGGATGGATGATGCTGATGAATTGCCTGTCGGTCGGGCGTTCTATCTCGCTGCCGGCGGTAGGTACCGGTGCGGCCAAGTTCACCAGTCTGGTGACCGGGCAATACGCGCAGATCCGTGAGCAGTTCAATGTTCCGCTGTCGGCGTTCGAAGGCATTCAGGAAGCCATGGCACGCATCGGCGGCAACGCGTGGATGATGGACGCCGCCCGGATGCTGACCGCCAACGCGGTGGATCTGGGCGAGAAGCCCTCGGTGCTGTCGGCGATCCTCAAGTACCACCTCACCGAACGCGGCCGCGAGTGCATCAGCCACGCCATGGATGTGCATGGCGGCAAGGCGATCATCATGGGCCCGAACAACTATCTGGGCCGCAGCTGGAACGGCGCGCCGATCTTCATCACCGTGGAAGGCGCGAACATTCTTTCGCGCAACCTGATGATCTTCGGCCAGGGCGCGATCCGCTGCCATCCGTTCGTGCTCAAGGAAATGGCTCTCGCCGGTCGCGAGGACAAGGATCAGGCACTCAAGGAGTTCGATGGCCTGCTGCTCAAACACATCGGATTTGCCGTGAGCAACGCCGCCAGCACGCTGGTGCTGAACCTTGGTTTCGGCCACTTCGAACACGCGCCGGGAGACAAGCTCAGCCAGGGTTATTTCCGCGCGCTCAACCGTCAGGCTGCCGCGTTTGCCATGCTCGCCGACCTGAGCATGATGTTGCTGGGCGGAGAACTGAAACGACGCGAGCGGCTGTCGGCCCGTCTGGGCGATGTGCTGAGCAACCTGTATCTCGCCTCGGCGGCGCTCAAGCGTTATCACGACCTCGATTCCCCGGCGTACATGGAGCCGCTGTTCAGATGGGCGATGGAAGAAAGCCTCGGCCAGTCGGAAAAGGCCCTGGATGAACTGCTGACCAACTTCCCGAACCGGGTTTTCGGCTGCCTGTTGCGGGTGATCGTGTTCCCGTTCGGTCGTCGTCACAAAGGCCCGTCGGACAGACTCGGTGCCGAAGTGGCTGGCGTCATCGGTCGGGCCAAGGGCGATCCGGCGCTGGAAGAACTGCTCGCCGGCTGCTATCGCCCGCAATCGGCGGACGATGCGGTCGGTGCACTGCAACACGCCTGCGATCAGTTGAACGCTGCGCAACCGTTGCACAAAAAGCTGCATTCATCGCTCAAGAGCGGCCAGGTCAAACCGGTCGCCGGCGAACACGCCATCGATGCAGCACTTGAAGCCGGGGTGTTGCAGGCGGTGGAAGCCCAGACCCTGCGTAATGCCGAAGCGGCGCGGCGTAAGGTGATCGATGTCGATGACTTCGACAAAGAGGAACTGAAACCGGCGGAAGGGAAAGTCCGCTGATCCCTTCAATCAGTGAAAAACGGGCGCAGGGGCTTTATACTCCCGCGCCCGTTTTGCTCTTGAGGACTTATCTCGTGTCCAACGTCGTTGCCGATCATCTGGTTTTGCTCGACCACCTGCGCAGTATCCTGGTCGCCGTAGGTGAGGCCGATCAGGTTCCCGAAGAAAGCCATGCCCTGTTCCTGGAGCGTTTCGACGAACTGCTGGCGTCACTGCCGATCGAGCCGATCGAAAGCCAATACCTGGGCCAGGACATCCTGACTCAAGTGATTACCCGCTATCCGCAAATTGCCCACCTGATCCCGCGGGATCTGCTGTGGTTCTTCGCAGGCGACTGCCTGCACTACCTGTCCGATGAAGAAATCGACATGTATCAGGCACTGGAAGAACGCCGTTACGAAGCCGAACAGAACGACGAGCCGTTCGACTGGAATCAGGAAAAACAGCTGCTGGCGATGTCCGCCCAGGACAGCAAGCACTGATTTTCGCCCGGTAAAGAAAAGGCCCGCATGGTGATCCATGCGGGCCTTTTTCATGCGGTTAAAGCAGCCCTTCACTCTCGGGCAATTCGTACTCGGCCAAGGCTTTTGAACCGGTGGGTTTTCCGGGCCTGCTCAATGTCGGCTCTTTCTCCAGGCACTCCACCAGATAGTCGATGAACACCCGCAGCTTCGGTGGCAGGTAGCGCGTTGGTGAATGCAGCAACCACAATCCGCCATGGTAGGACGCCAGGAATGTCCAGTCCGGCAGAACCTGCACGACCAGCCCCTGTTCCAGGGCATAGCGAGCCGTGAAATACGGCAGGCTGCCGATTCCGATGTGCTGCAACACAGCGCCCAGACGCACGCCGGTGTGATTGGCGGCATACCGGCCACGCACGCCGACCGTCACTGCCTTACTGCCCTTCTTGAATTTCCAGCGCGCATCGCTCGGGGTTTCGCCCAGGTAGATGCAGCTGTGATTGAGCAAGTCATGGGGATGAGTCGGTGCGCCATGTTCGGCCAGATACTGCGGCGTCGCGCAGAGCAAATGGTCGATGGTCAACAACTGCCGTCCAACCAACCCCGCCGGCGGCCGCTCAGTGATACGAATCGCCAGATCGACATGATCGTCGATCAGATCCACCTGGCGGTCTTCCAGCAGCAACTCCACATCGACCTTCGGATAACGGCGTAGAAATTCCGGCATATGCGGATGAATCACGAAGCGTCCGACCGCTTTCGGCACACTGACCCGCACCAGTCCTTCGGCTTCGTGGGTGAACTGGCCGCTGATCTCCATCACTGACCTTGCGGCGCTGACCATCTCCTGGCAGCGCTTGAATACCTCTTCACCGCCATCGCTCAAGCGCAATTTGCGCGTGGTGCGTTGCAGCAGCCGCGTGGCCAATGCCTTTTCCAGCCGGGAAATACTGCGGCTGACCGCCGAGGGCGACGAACCCAATTGACGAGCGGCCTCGGAAAAGCTGCCGGTCTCCACGACCTTGACGAAAATCGCCATTTCACCGAGCAACGGCAGAGGAAGATTTATGCTCACAGCGCAACAGTCCTTTGATGTTTGAACGGATTATCACGTTATTGCACGATTCATATAATTAAAAAAGAAACTTTAATAAGGGCATGGAATATGACGCTTCGCCTCTTTTTCCATAGTGATGACCTCAAGGCCAATGTGGAAGTCCTCGACTGCACGCCCCACGAGAACGAATTCGCTGTTGTGTTGCGAGCCACGCTTTTTCATCCTCAGGGCGGCGGCCAGCCCTGCGACACTGGTTGGATCGGCGATAGCCAGGTTCTGCGCGTCGTACAGGATCCAGACCGAATTGTTCACTACGTCAGCCAGCCGGTACCACTGGGCATGACCCAGATTCGCGTCGATGAAGAACGTCGCCGCTTCAATACCCGCATGCACTCTGCCGGGCATTTGATTGGTCACTTTGTCCAGGCCATGGGCTGGATGCCGATCAAGGCACACCACTGGCCGGACGAAGGTCGGGTGCAATTCAAGCCAGGGGAATCGGCGCAGGAAGTCGATGCGCATACCGTTCAATACGGCATCGGGCAATGGATCGAACACGATCTGCCCCGCCTGACGTCCCTGCGCGAAGGCGCGCGGGAAATCGGCTTCGGTGAACTGCCAGCCTACGGTTGCGGTGGCACCCATGTACGCAGCCTGAAGGATCTGGGCACAGTCACGATCGCGTCCCTTTCGCAGAAGAAAGGCACGTTGTCCGTCCACTACAGCGTGGATTGAGGATTTCGGGCGCTGCCAGATGCAGCGTCCGACGCCGGGGGAACCGCGCTCGCCGGTTCCGTTGACTACTCGTTAGATGGACCTGAAACCATGATGCTTGACGTCGAGCGTCTCGATGAGACGTGCATAAAAAAACTGGCCAACGAAGAAGTCCTCGCCATCCGCGTCAAAGGCTTTTTGCCTGAAGACCAGGCGATCCGGATTGGCGACAAGATCCTCGAGCCCGGCTTCGAGGGTTATATCAACGCGCCCAGCATTGGCCGCATCGGCATGGCGTTCTATGAGGCGGAAAACCAGCCGTTGCTGATCGAGGATTACTTCGAACGCGCCACCAGCAACATCGCCGAACTGCGCAACCGCTGCGCACCCTACTCGTCGCCGGTCGACACCCTGCGCTGCATGCTCGACGAATCCTGGCCGGCGGGTGCCCATCTGGAAAACCTCTACGGTCGCAAGATGTATGTCGGTCTGTCACGGGTGGTCAAACCCGGCGTCTGCTTCCTGGCCCACCACGACATCTTCGCCAAGGACGCGCCGGAGAGTTTCCAGGCTCACAGCCTGGAGGCGCAATTCGCCTGCAACGTCTATCTGAACATGCCGACCGAGGGTGGCGCGTTGCAGATGTGGGAAGACGACATTTCACCGGACCGGTTCGACGAGATGCGCGGCGACAGCTACGGCATCGATCCGGCGCTGCTCGGCCCGCCAGCCCTCGAAGTACGCCCGGAACCGGGGGATTTCATCATGTTCAATTCGCGTCGTATGCACTCGGTAACGCCGGGTGTGGCCGATCCGCGCTTGAGCCTTTCGTTTTTTGTCGGCTATCGCGGCAACGCTTCACCCCTGACTTTCTGGAGCTGAAATGACATCGAATTACCTGGGCGAGTTTCTGGCGCTGGCCACCATCCACTTTCTGGCCGTGGTTGCTCCCGGCCCGGACTTTGCCGTGACCATCCGCCAGAGTGTGCGATTCGGTCGACTGGTCGGCATCTGCACGGCACTGGGCATCGGCGCGGGGATTTCCGTACACGTGCTGTACACCCTGCTGGGCGTCGGTGCCTTGATGCACACCACGCCCTGGCTACTGACAGTGGCCAAGGTCGTGGGCGGCGCCTACATCTTTTACCTGGGCATCAGCCTGATCCGCAGCAAACCCAAGACAACGCTGGAAGGTGAAAAGACCAGCGACGAGCCACTGGTCGAACAATCGCTGTTCAAGGCGTTTACCACCGGTTTCCTGACCAACGCCACCAATCCCAAGGCCACGCTGTTTTTCCTGGCGATCTTCACCACGATCATCAGCGCCAGCACGCCGCTGGAAATTCAGGCCCTGTACGGACTGTGGATGTGCGGAGTCAATGCATTGTGGTTTGTGATCGTTGCGCTGTTCTTTTCAAGCAGCAAAGTGCGGCTGCTGTTCATGCGCATGGGGCACTGGTTCGAGCGCAGCATGGGGGTGATTTTGATCCTGTTTGCCGGGCGACTGGTGCTGTCGATGTAAGCATGCGGATCGGAGAAGCCCGGCCCAGACAGATTGGACGGGCTTTTTCGATTCTGCGCCGCTTTTGCGTTTCTGTGCGACGCGTCCCACTTCGGGGGCTCCCCTATCGCTTGCTTGTGGTGTTAGTTTGCGAAACCGTCTGACGCATCGATCAGACACTTCCTACTCACTGCCTGCAAAGGAATGCCCTTAGCAATGGACTTTTCACTCAAGCAACTGGCCGCATCAACCCTGATTCTGGCCAGCCTTTCGTCCGTGACACTGCCCGCCCACGCCAACATCACACCGCAGCAAAGCGCGACCATCCTCAAGACATTCAGCGATGCAAAGGTCAGTGATTTCCGTCAGTTCCTCGGCGAAGTGGCCAAGAGCGACCTGAGCAAGACCGACGACCTGCGCCCGTCCATCAGTGCGTTTCTCGACAACAAGACACTGACCGCTGAACAGCAAAACGAGATCTATCGCCTGCTGGGCCTCTACACCCGGGCGAAATACGGCAAGGCCGCTCTCGAAACCCTGCGCGAACTGGTCGAGATCCCGACTGATCGCAAAGAGGGTGTCGCCCAGCACGAGAATCCTGAATTCATCAAGATCGCCGCCAAGATCAAGGACCTGGCCGAGTCCTTTGGTTTGAACTACCGAAACGTCGACAACCGCGTTTACGAAATCTCCCTCGACGGCAGCGGCAAGGAAGTCGTGGGCATTCACGCGCACGCCGACGTGGTGCCAGTGACACCGGAAAACTGGGTGCTGAAGGACGGTACCAAACTCGACCCGTTCAAGGTCACATTGATCGGCGACCGCATGTATGGCCGTGGCACCGAGGACGACAAGAACGGGATCGTGGTGACGCTGTATGCCATGAAGGTAATCAAGGAAGAAAAGCTGCCGCTGGCCCGCAATTTCAAACTACTGGTGGACACCACCGAAGAAACCACCGGCGACGCGATTCCTTACTACTTCGAGCGCAACCCGACGCCGGAGTACAACCTGGCGCTGGATGGCGGCTACCCGGTTGTGATCGCCGAGAAAGGCTACGGCACGGTCATGGCCAAATTTGCCAAGCGCAAGGCCGAGGGCAAAGGTGCGGAACTGATCTCGATGACCGGCGGCATGGCGACCAACCAGATTCCATCGGTTTCGCTCGTCACTCTGGTGACAGACAAGCCTGCCGAGCTGGCCGCCAGTCTGCAAAAGGCCGGTAACGAATACGCCAAACAACATGGCGGCGACTTCGAAGTGAATGCCAAGGTCGATGGCAAGGACGTGAAACTCAGCGTTACCGGCGTTTCCGCGCACTCTTCAGAGCCTGAGTCCGGCGTCAACCCGGTCGCCCGCATGCTGGACTTCATCCACAGTGTGGATGGCAAGATCGCGCTCAAACACAACCACATCACCGATGCCGCCCGTTACGCCGCCGACAACTGGGGCCTGGACTACAAGGGTGGCAAGCTGGGCGTCGGTTTCGCCGATGACTTCATGGGCCCGCTGACCACCTCGCTGACCTATGTCGGGATGGATGACAAAACCTTCAAACTCGCGGTCAACCTGCGTGTGCCGAAGGGCAAGTCGCCGCAAGTGCTCAAAACCGAAATCGCCGACAAACTGGCGGCCTGGAGCAAGAAAACCCACGTCGCGGTCAACTTCGATTACTCGATCGCCGAGCCGATGTACCGCAACCCTGAAGGCGAATGGGTCAAGGCGCTACTGGCCGTGTCCACCGAAAACCTGGGCATGAAACACGAGTTCGGCACCTCTGCCGGCGCCACCTCGGTGCATGAGCTGCCCAACGGTGTGCAATTCGGTCTGGCCCGACCTGAGGTCAAATACACCGGTCACACAGACGGCGAGTTCAAGACCGTTGACCAGTTCCTGCTGGACCTGCAGATCGTTACTGAAATGATGGGCCGCATCGGGCAACTGCCGAAGCTCTGATCGCGACACTGGCCCACCACCTTGGCGGGCCAACAAAAAAAGGACCGTGAGGTCCTTTTTTGTTGCGCGACAAATAACGCACAAACAAAAACGCCGCTCATCACTGAGCGGCGTTTTTGTTGAATATGGAGCGGGAAACGAGACTCGAACTCGCGACCCCGACCTTGGCAAGGTCGTGCTCTACCAACTGAGCTATTCCCGCAATGGCGTCCCCTAGGGGACTCGAACCCCTGTTACCGCCGTGAAAGGGCGGTGTCCTAGGCCACTAGACGAAGGGGACAGGCTACAACTTTCACTAATAAAAACGCCGCTCATTGCGGAGCGGCGCTTCTTGAATTTGGAGCGGGAAACGAGACTCGAACTCGCGACCCCGACCTTGGCAAGGTCGTGCTCTACCAACTGAGCTATTCCCGCAAATGGCGTCCCCTAGGGGACTCGAACCCCTGTTACCGCCGTGAAAGGGCGGTGTCCTAGGCCACTAGACGAAGGGGACACGCTACCCGGAACACATGGTGTGTGTTTCGGTGCCCAGATCCGCATCCGAAGACTTGGTTCTGGATTCACTCAGCACCGCCCGAAGGCACTGCCGTTTAAAATTGGAGCGGGAAACGAGACTCGAACTCGCGACCCCGACCTTGGCAAGGTCGTGCTCTACCAACTGAGCTATTCCCGCATTGGCGTCCCCTAGGGGACTCGAACCCCTGTTACCGCCGTGAAAGGGCGGTGTCCTAGGCCACTAGACGAAGGGGACACACTACAACATTCACTCCCTGCCGCGTTTCGCTGTGTGCTTTACGCTGCAAGTGGCGCGCATTCTATGGATGGATTGGAAGGTCGTCAACCCCCTGATATAAATTTATTTAAATCAATGACTTCGCCCTGCTTTACGCGCCGATTCGGACTTTTCCGTCGCCCGACGATTGACGCCTATATTCCGACACTCGCCAAGGCGCTATAGTCCACGGCACAGGTGATGGCAATCTGTACCCCAAGGGCCAGCATTTATATAAGCAGGCTTGCGGCCGATACAGATGAAGCTTCGCTGATCCAACCCGTCGAGCGGCGCTAGGCTCCTATATGCCGAGCTACTACACTCGCACGCGAACCCTATAAAGAGGTCTTACCGGTGACACCACTCATGATCACCCTGCTAGTCATAGCCGGGATCGCAATCTTGATCGCCATTGGCTACATGAACCATGTGGTGGAAAACACCAAACTGGAGAAGGCCCGCACCAAGGTCGAACTCAACGACCGCCTGCGCCGTTGCGGCGAACTGACCGAAACCTTCCCCGGCCAGTTCATGACCCCTGCCCTCAAGCTGCTGATGACCCGCCTGGAACTGAACGTCTGCCAGCGTCTGCTGAATCTGGAAAAAACCAGTGCCACCACCAAGGCCCGCATCACCGAACTGAGCACCCTCGTCGCCCAGGGCGAATCGATCCCGGTCAACAATCCGCCAGCCCCGATACAGACCGAAGCCAAGGCCAAAGACGTCCGCTTCCTCCTCGAAGCCCTCCACGGCCAGATCACCCGCGCCGCCCAGGACGGTTTCCTGCCACCGAACGAAGCCAAGCACTGGATTCGCGAAGTACGCCATATTCTGGTGTTGCTGCACATCGAGTTCTTCAACAACCTCGGCCAGCACGCCCTGCAACAAAACCAGCCAGGCCAGGCCCGTCTCGCGTTTGAACGCGGCGTGCAATACCTGCGCAAACAGCAGGACCCGCAGATCTACGCCGAACAACTCCAATACCTGGAAAAACTCCTGGCCCGCGCCAACGCCCAGGTCATGGACAAGATCGCTCCGGTCGAAGGCGAAGAAAACCAGCTGACTGCCGGCCTCAAGGATGTCGAGGCAGATGCGGACTGGAAAAAGAAAGTGATTTACGACTGAGTGTAGTCAGAGAGAGAAGCCACCGAGAGGTGGCTTTTTTATTGGCTTCAAAGCAGAAGATCAAAAGCCCCCCTCACCCTAACCCTCTCCCTAAGGGAGAGGGGACTGACCGAGTTGTTTGGGAGAGGTACGCCGACGTGAAATACCGAGTTGAACTCGGGTTTTAAAACGTGTGCAACTCGACTCCTGCTGCTGCACCTTCTTCTGCTTCTTCTGCTTCTTCTGCTTCCTCTGCCCTTCTGCCCTTCTGCCCTGGCTTAGGCTTTGGCTCTACACCACTCAACACGATGAGCGTTAGCTCGAGTACCGCTTTTGACGTACCGGCCCCATCGGAAGGCTGAGTGGAGGGATTTATCCGGGGGTGGGCGCGTAGCGCCGTTTGGCGAAGCCAAACACATCGAGAGGAGGTGCAGCGAAGCAAACCGGAGGCGATGCCCCCGGATGAATCCCGGAACGAAGGAACACCGAGCCTCAGCGAGGTGCCGAACGCCGGGGCCTAGACCTTTTGGTTCCTTTTGGGGCGTTTGCCAAAAGGGACTCGCCGTAAGGGCGAAACCGCCAGCCGCAACACCCGAAAAAACGGATATTCACCCAAACCACCCCAAAACCTGGTCGGCCCCAAGGCCGCCAAGGTCAAAGCCGAAAGTGCCCCACCATCCCCCGCAACTCACTCCCCAACTGCGCCAGCTCAACACTCGAAGCCGCATTCCCGCGCATCGCAATCGAAGACTGATCTGCACTCGCCCGAATACTGGTCACACTGCGATTGATCTCCTCAGCCACCGAACTCTGCTCCTCGGCCGCTGCCGCAATCTGCTGATTCATCTGCTGAATCAACGAAACCGCCGCCGCGATACTCCCCAGCGCACTTTCGGTCTGCAACGCATCACTCACCGCCAGCTTCACCAGCTCGCCACTGCTCTGAATCTGCTGCACCGACGAATGCGCCGCCGAACGCAAGGCGCTAACCAGTCGTTCGATCTCCTCGGTCGACTGCTGCGTGCGCCGGGCCAGCGCTCGCACCTCGTCGGCAACCACCGCAAAGCCCCTGCCCTGCTCGCCCGCCCGCGCGGCTTCGATCGCGGCGTTGAGCGCCAGCAAATTAGTCTGCTCGGCAACACTCTTGATCACTTCGAGTACCGTGCCGATGTTCTGGATTTCTGCGCTCAGGCTTTCGATGCTCGAACTGGCCGACGTCGCCGAATCCGCCAGTTGCTCGATCCGCGCCATGCTCTGGCGCACCACCTGCTGGCCACTCTCGACCTTGTCGTCGGCAGTCTGCGCTGCGAGCGCGGCTTCTTCGGCATTGCGCGCCACGTCATGAACGGTGGCGGTCATCTGGTTCATGGCCGTGGCAACCTGCTCGGTTTCCTCTTTCTGGCTGCTGACTTCAAGGTTGGTCTGCTCGGTCACCGCCGACAGCGATTGCGCGGAACTGGCCAACTGTTCAATGCCCGCCTGCAATCCGCTGACGATGGTGCTGAGGCCCGCGCCCATCTGCCGCATGGATTGCATCAATTGACCGATCTCGTCATGACGGGTCACCTCCACTGTTGCGCTCAAGTCACCGGCAGCAATCCGCTGAGCAACCTGCATCACGCTGCGCAACGGGGCGACGATCAACCGGGTGATCACCCACGCCGCAACCAGCCCAACCAACAGCGCCAACGCTGACGAGCCGATGATCAGCACCGAGTTCTTCTTCAGCTCCCCCTGCATCGCGACGTCCTGGGCGACATAGGCCTGATCGACCCGTTCCACCACTTGTGCGGCTCGCTGATGCAGTTGCTCGTAGACGGTTTTTTCCTGAGCCAGAAGCCCGGTGTACTCGGCGAGCTTGTCATTGAAACCGGCGATGTGGCCTGAGACCTCATTGAGAACCGTCAGATAACCTTCGTCCTTGACCGTGGATTTCAGTTGTTCGGCTTGCGCCTGAGCCTGCGCGGCCTGTTCGATGTTGCCTTTGGCGCTGTCGTCACCCTTGCGGCTCTGATCCAGCCGCACCCGCGCTTCGTTCATGGCTTGCAGCATCAAGCGCGAGACCTGGCTGACCTGACTGGCCTGTTCGATGAACTGCGCCCCATCCTTGCCCTCGCTGTCTTTCAGCGTGTATGCGCCGTCATCGGCAAGCCCGGCCTGCAGGACGTCGAGGTTGTTGGCAACGCTGGACACCGACCAACTGGCCATTTCCAGCGCCAGATCCTTGGCCTGGGTCAGCGACACGAACTCATCGAACGCCTTGCGGTAAGCACCAAGGGACTGCTGGACATCGTTCATGACCGACTCATTGCCCGGCGATTGAGCCTTGAGCTGATCGGCCATGGCGATCAGGCCCTCCACGCCCTCGTGCAAGGCATCAGCGGTTTTCGAGTTGCCGTGCAAGGCGTAGTCCTGTTCCAGCAGACGCACTTTCAGCAAGCCGCTGTTGAGCGAGGACATCTGCTTGAGCCCGTCGAAGCGCTGACTGATGGTCTGCAGGGACCAGACGCCGATGGCCGCCACCAGCGCGGTCAACAGCAGGACCAGCACAAACCCGATACCCAGTTTTTTCGCCATACCGAGGTTGGCAAAACGTCCTTGCACGGCCGAAATCATTGCGCGTAGTCCCCTGCCAAAGTCTGTTGCCGAAGAGTCGCAACGGCCATGAACCAGCACAAGTCTCTGGCGTCGGAATAATGGCAAAAAGCTACGCGCGCGTCGTTTTCAGAACACTTGAGGTCGATCCACAGCCGTACTGCGAAAAAACTGTCGCGCCCGCGGATCGCAGGCGTAAGCCACATTGATGCGCTGCCAGTCACTCGTTTCCCCGCTGGGACTGAACGACGTCGCACAGGACAGTTGCACGCCATGGCGCAAGGCTTGTCTGCGCAAACGTCCCTCGTCCGACAGCGGCGAACGCGCCCAGATGAACAGCCCGCCCGTCGGCTTGCCAAACACCTCCCAATCGGCATCTTCCAGCGCCTGCAAGGCCGCCGCACGATCGGTATTGAGCCGCTGGCGCTGGCGCTGCACCAGTTTGCGATAGGCACCACTGGCCAGCAGTGCCGCAAGAACCGCCTCACTGAACCTTGAAGTGCCCATGCAACTGATCATCTTGACCCGCGCCAGTTGCTCGATCACCTCGGGACTGGCCATCACGAAACCTGCCCGTAACGAGCTGCTCAGCGTCTTGGAAAAACTGCCGATGTAAATCACCCGCCTGTCTTCATCCAGTGCCGCCAGGCGCGTGCCGCTGCCGTTATGCATGTCGGCGTAGACGTCATCTTCGATCAGTTGCAAATCGTAGGTTTTGCTCAACTCCAGAATGCGTCGAGCCACTGCCGGCGCCAGACAGCTACCCGTAGGGTTGTGGTGGTGGCTGTTGATAAACAGCGCCGCCGGCCGAAATTGCCGCAGCAGTGCCTCGAGCGCCTCAAGGTCCGGTCCGCCTGGGGTACGGCGAACCTCCAGCATACGCACGCCATGCAGCCGCAAGAGATCGAACAGCGGCGCATATCCCGGCGTTTCCACCACCACACAATCACCGGCCCGAAACAGCGTACGCACGATCAGGTCCAGCCCATGGCTGGCACCGGCCGTGGTCAACACACCGTCCTCATCGGCGACGATATCGAGCAGCCTGAGTCGTTTGACGATTTGCTCGCGCAGCGCGGGGAGCCCTAGAGGCGTGTTGTAGTTGAACAGGCTGGCCATGTCGGTGCGGGCCACCTGACGGATCGCGTAGCTGAGATCATCGGGTTCTCGCCAACTCTCCGGCAGAACGCCGTCGCCCAGTTTCAACCCGCCGCGCCGTTGCGGATCCGTATCACAGCCGTGGTGCTCGCCTTCGAAAGCCGGGCTGTCGAGGGCCTTGCAACACTTCGGCAATGTGGCCGCGACCATGAACCCGGCCCCTTGCCGCGAGGCCAGAACGCCCTGTGCCACCAGACGCTCGCAAGCTTCCATGACGCTCGACTGGCTGAGCAGGTTCAACCGCGCGATTTCTCGCACGGAAGGCAGGCGCGTGGATGGTGGCACCTCTCCCTGCACGACCCATTCGATCAATCCATCAACAATCTGCTGTACAACCGGCACCATTGCCTGTCGGTCAATTCTCAATTCCATGAGTACCCAAACTCCTGTCCGTTTTGCCCGCAGCAGTAAATCACAGCCGCGCCGGTCAGGCTGTGCGACAACGCCGTCAAAAGCCATCGTTCTAACTATTTGAAACACATTGTTTATCAATGACATGGAACCGAGCGCAGGCGAAAAAAAACCCGCTGGCAGGCGGGTCTTTTTCCTGCAACAGCAGATGCTTTTTCAGAACGCGGTCACGCCACCGTCCACAGCCAGTGAATGACCGGTGGTGAACGCTGCACCATCGCTGCACAGGTAAAGTACGGCGCTGGCAATCTCCTCGACCTTGCCGATACGACCCAACGGGTGCATGGCGTTGGCAAATTCGCCTTTCTTCGGGTCTGCCTCATAGGCGCGACGGAACATGTCGGTGTCGATCACCGCCGGGCAAACCGCGTTGACGCGGATTTTCTTCTTGGCGTACTCGATGGCGGCAGACTTGGTCAGACCGATCACCGCATGCTTGGAGGCGGCGTAGATGCTCATCTTCGGCGCGGCGCCCAATCCGGCCACCGACGCGGTGTTGACGATCGCCCCGCCGCCCTGGGCCAGCAGCAACGGCAACTGGTACTTCATGCACAGCCAGACACCTTTGACGTTGACGCCCATGATCGCGTCGAACTCATCCATCGAGCCTTCGGCCAGTTTGCCTTTCTCGATTTCGATGCCGGCGTTGTTGAAGGCATAGTCGAGACGGCCGTAGGTCTTGATCACCTCGTCCATCAGATTTTTCACTTCGCTTTCGACGGTAACGTTGCATCGCACGAAGGTCGCTTCGCCGCCGGCGGTACGAATCAGCCCCACCGTCCCCTCGCCCCCGGCAGCATCCAGATCGGCCACCACCACTTTCAGACCTTCAGCGGCGAACGCCTGGGCGGTCGCGCGGCCAATACCATTGGCGGCGCCCGTGACGACGGCAACCTGACCGGAAAACGTCATGCTCATTGTTATGTCCTCAAATGCGGGGGATTGATGAGCAGCATAGCCACAGGGGCCTGAGTGACGTCAGCACTATCAAAAGGCCGGTTAGGCTTTCATGAATCACAGTGATGAAACCCCGCCGGGGACTATCACCGTACTGGATCAGCCTGCATTCGCCCCGTGAGCCAACCTTGCGGCATCGCCCCTGAAGGTCTATCAACAAGGCTTAATTCAATTCGAGTGCCTGTCATGACCAACCAGACCAATCGCCAGTTCCTGCTCGCCAAACGCCCGGTGGGCGCCGCCACCCGCGAGACCTTCACCTATCAGGAAGTACCGGTCGGCGAGCCGGCGGCGGGGCAGATTCTGGTCAAGAACGAATACCTGTCCCTCGATCCGGCCATGCGCGGCTGGATGAACGAAGGCAAGTCCTACATCCCGCCGGTGGGTCTGGGCGAAGTCATGCGCGCATTGGGCGTAGGCAAAGTCGTCGCGTCAAACAATCCGGGGTTTGCCGTCGGGGACTACGTCAACGGTGCCATTGGCGTGCAGGATTATTTCCTCGGCGAGCCAAGAGGTTTCTACAAGGTCGATCCGAAACTGGCACCGCTGCCGGTTTATCTGTCCGCACTGGGCATGACCGGCATGACCGCCTACTTCGCCCTGCTTGATGTCGGCGCACCGAAAGCCGGCGACACCGTGGTGCTGTCCGGCGCAGCGGGCGCGGTCGGCAGCATCGCCGGGCAGATTGCCAAGATCAAAGGCTGCCGGGTCATAGGCATCGCTGGCGGCGCTGACAAGTGCAAGTTCCTGATCGATGAACTGGGTTTCGACGGCGCCATCGACTACAAGAGCGAAGACGTACTGGCAGGCCTTAAACGTGAATGCCCGAAAGGCGTAGACGTGTATTTCGACAACGTCGGCGGCGACATCCTCGACGCGGTGTTGAGTCGTCTGAACTTCAAGGCACGCGTGGTGATCTGCGGCGCCATCAGCCAGTACAACAACAAGGAAGCGGTCAAAGGCCCGGCCAACTACCTGTCGCTGCTGGTCAATCGCGCGCGGATGGAAGGTTTCGTGGTAATGGATTACGCGGCGCAGTACGCCAGTGCCGCACAGGAAATGGCCGGCTGGATGGCCAAGGGTCAGCTCAAAAGCAAGGAAGACATCGTCGAAGGCCTGGAAACATTCCCGGAGACATTGGGCAAACTGTTCAGCGGCGAGAACTTCGGCAAGCTGGTGTTGAAGGTCTGAAAACAACGAAGGGAGCCATCAGGCTCCCTTCGTTGAATCTTCAGCTGTTCGATCAGGCCAGTTCGGCAACCACCGAGGCCAGTGCCTTGGCCGGATCCGCCGCCTGGCTGATCGGACGGCCGATCACCAGATAGTCGGAACCGGCATCCAGCGCCTGACGCGGGGTCAGGATGCGACGCTGGTCGTCCTGTGCGCTGCCGGCAGGACGAATCCCCGGCGTCACCAGTTGCAGCGACGGGTGCGCGGTTTTCAGCGCAGTGGCTTCCAGCGCCGAGCACACCAGACCGTCCATCCCGGCCTTTTCGGCCAGCGCTGCCAGGCGCAGAACCTGCTCCTGCGGTTCGATATCCAGACCGATACCCGCCAGATCCTCACGCTCCATGCTGGTCAGCACGGTCACGCCAATCAGCAACGGCTGCGGGCCGCTGCGTTTGTCCAGTTCTTCACGGCAGGCCGCCATCATGCGCAGGCCACCGGAGCAGTGAACGTTGACCATCCACACGCCCATCTCGGCGGCAGCCTTGACCGCCATCGCAGTGGTGTTGGGAATGTCGTGAAATTTCAGGTCGAGGAACACTTCAAAACCCTTGTCACGCAGGGTGCCGACGATTTCCGAGGCACAGCTGGTGAACAGTTCCTTGCCCACTTTGACCCGGCACAGTTTCGGGTCCAACTGGTCGGCCAGCTTCAGTGCGGCGTCACGGGTGGGGAAATCCAGGGCGACGATGATAGGAGTCTGGCAGGCGGACATGGATGGGCTCTCAGGCAAGTCGAAATCGGCGCGCATTGTAGCGGAACCGGCGGCGGCGCGGCACCCGATGATCGGTAAATCGTCGCGCCGGACGTGATCAGCATAGCCTTGCAGGGTATTGTGTCGAAGCCGATACACAACCGACACGCCGACAACATGCGCCCGCGCTAGCCTCGCCAGCCGCAACATGTCCTTACAGCAGCCCTTCCCGCCTCACGGCCGGACGCCTATGCTGAAACCACAACCTCGCAGCCTATCTTTGTGGTTGGCGGCTTACTGGCAGATGAACAGCCTCATGCACAACTCCCTAGTCTCCGTGAATGAAGAGCAGAAAGACGACAAGCGCTGGAGCATCCGGGCACTGATCGTCGACGATGACGTGCCGATCCGCGAACTGATGATCGACTACCTGGCCCGTTTCAACATTCACGCCAGCGGCGTCACCGACGGAGCGGCCATGCGCCAGGCGATGCAGGCCGAACATTTCGACGTGGTGGTACTCGACCTGATGCTGCCCGGCGAAGACGGCCTGTCGCTGTGCCGCTGGCTGCGCGCCGAATCCGACATCCCGATCCTGATGCTCACCGCACGTTGCGAACCCACCGACCGGATCATCGGCCTGGAACTGGGTGCCGATGACTACATGGCCAAACCGTTCGAACCTCGGGAACTGGTGGCGCGAATCCAGACGATTCTGCGTCGGGTGCGCGACGACCGCACCGAACAGCGTGCGAACATTCGCTTCGACAACTGGCGCCTGAACAGCGTCCTGCGTCAGTTGATCGCCGACGACGGCCTGGTGGTGCCGCTGTCCAACGCCGAATTCCGCCTGCTCTGGGTGTTCATCGAACGTCCGCGCCGGGTGCTCAGCCGCGAACAGTTGCTGGACGCCGCCCGTGGTCGCTCAATTGAAGCATTCGATCGCAGTATCGACCTGCTGGTCTCGCGCCTGCGGCAAAAACTCGGCGACGACCCGAAAGCCCCACAGCTGATCAAAACCGTACGCGGTGAGGGTTATTTGTTCGACGCACGGGACATCGGCTGATGCGGTTGCGCTTCGACACGCTGTTCGGCCGCCTGTTTGGTGTGCTGTTCGTGGCGATCGTCCTGGCGCACCTGTTGGCTTTCGCTTGGTTCCACCATTACGGCCCGCCACCACCGCCTCCACCACCCGAGTTTTCTGAAGGAATGGACGGCCAACGGCCGCCGCCAGATCCGCGCTTCGCACGTCGTCCCCCGCGCCCATGGTTTGGCGGACCGCTGGTGCCGCTGACCTTTCAGTTCATCTCATTGATGATCGCGGCGTGGTACGGCGCCAAACTGCTGAGCCGGCCGATCCAGCGCCTGAGCGATGCTGCCGAACGCCTCAGTGAAAACCTCGACAGCCCGCCGCTGGACGAGTCCGGCCCGCGCGAAGCCCGCCAGGCGGCGCACACTTTCAACCTGATGCAGCAGCGAATTCGCGAACAGGTGCAGCAACGCGCGCGCATGCTAGGCGCCGTCTCCCACGACCTGCGCACACCGCTGTCGCGGTTGAAACTGCGCCTGGAAAAGATCGACGATGACAAACTGCAGGGCCAGATGCGTCAGGACCTGGACGACATGATCGGCATGCTCGACGCCACCCTCACCTACCTGCACGAACAACGCACCAGCGAAGCGCTGCAACTGATGGACGTGCAGGCGTTGGTCGAATCCCTGTGCGAGAACGCCCAGGACCAGGGCGCCGACGTGCAGGTCAGCGGCCACTGCGCGCCCTTGCAGGTGCAGCCGATGGCTTTGCGTTCCTGCATCAACAACCTGATGGACAACGCCTTGCGCTACGCCGGGCAGGCACGCATCGAACTGCAGGATCAGCGCGAACAACTGCTGATCCGCGTCATCGACCACGGCCCGGGCATCGCCGTCGACAAACGCGAAGCCGTTTTCGAACCGTTCTTTCGTCTGGAAGGCTCACGCAACCGCAACTCCGGCGGCGTCGGCCTGGGCATGACCATCGCCCGGGAAGCCGCGCAACGCCAGGGCGGACAGTTGAACCTCGAAGAAACCCCAGGCGGCGGCCTCACTGCCGTGATTCGCTTGCCCCGCCACTGAAGCCGACTGTGTACCGCCCGGTACAAAATCCATATACCCACGACACCTCCCGCCTTGACGCTGCGTAAACCGGTACACAAACCGGTTTTCCAGCCCAAGGAGAGAGCCTGATGATCGGTAGCGTGAGCAACTACACGAGCTACACCAGCACCAGCACCACGACGCAAAACACCCGCAGCCAGCAACTGCAAAAGGAACTGTTCGCCAAACTCGACAGCAACGGTGACGGCGCGGTGGATCAGGACGAACTGAACAGCGCCCTGTCGCAAAAATCCAGTGACGGTTTGCTGGTCAACCTGAGCAAACAATTCGGCGATCTGGACAGCGACAGCAGCGGCAGCCTCAGCGCCGAAGAAATGGCCGCCATGGCGCCACCGCCGCCACCCGACCACGTACAAGCCCCCAACACTGACCTGGCCGACGCCCTGATCAAAGCCCTGGACACCGACGGCGACGAACTGAGCAGCGGCCTGACCAGCGCCGGCAGCACCGCCGACAGCAGCAAAATTTTCTCCGCCCTGGACAAGAACAAGGACGGCGTCGTCAGCCAGGACGAACTCACTGCCAGCCTCACCCCGCCACCGCCACCACCTCGGGTTTCCGGTGACGAACTGTTCAGTCAGCTCGATGCGGACGGCGACAGCAATGTGACGGCGACCGAACTGAGCAGTGCGCTGCAGGCCAGCGACAGCACCTCGTCCTCCAACAGCGACACCAGCGCGGTGCTGCTCAAAGTGCTGGATAGCGACAGCAGTGGTGGCGTGAGCAGTGATGAATTGAAGGCCGAGTTACAGGCGGGACGCCAGCGTCCGAGCGATGAACAGACTGCCAGTACCACTCAAACCACGACCGAAGCGTTGAACCGGATGATTGCCAATCTAAGCAAGCAGTATTCGCTCGATAGTACGGCGTCGGTGGGCAAGTATTTGAATGTGGCGACGTGAGGTAATCCAAAAACAGGATGAGCGTTAGCTCGACAACGCTTTTGTTCTTGATCCACCCGCCCCTTCGGAAGGCTGAGTGGAGGTGTTCATCCGGGGATTGGCACGTAGTGCCGTGCGGCAAAGCCGAACTCATCGACGAAGTCGATGCCCCCGGAGGAACACCGGAGCGAAGGAACCCGAGCCTGCGAGGGCCGAACGCCGGGGCGAGCGTTTTTTGCTTACTTTTTCAGGCGCTTGTAAAAAAGTGAGTCGCCGTAAGGGCGAAACCATAAGCCGCCGTTACCGAAGAAACGGATATGTACACAATTAACCCAGAGCCTGGCCGGCCCCAAGGCCGCCAAGCCCCACCGTCAACGCCGATCCTCAACCCGCCCCTGACTCTTGCTCCAATCCGTCAACAAACTATAAGCCACCGCCAAAAGCGTAGGCCCGATAAACAACCCGATAAACCCGAACGCAATCAACCCGCCAAACACCCCGAGCAACACAATCACCAACGGCAGATTCCCGCCACGGCTGATCAGATACGGCTTGAGCACGTTGTCCACGCCACTGATGATGAACGTCCCCCAGATCCCGAGAAACACCGCCATCCCGTACTCGCCCTTCCAGGCCAGCCAGGCCGTGGCCGGAATCCACACCAGCGGCGGCCCCATCGGAATCAGGCTGAGCAGGAACGTCACGATCCCCAGCACCAAAGCCCCCGGCACTCCGGCAATCAGGAACCCGATCAGCGCCAGGATCGCCTGCGCCGCCGCCGTACCGATCACCCCGTTCACCACCCGCTGCACCGTACCGGCCACCAGTTCGATGTAATACCCGGCACGGTCGCCGATCAAGCGCTCCAGCAGGCTGTGCACGAACGCCGCCAGCCGCGGCCCGTCACGGTAGAAAAAGAACACGAAGACAATGCTCAGGGTCAGCTCGAGAATCCCGCCGCCAATCTGCGCACTGCGCGCCAGCAGCCAGTTGCCCACCTGCCCCAGATAAGGCTTGAGCGACACCATCAGCGCCGCCCCCTGCTGATCGACACTGTTCCAGAAACCGACCAGCCGTTCTCCCACCAACGGAATCGTGCCGAGCCATGCCGGTGCTTCCGGCAGCCCGTCGACCTGCACATCCTTGATGAACACCGTGGCATCGCGCACGTGATCGGCCAGATTGAAACCCAGCCATACCAGCGGTGCCGCCACCAGCAGCATCCAGCCCAAGGTCAGGATACCTGCTGCCAGAGACTCGCGACCGCCGAGCCAGCGCGTCAGCAGACGCATCAATGGCCAACTGGCGAATGCCAGCACCGCGCCCCAGAACAGCGCCGACCAGAATGGCGCCATCACCCAGAAACTGGCGCCGAACAACACCAGCAACAGGATCTGCACCAGCAGACGATCATTATTGGGCATGTGAAATCTCGAAAAAGTCAGTCAGGCAAAGAGTAGGCGTACACGCCGCGCGTGTCCGCCAGAGACACCTTATCGCAACAGATCGATGCGCAGGCCGGCACCTTCGACATTGCCGGTTTCCATCCGTGCCGCGCGCACACCCTGCGCGATCAGCGCCTGACGCCAGGCCTCGGCCTTGGGCCCGGAGACCGTCACCCGCAACGTAGTGTCGAGGTTCAGGCCACGGGACAGCAGACGCAGCCAGGTGTCGTCGGGATCGCCGGCCAGTTTCGGCAACTTCAGCTCACCGGTGTCTTTCAACTGACGCAACAGGGTCGCGGACGTCGGCAGCAGCTCCCCCAACGGCGTGGCGGCCTCGAACTGCTCGACATGCAGATAGGCTTTGCGATTGCCGCGAGTGATGCTGTACAGCGCCACCAGCGTGTTGTCGCGAGGTGCCGCAAGTCTCAGCAACAGATAGGCCTGCTGCTCGTCGGCGCCGTACAGCTTGGCATTGCCGAACACTTCATTGGCCCACAGGCTGCTTTCGCCACAATCCCTGGCCTGACACCAGAACAACAGTTCGGCGTCCTGTTTTTGCAGGGCCTCGCGGGCGACGGTGAAGGCTTCATTGGCAGAATGTTCGGGCGGCAATTCGTAGGTGACCGAGGTGGTCTGCCCCCGGGCACCGACCTGACCGTCGAAACGCAACTGGCCACTGATCTTGCGGATCGAGCCCATCGGGTAAATCCGCTCCAGCGTCACGGCCGGGCGATAGTCAACGATCTGCGCATCGGCCAGACGCGGCACGATCGGCAGATCCTGACTGCCCGGCAGGTCAGCAGCGAGCAACACGGGACTGAAACAGCACAGCGCCAGCAGACTGAAAGATCGCATGGACAGGCTCATCGGATCGGCATGGCCGGGGCGCCTTTCTGGCTATTCGGGTTCGCAGCGGTGTAGAAATCCATTGTGGTTGTCTCCCATTTCAACCCGCCCAGCCTCGACAGTTGCCCGGGGCAAGTCAAGGAATGGCGAAGAACCGATTGAAACAGTCTGCGACAAGAACCGCACCCGACTCGTCATTCAGATGCAGATGGTGCCCGCCCGGCAGCTGTTCCCGGCTAAAGGGTAGACGCTCCAGCAGCTCGGGATGTTTGGCCAGCATGCCATCGGCCGCCACCACCAATTGTGCAGGACAGGCAATGCGCTGGATGAAAGCCATCGCCTGCTCCTGAGTCAGACGCAGTGGCGATGGCAGGGTGAGACGGTTGTCGGTGCGCCAGGTGTAACCGCCGGGCACCGGCATCAGGCCGCGTTGCGCCAGCAGTTCGGCGGCCTCACGACTGACCGCCACCAGGCCTTTCATGCGCACTTCGATGGCCCGGTCGAGGGAGGCGTAGACCGGTTTGCGTTTTTCACGCAAATCAAGCTGTGCCTGAAGGGCCATGCCCATGCGTTCGGCGGCGTTTTCGCCTTTATCTGTAGGAGGAATCACCCCGTCGATCAATGCCAGATGGGTGATGCGCTCCGGCAACGACCCCGCCAGCACCAGCGAAACAATTGCCCCCAGCGAATGCCCGAGCAGACCGAAGCGCTGCCAGCCCAGTTGTTCGGCGACTTGCAGCACGTCATGGGCGTAGTCCCACAGCGCGTAACCTGCGCCGACCGGGCGATGCCCCGAATGACCATGACCGGCCATGTCCAGCGCAACAATGCGCAAGCCTTTAAGCTTCGGCGCCAGGCGAGCGAAGCTGTTGGCATTATCCAGCCAGCCATGCAGGGCAATCACCGGCAACCCGTCTTCCGGGCCGAAAATGTGCGCTGCCAGTTCGATATGCGGCAGGCTCAGGCGCACTTCTTCGACCGACGGGCTCATGCGCAATCCTTGTGCTGGCGATTTTCCCAGCGAGAGAACAGGTTCTTCAGCAGCTGCGCAGTATCCTGCGGCCGCTCAAGGGGAAACATGTGACCGCCAGGCACGGTCAGCGACTCGCCCTGAGGCAGACGCCCGACGAACCGGGTGTGATGGTTCATCACCACGCGACTCTTGTGCCCGCGCACCACCGCCAGAGGCACCTGAAGCTGTCGGGCTCGTCCGGGGCTGGTGTGCGGCACACCGCGATAGATGCTGATCTCGGTGGCCGGATCGAAGCGCAGGCGCAGCTTGTCGCCGACCTTGTGCAAGCCGTGTTGCAGGTAGGCGTCGAAGCACTCAGGATCGAAGCTTCGGAACAGCGTCTTGCCGGCAAAGTAGCTGCGGGCACTGTCGAGGTCGGCGAATTCTTCTCGTCGTCCCAAGGTGCGACCGGCCGGGGTGAGCTTATCGATGAAGCCAAAACGCTTGGCGGCACGGATCACCCATCGGTCGGTGCGCGTCAGCACCGGAGAATCGAGCATCACCACCCCGCGATACAGTTCTGGGCAACGTAGCGCAGCGTGCAGGTGCAGCATTCCGCCGAAGGAATGGCCAACGCCCCATACCGGCTCGTCCTGCTGTTGCAGGTGATGGATCAGCTCGTCCACCAGGTGGTACCAGTTGTCACCCGCCGGGAAACGCGGATCGTGGGCATGCTGCTCCAGATGCGTCACCCGGAACTCGGGCGCCAGCGCCGAGAACAGCTTGCCGTAGGTGCCGGAAGGGAAACCGTTGGCGTGGGCGAAGAAGATCGGTTGCGACATACGGGTAAATCCATGGGCGGTAAACGTGGCGTTGATTGTCCGTAAGACCGCGCTTCACAGCAATGACCGTAACTGCCAGGAATGATGACAGTCCGGTCAGGGCTATGACGGATCGGTCAGCGCGCCGGCGGTTGCTCGCCCAGCGGCACCACGGCCATGGTCAGCCGCGACACGCAACTGGCCTTGCCTTCATCGCTGGTCAGGCGGATGTCCCAGACGTGGGTCGTGCGGCCGATGTGGATCGGTTTGGCCACCGCCGTCACCCGTCCGCTGCGCAGGCCGCGCAGATGGTTGGCGTTGATCTCCAGACCCACGCAATAAAACTTGCTGGCATCAATGCACAGATAGCTGGCCATCGAGCCGACGGTCTCGGCCAGCACCACCGAGGCGCCGCCGTGCAACAGGCCGTAAGGCTGGTGGGTGCGGTGGTCGATCACCATGCTGGCGGTCAGAGACTCTTCGTCGAAGGACTCGAAACGGATATCCAGCACTTCGCCGATGGTGTTTTTCTGGATGGCGTTCAACTGCTCGATGTTGGGGGTGGTGCGCCACAAGGTCATCGCAGGCTTCCTTTGTTGTTTTGATCGTCGCTCAATCCTGCCACAGCACCGCCTCGCTGCGCTCGCTCCATTCTTCGAAGCGCGCGCCGTAGGTGTCTTCGATGACGTTGCGCTTGATCTTCAGGGTCGGCGTCAGGAAGCCGTTCTCCACCGCCCAACTGTCCTTGACCACCACCA
The DNA here is from genome assembly GCF_040760005.1 of Pseudomonas sp. stari2. Classification (NCBI taxonomy): domain Bacteria; kingdom Pseudomonadati; phylum Pseudomonadota; class Gammaproteobacteria; order Pseudomonadales; family Pseudomonadaceae; genus Pseudomonas; species Pseudomonas sp. Stari2. Next base: position 4,884,015 of record NZ_CP099760.1, read on the forward strand.
GACGGCGCAGCCGTTCGTGCTTGTCGAGGACCGCGTTGACCTCCTCCAGCAGCTTTTCCAGGCTCGAATGCAGTTGCGGTCGTGCGTCTTCATGCCCGGCTGCCGAGATCACACACAGGCCCAGCGGTGCGCTCAGACCATCGCCGACCACGCAGACCTGCTCGATCCGGGTATGCACGGCGAGGCGGTTTTCAATCGGTGCCGGAGCGACGTACTTGCCTTTACTGGTCTTGAAGATTTCCTTGAGTCGCCCGGTCAGGCGCAAGCGACCCTCGGCGTCCTGTTCGCCCTTGTCGCCGGTGCGCAGGAAGCCGTCGACGGTCAGGGTCTCGGCGGTTTTCTGCGGTTCCTTGAAATAGCCCAGCATGTTGGCCTGGCTACGCACCTGCACTTCGCCGGACTCGTCGATTCGCACCTCGACGTCAGGACACGGCCGGCCGATCCAGCCCTCCTTGTATTGCCCCGGCAGGCAGATGTGCGAATAGCCGCAACTCTCGGTCATGCCGTAGACCTCCAGCACGTCGAGCCCGAGTTTCTGATACCAGCGCAACAAGGTCAGCGGCACCGGCGCCGCACCGGACAGCGCCACGCGCAGGGCATCCAGCCCTAACCCGGCCAGCACCTTGTGGCCGATCCGTTTGCCTATAAAGGGCAGACCGAGGAGAAAATCCAGGCGTTTCGCCGGGATCTTGCTGTAGACGCCCATCTGGAATTTGGTCCAGATCCTCGGCACGCCAAACATCGCCGTCGGCCGCGCCCGTCTCAGATCGTCGAGAAAAGTATCGAGACTCTCGGCAAAGAAAACGGTTTGCCCGGTATAGATCGACGCCAGCTCGACGAACATCCGTTCGGCCACATGACACAGCGGCAGATAGGACAGCAGCCGATCGTTTTCATTGAGGCCGAACAATTGCGTGCCGCGAGTCGTTGCGAATCCGAGGTTGGCAAAACTGTGCATCACGCCTTTGGGCAGGCCAGTGGTGCCGGAAGTGTAAATGATGGTCGCCAGTTGCTCGGCGGCAGGTCGCGGGTCGTCCTGGATCGGTGAATAACGTTGCAGGTCGCCCCAGTTGAAATCGAACTCGCCCGGTGGGTGCAGTGGCAGGCTGATGGTTGGCAGATCCGCCGGCACCCCGACCGACATCCCCGGCCAGTCATCCAGTTTGCCGATGAACGCCAGCACGCTTTCCGAATGAGTGAGGACCTGATTGACCGAGTCGGCTGTGAGATTGGGATAGAGCGGCACCGAAACATGGCCGGCCATCCAGATCGCCAGGTCGACGATGATCCAGTGGGCGCAGTTTTTCGAGATCAGCGCGATGTGGCTGCCCTGGGGCAACTCCCGGGAGCGCAGCCAGTGCGCGGCGCAGCGGGCCTGATGGCCGACGTCGGCCCAGGTCAGCGTCTCGACCTGCCCACCGCCGACGGGTTGCACCAGAAAGCGTTGGCGCGGGTGCCGGGCCTCGCGTTCGTAGAACACGTCCAGCGGTAATCGAAAAGCAGCAGACATGCGACTCGCTCCTTTCTTTTAGGGTTGGAGCAAGCGTAGCCAACCAAGCAAGTGCTTGGTTGACTATTTCATACAAAAAATTTCACGGATGCTTGAGGCTGTTGAGCGTCATCGAGCCGATCAGCAACTCGCTGTGCTCAAGCTCGGCAAGCCCGGCGGTGCTGACTTTTTCCGGCGGATAGCCGGCACCGTGTTGCAGGTAGCTGAGCAGATTTCCCACCAGCGGATTGTGACTGACCAGCAGCACATTGCTCACCGACACCAGTTGTTCGGCGACGCGGTCCGGATCGACTTCCGGGGTCAACCATTCGACTGTGCGGATCTCCGGTTCGAACCCCAGCGCCTCGCGCACCAGTTGCGCAGTCTGCTGTGCCCGCAGGTATGGGCTGGCGTAGATCGCCGTCAGTGGCTGGCCCATCAAGCGGGCCGCGCTGCTGAGCACTTCCTTGCGGCCATGAGCGGTCAGCTCCCGCTCGGAATCGGGGCGCGAGCCATAGGGCTCGGCCTCGCCGTGACGCAATACCCAGAGTTTCATAGCTTGGGTTCCTCATCCCGGGCCGGATGCGGTGCCGGCGCGACGACGTGTGGCGCTTCACCTTCCGGGGTACGCGGCGCCGGCCAGTCGGCGAACGGCCAGGGTTTCTGGTCGCTGTGGAAACTGCCGAACCGGCCGATCTGGGCCAGGAACTGGCTCAGGCTGTCGCCGAAATTCATCAGGCTGGCGCTCGGGGCGCCATAGATCAAACGATAGATCAGTTGCACCAGTACCACCGCGCCGAGGATGAACTGCGCCACCTGCCAGACCAGGATGTAGACGATCATCCACAACACCCGCAGCAGGATGGATTCGTACTTGGCTTCGGTTTTCGGATCGTTCATGTCTAGCTCCCCTGCCCTGAAATAAAAGGCAATCAGTTGAAACCACTGGTGGAAATGAAGTCGACGTCAGTCTTCGGCTCGGCGCGCATCAACAGGCCGATCACCTGTTCCAGCGTGCGCCCTTCGAACAGGATCGCGTGCAGCCCGGCGACCAGCGGCATGTACACGCCAACCTCCTGGGCCTTGGCCTTGAGCACTTTCAGGGTATTGACCCCTTCGGCCACTTCACCAAGACGCGAGACTGCTTCATCGAGGCTCAAACCCTGACCGAGTGCAAAACCGACCTGATAGTTGCGGCTCTTCGGCGACGAGCAAGTGACGATCAGGTCGCCGACCCCGGCCAGACCGAGGAAGGTCATCGGGTTGGCGCCCTGATTCACCGCAAACCGGGTCATCTCGGCCAGGGCGCGAGTGATCAGCATGCTCTTGGTGTTCTCGCCCATCTCCAGCGCCACAGCCATGCCGGCGATGATCGCGTAGACGTTTTTCAGTGCACCGCCCAGCTCCACGCCGAAGCGGTCGGCACTGGCATAGACACGGAAAGTGCGACCATGCAGCGCGGCCTGCACTTCTTTGCACAGTTCTTCGTCCTCACTGGCGACCACCGTGGCGGTCAGCGCGTGCTCGGCGATTTCCCGCGCCAGGTTCGGCCCGGACAGCACGCCGATGCGCGCCTGCGGGGCGATTTCTTCGAGGATCTGGCTCATCAGTTTGAAGGTGTGGGCTTCGATGCCCTTGGTCAGGCTGACCAGCATCTTGCCGCTCAGACGCTCGGCATGCGCCGCCAATACCGTGCGCAGTGCGCTCGATGGCAACGCGACGAAGCACAACTCGCAGGCATCGAGGGTTTCCTGCAGGTCGGTGACGGCCGTCACGCCCGGCAGAATCTTGATGCCCTTGAGATAACGCGGGTTCTCGCGATTGACCCGGATGGCCTCGGCCTGTTCGGGGTCACGCATCCACTGCCGGACTTGATGGCCGTTCTCGGCCAACAGATTGGCCACGGCGGTACCGAAACTTCCGCCTCCCAGGACCGCAATCGGGCGCTGTTCAGTCATATGTAATCCGTTAATCCATACCAGTGGCGATGCGGGCATTATACGGAGCGGCCCCTTCTCGGACAGCCCCGGCGTCAATTACCCGCACTTGTAGGAAGAAGACCAATAAAACCGAGGAAAATGCCCGCAACGTGACTGGAAAAGTCACTGTCCTCGGTTAACATGCGCGCCAATTCTTTGCTATCAAGGCCGCGTCGTGTTTTCTGGCACTCCCTCCCCGCGTTCGTCCCTGCTGCTGGCGCTGCTGTTCAGCCCGATGTTGCTGGCGGACGACCTGTTTCTCGACAGCGAGGCCTTGCCCCAGATCCTCACGGCCACGCGCCTGAAACAGTCGCCGGCGGAAGTCCCCGGCAGCATGACCGTGATCGACAGCGAACTGATCAACGCCAGCGGTGCCCGGGACATCAGCGAACTGCTGCGCCTGGTGCCCGGCATGATGGTCGGCAACATCAGCGGCAATCAGGCGGTGGTGAACTATCACGGCACCAACGCCACCGAAGCGCGGCGCATGCAAGTGCTGATCGATGGCCGCTCGGTGTACCGCGCCGGCCTGGCCACGGTGGACTGGAGCGACATCCCGGTGGCCATGGAAGACATCGAACGCATCGAAGTTTTTCGCGGCCCGAACACCGTCAGTTACGGCGCCAACGCGCTGATGGCGGTGGTCAACATCATCACCCGCAACCCGGCCGACAGCCACGGCACACGGCTGAAAATCACCCGTGGCCAACGGGGCATCAACGACTTCTATGCCAGCCAGGGAACGGGTTGGAATGGCGGAGACCTGCGCCTGTCGCTGTCCGGCCAGGAAGATGACGGCTTTGACAGCGACCGCACCGGCGCCGATTACCGCGACAGCCGACGCTTGAACCGCTTCAGCCTTGCCGTGAGCCAGGCCCTCAGCGATAACCAGAGCGTGGACTGGCAGCTCAACGCCAAAGACGGAACCAACCAGCGACCTTACACCTACCGTCCGGTGTTCTCCGGGATTACCGCTGCCGGGAACAATTCCGACGTGATCGCCAAGGATTACGCCGGCTCGGTGCGCTGGAACCTGGACATCAACCCCGATCACAGCCTTTATGTACAAGGCTCGGCGCAACACTGGGATCGCCAGCAGACCTGGCGCGCCTGCGATGCTGAAGTGTCCTTCAGTCCGCAACTCACAGAGCTGTGGCAACTCAATCCGAACTACACCGAACAACTGGCGCGCAACATCACCCGCTACACCGGACCCGGTGCTGCGCCCGGCACGCCAACGGAAATGGCCCTGGCCAATCAGGTGCTCGATCAATGGCGCAATGGCGCCAGCCGGACCCTGTGCGGCGATATCGACCAGAGTGCCCGGGAATCGCGCTATGACCTGGAATTGCAGGACACCCTCAGCCTGTCCGACAGTCTGCGTCTGGTCAGCGGCCTGAACTATCGTTACGACCGGGCCGATTCTGAGACCTATTTCAACGGAACGCTGGACGACACCACGTGGCGCGCCTTTGGCCAACTGGAATGGCGCGCCAGCGAACACTGGTTGTTGCAGGGCGGCGCCATGTTTGAAAACACTCAACTGATCGGCAGTTCGCTGACGCCCAGGTTTGCCGTCAATTACCTGATCAGCCCGCGCCACAGCCTGCGCGCGGTGTACTCGGAAGCGATTCGCTCGCCGGACATGTTCGAGAACAACGTCAACTGGAGTTATCAGGTGACCAACCTGCGCCCCTCCGCCTATGGCCAGTCTTCGGCCCGTTACTTCGTCAAGACCCGGGGCCCCGGCGATCTGGACCAGGAGCACATGCGCTCGCGGGAACTCGGCTACAACGGCTTTTTCCCCGAGTGGGGCCTGGCGCTCGACGTGAAGCTGTTCTATGACGAAATCACCGGGATGATCAGCGAGCCGCTGCGCAACAATCAGTACATCGCCAGCAACGCCAACGACTCGCGCTTTCGCGGCACCGAAACCCAGCTGGACTGGCGCCTGAGTGCGGCCGATCGGCTGCGCCTGACTTACGCCTACGTCGATGCCGAGGCGAGCAACCCGCTGGACCAGAAGTTCACCGCGCGCAACAGCGGCTCGGCCGGCTGGCTGCGCGACTGGGGTCAGGGCTGGAACAGCGCCCTCTTCTATTACGGTGACAACGCACTCAACGGCTATCGCTTCGAGCGGGTCGACACGCGCATCGCCAAACGCATCCCGCTGGGCAAGGCTCAACTGCAACTGGCCGGGGTGCTGCAACAGCGTCTGGACAATGAGCCGACCACGTTCGTCGACAACAATTACGACGAACGCCGAGTGATGTATTTCAGCGCCGAACTGGAGTTCTAGGATGCGCTACGCCCTGTCACGGAAGATGCCAACCGCCGGCCAATGGCTGGTCGGGTTGTGCCTGTTCCTGACAGCCTGGCTGCACGGCGTGGCGGTGCAGGCGGCCGATATTCTGCTGACTGGCGCCGAGGAAAGCCCCGGCGTGCAATCGTTCGTGCAGGCCCTGAGCGAGCTGCGCCCCACCGACCGCGTACATTTCCAGCCACTGGCGAGCCTGCCGGCGCCGGGCAAGTTGCCGTCCAGCCTGCGCCTGATTCTTCTGGACCTGCCGAGCCTCGACTGGCGCATGCAGGAATCCCAGGGGCCGGCGACGCTGGTCCTGCGCATCAGCCGCTTGCAGGCCCGACAGCGCTTCGGCACCGCCCAACCGCCCCACTTGAGTCTGCTGTGGAGCGATCCGCCGCTGAGTCGCCAGTTGCAGTTGATCCGGCGGATCCTGCCTCAGGCTCAGCGAGTCGGCGTGCTGTTCGATCAGCACAGCGAGTTCCTGCTCAAGGAGCTGCAATCGGCCGCCCGGCCGCTGAATCTGCAAATCGTCCCGCAGCGCTGGGATAACACCCATGACAGCCGCCCCTTGCAGACCGTGCTGAAAAACAGCGATGTGCTGCTGGGCCTTGACGACCCCGACCTGTACAACCCGAAAACCGCGAAAAACCTGCTGCTCAGCAGCTATTCGCGACAACTGGCGCTGATCGGTCCGAACGTTTCGTTCGTGCGCGCCGGCAGCCTCGCCAGCACTTACAGCGACCAGAGCGATTGGCTGGCGGTGCTCGACGAATTGCTCGACCGACCACCGACCACCTGGCCGAGAGAGCTCTATCCCGAGCGCTTTAAAGTATCAAGCAATGCGCAGGTGGCTCGTTCATTAGGAATAGAACCGATGAACGAAGCGTCTGTTGCCGAAGAGTTGGCCCAAGGAGAGCGCCGCCCATGATTTTCCGCCGTTGGGACATCAATACCCGCACCCAGTTGATCAGCCTGGGCCCTGCGCTGTTGCTGACCTTGCTGCTGATCAGTTTTTTCACCTTCGTGCGCATCCAGGATTTGCGTCAGGAGCTGAATCACACCGGCCAACTGATCGCCAACCAGCTCGCGCCAGCTACCGAGTACGGTGTGATTTCCGGCAACAACGAGGTGTTGGAAAGCCTGCTGAAAGCCACACTGGCCACGCCGAATGTGCGGTTCCTGGAAATCCAGGACAGCGCCAACCGGATTCTGGCGTATGTGGAACAACCGTCGGACATCCATAAGCGCCCGCATCAGGTCGAAGTGTTCCAGTCACCGGTGCGGCTGCAACGGATTGCCTTGCACAATGATTTCTTTCAGGACGGCAAGACCAATAACGGCGGTGCCAGCGAGGATTATCTGGGGCGGGTGATCGTCGGTCTGTCCAACGATGCATTCAGTCAGCGCCAACAGGAGATCCTGCTCAAGGCCGGGATCCTGGCGCTGTTCGCCCTGCTCTTCACCTTCGTTCTGGCGCGGCGCCTGGCCGGCAGCCTGTCGCAGCCGATCCGCGATATTGGCGATGCGGTCAAGGCGATTCAGGACGGTGACTACAAGACTCCATTGCCGATTGTCGATGACACCGAGCTGGGGGCTTTGTCGCAGCACATCAACAACCTTGCCCAGGCACTGGAACAGGCCAGTCGCGAACAGCACCAGGCCATGGCGCAACTGATCCAGACACGCGAAGAGGCGGAAAAGGCCAACAACGCCAAGTCGGACTTCCTGGCCATGATGAGCCATGAACTGCGCACTCCGATGAATGGTGTCCTGGGCATGCTGCAATTGCTGGAAACCACCGACATGACCGAGGAGCAGGTCGAGTACGCGGCGCTGGCTTCCGAGTCCACCGAGCATTTGCTCAAGGTGATCAACGACATTCTGGATTTCTCGCGCATCGAGCGTTCGGAACTGGAACTGGAGCACATCCCGTTCAACCTCGCCGACTTGATCGGCGCGTGTGCGCAGTCGTTCCAGCACAGCGCGGCGCAACGTGGCCTGGAGTTGCAACTGCGGATTCCTGAAGACTTGCGCGGCTTGCAGGTACAGGGCGATCCGACGCGGATCCGGCAGATTCTGGTCAATCTGGTGGGCAATGCACTGAAGTTCACCGAACAGGGGCGCGTCAGCATCGAGGCGCAGTGGCAATCGCTGGATCACGAATTGCTGTGGTTCACCTGCTCGGTGCGCGACAGCGGCATCGGGATTTCTTCCGAAAGCCTGGAATTGATGTTCAACGCGTTCCAGCAGGCCGACAGCTCGATTTCGCGTCGTTATGGCGGGACCGGTCTGGGCTTGCCGATTGCCCGCACGCTGGCCGAACGCATGGGCGGCACCTTGCGCGCGCAAAGCGAAGAAGGTCGCGGCTCGGTGTTTACCCTGGAAATTCCGCTGGCTCTATATAAGCAGGCATTGCCGATGCTGGCAGCGCCGCGGGCAATCGATGGCAATGCACACGGCGAAGGCCGCAATGTCCTGCTGGTGGAGGACAACCCGGTTAACCAGACGGTGATCGAAGCCATGCTGCGCAGCCTGGGCTTCACTGTCAGCGTCGCCACCGATGGCATGCAGGCTGTTCGCAGTGCCGGTGGCAGTCGTTACGAAGCGATCCTGATGGATTGCCGTTTGCCGATCATCGATGGTTACGAAGCGACCCGACAGATCCGCCGCCTGCCCGGCTGCGGCCATGTTCCGATCATCGCCCTGACGGCCAACGCGTTGCAGGGCGACCGGGAAAACTGCCTGTCGGCGGGGATGAATGATTACCTGGCCAAGCCGTTCAAACGTAATGACCTGCAGCAGATTCTGCAGCGCTGGGTGCAGTAGGGAGGCCCTTTCGAGCATCTGCGACTGGCGTGAAAAGCGAAAGTGCGGCAGTCTTAGGCACCCGAACGAGCCTCAAAAGGGGCTTGAATAAAAATTTCAGTGCACAAGTGTACATTCATGTCCTTGGTGCTGTGACTTTCACCACAACGCAATAGTCTATGAGTAGGCTGCCGGTTCGAGGCATGAACGCGTCGATCGGTCGGGAAGATTTGCCCCACCTGCCGCATGGGATTATTGAGGAGCTCGCATGACCAAACAAAACGCCTTTACTCGGGAAGACCTGCTGCGCTGCAGTCGCGGTGAGCTGTTCGGCCCAGGTAACGCGCAACTGCCCGCCCCGAACATGCTGATGGTGGATCGCATCACCCTGATCAGCGAAGAAGGCGGCAAGTACGGCAAAGGTGAATTGGTCGCCGAGCTGGATATCAACCCTGACCTGTGGTTCTTCGCTTGCCACTTCGAGGGTGATCCGGTGATGCCGGGCTGCCTGGGTCTGGACGCCATGTGGCAACTGGTCGGTTTCTTCCTGGGCTGGCAAGGCCTGCCGGGCCGCGGCCGTGCGCTGGGTTCGGGCGAAGTGAAGTTCTTCGGACAGGTCCTGCCGACCGCCAAGAAAGTCACCTACAACATTCATATCAAGCGCGTCCTCAAAGGCAAGCTGAACCTGGCCATCGCCGACGGTTCGGTGACTGTCGACGGTCGCGAAATCTACACCGCCGAAGGCCTTCGCGTCGGCGTGTTCACCTCCACTGACAACTTCTAAGGGTTATTCGCATGCGCCGCGTCGTTATCACTGGTCTGGGCATTGTTTCGTGCCTGGGCAATGACAAAGAGACCGTCTCCGCTAACCTGCGTGCAAGCCGCCCTGGCATCCGGTTCAACCCGGAATACGCCGAAATGGGTCTGCGTAGCCAGGTTTCCGGCTCCATCGACCTCAACCTTGAAGAACTGATCGATCGCAAGATCTATCGCTTCGTCGGCCACGCAGCGGCTTACGCCTACCTGGCCATGAAAGACGCCATCACCGATTCCGGTCTGACCGAAGAGCAGGTATCCAACCCGCGTACCGGCCTGATCGCAGGTTCCGGCGGCGCTTCGACCCTGAACCAGATGGAAGCGCTGGACATCCTGCGCGAGAAAGGCGTCAAGCGCGTCGGCCCATACCGCGTAACGCGGACCATGAGCAGCACCGTTTCGGCGTGCCTGGCCACTCCGTTCAAGATCAAGGGCCTGAACTACTCCATCGCGTCTGCCTGCGCCACCAGTGCTCACTGCATCGGTACCGCCATGGAACAGATCCAGATGGGCAAGCAGGACATCGTGTTCGCCGGTGGCGGTGAAGAGGAGCACTGGAGCCAGTCGTTCCTGTTCGACGCAATGGGCGCCCTGTCCAGCAAGCGCAACGACACCCCGGAAAAAGCCTCCCGTGCCTACGATGCCGACCGTGACGGTTTCGTCATCGCCGGTGGTGGCGGCATGGTCGTGGTCGAGGAGCTGGAACACGCTCTGGCCCGTGGCGCGAAGATCTACGCGGAAATCGTTGGCTACGGCGCGACGTCCGACGGCTACGACATGGTGGCTCCAAGCGGCGAAGGCGCCATCCGCTGCATGCAGCAGGCGCTGTCCACCGTCGATACCCCGATCGACTACCTGAACACCCACGGTACTTCGACTCCGGTCGGCGACGTCGCAGAAATGAAAGGTGTGCGTGAAGTGTTCGGCGACAAGGCCCCGGCCATCAGCTCCACCAAGAGCCTGTCGGGTCACTCCCTGGGCGCCGCCGGCGTGCACGAAGCGATTTACTGCATGCTGATGATGGAAGGCAACTTCATCGCCGGTTCCGCCAACATCGACGAACTGGACCCAGAAGTGGCCGATCTGCCGGTGCTGACCAAGACCCGCGAGAACGCCACCATCAACACCGTGATGAGCAACAGCTTCGGCTTCGGTGGCACCAATGCCACCCTCGTCCTGAAGCGCTGGGAAGGCAAGTAATTCCCTTGCGCTGAGCCGCACACGAAAACGCCCCGACTGGTTCGGGGCGTTTTTTTTCGCCTGGAGAAAGGCATTTTCAGCGGCGCCAAGATGAAACGTTTGTCATGCAACTTACCGTCCTGCGACTGAATGTCGCGGTTTATGCGGGCTCCAGCGCTGTTGCAGATTTCGCAAGAATAGATTGCACAAATCAGGCGTTTACTTAGCAGGCTAACAAATTCTATAAAAGAGGCCTGCACACGCCTTGCTGCAGATAACAGAGATTGGAGCTAGCAGATGACTGTAAAAGTAACTGAACGCGACGATTCACACATGTCCCATGAAGGCGTAGCCGCCGGCGTACGGATCTGGGATGTGCATCAACAAGACTTGCTGGTCGGCATGTTCCACAACGAGATCGACGCCCACAACTACAAGGCCGAACTGGAACTGCAAGAACGCCAGCGGGATCTGAAATCCGCCTGAATCAAAAACCACAGCATTGAAAACGACAAACCCCGCGATGAGCGGGGTTTGTCGTTGTTGGGTGCTTCAAGGGCGCTTCGCAGCCCGGTGAAACCCGCTTACCACATCAGATCATCCGGGATCACATAGGCCGCGTACGGATCGTCCTCGGCATTGACCTCTTCGACCTTCTCGTTGAGCTGCACGATGCGCTGTGGATCGCGCTCCTGAATCTTCAGGGCCGCCTCACGAGGAATCACTTCGTAGCCGCCGGCATGGTGCACGATCGCCAGCGAACCGCTGCTGAGCTTGTTGCGCATCAGCGTGTTGACGGAAATGCGCTTGACCTTCTTGTCGTCGACGAAGTTGTAGTAGTCCTCGGTGGTCAGCTTCGGCAGACGCGAGACTTCGATCAACTGCTTGACCTGCGCCGCACGAGCCTTGGCTTCAGCCTTCTCCTGCTGCTGACGGTTCAGCTCCTGGTCGCGCTTGACCTTCTCGGCCATGGCTTCCTGGGCAGCACGCTGCTGGGAGTCGTCCAGTTCGATCTGGCCTTTGTGGGCCAGACGCTGCTGTTTCTGTTTGTCTTTGCTGACCTGTTTGGCCTGCTTTTGGTTGACCAGTCCTGCCTTGAGCAACTGATCGCGAAGGGAAAGGCTCATTGATGCTTACTCACTTGGGCAACGGCTCAGCCGCAGCTGGGCAAATTCTTTTCCTGACGTTTGGCTTCGCCCCACAGGGCGTCCAACTCTTCGAGGGTGCAATCTTCCATGGGTCGGTGGGTGTCGCGCAATGCCTGTTCGATAAAACGGAAACGTCGCTCGAACTTGGCGTTGGCGCCACGCAATGCGGTTTCCGGATCGACCTTCAGATGCCGGGCCAGATTGACCACGGAAAACAGCAGGTCACCGATCTCGTCGGCCACCGCTTGCGGGTCATTCTCAGACATGGCTTCGAGCACTTCATCAAGCTCTTCACGGACCTTGTCCAGCACCGGCAACGCATCCGGCCAATCGAAACCGACCTGCCCTGCGCGCTTCTGCAACTTGGCCGAGCGGGACAGTGCCGGCAATGCGGCGGGAACATCGTCGAGCAGCGACAGTTGCTGCGGCTCGGCGGATTTCTCGGCACGCTCTTCGGCCTTGATCTCCTCCCAGCGCTGCTTGACCTGCTCTTCGTTCAGGCGCGGCACGTCCAGCGGCGCATACAGATCGCCGGTGGGGAATACATGCGGATGACGACGAATCAGCTTGCGGGTAATGCTGTCGACCACGCCGGCAAATTCGAACCGCCCCTCTTCCCGCGCCAGCTGGCTGTAATACACCACCTGAAACAGCAGATCGCCCAACTCGCCCTGCAAGTGGTCGAAGTCGCCGCGCTCGATGGCGTCAGCGACTTCGTAGGCCTCTTCAAGGGTGTGCGGGACGATGGTCGCGTAAGTCTGCTTGATGTCCCACGGGCAACCGTACTGCGGATCCCGCAGACGGTTCATCAGGTGCAACAGGTCTTCAAGGCTATAGGTCGGTTTCATGGAGTCCGGTTACGCCGCGTCTCGATGATGTTCGGCAATTGGGAAATCCGCCCCAGCAACCGGCCCAGTGCGTCCAGTCCCGGGATCTCGATGGTCAGGGACATCAGTGCGGTGTTGTCCTCCTTGTTCGAGCGGGTGTTGACCGCCAGCACGTTGATCCGCTCGTTGAGCAGCACCTGCGAGACGTCACGCAGCAGACCGGAACGGTCGTAGGCGCGGATGACGATGTCCACCGGGTAGGTGAGCACCGGCACCGGGCCCCAGCTGACCTGGATGATCCGCTCCGGCTCGCGCCCGGCCAGTTGCAGTACCGAGGCACAGTCCTGACGGTGAATGCTCACGCCACGGCCCTGGGTGATGTAACCGACGATCGCATCGCCCGGCAACGGTTGGCAGCAGCCGGCCATCTGGGTCATCAGGTTGCCGACGCCCTGGATCTGGATGTCGCCGCGCTTGCCCGGCTTGTAGCCAGTGGCCTTGCGTGGAATCAGCTCCAGCTGTTCGTTGCCGCGCTCCGGCTCGACCAGTTGCTGCGCCAGGTTGACCAGTTGCGCCAGACGCAGGTCGCCGGCCCCGAGGGCGGCGAACATGTCTTCGGCGGTTTTCATGTTGGCCTTGTCGGCCAGCTTGTCGAAATCCACCGCCGGCAGACCGAGGCGAGTGAGTTCACGCTCGATCAGGGTCTTGCCCGCCGCGACGTTCTGGTCGCGAGCCTGCAGCTTGAACCAGTGAACGATCTTCGCCCGCGCCCGCGATGTGGTGACGTAACCGAGGTTCGAGTTCAGCCAGTCACGGCTCGGCGTGCCGTGCTTGCTGGTGATGATCTCGACCTGCTCGCCGGTCTGCAGGCTGTAGTTGAGCGGTACGATACGCCCGTTGATCTTCGCACCACGGCAGTTGTGACCGATTTCGGTGTGCACCCGGTAGGCGAAGTCCAGCGGCGTCGCGCCCTTCGGCAAGTCGATGGCGTGACCGTCCGGGGTGAAGATGTAGACCCGGTCCGGTTCGATATCGACCCGCAGCTGTTCAGCGAGGCCACCGATGTCGCCCAGCTCTTCGTGCCACTCGAGCACCTGACGCAGCCAGGAGATTTTCTCTTCGTAGTGATTGGAGCCGGATTTGACGTCGGTGCCCTTGTAGCGCCAGTGCGCGCAGACGCCGAGCTCGGCTTCTTCGTGCATCGAATGCGTACGAATCTGGACTTCCAGCACCTTGCCTTCCGGCCCGATCACCGCCGTGTGCAGCGAGCGGTAGCCGTTCTCTTTCGGGTTGGCGATGTAGTCGTCGAACTCTTTCGGGATGTGCCGCCACAGGGTGTGGACAATGCCGAGCGCGGTGTAGCAGTCGCGCATTTCCGGCACCAGCACCCGCACCGCACGAACGTCGTAGATCTGGCTGAACTCCAGACCCTTGCGCTGCATTTTGCGCCAGATCGAATAGATATGTTTGGCCCGGCCGCTGATGTCGGCGTCGACGCCGGTGGCCTGCAATTCGTCCTTGAGCTGGGTCATCACGTCAGCGATGAAACGCTCACGGTCGAGCCGCCGCTCGTGCAGCAACTTGGCAATCTGTTTGTATTGGTCGGGTTCCAGGTAACGGAAGGACAAGTCCTCCAATTCCCACTTGATATGGCCAATGCCGAGTCGGTGGGCGAGCGGTGCATAGATGTCGAAGACTTCCCGCGCAACCCGGTTGCGCTTTTCGTCGTCGGCGGTTTTCACCGCGCGGATCGCACAGGTACGTTCGGCGAGTTTGATCAGCGCGACGCGTACGTCGTCGACCATCGCCACCAGCATCTTGCGCAGGTTTTCCACCTGGCCCTGGGTACCCATCACCATCGACTGGCGCGGGCTGAGGCTGGCGCTGATCGCGGCCATGCGCTGCACGCCATCAATCAGTTTGGCGACCACCGGGCCGAAGCGCTGGCTGACCGCTGACAGTTCGATCTGGCCTTCGCGCACGCCACGGTAAAGCACCGCCGCGACCAGCGAATCCTGATCGAGCTTGAGGTCGGCGAGAATCTCCGCGATCTCGAGGCCGGTGCTGAAGCTGCCGCTGCCTTCGGACCAGAGATTCTTCGCCGCGTTGGACTGTTGCTCGGCCTGTCGAGCGTACTCACAGGCCTCCTTCAAGGCTTCGCGATCCAGTGCCAGATCGACACTGACCGCATGATCGAGCCAAGCCTCGAGATTGATACTGCCGTCGGTGTTGATCGGCTGGTGTGCTCTCACCTGTACCATCTTGCTTTACCTTCCCTACGACGCAGACTCAATGCGTCAAATCACTGACCTTGATTGCCCGTCCGCACTCGCGGGGCTAAGACGAGTGCTGCACGGACCGATCAGTCGGATCAGACGAGCCATCCTAGCTCGCTTCAAATAACGCCATGGCCTCGACATGTGCCGTCTGAGGAAACATATCGAGAATCCCGGCACGTTTTAACCGGTAGCCCTGCTTGATCAATTCGACCGTATCGCGCGCCAGAGTTGCAGGGTTGCACGACACATACACCAACCGCTCGGCACCCAGGGTCGCGAGCTTGCGCACTACCTCGAAAGCACCGTCACGCGGTGGGTCCAAGAGTACCGCAGAAAAGCCGTTTCCGATCCATTCGGCATCGGTCAAAGGCTGGGATAAATCGGCCTGAAAAAACTTTGTGTTATGCAAATTGTTACTGGCAGCGTTGGCGGCGGCGCGATCGACCATGGTCTGCACGCCTTCGACCGCCACCACTTCGCGCACGGTTTTGGCCAGCGGCAAGGCAAAGTTGCCGAGACCACAGAACAGGTCGAGCACGCGCTCATCGGCGGTCGGTTTCAACCAGTCCAGCGCCTGGGCGACCATGGCCTCGTTGACCCTGGCATTGACCTGAATGAAATCCCCCGGCCGCCAGGCCAGCTCCAGACCCCACTGTTCCAGGCGATAGCCCAGCGACTGCGTAGTATCGACCGGTTGCGGCCCGTCTTCGCCGTGCAGCCACAACTGCGCCTGATGGAATGCGCAAAAATCCGTGAGGATCATCAGGTCGGCCTCGGACAGCGGCGCCATGTGACGCAGCAGAACGGCCAGGGACGAGCCACTGAATAATTCCACATGACCCAGCGCCTGAGGTTTGCTCAGGCGACGGAGCATCTCCGGCAAACGGGTCATGATCGGTTGCAAGGGCTGTACCAGCACCGGGCATTCGCTGATTGCCACAATGTCCTGGCTGCCAGCAGCGCGGAAACCGACTTCGAGCGTTTTGGCCTTGCTGTCCCAGCGCACGGCAATCCGGGCACGGCGACGGTAGCCGAACTCCGGGCCGGTCAACGGTGCAGCCCACTCTTCAGGCTCGACACCGGCAACTCGTGACAGCTGCTCGGCAAGCATGCGCTGTTTCAGGGCAAGCTGTTCGTCGTGGGGCAAATGCTGGACGCTGCAACCGCCGCAGCGACCGGCGTGCTGACAAGCTGCGGGGCGGCGTAATTCGCTGGCGGTGAACACACGCTCGGTGCGCGCCTCGACCACTTTGCCGTGGGCGCCAAGCACCCGCGCCTCGACCTCTTCACCGGCAAGGGCGCCGAGGACGAACCAGGTCTTGCCTTCAAAAAACGCGATACCGCGACCGTCATTGGCCAGGCGCTCGATCTTCAAGCGCTGCTTTTTGCCGGTCGGGAGTTGCGGGGCCTTGCTGCCGCCGGTGGGCTGGAAGCGCAGGCCTCTCTCGTGCTTGGCCATCAGTTGGGCGCGTCGAAAATGCCGGTCGACAGGTATCGGTCGCCACGGTCACAGATGATCGCAACGATCACCGCGTTTTCAACTTCTTTGGACAGGCGCAGCATCGCTGCCACCGCACCGCCCGAGGACACGCCGCAGAATATGCCTTCTTCGCGGGCCAGACGGCGGGTGACGTCTTCGGCTTCGCTTTGTGCCATGTCGACGATGCGGTCGACGCGGTCGGCCTGATAAATCTTTGGCAGGTATTCCTGCGGCCAGCGGCGGATGCCAGGAATAGCCGAGCCTTCCATCGGTTGCAGGCCGATGATCTGCACGTTGTCGTTCTGCTCCTTGAGGTAACGCGACACACCCATGATGGTGCCGGTGGTGCCCATGGAGCTGACGAAATGGGTGATGGAGCCCTGGGTCTGACGCCAGATTTCCGGACCGGTGGTGGTGTAGTGCGCTTCAGGGTTGTCGCCGTTGGCGAACTGATCCAGCACCTTGCCACGGCCTTCGGCTTCCATCCTCTGGGCGAGATCGCGAGCGCCTTCCATGCCCTCTTCCTGGCTGACCAGAATCAGCTCCGCGCCATAGGCAGTCATCGCCGCTTTACGCTCGGCGCTGGAGTTGTCCGGCATGATCAGGATCATCTTGTAACCCTTGATCGCGGCAGCCATCGCCAGGGCGATCCCGGTGTTGCCCGAGGTCGCTTCGATCAGCGTATCGCCGGCGTGGATCTGCCCGCGCAACTCGGCACGGGTGATCATCGACAGCGCCGGACGATCCTTCACCGAACCCGCAGGGTTGTTCCCTTCGAGCTTGAGCAATAGGGTGTTGCTGGTGACACCGGGCAGGCGCTGCAAACGCACCAGCGGCGTGTTGCCGACGCAATCGGCGATGGTTGGGTACTGCAAGGTCATGGCGTTTTTCACAATCCGGACAGCGGGGGGGCCTATCATACCGGCAAACCTGCGCGGCCCATATCACGCAAAGTGTGGTGCTTATGGTTTCTTGGAATAAGCAGTAAAAGTCGCGCCAGTGGTGCGACTTTTAAACGAGTGTCAGCAGCGCTGACACTTTCTTGTGCTATTCACACAACCTGCGGGCGACACATATCCCCGGCAGTAACTGGCTTGCCAGCGAAGGCGTCGGGAGTGACGGCACTGTCATCCGCCACTAACCGCAAATTCAATCGCAATCCCGACTGGCCGTTCTCGGCCCACAGGGTCCCGCCCTGCCGCTGCACCGCATTCCTCGCAATGCTCAGCCCCAGACCGAATCCACCATCCCCCGGACGCGAACCGTCGAGTCGGGTGAACGGCGAGAAGATTCGCTCCAGATTCGCCTCGGCCACGCCACCGCCCTCGTCTTCCAGCCATAGATGCCAGTAGTCCCCGTCACGTCGGCCATCCAGTCGCACGATGCCGCCCGGTGGCGAATGACGGATTGCGTTGCGCAGGATGTTTTCCAGCGCCTGGGCCAAGGTGTTGAGATTGCCGCGCACCCAGCACGATGCGTCCACCGCACATTGCAATTTCCCTTCCGGACAGCAACTTTCGTAACAGGCGTTTTCCGTGAGCATCTCCCACAAGGCCTGGATCTGGATCGCCTCGTCCGGCAATGGTGCACGTTCAGTTTCGAGCCAGGCCAGTTGCAGGGTGTCTTCGACCAGCCGCTGCATGCCATCGACTTCGCGGCCAATGCGTTCGCGCAATGGCAACAGACCCTGTTCGCTTTCGCTGGCCACCCGCAGGCGACTCAAGGGGGTGCGCAGTTCGTGGGACAGGTCGCGCAACAATTGCTGTTGCAGGGCGATGGTCGATTGCAGGCGTTCGGACATCGAGTCAAAGGCACGGGCCAGTTCGCCGAGTTCGTCCGGGCGCTGGGTAATGCCACTCGACAGGCGCACATTCAATTGATCGGCACGCCACGCATTGGCCTGCTCGCGCAGGTTGTTGAGCGGCACCACCAGCAAGCGATACAGGCCAACACACAGCAACAGGGTGAACAGGCCGGGAATCACCCCGTTGGTGATCACCCGCCAGAACACTCGATATTTGCCCGGCAGAAACCTCTCGGGCAACTCGATGACCAGGCTGCCAGCGGCCGGCTCTGTCGGGAACGGAACACGCAGCCATGGCCGGCCCTTTTTATGAATCGGCCAATCAAGTCCACGCAAAAAAGTCAGGTGCTGGATTTCCTTTTCGTTCAGCGAATCGCTGCTCAGCGACTGCAAGTTGCCGTCGATCACACCGACCCAACCGGCTTCGCGCAATTCCATGCTCTGCAACCAACGGTCCACGCCATCACGTCGATCGCGCCGCCATGCTTCTTCGGCTTCGGTGGCATAACGGGTGAGCGTGCCGCGAGCCTCGTCGGAGAGGAACTGATTGCGTTCCTCCATATAACGGCCCCAGGACCAACTCAGCCAGATCATCAGCAGACAGAAGGCCACCAGCAGGCAGGCCAGCTTCCAGAACAGTGAATGCCGGCCCGGCAGGTCAGACACCTTCATCGACGGCGCTCAGTACGTAACCCTTTCCCCACACCGTGCGCACTTCCCGCTCGGTGTAGCCGATCGATTTGAGTTTGCGGCGGATCTGGCTGATGTGCATGTCGAGGCTGCGGTCGTGGGCCGCGTAGCCGCGCTGAAGCACGTGCTGATAAAGGAAGGCCTTGCTCAGCACCTCTTCATCATTGCGATTGAGGGTTTCGAGCAAGCGGTATTCGCTGCGGGTCAGGCCGGCGGGTTGATTGCGGTAGGACACTTCGCACTGCTCATCGTCGAAATGCAGACCGCCCGCGGCCACCGGCTCAACGCTGACGGCCGGGCGCCGGTCGAGGGCGACCCGACGCAGGATCGCTTCGATCCGCACATGCAACTCGGCCATGCTGAACGGCTTGGGCAGATAGTCGTCGGCCCCCAAACGAAAACCGCTGATGCGATCAGCCTCGGCCCCCAGCGCCGACATCAACAGCACCGGCGTGGAATGACTCTGACGCAGTTGCGTCAGCACATTCAGACCATCAAGGCCCGGCAACAGAATGTCCATCAGCACCACATCGAATGGCTGGTGCCGGGCGATGCTCAGGCCTTCGCTGCCGCTCTGGCACCAGGTGACCTGGAAGCCGCTGCGCCCCAACTGTTCGTGAACATAGGCGCCGAGAACGGGATCGTCCTCGATGGAAAGAATGCGTGGCTGACCAACAGAGACAGGATTCATGACTATCTGCAAATAATTCTCAGTTGGGCGATTATTCAAGATTGCCCGCCGCCCGGCAACCCAAGGTTGACCTGTCGGACAAATGACCGGCGCCGAAACGACGGATCACGACATGATTTTTCCCGGGAATGCCCGCAAGCAAATCGCTACACTGCGCCCATGCCGCGTGCCGGAAGCACGCAAGAGTCAACGATCAGCGGGATGCAGGAGATAGGCGTGCTCAAGAAACTGGGAATCAAAGGTCGCGTGTTGTTGCTGACCCTGTTGCCGACCAGCCTGATGGCGCTGGTGCTGGGCGGCTATTTCACCTGGACGCAGCAGTCCGACCTGCAGGCCCAATTGATGCAGCGCGGCGAAATGATCGCCGAGCAACTCGCTCCGCTGGTGGCGCCGGCCATGGGTCACGGCGATTCCGATCTGCTCGAGCGCATCGCCACCCAATCCCTTGAACAACCGGACGTGCGCGCGGTGACGTTCCTCGCCCCCGACCGTTCGCCACTGGCCCACGCCGGCCCGACCATGCTCAACCAGGCCCCCAGCGGCGACAGCACGCAACTGCTGCGGCGCAGCGGCAACGACGCCACCCGCTATCTGCTGCCAGTGTTCGGCAAACACCGCAATCTCGCTGGCGAACTGATCCCTCAAGAGTCCGATCGCCTGCTCGGCTGGGTCGAACTGGAGCTGTCGCACAACGGCATGTTGCTGCGTGGTTATCGAAGCCTGTTCGCCAGCCTGTTGCTAATTGCTGCAGGACTCGCCGGCGCCGCACTGCTGGCCCTGCGCATGGGCCGCACGATCAATCGCCCGATCAGCCAGATCAAACAGGCAGTCGCGCAACTCAAGGACGGTCATCTGGAAACCCGCCTGCCGCCCCTCGGCAGTCAGGAACTGGATGAACTGGCGTCCGGCATCAACCGCATGGCCGGCACCCTGCAAAATGCCCGGGAAGAATTGCAGCACAGTGTCGATCAGGCCACCGAAGACGTGCGTCAAAACCTGGAAACTATCGAGATCCAGAACATCGAGCTGGACCTGGCCCGCAAGGAGGCCCTGGAAGCGAGCCGGATCAAGTCCGAGTTCCTCGCCAACATGAGTCACGAAATCCGTACGCCGCTCAACGGCATTCTCGGTTTCACCCACCTGCTGCAGAAAAGCGAGCTGACCCCGCGCCAGCTCGACTACCTGGGCACCATCGAAAAGTCCGCCGACAGTCTGCTGGGGATCATCAACGAAATCCTCGACTTCTCGAAGATCGAGGCCGGCAAACTGGTGCTCGACCACATCCCGTTCAACTTGCGCGACCTGTTGCAGGACACCCTGACCATCCTCGCCCCTGCTGCCCATGCCAAGCAGCTGGAACTGGTGAGCCTGGTCTATCGCGACACGCCGCTGTCGCTGGTTGGTGATCCGCTGCGGCTCAAGCAGATCCTCACCAACCTTGTGAGCAACGCGATCAAGTTCACCCGCGAGGGCACCATCGTCGCCCGCGCCATGCTCGAAGAAGAACACGAAGACAGCGTGCAACTGCGCATCAGCATTCAGGACACCGGCATCGGCCTGTCGAACCAGGACGTGCGCGCCTTGTTCCAGGCCTTCAGCCAGGCTGACAACTCGCTGTCGCGTCAGCCCGGCGGCACCGGTCTGGGGCTGGTGATTTCCAAGCGTCTGATCGAACAGATGGGCGGCGAGATCGGCGTCGACAGCACCCCGGGCGAAGGCTCGGAGTTCTGGATCAGCCTGAGCCTGCCCAAGACTCGCGACGACGCCGAAGACCTGCCCGCCGCGCCATTGCTCGGCCGTCGGGTGGCGGTGCTGGAAAACCACGAACTGGCGCGTCAGGCGTTGCAGCATCAACTGGAAGATTGCGGGCTCGACGTCACACCGTTCAATACCCTCGAAAGTCTGACCAATGGTGTCACTGGTGCCCATCAGACCGATCAGGCCATCGATCTGGCGGTGCTCGGCATCACCAGCAACGACATGCCGCCGGAACGCCTCAACCAGCACATCTGGGATCTCGAACACCTCGGCTGTCGGGTACTGGTGTTGTGCCCGACCACCGAACTGACGCTGTTCCATCTCTCGGTGCCCAACCCGCACAGCCAGCTCCAGTCCAAACCGGCCTGCACCCGCAAGCTGCGCCGGGCGTTGTCGGACATGGTCAACCCGCGCCAGACACGCAGCGAACCCGGCGAACCGCTGTCGAGCCGTGCGCCGAAAGTGCTGTGTGTCGACGACAACCCTGCCAACCTGTTGCTGGTGCAGACATTGCTCGAAGACATGGGCGCCAAGGTGCTCGCCGTCGAAAGCGGCTATGCGGCGGTCAAGGCTGTGCAGAGCGAAACCTTCGACCTGGTGCTGATGGACGTGCAGATGCCGGGCATGGACGGACGCCAGAGCACCGAGACCATCCGTCAGTGGGAAAGCGAACGCCATTGCACGCCGCTGCCGATCGTCGCCCTCACCGCCCACGCCATGGCCAACGAAAAACGCGCACTGTTGCAAAGCGGCATGGACGACTACCTGACCAAACCGATCAGCGAACGGCAACTGGCCCAAGTGGTTCTGAAGTGGACAGGACTGGCGCTGCGCAATCAGGCACCGGACCGTGGCGGTGAAAGCCTCGTGGGGCATCAGGACCTGCCGGTACTGGATCACGAAGAAGGCTTGCGCCTGGCCGCCGGCAAGGCGGATCTGGCGGCGGACATGCTGGCCATGTTGCTGGCTTCGCTCGAGGCTGATCGCGAAGCCATTCGCACGGCCCGCGACAATCAGGATCAGAACGGTCTGCTCGAACGGGTGCATCGCCTGCACGGTGCCACCCGCTACTGCGGCGTTCCACAATTGCGCGCGGCCTGCCAGCGCAGCGAAACCCTGCTCAAACAGGAAGACCCCAAGGCCTCAACCGCACTGGATGAACTGGAGCGGGCGATCAATCGTCTGGCGGCGCAGGCGAAGATCAGCGCCTGATCCACGGCAATGCCGGTCAACGCCGACGCGGCTACAGTTGTCGCGGGTGATTTACGCCCGCGTCGATGCTTCAGGAGGATTTCATGCGCACGATCGTTTTCAGCAGCCAGACCTACGACCGCGACAGTTTCCTCGCCGCCGACTGCCCGGCCGACATCGAGCTGCACTTTCAACCGGCCCGACTGAGTCTCGACACGGCGCCCCTGGCCGACCGGTACGAAGTGGTCTGTGCCTTCATCAACGATGACCTCAGCGCTCCCGTGCTGGAGCGCCTGGCGGCCGGCGGAACCCGACTGATCGCCCTGCGTTCGGCGGGTTACAACCATGTCGACCTGAGCGCCGCCAAACGCCTGGGACTGGTCGTCACGCGCGTACCGGCCTACTCGCCCCACGCGGTGGCCGAGCATGCGGTGGCGCTGATTCTTGCACTCAATCGCCGACTGCACCGGGCCTATAACCGCACCCGCGAAGGCGACTTCAGCCTGCACGGGCTGACCGGTTTCGATCTGGTCGGCAAGACCGTCGGCATTGTCGGCACCGGTCAGATCGGCGCAACGTTTGCGAAAATCATGCACGGTTTCGGCTGTGAGCTGCTGGCCTTCGACCCGTATCCGAACCCGGCCGTCGAAGCCTTGGGGGCGCGCTATCTCAGTCTGCCGCAACTGCTGGAGCAATCGCAGATCATCAGCCTGCATTGCCCGCTCAACGAGCAGAGCAAGCACCTGATCAACCGTGATTCGCTGGCGCACATGCAACCCGGTGCGATGCTGATCAATACCGGGCGCGGTGGCCTTGTAGACACACCGGCGCTGATCGACGCTCTGAAGGACGGCCAACTGGGGTATCTGGGGCTGGATGTTTACGAAGAAGAGGCGCAACTGTTTTTCGAAGACCGCTCCGACCTGCCTTTACAGGACGACGTGCTCGCGCGGTTGCTGACATTCCCCAACGTGATCATTACTGCGCATCAGGCGTTTCTGACCCACGAGGCGCTGGGTGCGATTGCCGCCACCACCCTGCACAACATCGCGACCTGGGCGGCAGGAACGCCGCAGAACCAGGTCGAAGGCTGACAATCGATCGTCAGACCGGAGGCGGCGTCGGGGCAATCGCCACGCAAAAAATCAGCAACGCCAGCCAGCCGAAGCCAAACAGTCGCTGCTTGAGGGAGTGGCCCCGACGCAGCAGAAACCAGACAAACATCATCGGCATCAGAAACGCCATGACCTTCAGCCAGCCCTCTACCGGGCGCACACCATCGACATACGACTGTTGCTCGACCGCTTGCTCGGCTGCCTGTTCGGCCTGCTGCCGGCGGCGGCGCCCAGCGGCGGCGGGCATGACTTTGGGTTCCAGGGCAGACGCAGGAGCGGCTTCTGCGACGAAAGCGTCGGTAACTGCCTTGTTCCGGGGCAGACTGCCAAAGGAAATCGTTGATGTCGCGGTGGCCGGCCGGGAAACCTGCAGTGGTGCGTGTTTACCCGTCATCGGAGCCCCGCAATGAATGCACGTCATCGCTTCGGGGCTGATGCTCCGCTTGCATTCATAACATTCGATCAGCGCCATGTTCCGTTCCTTAGAGATGAAGGCGGCAGTTTGCCACGACTGTGGTGTCGATTTGAACCGGATCGAAGGTCGCAAGCGCGCGTTATTCTGCAATCAAGCCCGTGCTAGCATGTCGCGCATATTTGGAGGACCCATGGTCGAACACGATTTCCGCTACACCCTGATGAACCCGCAACACACCCTCACCGAATGCCGCGCCCTCGTACCGGGCCGTTATCAGGTCACCGGCAACGGTGGTTCGATCCGTATCGGTGACGTGCTGGTCGTGACCCTCAAAGGCAGCAAGGACTTGTCCATGCGCCTGACCGTCGACACCGTCCGCCACCTGATCAACCCGCCGGGTCAATGGACCGCGATGACCACCGGCCCGGTGTTCGGCGAACTGGCGATCCATACCTGGCAGGTCAACTGTGACAGCTGCGCCAAGGAACTGAGCTTCGAATTCGCGGTAGACGCCAAGCTCGGCAAACCGGCAGAAAAACCAGCCGCTACGGCACGTATCGCCGAGCTCGGCTGGAAAGCCGTCGATGACAAGCACCTGTGTCCGAAATGCCAGGAGCCGGCGTGATGAAACACCTGGCCCTGACCGCCGCTTTCGGCGCCGGCCTGATGGGTTGCGCCGCGGAGCCTGTGCAACTGCAACAGAACCGCAGCTACATTCTGGAGTGGATCGGCGAGCGGCCACTGATGGACTACAGCCACCTGACTGTGACCCTCGGCGATGATGGCCGGGCGTATGGCAACGGCGGCTGCAACCATTGGTTCGCGCCCTACACTCTGGAAGGCGACAAACTCAGCTTCGGCAAGGTCGGCAAGACCCGCAAACTGTGTGCTCCGGCGTTGATGGAGCAGGAACAGCGTTTCCTCCAGGCCCTGGAGAAAGTCGAGCGCTGGGACGTTTCGCCCATCGAGCAGATGCGTTTCTGGCCTGCCGAGGGCAAGCCATTGCGCTGGTGGCTGGAAGAGGGCTGACCTTCCAATCGTTCCCACGCAGAGCGTGGGAACGATCCTCAATTGCTCGCCTTCAATGCCTCCAGCTTCGCCATCACCCCCGCCGCCGTCTGCTCGCCCATCAACTGTTCCCGCACCTTGCCCTTGTTGTCGATGATGTAGGTCACCGGCAAGGCCTCACTGCGCGGCAGTTCGAACAGATCCGCCGGATCCTGCGCCAGCACGGTGAACTTGATGCCGAGTTTCTCGCTGGCACCTTTCAGCTCTTCACCCTGCACGTTGTCGAAGTTGACCCCGAACACACCGATCTTCTTGCCCTTGAGCTCGTCGGCCAGATGATTGAGTTCCGGGATTTCCGTGCGGCACGGACCGCACCATTCGGCCCAGTAATTGAGTACGACCCATTGTTTGTCCAGGCGCTCGGACGCGACCTTCTGCCCGTTCTGGTCAATGCCGTAGTCGTTACCGCAGCCGCCCAGCATCAACGCCCCGATGATCGTCAATGCCGCTGCCAGTCGCCGTGTCATGTCATGTTCCTTGTGAAAAATTGAATGCGCCTGCGACCCATCGCCTCCCAAGGTTCTGGATTGCGCGCTGCACAGTTAGAATAGCCGCCACTCTACGCAAGAAGCGACCCGCCCATGACCGATCTGACGCTTTATCACAACCCGCGCTGCTCGAAATCCCGCGGTGCGCTCGAACTGCTCGAAGCCCGTGGCCTGACGCCGAACGTGGTGCGCTACCTCGAAACGCCGCTGGACGCCGCGCAAATCAAGGCATTGCTCGGCAAGCTGGGGATCAGCGCCCGGCAACTGCTGCGCACCGGCGAAGACGAATACAAGACCCTGAACCTGGCGGATGTCAGTCTCACCGAGAAACAATTGATCGAAGCCATTGCGGCGCATCCGAAGTTGATGGAGCGCCCGATCCTCGAAACTGGCGACAAAGCCGTCATCGGCCGTCCACCGGAGCAGATCCTGGAGCTGTTGCCGTGAGTGCGCCGTACATTCTGGTCCTGTATTACAGCCGCAGCGGTTCGACCAACGAGATGGCCCGGCAGATCGCCCGTGGCGTCGAACAGGGCGGCCTCGAAGCGCGCCTGCGCACCGTGCCGGCGATCTCCACCGAGTGCGAAGCCGTGTCGCCGGACATTCCGGATGAAGGCGCGCTGTACGCCACGCTGGATGACCTGAAGAACTGCGCCGGCCTGGCCCTCGGCAGTCCGACCCGTTTCGGCAACATGGCCGCGCCGCTCAAGTACTTTCTGGATGGCACCAGCAACCTGTGGCTGACCGGCGCGCTGGTCGGCAAACCGGCCGGCGTGTTCACGTCCACCGCCAGCCTGCACGGCGGTCAGGAGACCACCCTGCTGTCGATGATGCTGCCGCTGCTGCACCACGGCATGTTGATCACCGGCCTGCCCTACAGCGAATCGGCGCTGCTGGAAACCCAGGGCGGCGGCACGCCGTACGGCGCCAGCCATCACGCCGGGGCTGACGGCAAAAGCGGCCTCGATCAGCACGAAGTGGCGCTGTGCCGCGCACTGGGCGCACGTCTGGCCAGGACGGCCCAGAAGCTGGGGAACTGAGATGGCCAGAAAGCCGAAAGTCCTGCCCGCCGTCGAATGGCTGGAGCCACGGGTGCGGGCGATGCGGGTGATCAGTCTGCTGTGCTTTTTCGGTCTGGCCGGACTGCTCGCTGCGTATTACCTTGTGTTCGCCGACCTCCACGGCGCGCGGCCGTGGGTGATTCTGCTGATTGAGCTGATCCCGTGGCTGGTGCTGGCACCGGGCATGATCATGGGCAGCGCCCGCGGGCATTCGTGGATGTGCTTTGTGGTGAACCTGTATTTCATCAAGGGCGCACTGGCGGCGTATGACCCGAGCCGCCAGTTGTTCGGCGTGCTGGAGATGATCGCCAGTCTGGCGGTGTTCTGCTCGGCGCTGCTGTATGTGCGCTGGCGGTATCAGTTGAACCGCAAGCTGGCCGGCGAAGGCGAAATCTCCGTCGCCTGACAGCTCTCCCGGTATCGTTCCTACGTTCTGCGTGGGAACGATCACTCGGTCTCAATGGTTGACGGTGTATGCCAGCATCATCGAAATCTGGCTCATCGGCCGTCCGCCACTTTCTTCATGCCACTGGTTGAACGCGTTCTGCACCGTGGCCAGATCCCGCAGACTGCTCGGTGCCTTGTCGACGATCTTCTGTGCATTCAACGCCGCGACCACATCGTAGCTCGGCACGAACGTGTCCTTGCCAACCATGCGCAGGAAGCGTGGCGCCGACAGCCCGCCCAATTGATGACCGTGCTTTTTCAGGTAGGTCCACAGGCCGACGATATCGGTCACCGGCCAGTCCGCCAGCAATGCGCCGAAACTGCCCTTTTCTTTCTCGACGTCCAGAATGAACTGCGCATTGCGCGGCACGCTTTTCAGTTTGCCCAGGTGACGGATGATCCGCGCGTCCTGCATCAACCGCTCAAGGTGTTCGGCGCTCATCAGTACGACCTTTTCCGGATCGAACTTGAAGAACACTTCTTCGAAAGCTGGCCACTTGGCGTCCACCAGGCTGTGCTTGAGCCCGGCACGGAAGACCCTCAGGGCCATGGTCGAGAGATAACGGTCGTCGCTGATCTGGCGCAATTGCGCCGGGGTCTTGGGAACAGGCAGATGGGCTTCCAGTTCAGCCGCCGAACCGAATCGGTTCAGACAGTATTCGTGCAGCCACTTGTAATCGCGCATGCCCTCTCCTAGAAAACGAATTGAAAACGGCGCCCGCGAGCGCCGTTTTTTTTCAAGCGATCGGATCGCTTACAGGTTCACCACGTTAACGAAACGCGAAGCCGCGGTTTCATCAATCTTCAGGCTGGTGAAGTCGAACAGGTTACGGTCAGCCAGTTGCGACGGGATCACGTTCTGCAGGCTGCGGAAAATGCTCTCGGTACGGCCCGGGGTCTTGCGCTCCCAGTCCTGGAGCATTTCCTTGACCACCTGACGTTGCAGGTTTTCCTGGGAACCGCAGAGGTTGCACGGAATGATCGGGAATTGCTTGAAGTCCGAGTAGGCCTGGATGTCTTTCTCGTTGCAGTAGGCCAACGGGCGGATCACCACGTTGCGTCCGTCGTCGGCGCGCAGCTTCGGCGGCATTGCCTTTAGGCTGCCGTTGAAGAACATGTTGAGGAAGAACGTCTCGACGATGTCGTCGCGGTGATGACCGAGGGCCATTTTGGTCGCACCGATTTCGTCGGCGAAGGTGTACAGCGTGCCGCGACGCAGACGCGAGCACAGCGAGCAGGTGGTCTTGCCTTCCGGGATCAGTTCCTTGACCACCGAGTACGTGTCTTTCTCGACGATGTGGTACTCGATGCCCAGCTCTTTCAGGTAGGCCGGCAGCACGTGCTCAGGGAAGCCCGGCTGCTTCTGGTCCATATTCACGGCGACGATCTCGAACTTGATCGGTGCAACCTTCTGCAGGTGCATCAGCACGTCGAGCATGGTGTAGCTGTCCTTGCCCCCGGACAGGCAGACCATGACCTTGTCGCCGTCTTCGATCATGTTGAAGTCGGTGACTGCTTCGCCGGCCAGGCGGCGCAGGCGCTTTTGCAGTTTGTTCTGGTTGACCGTAAGAGTGCCCATGACGCGAAATCCGTGAGGTGTGACGAAAGGCGGGCATTTTACGCAAAAACACCGGGGTTGTGGCCACAGGTTGTCGCCCCCTCGATTGCCCGTTTGCACAGACCCCGACGCGATTACCCCGCCGGTTTACAGCGCGATTTGCTCTAAGACCCTATTACCTGTGCGGTTAAGACCTTTCTATACTGCGACATAAGGTCGCACGCAATCTGAAGACCTGTATTTGCTCGGCCACATTGGCCCGTAGGCGCTCCGCTGGGGGGCGATGGCAATAAAAAGAGGAGTGACTGGCATGATCCATCACGTAGTGGGACTTTTTACCCACCCCGATCAGGAATGGAAGGAAATCCGTGGCGACCAAGAGGAAAGCATCAGCCACATGTACCTGACACACACGCTGATTCTGGCGGCGATCCCCGCCATTTCGGCGTTTATCGGCACGACGCAGGTCGGCTGGGTCATCGGCAGCCGCGCACCGGTGATGCTCACCGTCGAAAGCGCGTTGTGGATGACCATCATGTCGTACCTGGCGATGCTCGGCGGGGTCGCGGTCATGGGTGCTTTCGTGCACTGGATGGCCCGCACCTATGACGCCAACCCGAGCCTGGCCCGCTGCGTGGCGTTTGCCACCTACACCGCGACACCATTGTTCGTCGGCGGGCTGGCGGCGTTGTATCCACATATGTGGCTGGGGATGATCGTCGGTACGGCGGCCATCTGCTACACGGTGTACCTGTTGTATGTGGGGTTGCCGACCTTCATGAACATTCCGTCTGACGAGGGTTTTCTGTTTTCCAGCTCGGTACTGGCGGTAGGTCTGGTGGTGCTGGTGGCCATCATGGCGTTTACCGTGATTGTCTGGGGACTGGGCGTGGGGCCCGTCTACACGAATTAGGTGGCTGCAACGCCGAGAAGAACAAGATCCGCCAACACAGGCCGCCGCAAGGCGGCCTTCTCATGCCTGAAAGAGACGTCGCGACCATTCGGCAGTTTGGCGATACGCAACGCCGAAAGGTTGCGGCATACTCCGAACCTCTGGAGATCCATCAAGCATGCCCGAGCAACTCAATACCCGCGTCGAAGACTGTTTCCAACTCGCTGAATCCTTTTTCAAACGTCCCTTCAAACGCCCCGTCGTGAGCCTCAAGCTGCGCGGGCAAAAAGCCGGGGTCGCGCATCTGCACGAGAACCTGCTGCGCTTCAACCCGCAGCTGTACCGGGAAAACACCGAACACTTCCTCAAGCAGACCGTGGCCCACGAAGTCGCGCACCTGATCGCCCATCAACTGTTCGGCGACCGCATCCAGCCCCATGGCGAGGAGTGGCAACTGATCATGCGCGGGGTCTATGAGCTGCCGCCGGATCGCTGCCATACCTACGAAGTCAAACGGCGCAGCGTGACCCGCTACATCTATAAATGCCCCTGTGCCGACAGTGATTTCCCGTTTTCGGCCCAGCGCCATAGTCTGGTGCGGCAAGGCCGGCGGTATTTGTGCCGCCGATGCCGGAATACGCTGGTGTTCAGTGGCGAGATGCGGGTCGAGTGAGTCAGGCGATCACCTTGGCTCGCCGCAATTCGGCAATGCGCTCAACACTCAAGCCCAACTCCCCCAACACCTGATCCGTATGCTGCCCCAGCGCCGCGCCGATATGTCGCGGCGACGGCAACCCTTCGGAAAACTTCAGCGGGCAAGCGATCTGCGCCTGCGTCGAGCCATCCCCACGCGGCACCTGAGTCACCAGCTCCCGCGCCTGCAACTGCGGATGCTGCACCGCCTCGCCCAGGTTCAGAACCGGTTCGACACAGGCATCAATCCCGGCGAACAACTCGCACAGTTCAGCAAAGTCATGCTTCTCGAACTCGACCTTCAAGGCGTCCTTGAGCGCCCGTTGTTGCTCGGGTTTGGGTGATAAACCCTGAGCCGCCAGTTCCGGCCGACCCAACGCGGCGCACAGTTGCTGCATGAACGCCGGCTCCAGACTGCCCACCGACATCCAGCGCCCATCCCGGGAGCGGTAGTAATCGTAGAAGCTGCCGCCATTGAGCATCTGATCCTCCCAGCCCGGCTCCTCGTCACAGGCGAGATACCCGGCACCGGCCATGGCGTTCAGGCTGAACGAACAGTCAGTCATGCTCACGTCCAGATGCGTGCCCTGCCCGGTCTGCTGCCGTGATATCACCGCAGCCAACAGGCCGATCACCCCATGCAGCGAGCCACCCGCGACATCCGCCACCTGCATGCCCAACGGCAACGGCCCGCTGTCCGCGCGCCCGGTGTAGCTGGAGAGCCCGGCCAGTGCCAGATAGTTGATGTCATGCCCGGCGCGATCCTTGTAAGGCCCGGTCTGGCCGTAACCGGTGATCGACACATAAATCAGCTTCGGATTGATCGCCTTCAGCGCCTCGTAACCCAGCCCCAGCCGCTCCATCACGCCGGGGCGAAACTGCTCCAGCACGATGTCGTAGTTCGCCAGCAACTGCCTCACCAGCTCCAGCGCCTCAGGCTGCTTGAGGTCCAGCGCCAGACTGCGTTTATTGCGATTCAGGTAGGCGTGGCTGGCCGAAGTCCCGTGATCGTGAGGCGGCAACACCCGCAGCAGATCAAGGCGGGTCGGCGATTCGATGCGCAGCACCTCGGCGCCCATGTCAGCCAGCAACAGCGAGGCGAACGGCCCCGGCAGCAGGGTCGAGAAATCCAGAATCTTTAGTGAGGCCAGCGGTGCAGACATGGGCGATCTCCTTCAACGATGCATGCAGCCTAGGCAGCCGTCGGCGCTGGGGCAATTACCGGATGCATCAGTTGCGCTGACCGTTGCGCTCAAATCGCAGGCAAGAAAAAACCCGCCGCAGCGGGTTTTTCCATTCAAGCGATGCTTACTTCACATTGCTCGGGGTCGGGCCTTCGGCCACACCCAGGTCGTCTTCGTGACGCTGGTCGACGATACCGCGACCGCCCGAGGCCAGCTCGGCGTCCAGTACGTCGGTGTCCAGTTCCTTGACCCACTTGGCCACAACGATGGTGGCAACGGCGTTGCCGACCAGGTTGGTCAGGGCGCGGGCTTCGGACATGAAACGGTCGATACCCAGGATCAGTGCCAGACCGGCCACTGGCAGGTGACCTACGGCCGACAGGGTGGCTGCCAGTACGATGAAGCCCGAACCGGTCACACCGGCGGCGCCTTTGGAGGACAGCAGCAACACCACCAGCAGGGTGATCTGGTGAGTGATGTCCATGTGGGTGTCGGTCGCCTGAGCGATGAACACGGCCGCCATGGTCAGGTAGATCGCGGTACCGTCAAGGTTGAAGGAGTAACCGGTCGGGATCACCAGACCCACTACCGATTTCTTCGCGCCCAGACGCTCCATCTTGATCAGCATGCGTGGCAGTACCGATTCCGACGAGGAAGTACCGAGCACGATCAGCAGCTCTTCACGGATGTAGCGGATCATCTTCAGCACGCTGAAGCCGTGCATGCGGGCGATGGCACCCAGCACGATCAGGATGAACGCCAGGCAAGTGATGTAGAAGCACGCCATCAGTTGACCCAGCTGCACCAGCGAGCCGACACCGTAGGCGCCGATGGTGAAGGCCATCGCACCGAAGGCACCGATCGGCGCGAGCTTCATGATCATGTTGATGATGTTGAACATCACGTGGGCGAAGCGATCGATGAAGTCCAGGATCGGCTTGCCGTAGGCACCCAGGCGATGCAGGGCGAAACCGAAGATCACCGAGAACATCAGTACTTGCAGAATGTCACCGGTGGCGAACGCGCCGACGATGGTGGTCGGGATCACGTTGAGCAGGAAGCCGACAACGCTCTGGTCAGCGCCCTGTGCTACGTAGGTAGCGACTTTCGAGGCGTCGAGGGTGGCGACGTCGATGTGCATGCCGTTGCCCGGCTGCACGATGTTGACCACGATCAGGCCCACCAGCAGGGCGATGGTCGAAACGATTTCGAAGTACAGGAGCGCGTAACCGCCGGTCTTGCCGACCGACTTCATGTTCTGCATGCCGGCGATGCCGCTGACCACGGTGCAGAAGATGATTGGCGCGATGATCATTTTGATCAGTTTGATGAACCCGTCACCCAGCGGCTTTACGGCCACGCCGAACTGCGGGTAGTAGTGGCCGAGCGCAATACCGATACAGATTGCGACGATCACCTGGAAATACAGGGATTTGTACAGTGGCTGACGAGTCGTCATTGCAAAGTTCCTCAAGAGTCCCGCGTAGCAACATCCATCTGTTGAACGCGACACTTGAATTGCGAACCCTCCTGCACTGGAGGGATTTGTTGTGTCGAGCGACGCTTTTCCGGACCGGCTCGGCGCACGCTTCTGTCGCTTTTATCGCAAACCTCGTGCCACTTTGGTGCAATTCGCTGCAAGCCTTTTGATATCAGGGGATGCAGGTTTTTCTGTGTCACCATTCGGTTACCCAAGCGTGGCGGATTTCCGCCAACGCACCCGGTCTCGTCCTACAATTTGGCGGAAATCCGCCTTGTTGCCGATCAGAGCCGCCGGCTACCATCGGTCGCCAGAGGAAGGATTTGCCGTTTATGCGCGAACGCACCATTGCCAGTCACTTCGCCCGTGCCGCCCT
Source organism: Pseudomonas sp. stari2 (assembly GCF_040760005.1). Taxonomy (NCBI): domain Bacteria; kingdom Pseudomonadati; phylum Pseudomonadota; class Gammaproteobacteria; order Pseudomonadales; family Pseudomonadaceae; genus Pseudomonas; species Pseudomonas sp. Stari2. The sequence goes on from NZ_CP099760.1 coordinate 4,917,233, forward strand.
CGTCGGCGCGCGCCGTCGCGGGTTCGATCATTCGGGTCTGCTGCTACAACTGGGTATCAGTCCCGAACTGCTCGACGAGCCCCGTGCGCGGATCGCCCCGGAACAATTCACCCGACTGATCCAGAACCTGTGGCTGGCCCTGGACGACGAATGCCTGGGCTTAGGCAACGCGCCCAGCAAGACCGGCACTTTCGCCATGATGTGCCACGCCATCATCCATTGCCGCAGCCTGGAAAAGGCTCTGCAACGCGGCTTATTGTTTTATAGCCTATTCCCAGAGGCCCCGCGCCTGAGCCTGACCCATGAAGATGAATGGGTGCGTCTGAGCCTCGACGATTCGCAATGGTGGGATCCGGATCACTTTCTCTCCGAGAGCCTGCTGGTGATCTGGCATCGCCTCGGCAGCTGGCTGATCGGCCAGCGAATTCGCCTGGAACAGGCAAGTTTCAGCTACCCGAAACCGGCGCACGGGGCGGAGTACGATTTGCTGTTCTCGTGTCCGCTGGAGTTTTCGGCACCGCAAAGCAGTCTGGTGTTTCACAGTCGCTATCTGCACATGCCGCTGTTGCAGGACGAGCGCACGCTCAAGCACTTTCTCGAACGCTCTCCCGCCGACCTGCTGTCTCGCCCGGACGACGGCAACAGCCTCAGCAGCCGATTGCGCCGCCTGCTCAGTCATGACAGCGCGCGCTGGCCGGACCTGGAAGCCGTCGCGGCGCATCTGCACATCAGCCCGCAGACCCTGCGTCGGCATTTGCGCGAGGAAGGCACCAGTTTTCAGGAGTTGAAGGATCAGTTGCGCCGGGACATTGCGATTTATCACCTGGGGCGGGCCGATCTGTCGTTGCAACAGATCGCCGAACAGCTCGGGTTTTCCGAGCCGTCGGCGTTTCATCGAGCGTTCAAGAAGTGGACGGGGCTGACGCCGGGGGCTTATCGGGCGCAGGAGCAGTAGGCGATCACACCGCCGGGAAATGAATCCTGAACGCCGCCCCGCCCATTGGTGAGTCGCCCAACGTCAGCTTGGCGTTGTAGCTCTCGATAATGTCCTTGACCACCGCCAGCCCGATCCCCTGCCCCGGGTGCTGGCGATCCAGGCGTTCACCGCGTTCAAGAATCCGCGCGCGCTGATGCTGCGGAACACCCGGGCCATCGTCTTCGATGCACAACTCGATGCCGGCTAGGCTTTCGCGCACGCTGATGCGCACTTCGCCGAGGCACAGGCGATAGGCGTTTTCCAGCAGGTTGCCCAGCATTTCCAGCAAGGCGCCCTGCTCGATCGGCAGGTAGCAGTGTTCCGGCAGGTCGAATGCCACCCGCACGCGTTTGTCGCGGTAGACCTTGTCCAGGGTGTCGCACAGGCTTTTGAGCACCGGACGCAGGCGCACCTGATGGCGCACCAGACCGCTTTTACGCAGGCTGGCGCGCTGCAGTTGATAGCTGATCTGCTGACTCATGCGCTCGATCTGGGCTTGCAGCACCCAGGCCTGATCGCGATCTTCGGGACGCTGGGCCATGTCTTCGCTGACGCCCTGCAACACCGCCAGCGGGGTTTTCAGGCTGTGGGCCAGATCATCAAGGGAGTCACGGTAACGGCTGCGTTGCTGACGCTCGCTGTGCAGCAAGCGGTTGAGCGAGCCGGTCAGACGCAACAGTTCACGGGGGTGCTGTTCGGTGAGGCTTTCGCGGGTGCCGCTTTCGATTTCGTCCAGTTCCTGGCTGAGCCGGCGCAAGGCTTTCAGGCCCCAGGTCAGGCCGATCCACAGCAGCGAGAGCAGCACCAGCAACGCAGCGCCGAAGCCGAGGTAGAGGTTTTCCCGCAGGCCTTCGAGGGTGGTTTCGTATTCACGCACCGGTTGCAGCGCAACGATGCTGAACGCCGCATTCTTGCCGCCGAGCAGTTTGACTTCGACGTCGTAGACGAAGAATTCCTGACCGCTGGCTTCGCGAATCCGCGCAAACTCGCTGCCCATCCCGTCGTAACGCGGTTTGTAGTTGATCTGCTCTTCCTGGGTCGCTTTCGAGCGCCAGACCAGATGACCTTCGCGGTCGTAGATGTAGCCGAGCAGACGGAAGTCGGCGAGGTTGAAACGCTCGTCCGGCAACTGCATCGGCATCACCAGACGACCGTTTTCAATCCGAGCCGCAGAAATCAGTGTGGTGACATCCGAAGCCAGGCGCTGCTCGATGGAATCCTGCAGCGCCAGGCTGAACGCCCCTTGCATCGCCGGAAGCAAGGCGAGCATGAACAACACCGCCAGCGTCGTGGCGGCCAACATCAAACGAACACGAAGCGAACGGATCAAGTGCAGCGCTCATTGAACAGATAGCCGAGCCCGCGCACCGTGTCGATCGGCTTGAATCCGGCCGGGCCTTCGAGCTTGCGCCGCAGACGCCCGACCAGCACTTCGATCACATTCGGATCACGCTCGTCGTCGTCCGGGTACAGCTGTTCCATCAGGCGATCCTTGGGCACCACTTGCTGATGGTGGCGCATCAGGTATTCGAGGATCCGGTATTCGTAGGCGGTCAGCGCCAGAGGCTGTTCATCGAGGGTCGCCTGCTTGCGATTGAGGTCGAGCAACAACGGCCCGGCGACGATGGACGACTGAGTGAAACCGCTGGAGCGGCGCAGCAGGGCATTGAGCCGCGCTTCGAGTTCTTCGAACTGGAACGGTTTGACCAGGTAATCGTCGGCGCCGGCGGCCAGGCCTTCGACCTTGTCCTGCCAGTTGCCGCGAGCGGTGAGGATCAGGATCGGGAAGCTCTTGCCGTCCTGGCGCAACTGGCGGATCAGGTCGAGCCCGCCCATGCCCGGCAGGCCGAGGTCGATCACCGCCAGGTCAAAGTTGAATTGCCCGGTCTGGTACAGCGCCTCTTCGGCATTGGCCACGGACTCGACCACGTGACCGCTTTCCGTCAGGCGGGTTTGCAGGTGATGACGCAACAGCGCTTCATCTTCGACGACCAACAGTTTCATGACGCTCTCCCGGGCAAATCAGCATCTCCAACAGCATACCTGCGACAACGGTGTACTGCCGCTTTTGAGGGGCCTGTACATTACATCCCTCGCACGTGGTTCAAGATTACTGAACCCGGCCTGTACCTGCCCTGAACGCATCCTGAACCCGGGCGCAATCAAATGAACTAGGCTGTCTTGACCTTTTATTGTCAGGAGACCCGATCATGCGCCTGTTCCTTGCCCTCACCCTGCTCGCCTTCAGCAGCCTCAGCGCGGCTGCAATCAAAACTGAGGAAATACCTTATCAGAGCGCCGATGGCACGAAACTGATCGGTTATTACGCCTATGACGACGCGATCAAGGGACCTCGCCCCGGCGTGGTGGTGGTCCATGAATGGTGGGGCCTGAACGACTACGCCAAGCGCCGCGCCCGGGATCTCGCCGGGCTCGGCTACAGCGCCCTGGCCATCGACATGTACGGTGAAGGCAAGAACACCGAGCACCCGAAAGACGCGATGGCGTTCATGCAGGCTGCCACGCAGAACGCCGATGCCGCCAGCAAACGCTTCGAGGCCGGCCTCGATCTGCTGAAAAAACAGCCACAGACCGACACCGGCAAACTGGCCGCCATCGGTTACTGTTTCGGTGGTGGCGTGGTGTTGAATGCGGCGCGTCAGGGTGTGCCACTGGCCGGCGTGGTAAGTTTCCACGGCGCACTCGCCACCAAGACCCCGGCGACGCCCGGCAGCGTCAAGGCGAAGATCCTCGTCGAGCACGGCGCGCTGGACAGCATGGTCACCGCCGACAACGTCACGGCGTTCAAGTCTGAAATGGACAAGGCCGGCGCCGACTATAAATTCGTCAGCCTCGACGGCGCCAAGCATGGTTTCACCAACCCCGATGCGGATCGTCTGAGCCACGGCGATCACGGTGGCCCGGACATCGGCTACAACAAGGCTGCGGATGAAAAATCCTGGGCGGACATGCAGGCCTTCTTCAAGAAAATCTTTGGCTGAGCCCACTGGTTCCCGCGCCCTGCGCGGGAACGTTCCACACCCGCGCACTATCCAGCCTCAAAGCAACCCGGCAAAATGCCCGCCATGAATTCCAGCCCCCTCCTCCCAGCTTGCTGCACCCCGCTCGATGCCCATTGGCCATTGCCGATCGTGCTGCCGGACACCGTGCTGCTGAGCACCCATTTCGACCCGTCGCAGTTGCTCGGCGATGATTTCCGCCGCAGCGCCATCGAGCCGCCGCCGAGCATCCAGCGCTCGGTGGCCAAGCGTCAGGCGGAGTTTCTCGCCGGGCGTATCTGCGCCCGGGCCGCACTGCAAAAACTGGAAGGTTCAAACAGTGTCCCGGCGATTGGCGAGGATCGCGCACCGGTATGGCCGGCACATATTTGCGGCTCGATCACCCACAGCACCGGCCGGGCAGCCGCGATTGTCGCCAACAAGCAACACTGGCGCGGGCTGGGCATGGATATGGAAAACCTGCTCAACGCCGAACGGGCCGAGCGCCTGGCCGGGGAAATCCTCACACCAGCGGAAATGCAGCGCATGGCCGCCGGCGCCCGCGATCAACTGGCGCTCTGGGTGACGCTGACGTTTTCGGTGAAGGAAAGCCTGTTCAAGGCGCTGTACCCGATCGTCCAGAAACGTTTCTATTTCGAGCACGCCGAAATGCTCGAATGGACCGAGCAAGGTCATGTGAGGCTGCGCCTGCTGACGGACCTGTCCAGCGAATGGCGCAACGGGACCGAGCTGGATGCACAGTTCGGGGTACACGACGGGCAGTTGTTGAGCCTGGTCAGCATTCAGGTTTGAGCGGTTTCAACGCCGCTCCTGATTCCGCGGCCAGCTCAGACTGAAACACGCCCCGCCCAGACTCTTGCTCTTGCCGATCAGCGCCCGGCCGTCATGCCAATGAATGATCCGCCGCACAATCGACAATCCCAAGCCGTGTCCGCCAGACGCCCGCGTACGGCTGTCGTCCAGCCGCAGAAAGGGCGTGAAGATTTTCTCCCAGGCACTTTCCGGCACACCGGGACCGTCGTCCTCGACATCCACCCGGCAACGCATCTGCCCGACCTGATAACTGACCGTGACCTTCGAGCGCGCATGGCGCATGGCGTTGCCCACGAGATTCTGCAAGGCCCGATGCAGGTAACGCGGCTCGGCCTCGACCCAGGCATCGTCGCAATCAGCCGCCGACAGGCACAAGCCGCGTTGCACCGTGACGTCGGCACGCAGTGGCGCCAGTTCTTCGATCACCTGATTGACCAGTGCGTCGAGATCGATGCGCTGGAAGGTCAGCGCCGGCGAGCCCTGCTCCAGCCGTGCATAGGTGAGCATTTCGTCCACCAGCTTATCGAGGTCCTCGATGTCGTGGTCCATGCCCTCGCGGTACTTTTCCAGTGCTTGCGGGGTGGTGGCCGAGCCGATCATTTCCAGACCGAAGCGCAGGCGCGCCACCGGCGTTCGCAGCTCGTGAGATACCGCGCGCACCAGCTCACGCTGGATCGCCAGCAACTGCTGCAGATGCTCGGCCATGCCGTTGAACGCCGCCGCCAGTCTGCCCACCGAGTCGGCCCCTCGCGCCGGCACCCGGGTTTCCAGACTGCCTTTGGCAATGCGGGTAGCGGCGGCTTCGAGACCGCGCAAACGCCGTTCCAGCTGACGCACCAATAAATAGACGATGAGACCGATCAGGGTCAGACCCAATGCGGCAATCAGCACCAGCCATTGCGGCGGGTACGGATTCATCTGATAGAGCGGACCGATTTCCAGCACCCACGGCGTGCCGACCATCCCGGCGAACACCCGGATCGAATCACCGCCCTTGCCCAGTGCCATCACCGTATCGCCCTCCGACACGCGACGGCTCTGGTCTTCATCCATGTCGGCCTCGTTCACAGTGACCAGCCGCAGATCGAAGCCGAACCCCTTCTCTTCCTTTAGTTGCGCGAGGCGTTTGGGCTGCTCGCCCACCGGCACCCGCACCAGTTCATCGGCCAACAGGTAGATGGTCGCCCGGGCCAGTTGCTCGCTGATCTGCTGCACCTCGCCCACCAGCACAAGCTGTTCCTTGTCGCTGACCAAACGGTAGACCTTTGCCGCATGCGGCCCGGTCTGCTCGACCAAGGCCTGGCCGCGCTGCACGCGGGTGCGCTGGGTCAGATCGAGATCGGTCTGGTTGAACTTCTTCAACGTCAGCGGAATCCCCAGCAATCGTTCCCATACCAGCAAGGCGCGGTGGCGCTCGGTATCGTTCATCGGTTGCAGGTTGTCGGCCATCAGGGAAAACGTGCCGTGGGCCAGGCGCTCGCGGTATTGCTCGCTGCGCACCTGATTGAGCAAGTGCAACGCCAGCACACCGAGCACCGCCACCAGAATCAGTGCCGCACACATGCCGCCGTAGATGCGCAGAAAGATCGAATTCACAGCGGCAGTTCTACGCAGGCTTCAGGCACGAACAGATAACCCTTGCTGCGCACGGTCTTGATCAGGCGCGGATGATCAGGGTCATCGCCAATCTTCGGACGGATGCGCGAGATGCGTACATCGATCGAACGGTCCTGGCCGTCGTAGCCGATGCCGCGCAACGCGGTGAAGATTTCTTCCCGGGACAGGATGCGTCCGGCGTTGGACACCAGCAGCCACAGCAGATCGAATTCGGCGCTGGTCAACTCGATGCCGCTGTCGCTCAGCCAGGCTTCGCGCAAGGCGTTGTCGACCACCAGCGGGCCGAATTGCAGACGGCGCGGTTTGCCCGACGCCGGCTCCGGTGCATCACTGCGTCTCAACAATGCCTGGATGCGCGCCAGCAACAGTCGCGGGCGAACCGGTTTGCACACGTAATCATCGGCACCGATGTCGAGGCCGAGGATCTGGTCGGCGTCGTCGGTGCGCGCGGTCAGCATGAGGATCGGCCCGTCGTACTGGTCGCGCACCTTGCGGCAGATGCTCAGGCCATCTTCACCGGGGAGCATCAGGTCGAGGATCACCAGATCCGGCTGCTCCTTGATGATCCGCGCCGCCGCCAGCGCCCCGTTGCCTTCGATCTCCACCTGCAATCCATTGGCTTGCAGGTATTCGCGGGTCAGTTCGGCCAGACGCTGGTCGTCCTCGACTATCAATACCTGCCAGGCTTCTTGCTCCACGGGTGACCTCTGTTTGCCGATGCTGCGAATAAAGGAAGGATCCTCCCGTCTTTTTGTCATCTTTAAGGAGGATAAGAATGCGTGTGTCAGGGCCGATTGTATAAACGGCGTACAACGAGAACACAAGTCGGTAAATGCGTTCGGACAAGGCTGTTTTCTGTGATAGGGTTCGCGCCCTTAAAAATCCGCTGAAGCGTTTTTCCCGGCGAAAAAACAGTGACAAACGGTCTAGCTCAGCAGGTTCACGGCCTACAAAGGCTTTCCCTGTTTCGCACACAATTTACGCACAGGGTTATCCACAGGCTTTGCGTTGCAATCGCCCCCCAAAACGCATTATCTTGTAGCCCGCGCCAAAAAAAACCCTACATGTAGGGGTTCGCGCCAAAAACCAAACACAAACCGGACAGTGAATTCAAGGCTTTTTATTGCCATTGTCAGGTTGAACCAAACGTATTTTCAGAAGCCCAAACCGCGCCTGCGGATGGCTACCGTTTTTCAGCCGATCACGGCGTAAACGGTACGGGTGTTGCAGTGGCGAAACTGCTCCCCGAAAGGAATGCGGTTTCACGCGTATCGCGCGAACCGAAGACTTCGGCATGGAAGCGGCGCCCACAAGGCCCACTTCCTGAACTGTCCCGAAGTCGTTACCCGGCGCTGGCCGGTCGTAGTGCTTCAGGACGGAACGGTGGGCACCGTGATGGTGCCCAAACAAACATAGAGAACGTGGAGACACCCATGCAAACCGACACAACTCGCGAGAACCCGCAGGGCACCTTGCCGCAGGCCGCCGATTCGAATTCGGATCTGGCTGCCACCGCGCCTGGTCAACTGCGTGTGATCAAGCGTAATGGCACTGTCGTTCCTTACACCGATGACAAGATCACCGTCGCTATCACCAAAGCGTTTCTCGCAGTTGAGGGCGGCACCGCTGCCGCTTCGTCGCGAATCCACGACACCGTTGCCCGCCTGACCGAACAGGTCACCGCGACCTTCAAGCGTCGCATGCCATCGGGCGGCACCATCCACATCGAAGAAATCCAGGACCAGGTTGAACTGGCCCTGATGCGTGCCGGCGAGCAGAAAGTGGCTCGCGATTACGTGATCTACCGCGACGCCCGCTCCAAGGAACGCGCCACCCGCACCACCGCCGATGCTCCGGTTCAGGCGCACCCGTCGATCCGCATCACACGCGCCGACGGCAGCCTCGCGCCGCTGGACATGGGACGTCTGAACACCATCGTCACCGAAGCCTGCGAAGGTCTGGCCGAAGTCGACGGCGACCTGATCCAGCGCGAAACCCTGAAGAACCTGTACGACGGCGTGGCCCTGAACGACGTCAACACCGCACTGGTAATGACCGCGCGTACCCTGGTCGAGCGTGAGCCGAACTACTCGTTCGTGACCGCCCGCCTGCTGATGGACACCCTGCGTGCCGAAGGCCTGGGCTTCCTGGGCGTCGCCGAGAGCGCGACCCACCACGAGATGGCCGACCTGTACGCCAAGGCACTGCCGGCCTACGTCGCCAAAGGTATCGAGTTCGAACTGCTGAACCCTGTGCTGGCCTCCTTCGACCTGGAAAAACTGGGCAAGGCGATCAACCACGAGCGCGACCAGCAATTTACCTACCTGGGCCTGCAGACCCTGTACGACCGCTACTTCATCCACAAGGATGGCGTGCGTTTCGAACTGCCACAGATCTTCTTCATGCGCGTGGCCATGGGCCTGGCGATCGAAGAGAAGCAGAAAGAAGACCGTGCGATCGAGTTCTACAACCTGCTGTCCTCGTTCGACTACATGGCTTCGACCCCGACCCTGTTCAACGCCGGTACCCTGCGTCCACAGCTGTCGAGCTGCTACCTGACCACCGTTCCGGATGACCTGTCGGGCATCTACCACGCGATCCACGACAACGCCATGCTGTCGAAATTCGCCGGCGGCCTGGGCAACGACTGGACGCCGGTGCGTGCACTGGGTTCGTACATCAAGGGCACCAACGGCAAGTCCCAGGGCGTTGTTCCGTTCCTGAAAGTCGTGAACGACACCGCCGTTGCCGTTAACCAGGGTGGCAAGCGCAAAGGCGCTGTGTGTGCCTACCTGGAAACCTGGCACATGGACATCGAAGAGTTCATCGAGCTGCGCAAGAACACCGGTGATGACCGTCGTCGTACCCACGACATGAACACCGCCAACTGGATCCCCGACCTGTTCATGAAGCGTGTCTTCGATGACGGCAAGTGGACCCTGTTCTCGCCGTCCGAAGTACCGGACCTGCACGACCTGACCGGCAAGGCCTTCGAAGAGCGCTACGAGTACTACGAAGCCCTGACCGAGTACCCGGGCAAGATCAAGCTATTCAAGACCATCCAGGCCAAAGACCTGTGGCGCAAGATGCTGTCGATGCTGTTCGAAACCGGCCACCCATGGCTGACTTTCAAAGACCCGTGCAACCTGCGTAGCCCGCAGCAGCACGTCGGCGTGGTTCACAGCTCGAACCTGTGCACCGAGATCACCTTGAACACCAACAAGGACGAAATCGCGGTCTGCAACCTGGGCTCGATCAACCTGCCGAACCACATCATCGACGGCAAGCTGGACACCGCCAAGCTCAAGCGCACCATCGACGTAGCCGTTCGCATGCTCGACAACGTGATCGACATCAACTACTACTCGGTACCGCAGGCGAAGAACTCCAACTTCCGTCACCGTCCGGTCGGCCTGGGCATCATGGGCTTCCAGGACGCGCTGTACCTGCAGCACATCCCTTACGGTTCCGACGCTGCCGTCGAGTTCGCCGACAAGTCCATGGAAGCGGTCAGCTACTACGCGATCCAGGCTTCCTGCGACCTGGCCGACGAGCGCGGCTCGTACGAGACGTTCCAGGGTTCGCTGTGGTCCAAAGGCGTACTGCCACTGGATTCGCAACAGATCCTGATCGAAGCACGTGGCCAGAAGTACATCGACGTCGACCTGACCGAGTCCCTGGACTGGGCACCGGTTCGCGCCCGTGTACAGAAAGGCATCCGTAACTCGAACATCATGGCCATCGCACCGACCGCGACCATCGCCAACATCACCGGCGTATCGCAGTCGATCGAACCGACCTACCAGAACCTGTACGTGAAATCGAACCTGTCGGGCGAATTCACCGTGATCAACCCGTACCTGGTTCGCGACCTGAAGGCTCGTGGTCTGTGGGACTCGGTCATGATCAACGATCTGAAGTACTACGACGGTTCGGTTCAGCAGATCGAGCGCATCCCGCAAGAACTCAAAGAGCTCTACGCGACCGCGTTCGAAGTGGACACCAAGTGGATCGTTGACGCCGCCAGCCGTCGTCAGAAGTGGATCGACCAGGCCCAGTCGCTGAACCTGTACATCGCCGGCGCATCGGGCAAGAAGCTGGACGTGACCTACCGCATGGCCTGGTACCGTGGTCTGAAAACCACCTACTACCTCCGTGCCCTGGCTGCGACCAGCACCGAGAAGTCGACCATCAACACCGGCAAGCTGAACGCTGTTTCCAGCGGCGGCAACCACGGTGACGATTCGGTCCTGGCAGCGCCAGCCGGCCCTGCTCCGGTACCGAAGGCCTGCGCCATCGACGAGCCGGATTGCGAAGCTTGCCAATAAGCTGAGCTGAATCGGGCGTTGCGAGACGCCTGATCCGAGAACCCCCGACAGACTTCTGGTTTGTCGGGGGTTTTCTTTTGGCCGCGAAAAAAAATCAAAAGCCCCCCCCACCCTAACCCTCTCCCGAAGGGAGAGGGGACTGACCGAGGTGTTTGGTAGAGGTACGCCGACGTGAAATACCGAGGTGAACTCGGGGTTTAAAACACATGCCATGCAACTCAGCTTCTTCTGCCTCCACTCCTACTCCTGCCTCGGCTTTGGCTTTGGCTTTGGCTTTGGCTTTCGCTCTCCACCACTCAACACGATGAGCGTTAGCTCGAGTACAGCTTTTGACGTGCCGGCCCCTTCGGCAGGCTGAGTGGAGGGATTTATCCGGGGGTGGGCGCGCAGCGCCGTTCGACGGAGTCGAACACATCGAGAGGAGGTGTAGCGAAGCAAACCGGAGGCGATGCCCCCGGATGAATCCCGGAACGAAGGAACACCGAGCCTAGGCGAGGTGCCGAACGCCGGGGCCCAGCGTTTTGCTTACTTTTGGGCGTCTGCAAAAGTGAGTCGCTGTAAGAGCGAAACCGCCAGCGGCAGCACCCAAAGCAACGGATATTCACCCAATCAACCAAAGCATGGTCGTCTCCAAGGACGCCACGCCAAACAAAAAAAAGCCCCTCAAAAAGAGGGGCTCCTTGAACAACCAAAAATCAGGTCATCTGAATGATGGTCTGCATGATGGTGCTCTGGGTCGAGATGGTCTTGGCGTTCGCCTGATAGTTGCTCTGGCCCTTGATCAGATCCACCAGCTCGTTGGTCAGGTTAACGTTCGACTCTTCCAGCGAGTTGGATACGACCGAACCCAGGGTACCGGTTTCCGGCGCATCGTAGCCCGGGATACCCGAAGCGAAAGTCTCTTTCCAACTGGTCCCGCCAATCGGTTGCAGGCCCTGCTCGTTGGTGAAGCTGGCCAGCGCAACCTGGCCGATGGCCTTGCTCTGGTTGTTGCTGAAGTTGGCGAACAGGGTACCGGTACCGTCGATGGTCAGGTTGGTGATCTGGCCGGTGGCGTAACCATCCTGGGTCGGAATCGAACGCGCGGTATCGGCGTTGTACTGAGTGGTCTTGGCCATGGAGATGGTAATGCCGGCCGGGTTCGCCGAAGCACCGTTGGCAGACCAGACACCATTGGTCACAGTCCCGGGCACCCAGCCAGTGAGCTTCAGGTCACTGCTGATCGTGGCTGGCGGAGTGCTGACCTGAGTCAGTTTGCCAGTGGAGTCGAAGGTCATGGTGGAAGCCACTGGTGCGGTGACCTTAGGATCACTGCCGGTAGCATCCGGGTTACGACCGTCCACCAGGGTGTAGACCTTCCAGGTGTTGGCGCCGGTCTTGACCATGTATTGATCCATGGTGTGCTGGTTGCCCTGGCTGTCATAGATCGGAGTACTGAACGACTTGGTGTAGGTCGCCGTGTTGGTCGGGTCGAATTTGCCGGCCGCCACAGTATCGTCGATCACCGGAGCGGTCGAGTTCAGGTTGATGGTCGAAGTGACCAGCGAGGTGGACTTCGGCGCCAGGTTCGAGGTATCGATCTTCAGGTCGGTCAACACGCCGTTGATGATCTTGCCGTTGGAATCCACACCGTAACCCTGCAGACGCGAGGTGTAGTCGGTGTTGGTGATGTAGCCGTCCTTGTCGACCTTGAACGTACCGGCACGGGTGTAGGACACCGAACCGTTGTTGCTCAGGGTGAAGAAGCCGGAACCGTTGATCCCCATGTCCAGCACGTTGCCGGTGTTGTTGATGTCACCCTGGGTGAACTGCTGGGAAACGTTAGCCAGGCGCACGCCGTTGCCGATGACCTTGCTGCCGCTGCCCAGGCGAGTCGCCGAGTAGACGTCTTCGAATTCCGCGCGGGACGATTTGAAACCGGCTGTCGCGACGTTGGCGATGTTGTTGCCGGTCACGTCCAGTTGCTTGTTGGCTGCATAGAGACCGCTAAGGCCGATATTGAAAGACATATTCCACTCCTTTGTGCCGGTTAGTCGGCTCTATATACCAATGGTTTGTACTTTGGACAGAGCAACGGTGCCCTTGCCGGACAGGTTGAGCATCAGCTCGCCGCCGGTCTGGCTGATCGTCACGCTGGTGACGGTGGCCGGCAGGTAGGTCGCCATATCGGTCGAGGTGCCATTGATCGAGGCGTTGGCCTTGACGGTATAAGTACCGGTCTTCACCAGGTTGCCGTCCTTGTCCTTGCCGTCCCAGGTAAAGCTCGCATTGCCGGCGGCGCGACTGCCCAGATCGATGGTGCGAACGACCGTGCCGCTGCTGTCGGTGATGCTGACGGTGCCGCCGGCAATCGACGACGGAACGGTGACCGAACCGGTCATGCCTTTGCTCGGATCGTCGAGCTGGACCGAGTTGGTCTGCACGATCACGTTGCGGCCAACCAGCGACGAAGCCTGCAAGGCTTGCGACGAGTTGTAGTTGCCGGCCAGCGAACTCACGGTGCTGTTGAGGGTGGTGATCCCCTCGAGGCTGCTGAACTGCGCCAGCTGGGCAACGAATGCACTGTTGTCCTGCGGGTCGAGCGGGTTCTGGTTTTTCAGCTGGGTCACCAGCAACTGCAGGAACGCATCCTTGCCCAGGGCCTGGCCGCCGGTGGCGCTGTTGGTAGCCGAAGCGATGCCGCCGGTGGTCGTGCTACTGGTCTTCTTCGAAGAGTTGGCCAGTATGTCGTTCATCGTCAGGCTGCTGGTGGTATCGGTAACACTCATGACAGTCGCCCCTTATTACTGACCGAGGGTCAGTACCTTCTGCATCATGGTTTTGGCGGTGTTCATCATTTCGGCGTTGGTCTGGAAGGACCGGCTCGCGGAAATCATGTCGGCCATTTCTTCCACCACGTTGACGTTCGGGTAGTAGACGTAGCCCTTGGCGTCGGCGGCCGGATGATTCGGCTCGTAGCGCGCTTCGAGGTTGCTCTGGTCTTCGACCACGCCGAGTACCTGCACGCCCTGGCCTGCGGCGTCCTGGTTCTGGAACAGCGAATTGCTGCCGCCGCTCTGGCCGCCCTGAAACATGGTGGCGAACACCGGGTGACGGGCGCGATAGGTCTGGTCGATGCTCGACGAGACGGTTTCGGCGTTGGCGATGTTCGAAGCCACGGTGTTCAAACGCGTGGTCTGGGCGCTCATGCCGCTGCCGGCAATGTTGAAAACGCTGGACAGGGACATGGATTACTCTCCGCGCAGGGCTGACACCAGCCCTTTGAATTTGCTGTTGAGCAGGGTGAAGCTGGCCTGGAAGCCGACGGCGTTTTCCGCGTAGTTCGACTGTTCCAGCTGAGCGTCAACGGTGTTCTGGTCGATCGATGGCTGCATCGGCGTGCGATACATCAGCGACTCGTCGCCATTGCCCAGACCTTCAGCTTCGATGTGACGGCTGTTGGTCATGTTCAGGGCGATGGTGCCGTTGGCGTTCTTCTGGCTCTGTGCTTCGAGCACTTTGGAGAAATCCAGATCCCGAGCCTTGTAGTTCGGGGTGTCGGCGTTGGCGATGTTGTTGGCCAGGACTTCGGCACGCTGGGCGCGGAAGCCCAGGGCTTTTTCGTGAATTCCGAGCGCTTTATCGAAGCTGATGCTCATGTCGGGAACCTTCAGGTGACCGGGTTTTTCGTAACAGGGTTATAGCAAGCGTCGTGCCAGTTTTAAAAAGCCCCGTATTCCGGGGCTTTGCAGGGGATCGGCAAAGCGGCAATGCCAGAAAAGCGGCAACGGGTTTCCGCCGGATGCCGCTTTTCTGCCGCTTGCCGCCCGCAAAAAACCTCAGGCATAAAAAACGGGAGTCCCTGAGGACTCCCGTTTTTTGTGTTGCCGGTGACAGTCACTTCGCCTGGTAAATGATCCCCGGGCTGCACTGGACCATCTGGTAATGATCCGGCAGACCGTTCAGCGCTTCGGAAGCGCCGAGGAACAGATAACCGCCCGGCTTCAGTGTGCTGTGAATACGCAACAGGATGTCCTTCTTCACCTCGGCGGAGAAGTAGATCAGCACGTTGCGGCAGAACACGATGTCGAACTTGCCAAGGCTTGCGTAGCTGTCGAGCAAGTTGAACGAGCGAAATTCCACCCGGTTCTTGATCGGCGCCTTGATCACCCAGCGTCCCGGCCCTTTCGGGTCGAAGTAGCGCTGCAGACGATCGGCGGAAAGACCACGACCGATCGCCAGGCTGTCGTATTCGCCGGTCTTGCAGTTGGTCAGCATGCTGCCGGACAGATCCGTGGCGACAATCTGCACGCCCATCTTCAACTGACCGATGTTGGTCCGCTCGAACTCGTCGATCGACATCGACAGCGAATAGGGTTCCTGACCCGACGAGCAGGCCGCCGACCAGATCCGCAGACGCTGGTTGGGGCTGGCCTTGATCGCCTCGGGCAGCACCTTGTTCTTCAAGACTTCAAACGGATAGGTGTCGCGAAACCACAGGGTTTCGTTGGTCGTCATGGCATCGACCACCTGCTCGCGCAAACCGCTGCGCGGCTGGGTCTGGATGCGCTGTACCAGCTCACCCAGGGACTTGATGCCTTGCTGCTCCATCAGTTTGTTGAGACGGCTCGAGACCAGGTACTGCTTGTTTTCACCGAGCAAAATGCCACAGGCTTTTTCCAGGAAGACCCGGAACTGTTCGAAATCCAAATTACCCGTAGACAAATGATGCCGCCTCTTAAATCGTGTTGACCGCCAGGGACGGAAAGTCCCTAGCTGATATCTGCTGCTTTGATCCGGTCGACTACCCGGGATGCCAGGTCATCAGGACGGAATTTGGCCAGGAAGTCATCGGCACCGACCTTCTTGACCATCGCCTGGTTGAACACACCCGACAACGAAGTATGCAGGATGATATGAAGCTTTTGCATGCGAGGGTCGCTGCGGATTTCGGCCGTCAGGGTGTACCCGTCCATCTCCGGCATTTCGATGTCGGAGATCATCATCAGGAACTCTTCTTCCGGCTTCTTGCCCTCATCGACCAGCTTGCGCAGGTAATCCAGCGCCTGTTTGCCGTCGTTCAGCGCCACCACTTCGACACCGACCGTCTGCAGGCAACGTGTCACCTGCTTGCGCGCCACCGACGAGTCATCGACCGTCAGCACCCGCAACGACAATGCCTTGCTCTGGGTCTCGACATCCACCACGCCGACCGAAATCGCTTCCGGTGTCGGTGCGACTTCCGCCAGCACCTTCTCGACGTCGATGATTTCGACTAACTGATTGTCCACCCGAGTCACAGCGGTCAGGTAATGATCGCGACCGGTCCCCTTGGGTGGCGGATGGATCTCTTCCCAGTTCATGTTGACGATACGTTCCACCGAGCGCACCAGGAAACCCTGGGTCTTGGTGTTGTATTCCGTGATGATCACGAACGGACTGTTCTTGTCTTTCAACGCCCCGGAGCCGGTCGCCATTGCCAGATCAAGGATCGGAATGGTCGCCCCCCGGATATTCGCCACCCCGCACACGACAGGACTGGACTTGGGCATCAGCGTCAGTTGCGGGCACTGCAGCACTTCCCGAACCTTGAACACGTTGATCCCGTAGAGCTGTTGACCGTCGAGACGGAACAACAACAGCTCCAGGCGATTCTGCCCCACCAGTTGCGTGCGCTGGTTCACCGAATCCATTACACCAGCCATGCCCAGACTCCTACACCAACGCCAAGTGTTGTTGCGACGCACATTCATTGCTAAACGGCACGGCGCTTGCTTTTTAACTCTTATGAACACTCAAACGACATTTTTCCGACGCCTGACATCCCCCCTTCGCAGAGGACTTTGCGCGGTGTCCGCCGCTTGCCTGTTTTTCGCGGGCAGCCCTGCCATTGCTGATGCGGTTACCTTGCCTGACATGCTTATCGGCGTCACTCAGGGCTTTCTTGAATTCACCGTAGAAGACTATCTGGCTACCAGTCAAACAGAAGGGCGTTATGAAATCGAGGTCAAGCAGCTCGATCCGCGCATGCGCATGCCTATGTGCGACAAGGAATTGACAGCGTCCCTGGAGAGTCCGGGGCGTCCTTTGGGTCGTGTGACCGTCAAGGTCCGCTGTGAAGGCGCCTCCCCCTGGACCGTGTTCGTACCCGCTCAAGTCCGCCTGTTTCGCGAGGTTGTGACGACCACTCGTCCCCTCAAGCGCGCAGGAATAATCGAACCTCAGGACGTGACTCTGCGTGAACATGACGTCAGCCAGATCAATCAGGGTTTCCTGACGTCGGTGGATGAGGCGATCGGGCAAAAATTGACCCGACCAACGGTCGCCGACCAAGTGATTACCCTTGTGCACCTGGAACAGGCGGAAGTCGTTCGCAAAGGGGATCAAGTGGTAATTACGGCTCGCAGCGGCACACTCGCCGTACGCATGCCGGGCGAGGCCCTGTCCAACGGCGGCCTGAAAGAGCAGATTCGAGTGAAAAACCTCAATTCTCAACGGGTCATCAAGGCGCAGGTCATGGCGCCGGGCCAAGTGGAAGTGGCAATGTGAGCAACGATTGGAGCGATGACAGGAAAGCCTCGTGAGTGGTCGCGCAGAAAACTGGCGCCAACCTGAGCGGTTCCCTAAACTGTGCCGCAGCAGGACCTGCGCGGCGCATGCAGGCTCATTGGTAAAAGAGCCTAAAGTTTTCCAGGGGATGGCCGAGAACATGGCAAGCGTCCAAATTCCCAGAGGTTTTTAACATGGTCATCGATTTCAGCCGTTTGAACAGCTCCTCGTCACTTACGGGCAGTACACGTACCAGCGCGCCCAAGGAAACCGCCGAAACCGGCACTTCCACGCCGCTGAATACCCCGGCCGAACAGGCCAGTACCGCAAAAAGCGGGGAATCGGTACACCTCAGCAATGAGGCTCAACAGTTGCAGAAGGTCACTGACAAGCTGCGCGATCAGCCTGCCGTCGACAAAGCCCGTGTGGCCGAGTTGAAAGCAGCGATTGCCGATGGCAGCTATAAAGTCGACAGCAACCGTGTAGCCAGCAAACTGCTCAACTTCGAAGCCCAGCGCTAGGCCTCGGCCTGCGCCAGGCTTTTGGACGCTTAAAACCCAAGGCCAGCCATGCACGACACTACTTTATTGCAACTGATCACCGACGACTTTGCTCCAGCTCAACAATTGCTGGAGTTACTGCAATCCGAGTCCCTCGCCTTGCATGGTCGCGACATGCCACTGCTGGAAGAAATTCTGGCGCGCAAACAGGCATTGATCATTCTGCTCGAGCAGCATGGCCGCAAGCGCAGCGAAATCCTCGCCAGCCTCAATCTGTCGCTCGACCGTAAAGGTCTGGAGCAACTCGCCAGCCAGTCGAGCATCGGCGATCAGTTGCTGAGTCAGAGCGACGTTCTGACCGATCTGATCGCCCAGTGCCAGGCGGCCAACGTCAAGAATGGCCAGTCGATCGTGATACAGCAGGCCGCCACGGCCAACCAGCTGAAAATCCTTACCGGCGGCGAGCCTCCCGCGCTCTATGACGCCAGTGGCACCTTCTCCAAACTGCAGAAACCGCGCGCGCTCAGCCAGGCGTGATGCTTTCTTCCATGCTTGCGCCCTATCAACGCGCGATACATGCTGGCAAAATAATGGCCAGCCGTAGTCAAATTTTGTCTGGAGATTGATTAAACGTGTCCAATGATGACGCTCCGCAGCCCCCAAAGGTGCTTACCACGCCCCTGGAGATCTCCAGCAATCTGCGCCAGCTGCAAGAGAGCCACGATCCGCTGATCATCACCTTTCACGAACGCAGCCAGCGCTTCCAGAGCTACCTGATCAAGGTCGACCGGGAAACCACCACCATTGCCCTGGACGAAATGATCCCGCGCGATGGCGAGCGCTTCCTGCTGGCTGGCGAATCCTTCAAGGTCGAAGGCTTCCACGAAGGCGTGCGCATCGCCTGGGAATACAACGGCACGCTGGACATCAAGGAATCCGACGGTGACCGCTTCTATGTCGGCGAGATGCCCAGCGAAGTGGTCTATCACCAGCGCCGCAATGCCTTCCGCGCGGCCCTGAAGCTGACCGATCTGGTCAGCGTCGAACTGGGTGGCGAAAAGCTCAAGTCGCCGATTGGTGGCAAGCTGCTGGATATTTCCGCTACCGGCTGCAAGCTGCGCTTTGAAGGTGATATCACCAACCGCCTGCAACTGGGCCAGGTCTACGATCGCCTGATCGCACCGCCACTGTTCGGCAATCAACCAATATCGGTCGAACTGCGTTACCTGCACTTCGAGGAAAAACTCAACATCACCTTCGCCGGCCTGCGCTTTCACAACATCAGCGGCCCGGCAGCGCGCAACGTCGAGCGTTTCGTCTATCAGTTGCAACGTGAAGCACGGCGCTTCGACAAAGACGACCTCTGATTCGTACGCACCATGAAAAACGGGCAGTCCCTTGCGGTGACTGCCCGTTTTTTATGCCTGGTGTTTTTTCAGGATCAAGGCCTGGCGCCACTGATGTCCGGTGCAGGATTGTCGTTGCCGGCATCCGGCTCAACAGGTGATTCAGGTTCAGTGGCGGGCTCGGGTGCCGGTTCAGGTGCAACCGTGGTCTGCATCTGCTCCTGCACCACTTGCTCGTCGACCCGTGGATCGAGCGCCGCCACCAGAGGTGAACTGGACATGCTGTCCGGCATCGCCACGTGATGCAGCGGTGCGTCGTCGACCTGGTGCAGATTGGTCACGGCTTTCGGCCGGATGCGCCACACCAGCACCAGCGCGAAAAAGGTGAAGAACGCATACAGGCTCTGACTGCCGAACATTTTCATCAACACACCGGCCAGCAACGGCCCGATGCTGGCGCCGACCCCATAGGTCACCAGCAACATCGCGGTGAGCGATACCCGCCGATCGCCTTCGACATGGTCGTTGGAGAACGCCACGGCCAGTGGATACAGGCAGAACTGCACCAGCGAACACAGGAAGCCGACGACGAATAAAATCTCCAGCGGCACCTGCGGCATGATCGCCAGTGGCAAGGCAGCTATCGCCAGAAACCCGGCAAAGCAACGGATCAACAAGGCTCGGTCATAACGATCAGACAACCAGCCCAGCGGCCACTGCACCAGCAGCCCGGCAAAAATGCAGGTACCCATGAACAGACCGACCTGTTCGGTGGACAGTCCCTGCTGCGACGCATAGAGCGGCGCCAGACCGTAGAACGAACCGATGATCAAACCGGCACTGAGCACCGTACTCAATGACTGCGGCACGCGTTTGATGAAAAAGCGCGGCTCCATCGGCGCCGGATGCAGCGGCGCCGGGTGAATCCGTCGAGTCAGCGCCACTGGCACCAGACACAACGCAAAACACAGGGCGACCAGCATCAGCAGTTCCAGGCCCAACCCCGGGTGCATGACCAGAATCAGCTGACCGAGCACCAGCCCCAGATACGAAGCGATCATGTAGCCGCTGAACACCACGCCGCGTTGATTGGCGTCGGCCTGCTCGTTCAGCCAGCTCTCGATCACCATGTACTGGCACATCATGCCGAGACCGACAATCGTCCGCAGCACCAGCCAGGCCGGCAACCAGTCCACCAGACCATGGCCGAGCACCGCCGCGCCGACGATGCCGGCACACGCCGAGTAAGCGCGGATGTGCCCGACCCGGGCAATCAGGCGGTGACCGATCTTGCCGCCCAGCACCAGACCAAAATAGTTGGCCGCCATCAACGCACCAACCCACAGTCCATCGACATGGTCGGCCGCCAGACGCAACGCCAGATAAGTAGAAAGAAGGCCCGAGCCGATCAACATCATCAGCGAGGCGAAATACAGCGCTCGAAAGGATTTCCAGATTTGGCGCATCGGCGTTCCGAGCGGCTCCTTGCAGTGAGTATCGGGCTATCGAACGATAGCCCGATGGCGACAGTTCGTCAGGCCTGGGCAGCTAGAACACGCCGTTCCCAGGGAGTGATTTCATCAAAGAAACTGGTCAACTCCATGGTTTTCGAAGCGATGTAGCCTTCGATGAACTCCTTGCCGAACAGTTCCTTGGCCAACTGGCTGCGTTTCAGACGTTCGAGCGCAGCGTGCATCGTGCACGGCAGCGAAAGATTGTCCGGCACTTCGAACTCACCCTGGATCGGCGCGCTCGGTTCCAGTTCATGCTCGATGCCATGCAGACCGGCCGCCAGACTCGCGGCAATCGCCAGATAAGGGTTGGCATCGGCGCCCGGCAAACGGTTTTCGACCCGACGGGCGACCGCCGAACTGGCCGGAATCCGTAGGCCCGCTGCGCGGTTGTCGTGAGACCAGCAAGCATTGTTCGGCGACGCAAACGGATGACACAGGCGCTGATAGGAATTGACGTTCGGTGCAAACAGCGCGGTGAAATCGGCCATGCCCGCCTGCTGCCCGCCGATGAAGTGGCGGAACATCGCGGTCGGCTGACCGTTCTCATCGCTGAACACATTCTTGCCGCTGCCGATCTCGACGATGCTCTGGTGAATGTGCATCGAACTGCCGGGCGTTTGCGCCAGCGGCTTGGCCATGCAGACCACGGTCAGGCCATGCTTGAGCGCGACTTCCTTGAGCAGGTGCTTGAACAGGAAGGTCTGGTCGGCCAGCAACAGCGGATCACCGTGCAACAGGTTGATCTCGAACTGGCTGACGCCCATTTCGTGCATGAAGGTATCGCGCGGCAGGCCCAGGGCCGCCATGCATTTATAGACTTCACTGAAGAACGGGCGCAGACCGTTGTTGGAGCTGACGCTGAACGCCGAGTGACCGTCCTCGCGACGACCGTCGAGACCGATTGGCGGCTGGAACGGTTGAGTCGGATCGGTGTTCGCAGCGAACACAAAGAATTCGAGTTCGGTCGCCACCACCGGCGCCAGGCCGAGGGCTGCGTAGCGGGCAATGACTTTCTTGAGCTGGCCACGGGTCGACAGGTTGGAGCTTTCGCCGGTCAGCTCGTCGGCATCACAGATGGCCAGCGCGCGCGGCTCCTGACTCCACGGCAGAGGATGGATTTGCGCAGGGTCGGCCACCAGCGCCAGGTCGCCATCATCGCTGCCGTAGAACCGCGCAGCGGGATAGCCCCCCATGATGCATTGGAGCAGCACCCCCCGAGCCATCTGCAAACGCCGCCCTTCGAGGAAACCCTCGGCGGTCATTACCTTGCCTCGTGGTACGCCGTTCAAATCCGGCGTGACACATTCAATCTCATCAATGCCCGTCAATCGCTGCGCGAGTGAACGCTGGCCATCGGTTGTCATGACGCAATCCTTGTTATTGTGCGAGCCGCGAACGGCGACCCGGACAAAATAGGCTTCAGCTGTTCGGAATATCAAGCAGCGGCCAACAAAAAGACTTCGAGTCGATGAATCCGTGATTCAGGGCAGGTAAATACTGAACACACCACCACCCAATGGCCCGCCATTGCGGATCTCGGTCCGACCGCCGACACCGTTGCGCTGATGCAGCGCCGCGATGCGTCCGGCGAAGTACAGACCCAGGCCGGTACTGCCGCTGCTGTGATTGATGCCCTGCACATAATCGGCCTGACGTTCGAGCATCTCGACCGGGTAGCCGTCGCCGTCATCGTTGATGCTCAACACCAGTTGCCCGGCCTCGTCGCTGACAGTGATCAGCAGCGATTCACGGGCGTAGCGGATCGCGTTGTTGATGCAGTTGCCGAGCACCGAGGCGATCAGTTCACGGTCGAAGAAACCCAGGGGACTCAGAGGGTCGACTTCGTAAGTGGCAATGATTCCACGACTGGCGAAAACCTCTTGATGAGCCGCCAGTTGCGCCTCGATGAAATCGTCCAACTCGTGATACGCCGGCTGCAACGGCATCTGGTTGACCCCGAGCTTGTACAGCCCGAGCAACTGCACCAGCATGCCGTTGAGGTGGGCGAACTCGAAATCGATCACGCCCTGCTCCGGCACCTTGCGCTGAGCCTCGGGCAGGCGCGCCAGCCATTGGCTGTGGGCCTGCATGAGCATGGCCAGAGAGTTCTTCATGTCGTGCACGGTGGAGGCAATCACCGTGGAAAAATCCAGTGCCTGCTCGTCTTGGTTCATTCGCCAAACGCCTTGCTTTTCAGCTTCTGATAACGCGAATAACGCGCGTCGGTGTCGGGCATCATGCCCACCAGTTTCAGGCAGGCCCGACATTCTTCCAGCTCCGCCGACGGCACACTGGTGTCGGTGCCATGCAGCAGCGACTGCGCCATGTTCAGCGCAATACTGATGTTCTTCGGTTGCATCTTCAGCGCCTTGCGGAACACCTCCCGGGCCTCCACCAGGTTGCCGGTCTTGTACACGCGCACGCCCTGACGGTTGAGGTCGGCAGCCGCGTTACTGGAACTGAGAATAGTCGGGTCGTCGGTGAGCTTGGCGATGTCCTTCATCACCGTCGGGTCATCGCCGTAGATTTCCGCGCAGCTCTTGAGCATCGACGTGCCCGCCTCGGCCTGGCCGAGCATCTGCAATTGCTTGGCGACCAACAACGCCGCTTCAGGGCTCATGAACTGCTCCATGCCGTCAAGACGCATCAGCGCTTGTTCGGTGAGTTTCTCGGCGGTCTCGGCGTCATTGAGCAGCAGACTGGTGGCCTTCATCAGTCGCGCACGAATCTGCAGGCCAGGGTCGGTCGGGTTCTCCTTGGCCACGGCACTGAGGGTGGTGTTGATCTCCAGCCGCGTGCGGGTATCGAGTCCTTTCTCGCTGCCCTTGCTGATCAGCGCATGGGCCAGGCCCAGATTGCTCTCCGGGTCCTTGAAGCGCGACTGCGCACCTTGGGATACGGCCTGACGGTAGGCCCGCGACGCCGTGTCGAAATCCTCGTTGGCCATCGCCAGCTTGCCGAGCAACGCTTGTCGACGTACCGCCAGCGGCGACAGACGGATCGCCTCTTCCAACACCTGTTGCGCGCCCTTGGTATCGCCTTCGGCCACCAGGACATCCGCCATGCCGTCGTACAGTGCCGGCATCATCGGGAACACCTTCAGGGCTTTTTCATACACGCCTTTGGCCTGCGCAATCTGACCGCGCTTGAACAACAACTTGCCCAGACCGGCAAATGCCCACGGCAGCGGCCGGTCAGCGATGATGCTGTCATACAGCCGCTCGAGCGCTTCGTTCTGATTCATGTCGCGCAAGGCATCGGCGCGGTAACGCAGGCACAGCGGCGAATAGCGGATGTCCTGTTTGCACAGGGCGATACAGGCGTTGAGTACCTCGACCGGTTTGCCACGGTCGAGGGCCTGAAGAATCGGTTTGAGCAGGGTCTTGCGCTGCTCCAGTCGTTCCAGGCGCTGGGCCAGCCCGATGCGGTTGAACGGCTTGGTCAGGTACGCATCCGGTTCGTGTTCCAAAGCACTGAGCACCATCGCCTGACTGGTCTCGGCGGTGACCATCACAAACACCGCTTCGTGACTGATCAGCTTGTCCACCATCAGGTCTTCCAGCACCTGCTGACCGTTTTTCTTGCCGTCACCGAGGTGAAAATCCTGGAGGATGAAGTGATAGGACTTCTGCGCGCACATTTTCAGCGCCTGCTCACCGGTGTCGGCGGTGTCCACGTCCTTGACGCCCAGCTCGCGCAACATCGAGCGCACGGAACTGCGGAAATCCGAGAAATCATCGACGATCAGAAAACTCTTTTGGTGATACGACAGCATCGAGGATTTCCAGGCAATTGAAGAGGATGGACCGAGGGCATATTTCAGGCGCGCAGATGATAGCTGCCGGCCAAATGCTATCAAGCGATTTCGTGCGACTCTGAAGTCACCGAATGGGTTATCGGCCGGATCAACGGTTCTCTTGAAGCGGGGCTTCAAGATTCATTGCACAGCGATTACCCTGCGCGCCTGCTCTCACCCTCCTACTTCAGGGTTTTCATCGTGTACATCAAAGGACGCTACATCGTATCGGCCTGTGCGCTGCTGTTTTTCCAGCAGGTACAGGCCAGCGGAATGGACTGCACAAAGGCTGTGAGTGTTGTGGAGAATGCAATTTGCGCGGAGAAGCCGCTGTATGAGCTGGATGCGCAGATGGGGGCGGTTTATCGCAAGTTGATGAATGCGGCGCCGCAGATGCGGGCCGAACTGAAGAATACCCAGCGTCGGTGGCTGAGCGAACGTAATGAGTGCGCTGACAATATCGACTGCCTGAGCCAGCACTATCGGGATCGCTTGCAGGTATTGCACGCGCAGTGGATCGAGGCCGTTGCCTATAGACCCGACGACGTTGACAGGCAGGTCATGGAGGATCTGCAACTGCGAGTTCGGGAGATGAGCAAGGAGAATCCGGAGTTTGCGCTGGAGCGGGCTCTTGGCTCTCTCACCAGCGAAAATGGCGAAACCTCATTCTCCGGCGATCCAAATGACGACCCTGCCGAGGATCAGACAGTCTTCCCCAAAAGAATACCCAAGGGCGTCACCCAGGATGAATGGAAAGCGCTTAACACTTCCGGCCTCGATGCTGATGCCGAGCAAGGTCAGGCGAATTACACATTGATAGACCTGGACGGCGACGGCCAACGGGACCTGTTCGTTTCAACCTATACCGGTGGTACCAGCCTGTTCAGTTTCCATGAAACCTTCCGTCGAGATGGAGAGCGCTTTACGAGAAGGTTGGTCCCGTATGATCCGGAAGCCAGCGCCGGCAGCTCGTTGTTCTCCACCAGTGATCGCGGTGCCAACCAGTCGGCAGGCTGGATCAAATCTCACGGAAGGATGTATCTCGCCTTCCGCAACGGTTCATACGGCGCGGATGATTTGTACTTGCTCAATCCCCTTAAGATCAACAGCCAGATACCGACGGTCACGGTCCGGTACGACTACAAACTGACTGTACCTCGCAGTCAGCACCGTGACGCAGATGACACCGCCTACAAAATTGCGGCCGGTTTGCAAAAGACGCTCACCCAGGCTCTGATCAAATCGAATGCCGGCAAACCTCTGCTAACGAACCCGCAGGAAGGTCCCATCTGCCCCGTTCCTGCATCAGAAGAAGACCCTGATAGCTACAACAGCTATGGCGCCAGTTATTACGTAGTAGAACCGGTCACAGACATGTCGGTGACCATCGCTAACGAGTGTTACATCGCGAGGCTGATCAATTGGTACGGGAGTTATAACGAGGAAAACGGACTACCCGCATTACTGATGCTGCGTAAACCTGGGCCAGAAGGTACCGAGCTGAGTTACTCGGTCAACGGACGCCGACATGTCACGCAGGTCAGCTCCACTATTGGCAAAGCCGAAGATGGGGCAGAGATCTTTTAGGCCATTGTTTGGCGTTGCAGACAACCACAAAAAAGCCCCGCCAGATCACTCTGCGCGGGGCTTTTGAATGTGTGGTGTCCCAGGGCAGGTTCGAACTGCCAACCTTCCCCTTAGGAGGGGGATGCTCTATCCAATTGAGCTACTGAGACACAGGACTGTCGGTGCGACAGACGGCGTGCATGTTAACGGCCGGGCCCTGATTTGTCATGTCGTCCGCAGGGCTTTTTAAGTGTAGGCAGGCGCCCTGCAATGCAGTCGGACGTTTTATCGTGCAATTTGCATCCCTCCAAAAAGCCATCATTGCAGAATGCAATCCACTCCATGCTAAAAACCCTGCTAAATGCTTGTTTTTAAAGGACTTGCCAGCGGTTAGACTAGTGGCACGACGGATGCTTCAGTGATTCTCATAAAAGAACAACTGGAGAACCGTCTCATGAACCGCGTCCTCTTGCTCGCCAACGCAATCGCCCTGACGGTTCTGGTAGGATTTCAATTAATTCCCCAGCACAACGAAGCAGTGGCCCAGCGCATGCCGCATTATCTGCAAGTGCAAAAGGCGCCGCAGTGGGCGGTGCTGAGTGATCAGCGCGGCGTACTTGCGCAAGACGTCAGCGAGTCAAATCAGGCACAGACGACACCGATGTCCGAACGCTTGGTGTTTTGAATCATTTCCGGAGTACAGCATGTCCAAATCCGCCCTGGGGTTGTTGATCCTCGCTTTCTTGAGCGGTGTTCTGCATTTCTCGCTGTTCGAAGAGACCGAAATATCTTTGCCCCTGATTGGCTGCGGCGTTTTCTCTGTGCTGTTTGCGCTGGCCCTGGTTGCCGGGCGCAAGATCAAGTTTGATCCGGTACTGCGTTAAGCATGACCAGCTCCAACAGGTGACCAACGGCATCGGCCAGGTCGCCCGAGTTGTCGATCAGATGCACAGCCATATCGGTTGAGCGCCTTTCCTTGAACAGTGTATTGCGGGCAAGCCTCGCATCGATCTGCTCAAGCGTCTCCCGACCACGCCGGAGCAGGCGGTCACGCAACACATCATCGCGAACTGTCAGCAACACTGGCACCAGTGTCGGATAGGCTTCCAGCGCTTGTCGAAGGTTCGCCCGAGAGCCGTTGACCAGCACATGTTTCCCGGCTTTTAACCATTGTTCCATTTCCACCGGAATTCCGTAGGAGAGGCCGTTGGCTTGCCATGCCAGAGAAAAATCCCCGGCGCGCTGACGCTCTTCGAACTCTTGCGGCGTCACACCGATCGCATCCTCACCCACGGATTCGGCCGAACGGGTAATCACCCGACGTATGACTTCGCAGTTCAACGAACGCAACGGGGCACGCGCAGCCTCGATCAGACTGTCCTTGCCGGAACCGGATGGCCCCATGAGATAAATCAGCCTGCCATCCATCCTGAAAACGCCCTCCGGCGGGCATTTGCCCCTAGTAAATCGGCCATTCGCCACTATCCTGTACAAGGTAAGGAACAAGGATTCTAGCCGCATAGCATGCACGGTCTGATGCCTTCGAGCATCTGTTCGTGCGCTTCAGGACGCGGTCAGCGATACGGGCCGACGCATTCTTTTCAAACCAGTCCGCATTTCTGATAATTGGTGCTGGCATTACGCCTTTACCCGGATCAATATTTGTCACAGAATTGACGCCAATGATCTGGCAATTTTGAGGCATGATGCGAGCCTCTTAACAATTCAGGTTGAACCATTTGGCGCGGATGCTTGTCCTACGACTCATCCTGCGGCCAATCCCGAGAACCGCTCCCCTGAACTAACCGGTTAAATATATGCGCCCATTGAAACAGGCAATTTATTCCAGCCGTACGGCTGACAAGTTCGTCGTACGTCTGCCAGACGGAATGCGTGAACGCATTGCCGAGGTGGCTCGCAATCATCATCGCAGCATGAACTCCGAGATCATTGCGCGCCTTGAGCAGAGTCTTATTCAGGAAGGTGCACTGGGCGAAGAGCTGAGCATGCGCCTCGACAGCCCGGAGCTTTCGCTGCACGAACGCGAGTTGTTGCAACGCTTCCGTCAACTCTCCCATCGCCAGCAGAACGCGCTGGTTTCTCTGATCGCCCACGACGCCGAAATGGCCGCAGACGCATCCTGAGTCAAACCGAACATCTCAAGCCAGCATGAGTGCTGGCTTTTTTTTGCCCGCAATTCAGGCTTTTCACAGGCGAAAAAAAGCCCGCCAATTGGCGGGCCTTTTCAATTCAGGCGATCAGAGCAGGAAAATCGTCGCCAACCCCAGGAAGATGAAGAAGCCACCACTGTCGGTCATGGCTGTGATCATCACACTTGCTCCCATTGCCGGATCGCGCCCCATCTTGGCGAGGGTCATCGGGATCAACACCCCCATCAGTGCCGCCAACAGCAGATTCAGCGTCATGGCAGCCGTCATCACCACGCCCAGTGACCAACTGCCATAAAGCAAATAAGCCACCACACCAATCACACCACCCCAGACCAGGCCGTTGATCAGCGCTACAGCGAGCTCTTTGCGCATCAGGCGCGAAGTATTGCCGGTGCTGACCTGATCGAGCGCCATGGCACGAACGATCATGGTGATCGTCTGGTTGCCGGAGTTGCCGCCAATGCCCGCGACAATCGGCATCAGGGCTGCCAGTGCCACCAGCTTCTCGATCGAGCCTTCGAACAGGCCGATCACCCGCGACGCGACGAATGCCGTGATCAGGTTGATCGCCAGCCACGCCCAACGGTTGCGCAGGGATTTCCAGACCGAAGCGAAAATATCTTCCTCTTCACGCAGACCCGCCATGTTGAGGACTTCACTTTCGCTCTCCTCACGAATCAGGTCGACCATTTCGTCGATGGTCAGACGGCCGATCAGCTTGCCGTTCTTGTCGACCACCGGGGCCGAGATCAAGTCGTAACGTTCGAACGCCTGAGCGGCGTCGTAGGCGTCTTCGTCCGGGTGGAAACTCACGGGATCGCTGGCCATCACCTCGGAAACCTGTTTCTCCGGATCATTGACCAGCAAGCGCTTGATTGGCAGCACGCCCTTGAGCACGCCGTCGTAATCGACCACGAACAGTTTGTCGGTATGGCCCGGCAGCTCTTTCAGGCGGCGCAGGTAACGCAGAACCACTTCGAGACTGACATCCTCACGGATGGTCACCATCTCGAAGTCCATCAGCGCACCGACCTGCTCCTCGTCATAGGAGAGGGCCGAACGCACGCGCTCACGCTGCTGCTGATCCAGGGTCTCCATCAGCTCATGGACGACATCTCGCGGCAGCTCGGAGGCCAGATCAGCAAGTTCGTCGGCATCCATGTCCTTGGCGGCAGCCAGGAGCTCGTGATCGTCCATGTCGGCGATCAGCGTTTCACGGACGGAGTCGGATACTTCGAGAAGAATGTCGCCGTCGCGATCAGCCTTGACCAACTGCCAGAGCGTCAGACGATCGTCCAGCGGCAGGGCTTCAAGAATGTAGGCAACGTCGGCGGAGTGCAGATCATCGAGCTTGCGTTGCAGCTCGACGAGGTTTTGCCGGTGGACCAGGTTCTCGACCCGGTCATGATGTGCGCCTTCCTGGCGATGAGTCAGGTCTTCGACGACCCGTTGGCGCTGCAGCAGCTCAACGACCTGAGCCAGGCGATCCTGCAGGCTTTCCTGTGTTTTCTTTACTTCGATTTCGGACATAGGCGAACTCCACTCCCAGCAGCGGGGCACGCCGGAAGGATCAATCAGTCAATTCATGATTGGTAAAACGGGGTACTGAGTAACTACTGGGTAAGTCCATGGAGGTTTTCCATAAGCCCCGGCGGGGCTGACGGGCGCAATGATACACCGCCTGACGGTTTTAAACGTTAAAAATCTAGGCCGAAACAAGCGCTTGCGAGACAAACCTGAGCGCCGTCCTGACTCTTCAGAGTGCGACGACTTATCCTGAAAAGAAAACACACCAGCGATGAAAAAACTGCCGACTACGCTTGAGGAGGATCGTCATGGAGGACGCCAAATGCCATCGAAAACATCCTGTTTCATGCTGACCACCCTGCTCTGCCTCCCACACATGGGGAACGCAACAACACTTCATCGCTGTGAAGCCCCTGACGGCAGCATCACCTTCACGACACTGAGCTGCGCGAGCGATGAGCACCTTTCACTTCAGGAAGTACGCCCCTACTCGCCTGGCTCGACGGTGGCACTGATGCCCGAAGCCCGGCATGAAGAAATATCCGATATGAATATCAGAAAGCGAGAAATGGCCGTTGTAGGGCGCACTCAGGACAAATGCGGAGATCTGATCGACGCGCGACAGAAGCGCGAAGCAATCATCAATCAACGAATAATCGCCGGCATGAGCCAACAGGATGTTGAAAGCGCCTTGGGTAAACCCGACAAGGTCAGCATTCGCAATTCGGCAACGAGCTATCGTTACGACCTCAAGCGAGGCCGCAGTGCTCAAGTCGATTTTGATGAGAAAGGATGCGTGACGGGAAAAGCCAAATCCCGGACAACAAAAAGCCCGCGTTAAACGCGGGCTTTTCGGTATATGGTGCACTCGACAGGATTCGAACCTGTGACCGCTCGGTTCGTAGCCGAGTACTCTATCCAGCTGAGCTACGAGTGCAATTTGTGTTTTTAGACCAGACCACAACTGGCTGTAACCAAGTCATCTGCATTGCTGCAACTAACTCTTAAATGGTGCACTCGACAGGATTCGAACCTGTGACCGCTCGGTTCGTAGCCGAGTACTCTATCCAGCTGAGCTACGAGTGCATTTGTGTTTGTTAGACCAGATCACACCTGGTTGAAGCCGAGTCATTTACATTGCTGCAACTGACTCTTAAATGGTGCACTCGACAGGATTCGAACCTGTGACCGCTCGGTTCGTAGCCGAGTACTCTATCCAGCTGAGCTACGAGTGCATTTGTTGCGCCGCATTATAGCCCGTCTAATCTCTATTCCAACCACTTTTTCTATTAATTTCAACAACTTACAGAAAAAGCCAGATTACAACGTACTAAGCAAATAATGGCGGAGAACGGGGGATTCGAACCCCCGACACCCTTGTGAGGTGTACTCCCTTAGCAGGGGAGCGCCTTCGGCCACTCGGCCAGCTCTCCGCAACACGGGGCGTATCTTAACCAACCTTTTCCCCGTTTGCAAACATAAAAATCAATAAAAATTAATGACTTGGTTCTTCGTCCTTCTCTTTCTTTATACGCAGGTAGATTTCCTCACGGTGCACGGCGACCTCTTTCGGGGCATTGACGCCGATACGCACTTGATTTCCTTTGACGCCGAGCACGGTCACGGTGATTTCGCCATCACCGATAATCAGGCTTTCTGCGCACCGACGAGTCAGAATCAGCATACCTTTCTCCTCACGCGAATCATTTCAGGGACAACAGTCTGCAAAAAAAAGGCACCCGACCTACAACCGGAGCGATCGTAGCCCTACATGCCTGAGTATTGACCAGCGCGAGCAAAAGAACAGTTCAGGGCTCGCGCCATTCAAAAAATAAAGGGCGCGGTCAGACCGCGCCCCTCATTGACCAGGATTACTCGCCCTGACGGGCCGGAGCGTCCAGTTCGAAAGCCGTGTGCAGGGCGCGCACGGCCAGTTCCAGGTACTTCTCTTCGATCACGACGGAAACCTTGATTTCCGACGTCGAGATCATCTGGATGTTGATGCTTTCCTTCGCCAGGGATTCGAACATGCGGCTGGCCACGCCTGCGTGGGAACGCATGCCGACGCCGACGATCGAGACCTTGGCGATCTTGGTGTCGCCAACCACTTCACGGGCACCGATCTCGCGAGCGGTGTTTTCCAGCACGGTCTGCGCGGACTGGTAGTCGTTGCGGTGCACGGTAAAGGTAAAGTCGGTGGTGTTATCGTGCGCGACGTTCTGCACGATCATGTCGACTTCGATGTTCGCGGCACTGATCGGGCCGAGAATCTTGAACGCCACGCCCGGGGTGTCTGGCACGCCACGGATGGTCAGCTTGGCTTCATCGCGGTTGAAAGCGATGCCGGAAATGATCGGCTGTTCCATGGTTTCCTCTTCATCAATAGTAATGAGGGTGCCCGGACCCTCCTTGAAGCTGTGCAGTACGCGCAGCGGAACGTTGTACTTGCCGGCGAATTCCACGGCACGGATCTGCAGCACCTTGGAACCGAGGCTGGCCATTTCCAGCATCTCTTCGAAGGTGATCTTGTCCAGACGCTGAGCAACCGATACCACACGCGGGTCGGTGGTGTAGACACCGTCGACATCCGTGTAGATCTGGCACTCATCAGCCTTCAACGCAGCGGCCAGCGCCACGCCGGTGGTGTCGGAACCGCCACGCCCCAGGGTCGTGATGTTGCCGTGCTCGTCGACGCCCTGGAAACCGGCGACCACAACCACGCGACCGGCTTTCAGGTCACCACGAATCTTCTGGTCATCAATCTGCAAGATACGCGCTTTATTGTGCGCACTGTCCGTCAGGATCCGCACCTGGTTGCCGGTGTACGACACCGCCGGCACACCGCGCTTGATCAGCGCCATGGCCAACAGGGCAATCGTCACCTGCTCACCGGTGGACACGATCACGTCCAGTTCACGGGGAACCGGTTGATCTTCGCCACTGATTTGCTTGGCCAGATCGATCAGACGGTTGGTCTCGCCGCTCATTGCAGACAGCACAACCACCAGGTCATCGCCGGCATCGCGGAATTTCTTAACCTTGTCGGCGACCTGCTCGATTCTCTCGACAGTGCCGACCGAGGTGCCTCCAAATTTCTGTACGATCAAAGCCATTTCAAAGCCGCCTCTGCCCATGAAGGGCGCCCAATAATCACTCGAACAGCCGCCGGGCCCGCCACTAGACTGCGGGCCAGACAGACCGTCTTATAAACCCTGCTCGACGAATGGAACGGTCAGCGCCAGTGCGCTGTCCAGTGCGCCGGCGTCGACACCGCCGCCCTGCGCCATGTCCGGACGACCACCGCCCTTCCCGCCCACTGCCGCAGCAGCCTGTTTCATCAAATCACCGGCTTTGAGTTGGCCAGTCAGGTCCTTGGTCACGCCCGCAACCAGTACGACCTTTTCCTCATGGACACTGCCGAGCAGGATCACTGCGCGGCCGAGTTTGTTTTTCAGCTGATCGACCAGCGCCAGCAGCGCCTTGCCGTCCTGACCGTCCAGACGCACGGCCAGAACCTTCACGCCTTTGACGTCCACAGCCGAAGCCGACAGATCGTCGCCGGCGGCGGCAGCGGCCTTGGCCTGCAACTGCTCGAGCTGCTTCTCCAGCGCGCGGTTGCGCTCCAGTACGGCCGACAGCTTGTCGATCAGGTTTTCGCGGCTGCCCTTGACCAGGCTGGCCGCTTCCTTGAGTTGTTCTTCAGCAGCGTTCAAGTAAGCCAGCGCCGCAGCGCCGGTGACTGCTTCGATACGACGCACGCCCGATGCCACACCGCCTTCGCTGATGATTTTCAGCAGGCCGATGTCGCCGGTACGGTTGGCGTGGATACCGCCACACAGCTCGACGGAGAAATCGCCGCCCATGCTCAGCACGCGCACGTTGTCGCCGTACTTCTCGCCGAACAGCGCCATCGCGCCTTTTTGCTTGGCGGTTTCGATATCGGTTTCTTCGGTTTCAACGGCGGAGTTTTTGCGGATCTCGGCGTTGACGATGTCTTCCAGCGCCTTCAGTTGCTCAGGCTTGATCGCTTCAAAGTGGCTGAAGTCGAAGCGCAGGCGCTGACTGTCGACCAACGAACCTTTCTGTTGAACGTGATCGCCCAGCACTTTGCGCAACGCAGCGTGCAGCAAGTGAGTGGCCGAGTGGTTCAGCGAAGTGGCGTGACGCACGTCAGCTTCGACGTGGGTTTCCACCGGTGCGCCAACGATCAGGCTGCCCGACGCCAGCACGCCGTGGTGCAGGAACGCGCCGCCGGTCTTGGTGGTGTCGCGCACGTCGAAACGGCTGTTGCCGGCCTGCAGGTAACCGCAGTCGCCAACCTGGCCGCCGGATTCTGCATAGAACGGCGTCTTGTTCAAAACAACAACGCCTTCCTGCCCTTCACTCAAGACGTCCACGGACTGGCCATCTTTATAAAGAGCAACGACTTTCGCCGAGCCGCTGGTGGCGTGGTAGCCGGTGAATTCGGTATCGACATCAACCTTGACCAGGCTGTTGTAGTCCAGGCCGAAGGAGCTGGCGGAACGCGCACGGACGCGCTGGGCCTCCATCTCACGCTCGAAACCGGCTTCATCGATGGTCAGGCTGCGCTCGCGGGCGATGTCCGCGGTCAGGTCCATCGGGAAACCGTAGGTGTCGTAGAGTTTGAACACTACGTCGCCCGGAACCACGTCGCCTTTGAGCTCGGCCAGATCCTGCTCGAGGATCTTCAGGCCCTGCTCCAGGGTCTTGGCGAATTGCTCTTCTTCGGCTTTCAGTACGCGCTCGATGTGCGCCTGTTGGGATTTCAGCTCAGGGAAGGCATCGCCCATCTCGGCCACGAGAGCGGCAACGATTTGATAGAAGAAGCTGCCTTTAGCGCCCAGTTTGTTGCCGTGACGGCAGGCGCGACGAATGATCCGGCGCAGCACGTAACCACGGCCTTCGTTGGACGGCAGCACGCCGTCGGCAATCAGGAAGCCGCAGGAACGGATGTGGTCAGCCACGACTTTCAGCGACGCCTGATTATCGTTGCTGCAACCGATGGCCTTGGCCGAAGCGGCCAGCAGGCTCTGGAACAGGTCGATTTCATAGTTCGAGTGAACGTGCTGCAGCACGGCACTGATCCGCTCCAGGCCCATGCCGGTATCCACCGACGGTGCTGGCAGCGGGTGCAACACGCCATCGGCGGTGCGGTTGAACTGCATGAACACGTTGTTCCAGATTTCGATGTAACGGTCGCCGTCCTCTTCCGGCGAGCCCGGTGGGCCACCCCAGATGTCGGCGCCGTGATCGTAGAAAATCTCGGTGCAAGGACCGCACGGGCCGGTATCGCCCATGGTCCAGAAGTTGTCGGAGGCGTATGGCGCGCCCTTGTTGTCGCCGATACGCACCATGCGCTCGGCCGGCACACCGATTTCCTTGGTCCAGATGTCGTAGGCCTCGTCATCGCTGGCGTAGACGGTGACCCACAGCTTTTCCTTCGGCAGGTTCAGCCACTTCTCGGAAGTCAGGAAGTTCCAGGCGTAGGTGATGGCATCACGCTTGAAGTAATCGCCGAAGCTGAAGTTACCCAGCATTTCGAAAAAGGTGTGGTGACGGGCGGTGTAACCGACGTTTTCCAGGTCGTTGTGCTTGCCGCCGGCGCGCACGCATTTCTGGCTGGAAACGGCGCGGGTGTATGCGCGCTTTTCCTGGCCCAGGAAGCAGTCCTTGAACTGGTTCATCCCCGCGTTGGTGAACAGCAGGGTTGGGTCGTTGCCCGGAATCAAAGAGCTGGAGGCTACACGGGTGTGGCCTTGCTCTTCGAAGAAGCGAAGGAAGGCTTCACGGATTTCTGCGCTTTTCATTAGGTTCTTCCACGGAGGCTGCGGCCAAAGGCCTGTACGAAACGTCAACAGACGAAACGACGGCAAAGGGCCGCATTATATCGGCCCTGCGCGCGGGGTACAGCGTGTTTATACGATAGAAACGGTCAATTGGGTGGCTAACGCTGTCACTTGCGCGAAAACTCGACGAATGTCGCGATCACTTGCTCGATTTGCGAGCGATCGACGTCCATGTGCGTGACCATCCGCAGCCGGGCGGCAGCGCTCAATTTGATCCCGCGCTCGGCAGCGAATGCCTTGATCGCATCGGCACGATCACCCATCTGCACGTAAACCATGTTGGTCTGCACCGGCTCGACACTGAAACCGGCCTCGCGCAGGCCTTCGGCCAGCAACTGCGCGTTGGCATGATCATCCGCCAGACGCTCGACGTTGTGATCCAGCGCATACAGCCCCGCCGCCGCCAACAATCCGGCCTGACGCATGCCGCCGCCGACCATCTTGCGCAGGCGCCGCGCCTTTGCAATCAACGCCGACGAACCGCACAGCACCGAACCGACCGGCGCGCCGAGTCCTTTGGACAGGCACACTGACACCGAATCGAAGTGTTGCGTGATTTCCCGGGCATCAACCCCGAGCTTGACGGCGGCGTTGTACAGACGCGCACCGTCCAGATGCAGCTGCAGGCCATTGTCTCGAGTGAACTGACGTGCCCGGGCCAGATACTCCATCGGCAACACCTTGCCCTGCATGGTGTTTTCCAGCGCCAGCAGACGGGTGCGGGCAAAGTGGAAGTCGTCGGGCTTGATCGCCGCTGCCACCTGATCCAGGTCCAGCGAGCCATCGGCCTGCACTTCCAGCGGCTGCGGCTGGATCGAGCCGAGCACCGCTGCGCCGCCGCCCTCGTACTTATAGGTGTGCGCCTGTTGACCGACGATGTATTCGTCGCCGCGCTCGCAGTGCGCCATCAACCCCAGCAGGTTGCTCATGGTGCCGGTCGGGACGAACAGCGCCGCAGCAAAACCCAGCCGTTTTGCCATTTCGGCTTCCAGACGATTGACCGTCGGATCTTCGCCATACACATCATCACCGGTGGCCGCAGCGGTCATCGCGTCGAGCATGGCGGGGGTCGGTTGGGTGACGGTGTCGCTGCGAAGATCGATAACGCTCATGTACCTGGCCTCAAGTCAGCAGGGGAAATCCCTTTACGAAGGGGAATTACTGCGGGCATGGCGCGGATTAATCAACCCTCGCGCAAGGAAAAGTCGTTTCCACGCTTCGAAAAATCCGATGGCAATCATCACAAAGGCGCAATGCACGGCCCCGCAATCTGTGATAAAAACGCTGCGCCGCCCGATAAAGGGTGGCGAAACGTTCTCAGGGCGGGGTGCAATTCCCCACCGGCGGTAATTGCGCGCAATGCGCATAGCCCGCGAGCGCTTGGTGACGGGCACGGCAAAAACCGTGAACGGCGGCAAGGTCAGCAGACCCGGTGTGATTCCGGGGCCGACGGTCACAGTCCGGATGAAGAGAGAACGGGATTGACGCCAAAGGGCCGTCCGCCGTGTTCGCGCGAGCGTGCGTACCCTTGAATCCCTTTCGATTCATAAAGCCCTGTTTTTCACACAAACAGGAGTCAGAACATGCAACCCACCGCTATCGACAGCAAAAGCAAACACACCCACGGCGAGCGCGTCGCGTTCATTCAGGCCTGCTGGCACAAGGAAATCGTCGACCAGAGCCGTAAAGGTTTCCTCGCCGAAATGATCGCTCAGGGCTATCAGGAATCAGACATCGATTTCTTCGAAGTCGGCGGCGCCTTTGAAATGCCCCTGCACGCCAAACTGCTGGCCAAGACCGGTCGTTATGCCGGCATCGTTGCCGCCGCCCTGGTGGTGGACGGCGGAATCTACCGTCACGAGTTCGTTGCCCAGTCGGTCGTCAGCGGCCTGATGCAGGTTCAGCTGGAAACCGAAGTACCGGTGTTCTCGGTATCGCTGACCCCGCACCACTTCCACGCTGGCGAAGAACACCAGAAGTTCTTCTTCGAGCATTTCGTGCACAAGGGTCAGGAAGCGGCGAAGACTTGCGCGGATACGCTGCAGAAAGTGCGTGCGTTGCGCCGCACCGAGCCGCGCGCCGTAGCGGTCTGATGCAATAACGATCTCCCCCGTGCGCTGCGCGGGGGAGACTCAGTGTCAGGCCAACTGCTCGTCAGTGGTCGGCACGATCAGAATGCCCGCCCGCAGGCCGTTCTTGACCTTGGGATTGGGGAAAATGATCCGCGCGCCCTGCTCTTCGATGATCCAGCGGGTATTGGCCAGGTCTTCGGCCAGCACATATCCCACATCCAGCTCCGAAAAGTTTTCGATGTCCGCCGGCAGGTTCAGGCGGAACGAGTCGCTGTGCTTGATGATTTCCCGCGCCACGCTGAACAGTTGCAGACCGTCCAGGCCCTGCTCGGCCATCTCCGGCTCAGTGCCTTCGATGATCTGCTTCAGGCGGGTTTCCAGCAGCGACACATTGACCCCGGCGTTCTGCCCGAATGGCCGCGCCTTGCCCAGTTCCAGGGTGAAAGACTCGGCCCCGAGCTTGTCGTAAGTGTAGGAGCTGAACACGATCGACGGTTTGTTCTGCAACAGCACCGCTTCCATACCGGCGGCGCGCAGACGGGCTAATTCAAGACGGGAATGCTGGCGACCTTCCTTCCACGGATACAGGGCGAACTGCTCGATCTTCGAACCGCGAATCGCCGTGTGCAGGTCATAGTGCAGGCGCTGACGATCCGGCACGCTGAAGAAGCTCGCTGCCAGGCGCTCCAGCTCGCAGGCGCGCAGAGCTTCGGACCCGCTGCTTTGTTCGTGACGGCCGTTGAACAACCGATTGACGTCCTGCTCGATGAAACGCTCGCCCTTGCGAATCGCTTCCGGGTTGCCGAACAGGAACAGAATGCGTGCGCGCGGCTTCAAGTCGCCGCGAGCGATGTCATGCAGCAGCCGGTCGAGCAATTCGATCGGTGCCGTTTCGTTGCCGTGGATCCCTGCCGACAGCAGCAGGTCCAGGCCATTGTCGCGCGCTTCGGGTGGCCGGACTTCCAGCGCACCCTCGCTCAACCAGCGCATACGCACGCCTTCGACAGTCAGTTGAGTCTTCTCCGCCGGTTCGCGGCCGGCGAGGGTCAGTTCAAGCAGTTTGCCGAGGGCGAGCATAGAGCGGTTTCCTTAGTGGTCGTGGTTGCAATCCGGGCCGTGCACGTGGCCGTCATCGTCGCCGAGGTCAGCCGGTTCCATCTCCAGTTGCAGACTTACCAGATTAGTCGCCAATGGGCGCAACAGCAGGTTGGCGTACTCGGCATCGCCTTCTTCGACGTCCACGCCGATCAGCAGCTGGCCGCGGCCGTCCTGCTGGATCCACAGCTCTTTGCCTTGCCACATGACCGCGACGCGGGTGCAGGAAGTTTGCAGTTGCGTGCCGTCAGTGTCTTCAAGGATCAGTTGCAGGGAATCGCTCATGTTTTACGCTCTCTTGGGGAGATGGAACCGTACGCCGCGACAAAGCGGCGCACCAGTCATCAATTGATCTGGAATGGATAAACCGCGCCCAGTTTAAGGATTTGCGTCAGTTCATCCAGTGCCGTCCGGCATTCAAGCAGCAATTGCGGGTCCGCCAGATCGCTTTCGCTCAGGCGGTCGCGGTAGTGCTTTTCAACCCATGCGGTCAACGAACCGTACAACGGGGCGGTCATGATAACCCCTGGGTTGACGGCCGCCAGCTCGGTTTCGTTGAGCGCGACGCGCAGTCGCAGGCACGCCGGCCCACCGCCGTTCTGCATGCTTTGCTTGAGGTCGAAAACCTTCACTTCACGGATCAGGCCGCCGGAGCTGGTCAGGCCTTGCAGGTAATTCCACACGCGCTCGTTGCCACGGCACTCTTCCGGCACGATCAGCAGCATCGAACCGTCAGGGCGCGACAGCAGCTGGCTGTTGAACAGGTAGGAACGCACAGCGTCGTCCACGGTGACCGCCGAACGCGGCACGCAGACCGACTGGAACTTGCCGCCGACCTTGGCCAGTTTGGCTTGCAGCTCTGCCAGCATGTTCTCGGTGTCGAGGAACGCATCCTCGTGATAGAACAGCACCTCGCCGTTGCCCACCGCGATCACGTCGTTATGGAACACGCCCTGATCGATCACGGCCGGGTTCTGCTGTGCGTAGACCACGCCGTCATCACGCAGACCGTGCAGACGGGCGACCGCTTGCGACGCCTCAAGAGTCTGACGCGCCGGGTATTTCTGCGGTGCCGGATAACGGGTGTCGAACGCACTGCGACCGAACACGAAGAACTCGACACCAGCCTCGCCGTACTCACGGCAGAAACGCGTGTGGTTGGCCGCACCTTCGTCGCCGAACTGTGCCACTGCCGGCAACGCGGCGTGGTGAGCGAAGTGCTGTTGATCGGCGAACATCGCACCCAGCACGCGGCTGGTGGTCGGGTGCTCGATGCTGCGGTGATATTTGCAATTCAGGTTGGCGGCGGTGAAATGCACGCGACCGTCAGCGGTGTCGGCACTCGGGCTGACCGTGGCGGCGTTGGCCACCCACATGCTCGACGCCGAGCAGCTGGCAACCAGCAGCGGCATCGCGTCTTTCGCGGCGCGCTCGATGACCTGCGCGTCGGTACCGCTGAAGCCCAGACGGCGCAAGGCAGCCACGTCCGGACGCTCTTGTGGTGCGAGGACGCCCTGCTGAAAGCCCATTTCCATCAGCGCTTTCATTTTTGCCAGACCTTGCAGCGCTGCTTCCTTCGGGTTCGAGGATTGCTGGCTGTTGCTCTGGGACGCAACGTTGCCGTAGGACAGACCACCGTAGTTATGGGTCGGCCCCACTAGACCGTCAAAATTGACTTCAAAGGATTTCATCAGCGAGGCTCCACGAGAATCTGTTTTTATAGGCATCAAATAACAATCGAGTGCAATCGAGGCTCGACGCGCCTCACGCCATCTTCACGCCTGGCGTCAGGGCCGCCGGCATCACCAGGCTCGGAGTTTCCAGCGAGGCCACCGGGTACGCGCAGTAATCCGCCGCGTAGTAAGCGCTGGCGCGATGGTTGCCCGAAGCGCCGACACCGCCGAACGGTGCGCTGCTCGCAGCCCCCGTCAGTTGTTTGTTCCAGTTGACGATCCCGGCACGGCTTTCCAGCCAGAACTGCTGATAGCGCTCTTCGGAATCCGACAGCAAGCCGGCGGCCAGACCAAATGCGGTGTCGTTGGCTTCGGCAATCGCCGCCGCGAAATCGGCGTAGCGGATCACTTGCAGCAACGGGCCGAACAATTCTTCATCGGAACGCTCGGCAACCGCCGTCACATCAACGATGCCCGGGGTCAGCAGCGCCGACTGAGCCTGTGGCTGAGTCATTGCCAGCAGCGACACTGCGCCATTGGCCAGCAGATGCGCCTGGGCATCCATCAACGCTTTCGCTGCGCCGAGGGAAACCACCGAGCCCATGAATGGCGCCGGTTGCTGATCGAAAGCACCGACCACGATGGTCGAGCTGACTTCCACCAGACGCTTGAGCAGGCTGTCGCCCCACGCGCCTTGCGGCACCAGCAGACGGCGTGCACAGGTGCAACGCTGACCGGCGGAAATGAATGCAGATTGAATGATCGTGTACACCGCTGCATCAAGATCAGCGACCTGATCGACCACCAGCGGGTTATTGCCGCCCATTTCCAGCGCGAGGATCTTGTCCGGGCGACCAGCGAACTGCTGGTGCAGGTGATTGCCGGTACGGCTTGAGCCGGTGAAGAACAGACCGTCGATGCCCGGGTTCGCCGCCAGTGCGATACCGGTTTCGCGGGCACCTTGCAGCAGGTTCAGCACGCCTGCCGGCAGACCGGCTTCGATCCAGCACTTGACCGTCAGTTCGGCGACTTTCGGGGTCAGCTCGCTTGGCTTGAACAGCACGCTGTTACCGGCCAGCAGCGCCGGCACGATATGGCCGTTCGGCAAATGACCGGGGAAGTTGTAAGGGCCGAACACAGCGACCACTCCGTGCGGCTTGTGGCGCAACACGGCGGTGGCGTCGCCCAACGGGCCGCTCTTCTCGCCGGTACGTTCACGGTAGCTCTGCACCGAGATCGCGATCTTGTTGACCATGCTGGTGACTTCGGTCGCAGCTTCCCACAGCGGTTTGCCG
The DNA here is from genome assembly GCF_040760005.1 of Pseudomonas sp. stari2. Taxonomy (NCBI): domain Bacteria; kingdom Pseudomonadati; phylum Pseudomonadota; class Gammaproteobacteria; order Pseudomonadales; family Pseudomonadaceae; genus Pseudomonas; species Pseudomonas sp. Stari2. The sequence continues at coordinate 4,958,937 of NZ_CP099760.1, forward strand.
GTTTCCTCACCAATGGTGCGGGCCAGTTCGTCAGCGTGGTTTTTCAGTGCGGCAGCGAACGCTTCGAGCACGCTGATGCGATCTTCCAGGGAACGACGGGCCCACCCCGGGAACGCCTGGCGCGCAGCCTGCACGGCGGACTCGACCTGAGCGGCGGTGGCGCCCTCCCCCGACCACAGCACTTGCTGGGTCACCGGGTTCAGCGATTGAAAGGCTTCACCCTGACCGGCCAGCCACTCACCTGCGATGTATAGCGAATTCATTATTTCGACTCCCGGGCAGCGGACAACGCCACGGCGCGTACCTGATCGCCAGCGTTGAGTTGAAGACGTTTGGCGGTCAGCGGATCGACCACCAGCGTGCCGGCGGCCAGACGGGCTGGCGCAGCCGTGATGCGGCAGTCTTCGCGTTTGCGGTTATGGATGATGAACGGCGTGGCGTCGTCGCCCGGCGTGCCGATGGCCAGCACCAGCGCCTCGCTGTCACGCACCGCGCGGATCTTGCTGGTCTCGCATTCGATGGCTGGACCGGCATCGAAGATGTCGACGTAACCCTGATAGCTGAAGCCTTCGCTCTTGAGCATCGCCAGCGCAGGCTCGGTGTCCGGGTGAACCTGGCCGATGACATTGCGCGCGTCCGGCGACAGAAAGCAGGTGTACAGCGGGAATTTCGGCATCAGTTCAGCGATGAACGCCTTGTTGCCGACGCCGGTCAGGTAATCGGCCTGGCTGAATTCCATCTTGAAGAAGTGACGGCCCAGGCTTTCCCAGAACGGCGAACGGCCGGCTTCATCAGATACGCCGCGCATCTCGGCAATGATCTTGTTACCGAACAGTTCCGGGAATTCAGCGATGAACAGCATCCGCGCCTTGGACAGCATGCGACCGTTGAGGCCGGTGCGGTAATCGGCGTGCAGGAACAGCGAGCACAGCTCGGAGTTGCCGGTCAGGTCGTTGGCCAGGAACAGCGTCGGGATCTCGCGATAGATGTTCAGCTCCTGCGAGGCGCTGACGGTCAGGCCGACGCGGAAGTTGTACCAAGGCTCACGCAGACCGACGGCGCCGGCGATGGCGGAAATCCCCACCACGCGACCGTTGTCGTCTTCGAGCACGAACAGGTAGTCCGCGTCGCCACGGCCGGCTTCACCGCGAAAGGTCTTCTCGGCCCAGCCAACCCGGTGGGTCAGGCGCTCTTCGTTGGCCGGCAAAGTGGTCAGGCCGGTGCCGGTACTGCGGGCCAGGTCGATCAGAGCGGACAAATCGCTGCTGCGTACGGGACGAACAATCATGCTATCTCCTCAAACGGGCCGCCGTGGCCACCCGTGAAACTCGCTAAGGCGTTAAACCGCCACCAGGCGCACGCTGGCACCTTCACCGACGCCCAGGGCTTCGGCCGCTTCCAGATCCAGGGTCACCGGTTTGCCCGGTGCGTAATCCAGTTCCAGCAGTACCGCGCGGTAATCCTGCAACTGGGCATTGGCCACCAGATACTGGCGTCCGGCACCTTTGACCGGCTCACCGATCTTCACCGGTACCACACGGCTCTGGGCGATCGAACGGATCCCCGAGACGCGCGCATGCAGGGTCGGGCCGCCGTCGAAAATGTCGATGTAGTGATCGGTCTCGAAGCCTTCGCGCATCAGGATGTCGAAGGTGATCTGCGCACGCGGGTGCACCTGGCCCATCGCTTCTTGAGCGGAGTCCGGCAGCAGCGGCACGTAGATCGGGTAGTGCGGCATCAGTTCAGCGAGGAACGTACGGCTTTTCAAGCCACACAGACGCTCGGCCTCGGCGTAGTTCAGGTCGAAGAAGTTGCGACCGATGGCATCCCAGAACGGCGAGTCGCCGTTCTCGTCGCTGTAACCGACGATCTCGGTCACCACCGAATCGGCGAAACGCTCCGGATGGCTGGCAACGAACAGCAGACGGCCACGGGAGTTGAGTTCGGCCCAAGGCGAACCCACCAGCTCGCGCTGCACGTAGAAACTGGTCAGCAAGCTGTTGCCGGTCAGGTCGTGGCATTGCGAGAGCACGTGGATCTTGTTGTGGATCTTCAGCTCGCGGGAAGCGTGCACGAAGGTCTCGTTGCGAAAGCTGTAGAACGGCTCGGAGTAACCGGCCGACGCAACGATCGCCGAGCAGCCCACCAGTTTGCCGGTGGCGGTGTCTTCGAGGACGAAGAAATAACTCTCCTCGCCGTTGAAGCTCACTTCGGCGGCAAACGAGGCTTCGCTCGCAGCGATCTTGTCGCTCAGGCGTTCAACGTCATCCGGCAAGGAAGTGACACCAATCGGGCTGTCCGCAGCCAGACGCTGTACCTCGCCCAGATCAGCCATTTGCGCGGGGCGCATCACCAGCATGGTGTCACTCCTTTCTCTACTTCAGGTCGGCGAAAGCGCCGACTCGGGAAAAAAATGCCGGGCAGGCCCGGCACAGGAAAATGGTCCCGGCACCTGTCGATGACGACAGACGCCGGGCGGTCTTGCATGAATCAGGCTTGGGTCAGTTTCGCTGCAGCACGCTCGAAGCGATCCAGACCGGCGTCGATATCCGCGTCTTCAACCACTAGGCTCGGGGCGAAACGGATCACGTCCGGGCCGGCCTGCAGAATCATCAGGCCTTCTTTTTCAGCGGCGTTGAAGATGTCATTGGCCTTGCCTTTCCAGGCATCGCTCAGCACGCAACCAATCAGCAGACCGAGACCGCGCACCTGGGTGAACAGGCCGTACTTCTCGCCAATCTGTTGCAGGCGGGTCTTGAACTTGTCGTGCTTGGCGTTAACGCCATTCAACACCTCAGGGGTGTTGATCACGTCGATCACCGCTTCGGCCACGGCGCACGCCAGCGGGTTGCCGCCGTAAGTGGTGCCGTGAGTGCCGACGACCAAGTGCTTGGCCAGCGCTTCGGTGGTCAGCATCGCGGCGATCGGGAAACCGCCGCCCAGGCTCTTGGCGCTGGTCAGGATGTCCGGAACCACACCGAAATGCTGGTAGGCGAACAGGTTGCCGGTACGGCCCATGCCGGTCTGCACTTCGTCGAACACCAGCAGCGCGTTGTTAGCGTCGCACAGCTCACGGGCGCCTTGCAGGTACGCCTGCTCGGCCGGCAGTACGCCGCCTTCGCCCTGGATCGGTTCCAGAACGACCGCGCAGGTCTTGTCCGAAACAGCGGCTTTCAGCGCCGCCAGATCGTTGTACGGCACGTGGGTGATGCCGGTGATTTTCGGGCCGAAACCGTCGGAATACTTCGACTGGCCACCGACGTTCACGGTGAACAGGGTGCGGCCGTGGAAGCTGTTGAGCGCGGCGATGATTTCGTACTTCTCGGTGCCGAACCGGTCGAACGCGACGCGACGGGCCAGCTTGAAGGCGGCCTCGTTGGCTTCGGCGCCGGAGTTGCAGAAGAACACGCGCTCGGCGAACGTGGCGTCGATCAGCTTGTGCGCCAGACGCAGGGCCGGTTCGTTGGTGAACACGTTGGACACGTGCCACAGCTTGTTAGCCTGCTCGGTCAAGGCACCGACCAGCGCCGGATGCGCGTGGCCCAACACGTTGACGGCGATGCCGCCGGCAAAGTCGATCAGCTCGCGGCCGGCCTGATCCCAGACGCGGGAACCGGCGCCACGCACCGGAATGAAAGCGGCGGGCGCGTAGTTGGGAACCATAACCTGGTCGAAATCGGCGCGTTGTACCGCAGCGTGCTCAACGGACATCGGAGTCTCCTGATGAGGGCCACCCGCCTGAAACTGGCGAGCGATGGGGGGATTGTAAGGACAGTTTTCAGCCCGGCCTTGTCGCCAAGCGACAACTTCTTATAGCGCAAACCCCGGATTTTCCCGGGTTTACGGCAATGCGACATATAGCGTCGCAAAGGCGCAGTTTAAACTGTCGACGCCAATTGCAGCACGCCTTGCGAGCATATCAACGGGAAAGGTTTTGCCTGCGATATCCATGTACCGCACACCCTCGACGGACAACTGACAAGAGCACACGCAAACCACTACAAAAAAGCATTTCTCCAACGTAAAAAAAAAAGCGCCATGGAAATCTGTTCCATGACGCTTTTTTAAGGCTTGCGCCCTAACCCCGCTCGGGCGGTACCGACGACAATTCGAACGGGCTGCTACTGCGCCGCTGGTTGCGGTCTTCTCGCGGGGTGGCGCCGAAGAAGTTGCGATAGGCGCTGGAAAAGTGCGGCCCCGAGGAGAAACCGCAGGACAGGCCGATCTGGATGATCGACTTGCTGGTTTGCATCAACATCTGCCGAGCCTTGTTCAGGCGCAGTTCCAGGTAGTACTGGCTCGGCACGCGGTTAAGGTATTGCTTGAAGATCCGCTCCAACTGGCGACGGGACACGCACACGTGCTGGGCGATTTCGTCGGTGGTCAGCGGCTCTTCGATGTTGGCTTCCATCAGCAGCACCGCCTGGGTGAGCTTCGGATGGCTGGAGCCGAGGCGGTTCTGCAACGGAATGCGCTGACGCTCACCACCCTCACGGATGCGCTCGACCACGAGCTCTTCGGAGACCGCACCGGCCAGTTCAGCACCGTGATCACGGGCCAGCACCGCCAGCAGCAAATCGAGTACCGACATGCCGCCGCACGCGGTCAGGCGATCGCGATCCCAATCGAACAGATGACTGGTGGCGATGACTTTCGGGAAGCGTTCGGCGAAATCGTCCTGCCAGCGCCAGTGCACCGCCGCCCGGTAACCGTCGAGCAGGCCGAGTTGCGCCAACGGATACACACCCGCCGACAGACCGCCGATCACACAACCGGCGCGCACCAACTGCTTGAGTGAACTGCTGAGTGCCGGCGCCAACGTGGTCGGTGGCTCATCGGCGAGCAGGAACAGTTTCTGGAAGTTTTCGAGTTTGCCGGCCCAGGGTTCGCCGGGCAGTTGCCATTCACCTTCGGTCGGTGCTTCGGCCTGCAGGAACGACAACTCGTAAACCACGTCCGGATGCACACGCTGGGCAACACGCAAGGCCTCCTCTGCCAGCGCCAAAGTCAGAGCTTTAGTGCTGGGCCAAATCAGGAAACCAATTCGATGGGCAGTCATGGCGGGCGATCCGAAACGTAAACAGAGGGAAAAACCGAAATCGGCTGCAACCAAATTAGACCATCTGGCGCGCTGCGCAGCATGACCTAATTTGGTGCATAACGGGAGCGATTACTTGAGGCTGCCCGAGAGGAATTGTTGCAAACGTTCCGACTGCGGATTGACCAGCACTTCACGCGGGTTGCCGCTTTCTTCGACGACGCCTTTGTGCAGGAACACCAACTGGTTCGACACTTCACGGGCGAAGCCCATTTCGTGAGTCACCACCACCATGGTGCGGCCTTCCTGAGCGAGGGCCTGCATGACTTTCAGCACGTCGCCGACCAGTTCCGGGTCGAGGGCCGAAGTCGGTTCGTCGAACAGCATCACTTCCGGTTCCATCGCCAGCGCACGGGCAATCGCCACACGCTGCTGCTCGCCACCGGACATGTGTCCAGGGAACGCGTCTTTACGATGAGCCACGCCGACCTTGTTCAGGTAGTGCTCGGCTTTCTCGCGGGCTTCGGCCTTGGACACGCCCAGCACGTGAACCGGGGCTTCCATGATGTTTTCCAGCGCGGTCATGTGCGACCACAGGTTGAAGTGCTGGAACACCATCGACAGGCGCGAACGCATACGTTGCAGCTGTTTCGGATCAGCGGCTTTCAGCGCGCCATCCTTGTTCGCCACCAGCTTCAACTCTTCGTTGTTAAGCAGGATCTTGCCCGCGTGCGGCTGCTCGAGCAGGTTGATGCAGCGCAGGAAAGTACTTTTGCCGGAGCCACTGGAGCCGATGATGCTGATCACATCGCCGGCGGCCGCTTTCAGGGAAACGCCCTTGAGCACTTCGTGACTGCCATAGCGTTTATGCAGGTCTTGGACTTCAAGTTTGTACATGCGGTCGGTTCTCACAAAAACAGTCAGTCGTTGAGCAAAGGGCCGTCGCGTAGCGCATCGCGCCCCGCCACTTTGGCCAGCCAGAAACCGGGTTGGGCGTAACGCAGCCGCTCAATGGCAAACAGCACCCCGGACGTACCAGCACACACCGTGCTGACCCGATCCGACAGCGGATCGATCACTTCGAAAATCTTGTCACCGGCTTCAACCCACTCGCCGGGCTTGCGCAGAAAACTCACCACGCCAGGATGCGGTGGCAGGAGCAGTTCAGTGCCCTCGAACGGCATGCCTTCGCACGGTTCGTGCGCCGCACTCGGCCACTCGCCACGGATCAGGCCCTGCTCGGCGAGAAACGCCAGAATGCCTTCGGCCCAGGCTTCGGCCTGCGCTGGTGTGGTGTCAGCCTGACCGCCGAGTTCAACGGTGGTCGCCAGGCACGCCAGTGGAATCTGCGCGTCCGGGAACAGCCGCGACAGACGCAGCCACGGCAACGAGCAAGCCTCGTCGAACGAGCTGCCGCCGGAATCTTCCGCCAGCAGGCCGACCTTCACATCCAGGTGCGCGGCGAGCGAGCGCCACTGCGGCCAGTGCTGCGGCAAGGCATACATGTGCAGCGCGGCTTCACAGTCGCAATGCAGATCCAGCACCACGTCAGCGGTGGCGGCATGTTGCAGCAGGATGCGCTGCATGCCTTGCAACTGGCTGCTGGCCTCGGGCAATGCAGCCAGGTGATCGGCCATCGCCTGACGGATCAAACGAATGTTGGCGTGCGGATCATCACCGAGTTGTCCTTGAAGCTTCGCGGCCACCGGGGCGCTGAGCTCGACGAAATCACGGTTGAAGTTCTTGCCGCTGCCGGCCTCGAAACGCCCCTGGTGATTGCCTTGCAGCAACTGGCCAAGCCCCAGCGGGTTGGCCACGGGCACCAGTTCGATGACGCCGTTGAGCAGGCCCTTGGCTTCGAGTTCGCCGAGGCGTTTTTTCAGTTCCCAGGCAGTGCGCATGCCGGGCAATTCGTCGGCGTGGAGGCTGGCCTGGATGTAGGCCTTGCGCCCACCACTACGCTCTCTATTTCCAAAGCTGAAGACCGAAATCCGGCGCTCGCTGCCCAGGTGGCTCCACGGCAGAACGTGGTCGATGCGTTCCATATCAGTGCTTCCTCGGGGCCAGGTAGCTCAGCCAGCGACGCTCGGCCAGCTTGAACAGGCGCACCAGAATGAAGGTCAGGCACAGGTAGAACACGCCAGCGGTAATGTACGCCTCGAACGGCAGGTAGAACTGCGCGTTGACGGTACGGGCCGCGCCGGTGATGTCGATCAGAGTCACGATGGACGCCAGACTGGTGGTCTGCAGCATCATGATCACTTCGTTGCTGTACTGCGGCAGCGCACGGCGCAGGGCCGACGGCAACAGAATGCGCTTGTACATCTTGACCCGCGACATGCCCATGGCCTTGGCCGCTTCGATCTCACCATTCGGCGTGGCCTTCAGGCTGCCGGCGATGATTTCGGCGGTGTAGGCGCTGGTGTTGATCGCGAACGCCAGGCACGCACAGAAAGTTGCGCTGGACAGCCACGGCCAGAGGAAGCTTTCACGCACCGCTTCGAACTGGGCCAGACCGTAGTAGATCAGGAACAGTTGAACCAGCATCGGCGTGCCGCGAATCACGTAGGTGTAGAGCCACGCCGCGCCGTTGACCACGGCGTTCTTGGAGACGCGCATCAGACCCAGCGGCAACGCCGCCAGCAGACCGAAGAACAGCGACAGCGCGAGCAACTTGAGGGTGGTCACCAGGCCGCCGAGGTACAGCGGCAGCGACTCCCAAATGACGTTGTAGTCGAAGATCATAGATCAGCCGCCCTTACGCCTACCGAGTAGCGCTTCTCAAGGTGACGCAGCGCCAGCAACGAGACACTGGTGATCACCAGGTACATCGCCGCCACTGCGAGGAAGAAGGTGAAAGGCTCGCGGGTGGCGTCGGCCGCCTGCTTGGCCTTGAACATCATGTCTTGCAGACCGACCACGGAAATCAGCGCGGTGGCCTTGGTCAACACCAGCCAGTTGTTGGTGAAGCCCGGAATCGCCAGCCGGATCATCTGCGGCACCAGCACCCGGAAGAACACCTGGAAGCTGCTCATGCCGTACGCCATACCGGCTTCGGCCTGACCTTTGGGGATCGCCATGAACGCACCACGGAAGGTTTCCGACAGGTACGCACCGAAGATGAAACCGAGGGTGCCGATACCGGCGGCCAGCGGGTTCAGGTCGATGTACTCGTCATAGCCGAGCATCGGGGCGACGCGGTTGAGCAGGTCCTGACCGCCGTAGAAGATCAGCAGGATCAGCACCAGGTCGGGAATCCCGCGGATCACCGTGGAATACAGATCGCCCAGCCAGGCCAGCCAGCGCACTGGCGACAGGCGCAAGGCGACACCGATCAGCCCGAGAACGATGGCCAGGGCCATGGACGACAAGGCGAGCTGAAGCGTCAGCCAAGCGCCATCGAGGATGACAGCCCCGTAGCCTTTCAACATGATTCAGGTCCTCGAAAGTTGGGATGAAAAAATGGCGCAAACCGCAGAGATCCTGTTGCTTGCGCCATTTCGGACGGGTCGAGCGACGTCTTTACTTGCCGTAAATGTCGAAGTCGAAGTACTTGTCCTGGATTTGCTTGTACTTGCCGTTTTCGCGGATGGCCGCGATGGCAGTATTGATCTTGTCTTTCAGGGCGTCGCCCTTGCGTACTGCGATACCTACGCCGTCGCCGAAGTATTTTTCATCGGTGAACTGCGGGCCGACGAACGCAAAGCCTTTGCCGGCGTCGGTTTTCAGGAAGCCGTCGTTCAGCAGAGTAGCGTCCGCCACGGTGCCGTCGAGGCGACCGGCGGCCACGTCGAGGTAGATTTCGTTCTGCGAGCCGTACGGCTTGATCTCGGCACCCAGCGGCGCCAGGACTTCACGGGCGAAACGTTCGTGGATCGAACCACGCTGCACGCCGATGTTCTTGCCCTTGAGTTCGGTCAGCTTGTCGCTGACCACGGTGCCTTCCTTCATGACCAGGCGGGCCGGGGTGTTGTAGTACTTGTTGGTGAAGTCCACGGACTTCTTGCGGTCTTCAGTGATCGACATGGACGAGAGGATCGCGTCGATCTTGCGCACTTTCAGTGCCGGGATCAGACCGTCGAACTCTTGCTCGACCCACTGGCACTTGACCTTCATTTCTTCGCACAGTGCGTTGCCGATGTCGTAGTCGAAACCGACGATGCTGCCGTCCGGGGCTTTGGATGCGAATGGAGGGTAAGCCGCTTCGATACCGATTTTCAGAGGCTTTTCATCGGCGAATGTCGGCAGGGACAGCACGGACAGTGCCAGGGCGCCAAGCAGCACAAGTTTCTTCATCTTGGGACTCCATCGGTAAAGGGCAAAACGGCAGAGTGAGCGACAGCCCAATATGCGAATGGGTGAAACGAAATCGGTTGCTACGTGCGTAGGACATTTCTGGTCAAAACCGCGAAGGCTTCAACGCAAGCCACGACGAGCGAGTGATCGGCATTCTAACGACAGGCCCGAAGCCGATATTTCTTCAATGCGACAACTAATTACAGATGCACCGAGAAACGCGCTTGAGCACATTGACAGCTCCGCAATTTCATGCAAGAGCGAAAGACAGTGAACCGATCTATGCTGCAAATTGCGGGCCTATTATTCGCAAACCCTTCTAATCCGGCAAGCGTGGGGTTGTGTCTTATTTTTCACCGGGGGTTTTGAGGCCCGAAAACGGGGCGATGCGTTTCCGGACGCCCCGTTGCGGAGCGGGCGGTTACACATTCAGTTACTTGAAGGCGAACGGGTAACAGTGGGAAGAGCCTGACGGATGAAACCGATAATTATTGAAAAACAAAAAGCCCCGCCCGACGCGATGCCGGACGGGGCTTTTCAGCCTTCAGACCCGCCGCTTACGCGACGTTCATGGTCTTGTGCGTATCGATCAGATGCTGCACCACACCCGGATCGGCCAGGGTGGAGATGTCGCCCAGACCTTCGTACTCGGCGGTGGCGATCTTGCGCAGGATGCGACGCATGATCTTGCCCGAACGAGTCTTCGGCAGCCCCGGCGCCCACTGGATCACGTCCGGCGAAGCGATCGGGCCGATCTCCTTGCGCACCCAGTTCTTCAGTTCCAGGCGCAGTTGCTCGCTCGGCTCTTCGCCATTCTTCAGGGTGACGTAGACATAAATGCCCTGCCCCTTGATGTCGTGCGGCACACCGACCACCGCCGCTTCGGCGACTTTCGGGTGAGCGACCATCGCACTTTCGATCTCGGCAGTACCCATGCGGTGGCCGGACACGTTGAGCACGTCGTCCACGCGACCGGTGATCCAGTAGTAACCATCGGCATCGCGACGGGCGCCGTCACCGGTGAAGTACATGCCACGGAAGGTCTTGAAGTAGGTGTCGACGAAACGGTCGTGGTCGCCGTACAGGGTGCGCGCCTGACCCGGCCACGAATCGAGAATCACCAGATTGCCTTCGGCCTCGCCCTCGATGATGTTGCCGAGGTTGTCCACCAGCGCCGGCACCACGCCGAAGAACGGACGTGCCGCCGAACCTGGCTTCAGGGTATGAGCGCCCGGCAGCGGGCTCATCATGTTGCCGCCGGTTTCGGTCTGCCACCAGGTGTCGACGATCGGGCAACGGGACTTGCCGACGTTCTTGTAGTACCAGTCCCAGGCTTCCGGGTTGATCGGCTCGCCCACCGAACCCAGCAGGCGCAGGCTGCTGCCGTCCGCGCCTTCAACAGCGGCGGTGCCGGAGGCCATCATCGCGCGGATCGCGGTCGGCGCGGTGTAAAGGATGTTGACCTTGTGCTTGTCGACGATCTTCGCCACCCGGGTGATGTCCGGATAGTTCGGCACGCCTTCGAACAACAGCGTGGTCGCGCCGTTGGCCAGCGGGCCGTAGACGATGTAGGAGTGACCGGTAACCCAGCCCACGTCGGCGGTGCACCAGTAGATTTCGCCCGGACGGTAGTCGAACACGCGCTCGTGGGTCATGGCCGCGTACAACAGATAGCCACCAGTGGTGTGCTGAACGCCCTTCGGCTTGCCGGTGGAACCGGAGGTATAAAGGATGAACAGCGCTTCTTCGGCGCCCATCTCTTTCGGCGCGCAGACAGTGCCCGCCACTTTCATCAGGTCTTCGTACCAGATGTCGCGATGCTGGTTCCACTTGATGTCGCCACCGGTGCGCTTGCACACGATGACTTTCTGGATGCTGTTGGTTTCCGGGTTGGTCAGGGCGTCATCGACGTTGGCCTTGAGGGAAATCTTCTTGCCGGCACGGATGCCTTCGTCAGCGGTGATCACCACTTTCGAGCGGCAGTCGATGATGCGACCGGCCAGGGCTTCCGGCGAGAAGCCGCCGAACACCACCGAGTGAATCGCGCCGATCCGGGTGCAGGCCAGCATGGCGACCACGGCTTCGGGAATCATCGGCATATAAATGGTCACCACGTCGCCGCGGTGCACGTCCTGACCACGCAGGGCGTTGGCGAACTTGCAGACTTGTTCGTGCAGTTCGCGGTAGGTGATGTTGCGGCTTTCGGAAGGATCGTCGCCTTCCCAGATGATGGCGACCTGATCGCCGCGCTCGGCCAGATGACGGTCGAGGCAGTTGTAGGAAACGTTCAGGGTGCCGTCGGCAAACCACTTGATGTCGACGTGGTGATCGTCGAACGAAGTCTGTTTCACCGTGGTGAAAGGCTTGATCCAGTCGAGGCGCTTGGCTTGTTCGCGCCAGAAGCCGTCAGGGTTGACGACCGACTGTTGGTACATGGCTTTGTAGGTCGCCTCGTCGGTCAGCGTATTGGCCAGAACCTCGGGACGAACGGGATACAGGGAAGCCGCACTCATCTTTCCTACCTCGGTGTAATAGTTGTTTTTGTATGACCCTGTTGTAGCCGGGGCGACCGTATAGAACCATTCGACGATGGTAGTAACAAGCCCCTACAGATCGTAGCGATAATCCCGATGCTCGCCACCGACGACCTCGCAGGCCTTGAATCTACTGGCCTGGCAGCGATTGTTACCAAATCTGCCAAAGGTGTTTATCAAAACCACATCTGTTTACGCCCACCCCGCTTCCCTAAAATCTGCCTCGCCGACAAGGCAAAGTGATTAACAACGTTACAGCCCCCACGAAGGCCGTTAATCCAGCTCTGAAGTAACAAACCAAAACGATGAAGTTCCACACGCAACCCCAAAAAGGTTGCGTGACCCCACTCGACCTCAAGAAGGTAAATTTCAAATGAAAGCTTTATTGGTTCTGGCCCTCAGCAGTCTGTGCGCAACCGCCATGGCAGACGAGGTCCCGACTGATGTCGCACAGCAACAACCGGCCATCGAGGAATACACTTACTCCACTCACCTGGACATCGCCAAAGTTGTATCGATGAGCGAAGTTCCAAATGTCTGCGAAGTGGTACCGATGAAAATGGAGTACGACGACTCCACCGGCCAGCGTCACATCCTGCGTTACAGCATCATGGGCAACGGCTGCACCAATTGATGTTTTGAGACTGCACCGAATCGGATCGCTCAGCGCAACATTGAGGGTCGATTCCAGCCCGGCTTCGGTCGGGCTCAGTTGTGTCTGGCAATGGCAAAAACGGGTTGCAAAACACAAGATGTAGTGAAAACAGCGCTTTTTTGCTCATTTCTTGAGCAATTCCACATTTGCGAAAAAAAACCAAAAAAAAATCTATCCCCGGCAAAGCCCCATAAACCCTCGCTCTGACCGAAAAACCGGCCCTCCCGACCGTTCCATGCGCGGATTCGTCCCACCACGCCCGGAAAAATTTCCCTATAATGCCGCCCTATAACGGGCCTGCAATATTCCCTTACAGGGATCAATAGCCAGTCTGAAGCCCCGCAGCAGCGTCCAACGTTGCCTGCGCCCATCAGAGGCTCTCGGAACCCCGTAAAAATTTTCTGTTTATTGCCTGCGTAGCACCGCTGCAAAAAACGACATCCAACGCGGCCTGTACGGCCGTGTGAAAAACCAACCAATCAGTTTTCACACGGGCACAGGCCCTCACGCAGGAGACGACACGTCATGCTGAGCTGGGACGAATTCGACAAAGAAGACAGTGAAGTAGCAGCAGTGAAAGGCGCCAACGCCGGCCACGCTAGCGAAGCCAACATGGACCGCCTCGACAGCGCCGGCGGTGCCGCTGCTCTCGAAGCCCGCGCCGTGACCGCCGAAGACTCGGCCGCCGTGGCCCGCGCCAAGGCTGCACTGGATTCCCTCGACGTCGCCGAAGGCCTCGCCGAGCTCGAAGGCTCCGCCGCCCGTGTCGCCGTTGACGAAAAGCGCATGATCAACTGCCGCGCCGACCTCAACCAGCTCGTGCCATTCAAGTACGACTGGGCCTGGCAGAAATACCTGGACGGCTGCGCAAACCACTGGATGCCGCAAGAAGTCAACATGACCGCCGACATCGCCCTCTGGAAAAACCCGGAAGGCCTGACCGACGACGAGCGCCGCATCGTGATGCGCAACCTTGGCTTCTTCTCCACCGCCGACTCCCTGGTAGCCAACAACCTGGCCCTGGCCGTGTACCGCCTGATCACCAACCCGGAATGCCGCCAGTACATCCTGCGCCAGGCGTTCGAAGAGGCGATCCACACCCACGCCTACCAGTACTGCATCGAATCGCTGGGCATGGATGAAGGCGAGATCTTCAACATGTACCACGAGATCCCGTCGGTCGCGAAAAAAGCCGCCTGGGGCCTGAAATACACCCGCGCCATCTCCGACCCGGAATTCAACACCGGCACCGTCGAAACCGACAAAGAACTGCTGCGCAACCTGATCGCCTACTACTGCGTTCTGGAAGGCATCTTCTTCTACTGCGGCTTCACCCAGATCCTCTCCATGGGCCGCCGCAACAAAATGACCGGCGTCGCCGAGCAGTTCCAGTACATCCTGCGCGACGAATCCATGCACCTGAACTTCGGTATCGACGTGATCAACCAGATCAAAATCGAAAACCCACACCTGTGGGACGCCGAAATGAAGGAAGAAGCTTCGCAGATGATTCTGCAGGGCACCCAGCTGGAAATCGAATACGCCCGCGACACCATGCCTCGCGGCGTACTGGGCATGAACGCAGCGATGATGGAGGACTACCTGAAGTTCATCGCTAACCGTCGCCTGTCGCAGATCGGTTTGAAGGAAGAGTACCCAGGGACGACTAACCCGTTCCCTTGGATGAGCGAGATTATGGACTTGAAGAAAGAGAAGAATTTCTTTGAGACTCGTGTGATCGAATACCAGACTGGTGGTGCGTTGAGCTGGGATTGATTTCTAGCTAGACATACTGCTATAGAAGAGGTCACCGAGAGGTGGCCTTTTTTTTGCAACATGTTTTTTCAGGAGTCTGGCACACGCAAAGTTACAACACCCATAAAGCACTTTATTTTTTTCGCGTAAACTCAGCTCCCTCTAACATTAAGGTACAAAAAATGCCGATCGTAATTTCTACAGCGTTGAAGAAAAAGCTTCCAGATGCAGAGCGTGCCGGAATTGAAACTGCATTACTTGATAAGTCTGGTGGAGTTTGTTTTCTTTGCGGACAAAAAAATATCGAAGCGACGGAAAAATTAGTAGCCGATCACGACATTCCTGAATTCGAGGGAGGGCCAACTCAATTAGCGAATTTAAATCTTGTACACGACCATTGCAACTCGTTTAAACGCAACCACCCTACGGTTGACGTCCGCCCCTACTTAAAGCTCACGGAGAAAATTCGTGCAAAAGGAGGATTTCTAAAGTATGACGAAGCAGTTGCACTACTCGATATAAACCCTACGCCCGTCGACATAACCATCAAGGGCAAAGTAGTTGAAATCACGACAGCAGATGGCGTAACACAAAAACACCAAATATTCACAGAATCGAATAAAGAAGGTAATCACAAATTTTGTTTCGCAGAACTCCCTGCCAATGCGATCTACAATGATGACGAATGCCAACCCCGCACAGTAAAAATAAATCATCTATGGCAGATTTATAATGACATTAATAGAAATCCACTACATGAAGCACCCGCATGCCGACTTCGAAAAGTAGATTCGAGCCAACAGTCATATAAACTCTCACTCTTCGACGGGCAGCATAAAGCCTTATCATTCTGGGTCGCCAACCGCAACGCTGTCGTTGTTAAAATTTATCTAGATCTAACTAAGGATCAAGCTGTACGTTTGGTAAACTCCGTGCAGTCAAAGATAAAAAAACTACCTCTCTCCCCATTCGAACTTGCATCAAAAATGGCAGAAGAGTGGCAGGAGCGAGTTTCAAAATACGAAGAGCACGTAGGAACTTTTGACGCTAGCGAAGCTGGATTTCTTAAATGGGTGGAAAAGGATGAACGCGCGCGCGCCAAATCTGCACTTGAAGAGGCCATACTTGAGGATATTGCCCAGGACCCTAATTTCAATCTAACAAAATTAGTATCAAGAGCAGGCGGAAGCTCTCAATCCGCCCCGCTTACTGAAGCTGTATTTAGAAACAAAGTCTTGAAACCACTAGTCCACATTCCTCCTCTTAGCGAAAACTTTATAGAATCACAAAAATGCAGAGAGAGAGAACACAATAACGTTGTAAAAATACTCAATATCTTATATTCAAAAGTTTTTGATATTACTCAGCCGAGCCCGCAAGATGAGATTCGCGCCAAGCGACTAACGTATCAGTCGGCAATTAACTTCACAGCCACCACTCTTCGTCACCTACTAGGCCATCGCCTAGTTTCCTCAGCACCGAGAGAGTTACTTGACAAAGAGCCGGACGCAGAACTCTGGACTGTCATCGAGAGCGATATAACTCGATTCTTGTCCCATCCGGTTTGGACGGCTTCATTTGAAAAAAATCCTAAAATGAAAGCTATCCAAGATGCTCTTTCAAAAAACCAAGATATTGGAAAGTCATTTGGAGCTGTAGGACTTAAGCTTGGATACATTGTAGGAGTCGATCAACTAGGAAAAGACTGGGACGTTTAACAGAAAAAGGGGTAAGCTCTTAAGAGCTCACCCCTCATTTCAAACCGACCAATAAAGAAATCCCGGACGTTTATTCAATATTTCCTCATCAAAAAATTCGCGAAATGTAAGGACATTGCCCTTTTTCTGATAACACGTACCGTCCGAACTCTTGAGCATCTCTGGAACCACAAGAAAAATGCCCTTTTTATTCATATCATCAATTGCTTCTGATGAAACGCGGTCGTCTACAGTCGCTAGAAATAGTCCGCAGTTAAATTTCTCGAGTGCAACCTGTTTCCAGCGCTCACGAAGAGTTGTTTTCGCAGAAAGAACGAGCGCCCCGTCGTAACTTCTTGCCAGAGAATTTAGAGCCTCTCCATCCGGGAGAACAAAATCGGGACGCCGACCACTCGTAATATATTGCTCCTGAAAACTCACCCCTCCGTCTTTCAACAGTCTAGATATATGCTGTTCAAAAGATCTTCCAGCACGAGTTTTTCGATGCTGACTTGCGCTCAAGAAGGATGAATTAAGACTTGGAAAGCCATGAACAACTGACCGCACCAAGTCCGTTCCTCCCTCGCTTATTATTCTAACTACATCAGCTGCACGATGGCGGCGTTCCGCTCGCTTATAAAGAGAAAACTCAATATCACGACTAATCCGCATCACAGCATCGCCAGGACAGGAGATGTCATACGGGTTCAATCCTTTCAGGCCATTAGCTGAAATATATAAGCTCTGGGCTTCTTTAGCTAACACCTCTGGTCTCGGCAGTTTCGATACAGAGGTAACAAACTCTGAGAGCCGTCCCATAGAAATTGCCAAACTGATTTCTTCGATTAGTTTTTCGCTTTCAGTGTCTGCTGCTTGTAAAATCTTTAATGGATCGAAAATTTCACATTCAAAATCAACACCAAGCTCAAATATCGTTTCGACTATTTCCGCATCATCTGAAGCAGAGTCCACAACAACAAACCAATACCATATCTCCCCCCGCAAAGGCTCATTCAAGATACCACCAACAAGCAGTG
This sequence comes from Pseudomonas sp. stari2, assembly GCF_040760005.1. Taxonomy (NCBI): domain Bacteria; kingdom Pseudomonadati; phylum Pseudomonadota; class Gammaproteobacteria; order Pseudomonadales; family Pseudomonadaceae; genus Pseudomonas; species Pseudomonas sp. Stari2. The sequence goes on from NZ_CP099760.1 coordinate 4,975,949, forward strand.
AAGCAGGAGTAAGACATGAAAACTCTTTTTTCGGAACTCTAGTCATATGACACTCAGCCCCTTTATTGGAGAAGTGTTTGACGCTCGAAAACTTCACCTCCCCCTCAGCGGCTGGCCATACGGTATAAAACTCGGCTTCGAAAATATGCGGCTTCGAATCTTTCGGAATGAGCGAAGGAAAAAACCGAGACTCTCTTATCTCTTCAGGTATATATACACCATTTTGATGCTTACTAGAATCATCTGCCCAACTACAATCATTTCTTGCAAGCTTTTTTACAAGAACGCTAGAACTTTTACCAATCCATTCTCGAAGTAAATCCCAACGTTCGATTGTTCGCCCCATACCCCCCCCGAAAATTAAATTACTCATAAACTAGGCTTTTTTTGGAGGACTCGGTGGCCAGATCATCCACCTATCCTTACCTTTTATCAAATTTAGCAAAGACTCAAAATCTACCAAAGAATGTTTAACTCCACACTCCCAAACAATAAGAACTCTCCAGCCAGAATGCAAAAGCTCATCAATTTGGCGCTTATCTCTTTCAACATTTTTTGAAAACTTCTCCTCCCAAAACTTGATTCGGGAAGATGGCATCGTTTTATATGCGCATCCTTCATGTCGATGCCAAAAACATCCATGAACAAAAATCACCAATCGATACTTATTAAGAGTTAAATCAGGGCAACCCACCATACTTTTTTTGTGCAATCTGAATCTAAACCCAGCAGCATGCAGGTAGCGCCTTATAGATATTTCCGGCTTCGTGTTTTTCCCCTTTATGCCAGACATCATCTGAGAGCGTTTTACACTATCAACTACGTCCACCACTGATCTCCTCGAAAAAACCGCACTCAGAAAATCTATAATTAACGCAAAAAAATCACTTTGCACTACCCTTAGAGCTCGATCTCTAGAACTTAACCAGCCAATGAAATTTCCAACTGCTGTTGATCCTTGTTGGAAGCTTTTTCTTTGGCAACTAAAATTCGATCCTTCATCAACCGAGCCACCGCCTCGAAAACAGGAACTGCCACTGAGTTACCAAACTGACGATAAGCTTGGGTATCAGACACAGGAATCACAAATTTGCTTTCCCCTGGCTTGTCGAAACCCATCAGGCGCGAGCACTCATGCGGAGTCAGTCGGCGCGGGCGATTGAGCTGATTCAACTCACTGTTGAAGTCCAAGGTGTCCACGAACCCACGATCAACCAGGATTTCCGAACCATCCTTGTGATATCTCGCCGAAAGCGTACGAGCAACGTCGTTTGGACGAGTCAGACCAAAGCCAAAACCATTGCCTTTCTCACGATGCTTCTCTGCATACCGATAGAGGTAATCCCAGAGCTTTGGAGTAAGGATGTATTTTTCATCCACATCCTTATCGAGTAAATCACCGAAGCTAGGTCGCTGTTTTGGTATGTGCTTGCTGATGTCACGCAGCGTGAAACCTTGGTGAACATTCAAGTCACGACGGAAACCGACCAGCACAATTCGCTCACGATGCTGAGGGACAAAGTGCTTGGCATCGATGATCTTCGGGTCTGAGCCTTTCGGTGCATTCACGTCTGCAACCTCATAACCCAGTTCATCCAGCGCTTCGCAAATGATCCGGAACGTATTGCCCTTGTCATGGCTTTTCAGGTTTTTGACGTTCTCAAGCAAGAATGCAGCTGGGCGTTTAGCAGCGATAATCCGCGCCACGTCAAAGAACAGAGTGCCCTGGGTCTCACACTCGAAACCGTGCTTGCGTCCCAGAGAGTTCTTCTTGGACACACCTGCAAGCGAGAACGGCTGACACGGGAAACCTGCCAACAGGACATCGTGATCAGGAATTTCGCGATCAATGTTCTTGTAGGCTTCTTCGTCGCTGATTTCGGGCTTGTCTGAAAGAGTGACCGAACGGATGTCGAGATTGAAGCGGTGGCGAGCCGGATCGCAATAGTGGTTGGCCTTGTAGGTCTTGACCGCGTACTTGTTCCATTCGGACGTGAACAGGCACTCGCCACCGATAGCCTCAAACCCTTTTCTGATACCGCCAATACCGGCGAAGAGATCGATAAAGGTAAATGAAGGTTTGTGGTTCAAACGCTTGGGCAGCAGATCCTTTAGGCGGGTGAACTCAATGTGGGAGAGCTTCGGCGAAGCCTTGCCCTTGATCCATCGATTGATGGTTTCACGGCACCAGTGGCTCGGGCTCACATCGTTGAGAATTTCGGCCAACTGCCCTTGGTCGTAGATCTCCAGCAGCTTGTGCAGTAACGCAAGGTCGGTAACAGGATGGGTATCAGGCTCATAAGAATCCGAGGTCGTTTCGCTCAAGGATTCAAAAGATGCTGTTTCAAAAAGATTCATGAGCCGGAAATTCCTCTGGGTCAAAGCTGTGACGAATGGTCACCATTCTAGCCCTGAAAACTTCAAAGTAAATGAAATTTCCCGTAATCCGTGAGATCAGTCATGGTGACACGGGCTGGAAGAATTGGAAGAACAGTGGCGACCAAACACTGGATATAAACACAGCATAATTTACTCCACGCCATTGTCCAGATTTCGTTTTGCCTCACGAGCAGTAGGAAAAGTCGCTGGTTGACGACCATCCCTGATCCCCCTACCCTCAGCTCCGAGCCTAAGAAACTCTACAAACCAGAGCGGTCCTCCGCACCCGACAGTCATGCGGCTTTTTTTTCGTCTGCGGTTTCTCTACGCCTGCGAAAAGTCCCGTTATGTCGGGAGTGGGCGAATACAAGACCCGAAAGGGGAATATGTCCGGCCCGTCTCTGGTGGGTTTCTTAGCTCCCGACACCCTAACGAATGCCCTAAGAAAGCAGCCAGAGGTAAATGGAAATGCCTGACTACTCAGCCTTCATGATGAAGGCGAATCGCTGTACCCGCCGTTTGAATCCCGTTCTTCCGACTCGGGAGGCACGCCATGTCTGAACCACTGCTTCCGACTCGTTTTAACCGCAACAAAACCCACCTGCATGCTCTTCTGGTGGAGAACCAGGCCTGGTTCTGCGTTCATGAACTGGGGCGACTGATGGGCAAATATCTGGATGAGCGACAGCTGCGCAAACTCGATGCCGATCAGCGGCAGATGATGCGCGTTGAGACCTATGGCGAAGCCGGAGAACACTTGATGGTCAGCGAGTCAGGCGTATATGCGCTGCTGATCTATCACTACTGCCCCGAGTATCGGCAGCTTCGTGAATGGGTGACGCATCAGGTTGTGCCTGCGCTGCGAGATGCCCGTCCGATGCGCTCGGTTGAGCGCCCGACGCTGAGCGTTTTGAGTTGGCCGAAAATGTCGTTGAGCACACTGCACTGGCAGGATGAGCCATGGATTCGCTTGCGGGACATGCCGTGTTTGCTGGCGGAGGATCCGTTCAATCGACATGAGTCCTGGTGGCGTAAAGCTTCACGAATGCTGCGTAGTTACTGACATCAAAAAACCGCTGCTTGAGTTTTCAAGCAGCGGTTTTTTATGGCCCGGAGTTCTTGGGAGGACAATCGTCAGCAGACTGGTTCTGCATCATTCTGAAAACAATCAGTGCAACCCACCCAACCACCCGCTATTAATACCCCTCCCCCACTCAAGGACCCGAGCCCCACCATGAAATTCGACCTCGCCTACTGCCTCAGCCTCGACGACAAGTTGTCGATCTATGACGTTCGCGATCTCAATTTCGATGAGACGGTGGCGTTCGATTCTGCGAAGGAACACTTCCAGTGCCCCAACGACGCCTGTCGTTCGGCGTTCGATGCTTCCAACGAGTTGGGCACGTTCAACGCCAAGAACGTGAATTACGTGCGCACGCCGCACTTCAAGAATCTGCCCGGTACGCAGCATGTGGCGGGTTGTCCGTATGTGAGTTTGAAGACGTCGGCGTCGGGGGTTGAGGCGGCGGATGGGGAAACGGATGACGGGCGTGAGGAGCATTTCCCGTCGGAGTTGTTGCTGACGCGTCGTGAGTATGTGCGCAAGCCTGCTGCGCCAGCGGGGGCGGCGGGGGCGGCGGGGGCGGCGGATGTGTTGCGGGATGATCCGGTGCGGGTGGCGACTGCCCCCTCGAAAGAATCGCCGAGTCGTGAGGCGGCGCCGGACAAGACCAGTGTCTTCGCTCACCCCGTGGAGTGTTTTGTGTCGAACTTCGCGGACAAGGATTTGCTCAAGCGCATGCCGTTGAAGATTGGCGAGCATACGGCGCCGTACAGTTCGTTCTTCAAGAAGATCGAGTATTTGATGGACAACAAGGGGCTGATTTATTGGGGCCGGATCAAGAAGATCGAGGACTTCCACAGCGCCAGTTTCCGGATCGATTTCGAGGACAAGGTCTGGTTCAAGAAGCCGGATGACAGCAAGAAGAAGCCTTATCCGGTCAGTGTCTATCTCAACAAAAAGCTGATCGACAACTACCGCAAGCGCAAGGCGTTTCTGGAAGAGATCAAGCACGCCATCGACAGTGACAAGGAGTTGTTCTGCTTCTTTTATGGCGTGACGCCGGAGTTGAAGCAGGTGCCGGGCAAGAAGAACCCCGAAAAGCCTTTCGAGGTCTTCAATGCCAATATCGAGAACCTGGATCACTTCATCATTCGTGAAGCGCCGGGTTTGGCGTGATGGTCAGCCCTGGGGCAGTTGCAGTTGGACGGCGCCGGGGTGTTGTTTGACGAGGGAGTACGGCAGGATCGACCAGTCTGGTCTGTCGCAAGAACGTTGTACGCGGGCGAAGTAGGCGCCCAGGTACAGACCTTTCGCAGTGAAATACCACGGCGAGGAACCCCAAACGCTTTCTTCCGTGAAGTCGCAATCGTCATCTTGCGTCGGTTTCTTCATTTCTGCGGGGTACAGGGCGATGAATTGCTTGATCAGCCAAGGCACCAGCTCTTTGTGTTCATACTGATAACGCGCGTCACTTTCAGTTTGGCTCAAGGGTTTGTCACCCAGACTGTCTCGTTCGGCATGCAGGAGTGGCTTGCCCTCACCGACCCACAACACATCTTCGAGTGACAACGGATGGCCTGTGCTTACATCAATGTTGAGGGGGGAATCACCGAAGTCCGGATGCGCGCCACCACAGTAATAACTGGTCGAGATGTTCAGACTGACCACGGCTGGAGAAATCATTTTGGGTTCTGCGTCCTGCATGAACTCGACGTATTCCCCGCCCCGCAGTTGGCAACCGTGATAGCGGATGACTTCATTCCACAATCGCCCAAGCAACTGCTGGTTAACCCGTTGCAGATCATCTTTTGGCAGACCGGACTCTACGCTGAACAGCGAAATCTTCGACTCCGGTTCTGTCCACCATTGCAGGGTGTAGCCCATGAAGTCTTGCTTCTTCAGCGGTTTGAGCTTGAGTCCCTGTAGTCGCAAATATTCATACGGCTCGCCGTTTGGCAGCGCGGCGATGAAGGGCAGCGTAGAAGTTGTCGGCGCTGGAAGCCTGGCCTCGGAAAGTTGCACTGAGAGCTTCTTGCCCTTCGGACTTTGCCACTCGCCCTGCCAGCCAGTGGCAGTTTCTTCAAGTTTCAACGTTGGCAGCGGCTTGTCATCGCCGTAGCGATTGTTGCCCTCGACCAACGTCAATGTGGTGTCCTGCAACGAGCCACTGAGGGCCAAATCGCGGTGATACTTCTCGTAGAAGTAACGACCGGTCACTTCATCCGGGTTCTGGGTATTGAGTTCGACCACGATCGGCGTCTTGCCCAACGTGCCGGTGAGAACACGCCGGCCATCTTCGGCCTGGGCAGTAGAAGTCAGTGTGAAAAGCGCCACAGCATATGGCGCCAGGCGCAACAGTCCCTTGAGCATGAATCGATCCCTGAGTGAATAAGGCTGCGGAGTATGAAGAGGATGCGCGCAGGAATCGAGGTGCTACTTCAGTGTCATGCCCAGCATCACGACGATGAGTAACGCGATATACACCCACGCATGCACCCGATCCGGAATCCGCCCGATCCACTGCGTGGCCAGTCGAATCCCCAGCATCGAGCCCAGCGTCAGCACCGCAAACGCGAGCAGATCCACATACCCGATAAACCATGGCCCGAGTTTTGTCTCGCTGAGTCCCGCCATCGCCATGTACGTCAGGGTTCCCGCCAATGCCACAGGCACGCTCAATGGATTGGCCATCGAAGTCGCCTGGGACATGCTCAACCCACAACGCCGCAATAACGGCACGGTCATGACACTTCCTCCTACACCGAGAAAGGTTGCGATGGCGCCAATGCCTACACCGCCGCCGGACGTTTCCACTGTTTCCAATCGCCGTGGGATGACGCCTTCGGACTGTGTGAGAAAGCCGCGTCGCAGCAGGCAATCGACAATCGTCACGCCGAGGTAGGCGATGAAGGCATAACGGATGATTTCGCCGCTGACCCAAACCGCTGCGACTGCGCCGACGACTGCTCCCAATCCTATGAACCCGCCCAAGGGCCACAGGTAATCCCGGATCAGGTTGCCGGCGCGGCGGTGTTTGTCGGTGGCGACCAAAGCGTTGACGATCATCACGCAGGTCGAGGTGGCGACGGCGATGTGCATGGCGGATTGGCTGATCGGGTCGTCGGCGCCGTGGCTCGCGGTGAGCATGCGGTACAGCAGCGGCACGACGACGAAGCCGCCGCCGAATCCGAAGAGCACGGCGGTGACGCCGGTCAGGCAGCCAAAGAGTGTCAGCAGGAGGTAGAACATGGCGCGTCGTCCGTTGTTTGGGAGCGGTCGACGATAGAGCGGCGGCGCTTGGCCTGCTTCAGCAAGTCAGCCAATAATGTTTGCGTTTACGCCAACTGCCGAGTGCCGCTTGATGCGCAATGTTTCGATCAATCTGCTGGATGACACGCCGCGCCCGGTGGTGGCGATCGGTACGGATTATTCCCACGGCTATCTGTTGCCACGTCATACGCATCGGCGGGCGCAATTGTTGTACGGCGCGACCGGGGTGATGCAGGTCAGCACGCATGATGGCAACTGGGTGGTGCCGCCGCAGCGGGCAGTGTGGATTCCGCCGGGGGTGGCGCATGAGGTGTTGATGCTGGGGGTCAGCACTCGCAGTTTGTATATCGAACCGGGGGCGGTGGATCTGGGTGAGCGTTGTCAGGTGATCAGTGTGTCGCCGTTGATGCGGCACTTGCTGATGGAAGCCGTGGAGCTGCCGTTGACCTATGACCTTGCCGGGCGTGACGGCGTGCTGATCGATCTGTTGCTGCATGAATTGGTGCGCAGCGCACCGTTGCCGCTGCATATCCCGCTGCCGCCTGACGGAAGACTGCTCGAACTGTGTCAGACCTTTCTGCATCAGCCGAATGCCCACCAATCACCCCAGCATTGGGCCGATCAGTTGCACGTAAGCTTACGCACCTTCAACAGACTGTTTCGTCAGCAGACCGGCCTGAGTTTCAGCCAATGGCGCCAGCGCGCCTGCGTGGTATTGGCGCTGGCACGGCTGGCGGCGGGTGAAGCAGTGACACGGATTGCCCTGGATTTCGGTTATGACAGCCCGGCGGCGTTCTCGACGATGTTCCGCCGGATCCTCGGTCAGGCACCGTCCGTCTGGTTGGAGGCGGCGAACTAGGGCAAATCAAAAAATGCGTTTGATCCCGGCCGAAAACAACTGTACAAAAACACAGTACATTTTCCATCAGCACTCTCGAGCCCGGAGCACACCATGGCCTCTTCAGCGATGAACCTCATCCTCGAACGTATCGCCCTCTTCCAGTTCACCCCGACGCATTGCGCCCAGGCCCGAGGGATGTTGGGCTGGAGCGTGGAACAACTGTCGCGGGAATCCGGGGTTTCGGTTGACGACATCCAGCGGTTCGAAGCGCAACAGGAAGTGTCGGATTCGGCGCGGCTGGCGTTGACGTATCGGTTCGAGGCACAAGGGTTGGTGTTCTTTCCGGGGTTTGCGCCGGGGCGTTCGACAAGCATCAAAGGGACCACGGCCGAGTCAGTGGAACGTGGGAATTATGCGATGGCAGACTGAGGACTCAGGACTTGATCGAAATGGAAGAAAGCACAGGTAACGTTTATCAAGACCTAGGCGTTGGTGATGCATTCGAGATGCAGACCAAATCTGAAGCGGTGATGAAGTTGGCTGCACTGATGGAAACTGCGCAGTTAAGCGGAAGTGAAGCGGCGGACAAACTTGAGATATCGCTGGAGAAACTAGAGGGCATGTTCCGAGGACGATTCCGCGATATACCATCCGCCACAATTTCAAAGTACCTGAATCAGATTTCGGTAAACGAAGCCTGAAAGAGCGGTTCGCTCCGATGGGGAGCGAACCTGAGAAACTCGTCAGGCCCCCTGCACCACCGCCTCACTCTCCCCTTCAACCGCCAGCCACCACGCATCCCCGCGTTGCGGTTGTGCCAGGTTGAACGCCTCGCCCATTTGCGGGGTGGTGATGGAAACACTGCGCTCCCAGGCCAGTGCAAGAATGCGATCAAAGGGTTCGTGCCAGGCATGCATCGCCAGATCGAACGTGCCGTTGTGGATCGGGAACAGCCAGCGGCCCTTGAGGTCGATGTGGGCCTGCAACGTTTCTTCAGGTTGCATGTGCACGTAAGGCCATTCGACGTTGTAGGCACCAGTCTCCATCAGGGTCAGATCGAAGGGGCCGTACTGTTCGCCGATGCGTTTAAAACCGTCGAAATAACCGCTGTCACCGCTGAAGAAAATCCGCGTGTCGCCATCGATGATCACCCACGAAGCCCACAGGGTCTGGTTGCCATCGAACAGGCCCCGGCCGGAGAAGTGCTGCGACGGGGTGGCGATAAAGCGGATGCCGGCGACTTCGGTGCCCTGCCACCAGTCGAACTGGTGGATCTTGTCGGCATCGATGCCCCATTTGATCAGGGTGTCGCCGACGCCCAGCGGGGTCAGAAAGACGTTGACCTTGTCGGCCAGTTTCAACACCGCTTCGTAGTCGAGGTGGTCGTAGTGGTTGTGCGACAGGATCACCGCTTCGATCGGCGGCAATTCGTCGATGCTGATCGGTGGTTGGTGAAAGCGTTTCGGCCCGGCCCATTGCACCGGCGAGGCACGCTCGGCGAACACCGGGTCGGTGATCCAGAATTTGTCTTGCAGTTTGAGCAGCAGGGTCGAGTGACCGAGGCGATAAACGCTGTGGTTGGGCGCCGCGGTCAGGTCCGCGCGGGTCAGTGGCTGCACCGGAATGGCCGCGGCCGGCCGGGTGTTGCGCGGTTTGTGGAAGATCATGTTCCACATGATTCGTAGCATCTTGCGCACACCTTCACGCTGCACCGGCGCATGGTTGCGGAATACGCCTTCGGCTTGACGCGAAGGTTCAGGAGTTTGACTGCCCGCAGAAGCAATGGATTTGGCCATGACTGAATGACTCCGGAAACACCGCGCAATTCACGGATTCCCACGGTGGGACGATAATGGCCAAGGCACGCACGCATCAGCCGGACATCTGGTTTTAGGTTGCACCGATTAACGCAGCATTACACTGATCGGTGTACTTTCTAGGTTGCATCAATCCTAGTGACAAGTAAACTGCCGAGTGTAATTTCTCCCTTTTCCTGCCGAATCGAATTTATGACAGCCCCCCAGCGCCTCACCGACCGTAAACGCGAAGCCATCATCCAGGCTGCGATCACCGAATTCCGTACCAACGGTTTCGAGGTCACCAGCATGGACAAGATTGCGGCCACTGCCGGGGTGTCGAAGCGCACGGTGTACAACCATTTTCCCAGCAAGGAAGAGCTGTTCGCCGAAATTCTCAACCAGTTGTGGGCACGGATCAGCACCGAACAAGCCGTGGCGTACCAGCCCGACCAGCCATTGCGCGATCAATTGCGAACGATGCTGCTGGCCAAACTGCAGACGATGGCAGACGACAACTTCATGAACCTGGCCCGGGTCGCCATCGCCGCCGCGATCCACTCCCCCGAGCGCGCGCAGAACATGGTGGCGCGCATGGGCGAACGTGAGGAAAGCGTGACCATGTGGATTCGCGCGGCTCAGGCGGACGGTCGGTTGAAACCGGTCGATCCGGAGTTCGCCGCACATCAGGTACAGGGGCTGCTCAAATCCTTCGCCTTCTGGCCACAGATTTCCATGGGCCAGCCCTCCCTCGACAGCACTACGCAAAATGCCGTGGTCGATTCTGCGCTCGACATGTTCCTGGCCTGCTATCAGCTCTAGACAAGGCCTGCGCCACGGTAAATGGCTCACAAGGACACTGAATTTTCCCGCTGGAATAAATGACAATGTCTGTCATTGACCGATGAACGGTCGCTCTGAAGAATTACACTGCAAAGTGTTTCAGAATGAATCTGGCGCAGAACATCATGGAAAACCAACGCGGCAAAGGCTTGTCATTCGCCAGGCGCATTTACTTGCCACGGGCCATCGGCTTGGGCGTCGGTTTCTTCAGTGTCGGTGCCGCGCTGTATCCGTTGAACATGCCGGGCTGGCTGTGGGCACTGTTGCTGTTCAACGGTTTTCTCTGGCCGCACGTGGCCTATCAATGGTCGACCCGATCGGCTTTCCCCTATCGCGCCGAACGCCGCAACCTGCTTTATGACTCAGTTTGCGGCGGCTTCTGGACCGCGTGCTTCCAGTTCAATCCGCTGACCACAGTAACCATTCTGTCGATGATGACCATGAACAACGTGGCCGCCGGCGGCCAGCGCCTGTTCCTGCTCGGCGCCCTCGCTCAGGTGATCGGCGTGCTGCTGGGCTGGTCGGTGTTCGGCGTCCATTTCACCCTGACGGCCACGCCGATTCAGGTTTGGGCCTGCCTGCCAATGCTGACCCTTTATCCGTTGGCGCTGGGCATGGTCTGTTACCGGTTGGCGATCAAACTCGCCGAACACAAACGCACCCTGAGCGCCCGAAGCCGCACCGACAGCCTGACCGGCCTGCTCAACCACGGCGCCTGGAAAGACCTGCTGCATCTCAAGTTCCAGCAGTGCCGACAACACAATTCCCAAGCCATTCTGGCGCTGATCGACATCGATCATTTCAAGTCGATCAACGACAGTTACGGGCACATCGTCGGCGATGCGGTGCTGCGGCAATTGAGTCGCGAGCTGAAATTCGTGCTCGACGAAAGCGAGCTGGCCGGGCGTTACGGCGGCGATGAATTCTGCGTGATCTTGCCCAACCTGCCACTGAACAAGGCCGAAGCACTCATGGAGCAATTGCGTCAGGGAATGGATCGTTATCGCCACCCCGACGTCGCCGAACTGCGCGTCAGCCTGAGCATCGGCCTCGCCCGCTATCAGACCTTCTACGCCGACGCCCTTGAGTGGTTCGACGATGCCGACAAGGCGCTATACACCGCCAAGCACGCGGGACGTAATACGATCAGCGTAGCGTTGAGCCGATCCAGCGCCTGAAAAAACTTGTACAAAATTGAAAAAAATCGATTTCTTGTACAAGTTTATAAAGTTTTGTATAAGTGAACCCGCCAGCCTGGATGCTGGCACACTGCTGCCAGCCATCGACATGTCTGGCTGACTGACGCGGAAACAGGGAACCCACTATCAGCCCTATTTCCAGAGTGCCTCCAGCATGTTTTTCAATCGCCACAAGACCGTCCTCGCCGATCTCCAAAACACCATTACCGAACAGTCCAGTCTGCTGGAAGCGATCAACCGCTCCATGGCGGTGATCGAATTCGATCTCGACGGCGTCGTGCTCAGTGCCAACGACAATTTCCTGAAAACCATGGGCTACACGGCTGAACAGGCGATCGGCCAGCCCCATCGCCGCTTCTGCCCGCCAGCGTTTGCCAATGGCCATCAATACACCGAGTTGTGGTCGCGATTGAAAAGCGGCCAGTTCCAGTCCGGCACCTTTGAACGAATCGACAGCCAAGGCCGACCGATCTGGCTCGAGGCCAGCTACAACCCGATCAAGGATGCCTCGGGCCGGGTAGTGAAAGTGGTCAAATACGCCATGGACGTCACCACCAAAGTCCAGCAGGAAAGTGAAGCCAACGCCAAGTTGCAGGCCATTGATCGCGCCATGGCGGTGATCGAATTCGATCTCGACGGCAATATTCTCACTGCCAATCAGAATTTTCTGACGCGCATGGGTTACACACTCGCCGAGTTGAAGGGCAAGCATCATCGACTGTTCTGCCCGGCGGACCTGGTCAACAGCAGCGACTATCAGGACTTCTGGCGCCGGTTGAACCAGGGCGAGTTGTTCCAGGGTCAGTTCGAGCGCGTTGATAAACGCGGCCAAACGGTTTGGCTCGAAGCCAACTACAACCCGGTCTACGATGCCGCCGGCCGCTTGTGCAAAGTCGTAAAATTCGCGTCCGACGTAACCGCCCGGGTCGAGCAGCATGAGCAGGATGCACGCAGCGCCAGTGCCGCTTATCACATCTCCGTCGCCACCCGAAAAGTCGCCGAGCAAGGCACGCAAGTCATCCAGCAAGCGGCCAGTGAAATGCGCGAAATCGCCGACGACATTGCCGAGTCATCCACACTGATTGCGCAACTGGGCGAGCGCTCCGAACAGATCACCGCCATCGTCAACACCATCCGCGCGATTGCCGACCAGACCAACCTTTTGGCCCTGAACGCCGCAATCGAAGCCGCCCGTGCGGGCGAGCAGGGCCGCGGCTTTGCGGTGGTGGCCGATGAAGTGCGGCAGTTGGCGGCGCGCACCAGCGGCTCGACGGCAGAGATTTCCAATATGATCGGCCTGATCCAGAGTGAAACCCGTCAGGCGATCAAGAGCATGGACGGCACCCGGGGTCGCGCAGCACAGGGTGTTGAACTGGCGGATCAGGCCGGCACGGTAATCCTGCAGATTCGTGACGGCGCCAGCGAGGCGGTGGAAGCCGTGAGCATGTTCGCCAATGAGCGGGCGCGAGGATGAAATCCGCAACCATCGTCTAGCCCCCGGCGCTGGCATCTCTTTCGGGAGCCAGCTGCCAGCGCTGAGCACAAGCTCCACGGTGCGGGACTATAGTGTCTTCAGTCCCAAGCGTCACCGAGCCCATCATGACGACCAAACATCCCGAATCGCCTTCCCCTGCCGCCGCCGATCACCTGCGCTTTCACCGCCCCCACGCCCACCTCAACACGACGTTCGGCAACGACAAGTTCGCCTTGCGCGCCGAGGCGTTCGCGCGATTCTTCGGCACGCCGACCTTTCTCGGCGCACAGACTCTGATTGTGGTGCTCTGGATGGGGCTCAACGTCAGCGGCGTAACCGGGTTCGACGCTTACCCGTTCATCCTGTTGAATCTGGCGTTCAGTCTGCAGGCCGCCTATGCCGCCCCGCTGATTCTGCTGGCCCAGACCCGTCAGGCCGCACGGGACAAAGCGCAATCAGAGGCCGACGCACAGCACCGTGAGGCGCTGGCAGTGGCCAACAGCGAACGCCAAGCGGAGGCGGCGAAGAACACTGCGCAACTGCTCGAATTACTGCAGCAGAACACACACCTGACCGAGATGACCAAGGACCTGACCGAGCGCATCGAAATCCTCACACGCGAAGTTCATCAGCACATCCTGCAACAGGAACAACGCCCTTCGTCATGATTCCTCTTCAGGCCAGACGCAACGCCCGCCCCAATTCATTAAACAGCGTGACCACCGAGCGCAATGCGCGGCAGTCCGGGCGGGTCAGCAACCACAGCGCGGTGTCATAACCGTGCAAGGGTTCGCTCAGGGCTTGCAGCCCTTCGTTGATGAGAAAGTCCGGCAACGCCGCCACGCCCAGCCCCGCACGCACCAACTCCGTCACGGACAGCATGCTGTTGCAGCGATAACTCGGCGTCACACCCGGCAACTGCTGACGGCGCCAGGCGACGGTCGGGTGATCGGGCAGAAAGTCGTCCGGGGCGATCCAGGTCAGCGCTGCCAGATCGGCCGCTTCAACCTTTTGTAGATAGCGCGGACTGGCGCAGACCCGGTAGGAAATCTTCGCCAGCTCCCGTCCGACCAGATGCTCCGGCGGTGTACGCGTCAGGCGCAGGGCGATGTCGGCATCGCGGCGGCTGAGGTTGGCGAAGTCGTTGGAGGTGCTCAGCTCGATGGTCAGCGCCGGGTAGTTCGGCATGAACTGCGCCAGCGCCGGCAGCAGCAGACCTTGCAGCACCGAGTCGGTACAAGTCAGACGCACCGTGCCGCTGATTACTTCTCCGCCCTGCTCCACACCAATACGCGCTGCTTCGAGTGCCTGCTCGGCACGTTCGGCCTGCTCGGCAAGGGTCTGCGCAAGGCTGGTGGGCAAATAACCGGCGCGGCTTTTTTCGAACAGTTGCTGACCGAGTGACGCTTCCAGTCGGCGCACGGCGCGAAACACCGTCGACACATCGACCTTCAACAGCTGCGCCGCCCGGGCCAGAGAGCCGCCGCGCACCAAAGCGAGGATCAAGGCCAGATCCGGAAAGTCGAGTCGATATTGCGTAGCTGCATTGATCACTTGGGAAAACGCCAATTTAGAGTGCGTGAACGCCAATCTATAGTGAGCGTCATCCCTCAACAAGCACAGCGAGTACTCATGGAATCCAGAGCCCTGCGCATCGCCCTGATCGGTGATTTCGATCCGCAAGTCACCGCCCACCAGGCCATCCCGGTTGCCCTCGGACTGGCGGCGGAACACCTTCGCCGTCCGGTCGAATTCGAATGGTTGGCCACCGACCGAATCCTGCCCGAGACGCCGCTGCAAACATTCGACGGTTTCTGGTGTGTGCCGGCCAGCCCCTATAAAAGCGAAGACGGTGCCCTGCGGGCCATCCGCTTTGCCCGCGAGCAGCAGCGCCCTTTCCTCGGCACCTGCGGCGGTTTTCAGCATGCGGTGCTGGAGTTCTCCCGCAACGTGCTGGGTTGGGCCGACGCCGAACATGGCGAAACTTCGCCCGACTCCAATCGCGCGGTGCTCTCGCCGTTGACGTGTTCATTGGTAGAAGCCGTGGACAGCATCCATCTGGTGCCCGGTTCGTTGATCGCCAAGGCGTACGAAACATCGGAGATTCACGAAGGCTATCGCTGCCGCTACGGTGTGAATCCGCAGTTCGAACGGGAGTTGCTGACCCATGACCTAAACGCCGTGGGTCACGATTCGGCAGGCGATCTGCGCGCCATCGAGCTGAAAAACCATGCGTTCTTTGTCGCCACACTGTTCCAGCCGGAACGCGCAGCGCTCAAGGGGCAATTGCCGCCATTGGTGCGAGCGTTTGTCGAAGCCTGCTCGGAGCAACCTTGATGAAACCGAACACTGAATGTTTCGCCGTGATCTTCACCTCGACCCGCACCGAGGGCGACAACGGCTATGCCGAGGCCTCCGAGCGCATGATGCAATTGGTGACCGAGCAACCGGGTTTTCTGGGCATCGATTCGATCCGGGGGGCGGACGGGGTGGGGATTACGGTTTCGTACTGGGAGAGCGAAGCGGCGATTCTCGCCTGGCGCGAGCATCCGGAGCACCGGGTGATTCAGGCGCGCGGGCGGGCCGAGTGGTATTCGGCGTTTCATACGCGGGTGTGTCGGGTGGAGCGGGAGTATCGGTTCGGCCAGTGAGTACTAAGGTGTATTCACTGGCCCCTTCGCGGGCAAGCCCGCTCCCACAGGGTACTGCGTTGTTCTCAAGATCACGCGGGACCTGTGGGAGCGGGCTTGCCCCGGGCGGCGTTCCGACGATGAGGCCGGAACAGTCACGACCAGACTTCAGCCCTTCACCAGACTACGCACCGCCTCAATCTCCGGCACTTCCCGTTTATTCATATAAACGCGCAACGGCTCGGTAATGTTGATCCGGTCATCGATGTTCTGGTCCAGCAGCAACTGGATCAGTTCGCGCTTGAGGGTCATGGTCTGTTCGGTGGTCGGTGCCCAGACGAATTCGCTGCAAGGAATGATGCCGTCATCGGCCACGTCCATGCCGAACGAGTCCTCACTGAAGCGCACGATGTACTGGCCGGTCTTGCGGTTGAGGCCGACGAAGCCCTTGAGGTCGTCGGCGGCCTGGCAGATGAGTTGCGATGTGATGCGCATGGTAAACCTCACGAAAAGGATCGATGGTCTACACGCAGGGCAATGAGTGGCACGCCCTCTGCCGGGGCGATTGCCATGGCCAAGCGTACTGCAAACGAACGCACAAAAGTGCGGAAATATTCGCTTTCAGTACGTTTATGTCGGTCTCGCGATAGCACGTTTTCGTTTGAGTTGCTAAAAGGTACATCTTCGAAAATACCTGCGAAAGGACCTCGACATGCCCGCCACGTTTACCAAAAGCGCACTGCTGCTGAGCCTGATGCTCGGCCTCGGTCAGGCTCACGCTGCCAGCCAGCCAACCCCTGTTGCGCTCGCTGCCTCCGAGGGCATTCCGCACCCGGCGGTGATCGCCCACCGTGGAGCGTCCTTCGATGCCCCGGAATCCACCGCCGCCTCCTACAAACTGGCCCGTGACCTGGGCGCCGATTACCTGGAAATGGACTTGCAGCGCAGCAAGGACGGCGTGCTGTTCGCCCTGCACGACGACAACCTGCAGCGCACCACCGACGTCGCCACCAAGTTCCCGGAGCGCAAGGACAGCCCGGCCAATGCCTTCACCATGGCCGAACTGAAAACCCTCGACGCCGGCAGCTGGTACAACGCCAAGTACCCGGATCGCGCGCGTCCGTCCTACGTCGGTCTGAAGATTCTGACCCTCGACGAAATCATCGACATCGCCCAGGCCAACCCGCAGCACAAGCCGGGCCTGTACATCGAGACCAAGGAACCGCAACTGTTCCCCGGCATCGAGCATGACCTGAAGGAAAAACTCCAGGCTCGCGGTTTGCTGATCCCGGCCGGTGCCAAGCAGCCTAAAGATGCCACCAGCGTCGGCGCAGGCAACGGTAAAGTGATCCTGCAGACCTTCGAGAAAAACAGCCTCGAACTGCTGCAAAAGGAGATGCCGCAGGTGCCGAAGATCCTGTTGCTGTGGGTCGGCGAAGGCAGCATCGAGCCAAAATCGAAAGTGACCTTTGCCGAATCCGGCGAGAAGGACAAGAACGTTTTCTACGGCAAGCAAGAGCCGAAATCCGAAGCTGAATTCAAGCAGTGGATCGACTACGCCAAGGCTCAGGGCGCCATCGGTACAGGCCCTTCGGCCAAGCTGACCCACGGCGGCGATCAGAGCTATTCGGACCTCGTGCAGCCATGGATGAACAAGTACACCCACGACAAGGGCTTGCTGGTGCACGTCTACACCGTCGATGAGCCAGTGGACTATGAGAAAGTCATGGCCGCCGGCGTCGACGGCATCTTCACCAACCGCGCCAGCGAACTGCTGAAGTTCTACAAACGCCCGGCCGCCGCCAGTGTGGATCAGGTGTTGAAGAACAACGGTTTCTGATCTGTAAATCGGGCGTCAGTATTCGCGAGCAGGCCCACTCCCATTGGGAGTCCGGCCTGCTCGCTGTGTATTAAGGGTGAATTAAGTTGAGGTCGTTAACCTGAGCCCACTTGAACGAATCACCCAAAGGAATAACCGATGAAAACCCTGACTGCCCTGTTTACCGCTGCTGCCCTGACCCTCACCGCGGGCCTGGCCCAGGCTGACGTTCGTGTCGATCAGATCCCTGAGCTGGTCAAGTCCGGCAAGATCAAGCCACTGGAAGAGCTGAACAAGATTGCCCTGGCCCTGCACCCGGGCGCGACCATCGTCGACACCGACCTGGACAACCATTTCAACGGCTATGAGTACGAAGTCGAACTGCGTACTGCCGATGGCAAGGAATGGGATGTTGACCTGGATGCGGCCACCGGCAAGGTTCTGAGCAACAAGCAAGATCACTGATTACCTCGCAAGACAAAGCCGCACGATTTTCGGATCGTGCGGCTTTTTTGTGTCTGCGACTTATGCAGAAGTACTGACCAACGCCCCCGACGTACTCGAATCAGACTCCTGCAACGCCGCCAGCAACGCCGCCGTCGCCGTCTGCAACGAAGCCGACGTCGTCGCGATCTGCGACTGCGCAGCGGCAACATCCGCCGCCTTGGCATCCTGACTTTCCTGATTCGCCTGAGCCGCTTGCAGCGCCTGTTGCTGTTCCTGCAATTGCTTTTGCAGCTCGGCGATCTGCTTGCGCAGTTCTTTCACGGTATCCGATTCATCATTGCCGGAGCTGCTGTCACCGGTCGGTGCTGCACCACCGCCCGCCGCAACTTTGCTGGTGTCAGCCTTCACACCGGTGCCGGCCGCCGCTGTGGTCGAGGTGTCGTCGACCGGGTCGGCAATCGATGTTTTGCTGGTAGGTGTGGTGACGGTCTGATTGATCGAAACAGACGTGATGCTGACCATGGGAAATCTCCAATGACGGTTATGAATAACCGGCCATCGGCGATGCGCACGTGAAATTGAGATCGACTGTGTACCGACTCGGTAACCGGGCCGGTACACAATCAGTGGCGGGTCAGACGCTCAGGCGAGCAGTGACGTCGTTGAGTTGGCCGGACAGGCCATGCAGGTTCTGGCTGGCGCTTTCAGTGCGCTGCACGTTGTCGAGGTTGGTGCTGGCGATCGAGGTGATCTCGGTCAGGTTGCGCGAGATGTCTTCGGCCACTGAAGTCTGTTCTTCAGCCGCCGTGGCGATCTGGCGGTTCATGTCGCGGATCGCTTCGACCGCGTGGGTGATGCGCTCGAGCATGGCGCCGGCCTGGGTCACTTGCTCGACGCTTTCATCGCTGCGGGTCTGGCCGCTGTCGATGGCGTGGGCCGCATCCACCGCGCCGGTCTGCACGCTGTGGATGATCTGATTAATCTCGATGATCGACTCCGCCGTGCGCTGCGCGAGGTTGCGCACTTCGTCGGCGACCACCGCAAAACCACGCCCGGCTTCCCCTGCTCGGGCCGCTTCGATGGCGGCGTTGAGCGCCAGCAGGTTGGTCTGCTCGGCGATGCCGCGAATCACTTCCAGCACCTTGCCGATGCGGCCGCTGTCGGCTTCCAGACGACGGATCACCGTGGCGGTGTTGGCGATTTCGCCGCGCATCTGGGTGATGCTGTGGATGGTGCTCTGCATGACCTTCTCGCCCTGCTGGGCGGACTGGTCGGCATCGTCGGCAGCGCGCGCTGCATCAGCCGCATGGCGGGCGACTTCCTGGGCAGTGGCAGACATTTCGTTCATCGCCGTGGCCACCTGATCGGTGCGGTTGAACTGCTCGTTGGTGCCGCCGGCCATGACGGTGGCGATGGCGTTCAATTCGCCGCTGGCGCTGTCCAGATCCTTGGCGCTGCGCTGCAGATGGTTGAAAGTTTCGGCGAGGAAATCGCGCAGAGTGTTGGCCGCAGCAGCCAGGTTGCCCAGTTCGTCCTGACGGTCGCTGGCCACACGCTCGACCAGACGCCCCTTGCTCAACTGGGTGACGTAGTCGATGAGCTTGCGGATCGGCTCGACCAGATTGCGGTTGACCAGCCACAGGCTCAGTAAACCGATCAGCAGGCCCGACGCGAGCATCACCAGTAGCCCCAGCCAAACGGTGCGATCGGCACTGGCGCTGATCTGCGCCGATTGCTCGGTGCCCTGCTTGCGCAGCTCGGCCACCAGCTCGCTCATCTGGTCGCTGGCGGCACGGTCAACACCTTTGACCGCCACGTCGCCAGCGGTCGGATCGGCACCGGCGGCGACGTAGGCATCGCGGCCCTTCTGATACGCAGCACCCAGCAGTCGATGTTCTTCGCGCAGGCGTTCGATGCGGGTTTTCAGCGCAGGCTCGAGGCCTTTCTGGTTGGCCAGCTCACCGAGGATGTCCTGCACATCGCGCTGACGGTCTTCGAACTGGCCCCAGTACTTGGCCAGGTCCGCTGGCTGCTTGCCGCGCAGCAGGACGTTTTTCCACTCCTGCACTTGCACCTTGAATTGCAGGTTGGCTTCGTCGATCAGTTGCGAGGCGTGCAAGGGGCCGGCGATCAACTGGCTGTAACTCTGCACGCCGTTGGACAGGAAGTGAAAGCAGGCCAGCGCGATCAACAGCATCGCCAGCAGGCTGCCGCTCAGCAGGGCAAGAATTTGCGCTCTCAGGGATTTTTGCAACATTGCAGGTACTCGGGACAGGGATGAGGCACGTCCGGTAAGACGTGAATTGTGGCCGGACATCCGTGTCGGCGGACCTTGGCTCATGGCCGAAGGCGCGCAACCTAACTCATGCGTGATCGGCGTGCCAGAGAGCTTCTTGAGAAATATCCGACCGCCGGTAACACGTTGATTTGACATCATTTTGCTGTCACAAAAGCGTCATGTGACATTGCGATGATGCGGCTCAGCTGAATCTGCAAATCCCGCGACAGACGCCCTCTTCCCAGCGAGACTTCATGAACCACAGCCTCGATATCAGCCATCGCGATCCAGACCTGTTCGGCTTGCTCTACGGTTTTCGTTTTCGCCCCGGTGAGCGTGGTCGCGAGGTCGACTCGGCGACTGCATTGCGCTGCCTGCAAGACGACGGCGATGAGTTTCTCTGGCTGCATCTGAACCTGGCCCACGCCGCGTGCGAGCGCTGGATGAAAAGCCACCTGCAATTGCCCGAAGAGTTTTTTGAAGCGTTGCACGAAGGTTCGCGCTCGACGCGCATCGAGCATGTCGATTCGGCATTGCTGGCGGTGGTCAACGACGTGGTGTTCAACCTCAGCAGCATGGTTTCTTCAGACGTATCGACGCTGTGGGTCTGCGTACGCAGCAAACTGATTGTCAGTGCGCGCCTGCAACCGTTGCACTCGGTGGACAAACTGCGTTCGTCGGTGAAGGCCGGCGAGTGCTTTCGCTCGCCGTCGGAATTGCTCGTGCACTTGCTGCGCGACCAGGGCGAAGTGCTGACCCAGATCGTGCGCAAGACCAGCATGAGCGTCGATCAGGTCGAGGACGAATTGCTGTCCTCGCGACTGTCGACCAACCGCGCCGAACTCGGCGCCAACCGTCGGGTGCTGGTGCGCCTGCAACGACTGCTGGCGCTGGAGCCAGGTTCGCTGCTGCGCCTGCTCAACCGGCCGCCGTCCTGGTTGCAGAAGGAAGACGTGAAGGAGCTGCGCAAGTCCACCGAGGAGTTCGCGCTGATCATCAACGACCTCACCGCCCTCGGCGAGCGGATCAAGCTGTTGCAGGAAGAGATCGCTGCCAACCTCAACGAACAGAGCAACCGCACGCTGTTCACCCTGACCGTGGTGACGGTGCTGGCGCTGCCGATCAACATCATTGCCGGTTTCTTCGGCATGAACGTCGGCGGCGTGCCGCTGGCCACTGATCCGGAAGGGTTCTGGATTCTGGTGGCGCTGGTGGTGACGTTTACCGTGATCGCCGGGCGCTGGGCGTTTCGCAAGCGGCGGGATTACTGACTTCCGACAGAGCGTGGAAATGATCACCAGTCAGAAGACCAACGGTGCGATTAATCCGCCAAACACTGATCTATCGCAGACTCTCTGTAATATTTAGCAACGATCATGGGCAACACTCCTTCCCCCGCTCAGGATTGTCCGCCCATGGCTACTCCCTCCCTGACCGCCAGCCCGGCCTCCGCTGCCAGTGGCAGGCCGGCCCTCGACAAGAAAACCGGCCCGTTCACCTACGTGGTGTTTTTTGCGGTGCTGGCGATGGGGCTGCTGTTCACCGCCTACAGCCTGATGCACGACATGCACCAACTGGGCACGGTGGTCACCACGTGGACCCCGTTCCTGCTGCTCGGCGTGGCGCTGTTGATTGCGCTGGGCTTCGAGTTCGTCAACGGTTTCCACGACACCGCCAACGCCGTGGCCACGGTGATTTACACCCATTCGATGCCGCCGTATTTCGCGGTGGTCTGGTCGGGGTTCTTCAACTTCCTCGGCGTGTTGCTGTCGAGCGGCGCGGTGGCGTTCGGCATCATCGCGCTGCTGCCGGTGGAGCTGATTCTGCAAGTCGGCTCGTCCGCCGGTTTCGCGATGATCTTCGCCCTGCTGATCGCGGCGATTCTGTGGAACCTCGGCACCTGGTGGCTGGGTCTGCCGGCCTCGTCGTCGCACACGCTGATCGGTTCAATCATCGGCGTCGGCGTGGCCAACGCGTTAATGCATGGCCGCGACGGCACCAGCGGTGTGGACTGGGCTCAGGCGACCAAGATCGGTTATGCACTGCTGCTGTCGCCGCTGGTGGGTTTCGGTTGTGCGGCGCTGTTGCTGCTGGCGCTGCGCGCGTTCGTGAAGAACCGTTCACTGTACAAGGCCCCCGAAGGCAACACCCCGCCGCCGTGGTGGATTCGTGGTCTGCTGATCGCCACTTGCACCGGCGTGTCCTTCGCCCACGGTTCCAACGACGGCCAGAAAGGCATGGGTCTGATCATGCTGATTCTGGTCGGTACCCTGCCGATGGCCTACGCGCTGAACCGCACCATGCCTGCCGATCAAACGTTGCAGTTTGCGGCAGTAGCCGAAGTCACCCAGCAGGCGCTGGTGAAAAGCGCCCCGCTGCCGGCCCCGGCCGATCCGCGTCCGGTGCTCTCGGATTACGTGCGCAGCAAGCAAGCCACGCCGCAACTGGTCCCGGCCCTCGCCGCGCTGACCGGTCACATCGGTGAAGAAGTGAAAGGCTACGGTTCGCTGTCGAAAGTCCCGGCCGAAGCCATGGGCAACGTGCGTAACGACATGTACCTGGCCAGCGAAACCATTCGCCTGATGGACAAGAACAAGGTCGGCACCTTCGACGCCGACACCACCAACAAACTGCAACTGTTCAAGCAGCAGATCGACAATGCCACACGATTTATTCCGCTGTGGGTGAAGATCGCCGTGGCGATCGCGTTGGGGCTGGGCACCATGGTCGGCTGGAAGCGGATCGTGGTCACCGTCGGCGAGAAGATCGGCAAGACCCACCTGACCTACGCCCAAGGCGCCTCGGCAGAAACGGTTGCGATGCTGACCATCGGCGCCGCCGATATGTTCGGTCTGCCGGTGTCGACCACTCATGTGTTGTCCTCGGGCGTGGCCGGGACCATGGTCGCCAACGGTGGCGGCCTGCAGATGAAGACCATCCGCAATCTGCTGATGGCGTGGGTGCTGACGTTGCCGGCGGCGATTCTGCTGTCGGGCAGTCTGTATTGGCTGTTTACGCAGATCTTCTGATCGACCCGAATCCCTGTGAGAGCCTTTGCTCCCACAGGGGGTTGCGGCAGGAATCAAAGCGTCGAGCGAATCAAATCCCCCAGCCAATCCATGAACACCCGCACCCGCAACGGCAGATGCCGCTGCCTCGCATACAGCAGTGAAATGCCCATCGCCGGCGCGGCGTATTGCGGCAGCACGGTGACGATCTCGCCGCTGTCCAGATAGGTGTTCATGCCGGTGCGCGGCACCTGAATCAGACCGAATCCTCCCAGACACGCCGACTCGTAGGCATCGGTGCTGTTGACCGTCACGCTGCCGGCCATCGGCACGCGATGAACCTGGCCATCCTGCTCGTAGACAAACCCTTCCGAACGCGAACCGAGCACACCGACGTAGTGCACCAGCCGATGCTGCGCCAAGTCTTCAAGGGTCTGCGGCACGCCGTAACGCTCCAGATATGCAGGGCTGGCGCAGTTGATCATGCTGAAATCCCCCAGATGCCGCGCCACCACCGATTGATCCGGCTGCGCGCCGACGCGCAGCACGCAATCGAAACCTTCGGCGAGCAGGTCGACCCGGCGATCGGTGCTGCTGATTTCCAGTTCCAGGTTCGGATGACGGGCCATGAACTCCGGCAACTTCGGCATGATCAGCCGCCGCGACAGAATGTTCGGCATATCGACCCGAATCCGCCCGGTCAGCGACGCCTCGTCCTGACGAAACAGGTTCTCGATTTCGTCCATGTGCGACAGCAGATCCTTGCTGCGCTCGTACAGCGCCAGCCCGTCCTGAGTCGCCTGCACCCGGCGCGTGGTGCGTTGCAGCAGGCGCGTGCCGAGCAGGCTCTCCAGCGCCTGCACCTGCTCGGACACCGTCGAGCGCGGCAGCCCCAGACTCTCTCCCGCCATCGTGAAACTCGACAATTCGCTGACCCGGACGAAGGTGCGCAGCAGTTCCAGTTTGTTCATGGGCCACCTGTTGATTGTTCGGAATGACCGACCAGTGATTCCGGTTTAAGTCTGTTTATCACCCCAAAGCGGATAAATAAACTTTGCTGCATCAACCGTCACTGCTCTCGAGGAAGACCCATGAACCGCAAAATCGCATTGATCACCGGTGCCAGCCGTGGCCTCGGCAAGAACGCCGCCCTGCACCTCGCCGCGCAAGGCGTGGACATCATCGGCACCTACAACAGCCGCGCCGATGAAGCACAATCGCTGGTCGAGGAGTTGAAAACACTCGGCGCCAACGCCGTGATGCTGCAACTGGATGTCGGTCGCAGCGAAGGTTTTGCCGATTTCGCTTTGCGGGTCGAGCAGGCGCTGCAACAGCTTGAACGCCCGCGCTTCGATTTCCTGATCAACAACGCCGGAATTGGCGTGCATGCGTCCTTCGCCGACACCACGCCGGAGCAGTTCGACCTGCTGATGAACGTGCAGTTGAAAGGGCCGTTCTTCCTGACTCAGCAACTGCTGCCGCTGATCAACGATGGCGGGCGGATCATCAACATCTCCAGTGGTCTGGCCCGTTTCACCCTGCCGGGTTATGCCGCTTACGCGGCGATGAAAGGCGCGATGGAAGTGCTGACCCGCTATCAGGCCAAGGAGCTGGGTGCGCGGCAGATCGCCGTGAATATCCTTGCACCGGGCGCCATCGAAACCGACTTCGGCGGCGGCGCGGTGCGCGACAATTCGGCGCTGAACGCGATGGTCGCCAGCAACACCGCGCTGGGCCGTGCCGGGCAGCCGGATGACATTGGCGGCGCACTCGCGCTGCTGCTGTCGCCGGGGGCGCAGTGGATCAACGGTCAGCGGATTGAAGCGTCGGGCGGGATGTTTCTTTAAGCCCGAAAAAAGTCCGGACAAAAAAAATCGCAGCCCTCACCGGCTGCGATTTTTTGTTTTCAGCTCTGGCAGACGCTGCGCATCACCAGCCGCTCACGCACCACGTCATAACCCCAGTGGTAGATGTAGGTGTATGGCAGGAAGAACAGCAGCACGCCGATGTCGAGCAGGAACGCCTGCCACAGGTTGACCGACAGCCACCAGGCAATCAGCGGCACGCCCATCACGATCAACCCGCCCTCGAACAGCAGCGCATGCGCCACCCGCACCCAAGCGTTGCGGGCGATGTTCCAGCGCTTGAGCATCCGGTCGAAGAAGCCGTTGAACACCACGTTCCAGCCCAGGGCCAGCAACGCGATGGCAATGGTGACGGCGCCCATTTCCACCAGCGGTTTGCCCATGATCCACGCCAGCAGCGGCGTACAGATCAGGATCGCCAGCAGTTCGAAACCGATGGCCTGGAAGATACGTTCAGTGATGGATTTGTTGGCAGTCATGGCCGAAGTCCTCTGTGAAGATGGTTGCCATGATCCAGCACCGAACCGATACTTCATAACCAATAACCATCGATCAAGGCGATAGTTCATGGCCTCTCAGGAAGTGTTGCTGGCATTTGTTCAGGCGGCGACTCAAGGCTCGTTTTCAGCGGCAGCGCGCAAACTCGGGCGCAGTCAGTCGACAGTGAGTGCGGCGGTGGCGAGTCTTGAGATCGATCTGGACCTGGTACTGTTCGACCGCAGCAGCCGCAAGCCGACGCTGACCCCGGCCGGTCACGTGATGCTGCAACGGGCCGAGGCGATTCTGGCGGCCACCAGCCGTCTGGAAATGACCGCCCGGCAATTGGCCCAGGGTGTCGAGCCGAAACTTACGGTGGCGATTTCCGACACTTATCAGTCCGACCGTTTCGAGGCGGCGCTGGTGGGTTTCGAGCAGCGCTATCCGGATCTGGAACTGGAATGCCTGATTGCCGAGTGCGATGACCTGATCGAACTGGTGCAGCGCGGTCGAGCGCACCTGGCATTCGCGGAGATGCAGGACAACTACCCGCCAGACCTGGCGACCGCGACCGTCGCCGAGCGTACGGAAATCGCCTTGTTTGTGGGTCGCGACCATCCGCTGGCGACGCAAGAATCCATCGATCAAACGGTTCTTGAGCAGCATCGTGAGCTGCGTCTGGCCACCATCGTCAATCCCTATGACAGTCGCGGCAAAGGCCGGGTGTGGTCGGCGCCGAGTTATCTGATGCTGCTGGAAATGGCTGAAAAAGATTTCGGCTGGGCGCCACTGCCGCGCTGGCTGGTGGAGCGTTTCGGCAATGACTTGCTGGTTGAACTGAAGGTGCGCGGTTGGCCGAAACCGGTGTTCGTCGATGCACTGTGGTCGCGGCTGTACCCGCCAGGGCCGGCGGGGAGCTGGTTGCTCAGCAAGATGCTGGAATAGCTCAGGCCGCTTCGATGGCGACCGGGCGATTGACCTGAAAATATTCGTGCAACCCACGCATCGTCGGCAACTCCAGCGCCTGCGCCGCATAACACAACCCCACCCGTCGGGTCGGCGCCGGCAGGTGCAGCGCGCGCACGACAATGCGCTCATGCCCGCTGACCAGCGACTGCGGCAACATCGCCACACCGACACCCGCCGCAACCATGTGCAATGCCTGTTGCAGTGAACCGGCATGCCCCGCCACCGCTTCCGGCGAACGCCCGTAAAGCGCCATCAACCGCTGATGGGACGGATGTTGCGGACAGGTGATCCAGTCCTCGATCGGCGCCCAGCCTGCCTGCGCGTTGGCCATCGGATGATCGAGGGGCAGCGCCATCACATAGGACTCCTCCCACAGCGGAAGGAACAGTTCGTCCTCGCAGCACATTTCCTCGACCGCCAACCGACCATCGCCGTGACAGCCTTCCTCCAGGGTCAGCAGCAGATAGGGCAACGCCTGATGAGCCATGCGCACGAAAGCTTCGATGTGGCTGGCGGCAATGTCGCCCTCGATGCCGAGGGTCAGCGGCGCGCGGTTTTCGCGGCCGCGAAACATCCGGCTCAGTGCCTCGGACTCGGTCACCATCCGCCGTGCCTGCGGGTACAGCAGACGCGCTTCGTCGCTGACTTCCACGCCACGGGGCTGACGCACGAACAGCGTCGCGCCGAGTTCTTCTTCCAGTTGTTTGATGGTCACCGACAACGTGGGCTGGCTGATGAACAGCCGTTGCGCAGCGGCGGTGATGTTGCGTTCCTCGAACACCGCGAGGAAGGCTTTGAGATGGCGGATATCCATAGGAGATTCCGATGGCAGACAGAGGAATAAGGCATTTTTCAGCCTCCAGCGGGCTAAATATACTGCGTCGCGAATCTGGTTATTTGTTTTTCTTATCTCAGGAGTTCAATCATGAGCAAGCCATTGATCATCATCACCGGCGCCAGCTCGGGCATTGGCGAAGCCACCGCTCGGCGCTTGAGCGCTGCCGGCCATCCACTGTTGTTGCTGGCCCGGCGCATCGAACGCCTTGAAGCACTGGCCCTGCCGAACACCCTCAGCCGGCGCGTCGACATCACCGACCGCGCCGCGTTGCTGGCCGCTGTGGCCGAGGCTGAAGCGCGGTTCGGCCCGGCCGATGCACTGATCAATAACGCCGGGGTGATGCTGCTGGGCGAGATGAGCAAACAGGATCCGGCGCAGTGGGACCAGATGCTCGACGTCAACGTGAAAGGCCTGCTCAACGGCGTGCATGCGGTGGTCGCCGGAATGATCGAGCGCAAGCACGGCACGATCATCAACGTCAGCTCGGTGGCCGGGCGCAAGACGTTCCCGAACCATGTGGCGTACGTCGGCACCAAGTTCGCGGTGCACGGGTTGTCGGAAAACCTGCGTGAAGAGTTGTCGCCGCATAACGTGCGGGTGACCACGATTGCACCGGGGGCGGTGGAAACCGAGTTGTTGAGCCACACCACGGATGAGGCGATCAAGACTGGCTATCAGGCGTGGAAGCAGGACATGGGCGGCACAGTGTTGAGCGCCGAGGATGTGGCGACGGCGATTGCTTATGCGTATGGGCAGCCGCAGGGGGTTTGTATCCGCGAGATTGTGATGGCGGCTACTCGGCAGCAGGCCTGAGCCATCTTTTCTAAAGGCGATTGCTCGGCGCCAGTTCCTGCAATCGCCCTTCAATAAACCTGCGCTCCGGCTCCTGCCGAGTCAGTTCCAAGGCTCGCCGGTAACCGACCCGAGCCTCCTCAACCCGCCCCAACTGCCGACAAAACTCCGCCCGCGCCGAATGTGCCAAGTGGTAGTCCTGCAACTCCCCACGGTCCAGAATCCCTTCGATCAAGGTCAACCCGGCCAACGCCCCGTCACGCTTGGCCACCGCCACCGCCCGGTTCAACTCGATCACCGGTGACGGCAGCGCCCGCAACAACACGTCATACAGCCCGACGATCTGTTCCCAGTCGGTCTCCCCCGCCGTCGGCGCTTCGGCGTGCACCGCCGCAATCGCCGCTTGCAGGCAGTAAGGCCCGAACCGTCCGGTGGTCAGCGCCTTTTCCACCAGATCGCAGCCTTCGGCGATCAGTTCGGTGTTCCACAATCCGCGATCCTGATCATCCAGCAGAATCAACTCACCATCGGGCGAAGAGCGCGCCGAGCGCCGCGACTCATGCAGCAGCATCAACGCCAGCAACCCCATGACCTCTGGGTCCGGCAACAACTCCAGCAGCAACCGTCCCAAACGAATCGCCTCACGGGTCAAATCCTCGCGGGTCACCTGGGCGCCGCCGGACGCCGAGTAGCCCTCGTTGAACACCAGATAAATCACCCGCAACACGCTGTCGAGGCGCTCGGGCAATTCGCTCAGGCTCGGGACTTGATAAGGGATTTTCGCATCGCGAATCTTCGCCTTGGCGCGCACGATGCGCTGGGCAATCGCCGCCGGGGCCGAGAGAAATGCGCGGGCGATTTCCTCGGTGGTGAGATCGCAAACTTCGCGCAGGGTCAGCGGCACTTGCGCGTCCGCCGCCAGTGCCGGGTGGCAGCAGGTAAAGATCAGGCGCAGGCGATCATCTTCCACGTCTTCAACGTCCCATTCGGACTTTTCCAGCTCTTCCAGTTGCGCCAGCAACAATGGCCGTGAAGCCTTGAACCGTGCGCGACGACGCAACACGTCGATCGCCTTGAAGCGCCCGGTGGATACCAGCCACGCCCGCGGATTGTCCGGCACGCCGTCGCGTTGCCAACGCTCGACCGCGACGAAGAACGCCTCGTGCAAGGCTTCTTCGGCGAGGTCGAAATCGCCGATCAGACGGATCAGGGTCGCGAGGATCCGCCGCGAATCTTCGCGGTAGACCTGCGCGACCCGGGCCGCGACCTCAGACATTCAACTGCCGCACGGGACGCACTTCGACGCTGCCGACCCGGGCCGCCGGAATGTTGCCGGCGACCTGAATCGCTTCGTTGAGGTCCCGCGCGTCGATCAGGTAGAAACCGGCCAACTGCTCTTTGGTCTCAGCGAACGGGCCGTCGGTGATCGACAACTTGCCGTTGCGCATGCGCACCGTGGTGGCGGTCTGCACCGATTCCAGCGCTTCGGCGGCAACCATCCGGCCGCTGCCCTGGATCGACTCGGCGTAGGCCCAGCACTCGGCGTCTTCCGGACTGTCGGGCGACGAATGCAGCAGGCGCTCATCGCTGTAGACCAAGCATAAATACTTCATGGCGTTCTCCTGAATCGGACGGATCAACTATGGCTGAAGATCAGGGTTTCGCATCGAACAGCGTCGAGCCAGTCATCGGATCGAACGGTGCCGACCAGTGTTCATGGGCAATTTTCCACGCACCGCCGACCAGCCGGTAGCAGGCGGTGGCGCGCATCCAGCAGCTCTGGGTTTCACCCTTGTCATTGGTGCCACCGCAGTTGGCGACCCAGTGGGCGAAGGCGATGTTTTCCCCGGTCTCGATGGCGATTTCGTGGAACTCGAAAATGTGCGGGCCGGGGCACATTTCCATGCAGGCGATCCAGTGGGCGCGGTAGGCCTCCTTGCCCTTGAATTGCAGGGCCTTGATCGCATCGAACGAGAGGATGTCGTCGGCGTACAGGGTCATGACCTTGTCCACGTCCTTGGTCATGACGGCCTGACGGTAGGTGTCGATGATGGCTTGAATCTGCGCTTGCGTACTCATGGGGTTT
Organism: Pseudomonas sp. stari2; assembly: GCF_040760005.1. Lineage (NCBI taxonomy): Bacteria > Pseudomonadati > Pseudomonadota > Gammaproteobacteria > Pseudomonadales > Pseudomonadaceae > Pseudomonas > Pseudomonas sp. Stari2. Next base: position 5,006,023 of record NZ_CP099760.1, read on the forward strand.
CTCCCTGGTTTTTGTTGTGAAGACACCCTTTGTCGTTCGGCGATTGGCCGGATCGACAGTTGAAACAAAAAAATTCCGAAGAGAACAAAATCGCTAGAATCCGGGACTCATCTTTGTAGGAAAAAGGAAATTCCCTTGTCAGCCCGACTCGTGCCTTACGAAAGCCTGAACGCCACCCAACGCCAGCAGGTCGAGGCCATTGAAATCCATGCCGAGCAGATCAAATATTCCGGCGACATCCACGGCGCCCTGCACACGCTACTGTCGAAACCCGGCCCCGGCGTGAAAGGTTTTGCCCTGCTCGCCGAGGAAGTACCGGTGGCATTCCTGCTGCTCAAGCGCCCGCCGGTGTTGCCGGAATGGGCCGATGAGCACAGCGCAACCCTGCATGCCTTGCAGGTCGATCACCGTGCCCAAGGCAAGGGCTACGGCAAGGCTTGCCTGCTGGCGCTACCGGACGTTGCGCGCCAGGCCTGGCCGGAGATCAAAGGGCTGGAACTGTCGGTGGACGCCGACAACGACGCCGCGATTGCGCTGTACGCCAAGTACGGTTTCGTCGACAGCGGCGAAGCGTACAAGGGTCGCATCGGTTACGAGCGGCGGATGGGGTTGTTCTTCTAATCGTCGGGGGAGCAACGATGATCGAGCACAAGGCACGGGTGCGCGACATACTCTACCGACCCACCCATTGATCGTTCCCGCGCTGCGTGAGAACGATCAGGTCAGGGGCTGTTCCTCAGAGGGTCAGGATCATCTCGTGCCACGCCATCCCGCCGTGGTCGGACTCGGACGGTTTGATGTAGGCAAAGCCGAACCCGGCGTACAGCGGGATGTGCCGTTCCTTGCACATCAGGTGAATCGTCGCCTTGCCCTGGGCGCGCATGCGCTCGATGAATTCGCCCAGCAGGCGCTTGGCCAGACCCAGGCCCTGATAGTCCGGGTGCACCACCACCGACATGATCACCACGTTCGGCCCGGCCGGGTCGTGGCCGATCAGTTCCTTGAACGCCTCGTCGGACATCTGCACCTCGAACGCTGCACCGGAGTTGATGAACCCGGCCACTTGCCCGTCGACTTCGGCGACGATGAAACCGTCCGGCCAGGTGGCGATGCGCGTGGCGATCTTTTCGCGGGTCGCGGCTTCGTCGCCTTCATAGGCGAGGGTTTCGATGGCGTAGCAGCGATCCAGATCGGCAGCGGTGACGTGGCGGATGACGGTGTTCATGGCGGCTCGAAATCAGTGAAGACAAGGACGCCAAGGATAAAGGAATAAGGTGTTCATATCGATCCGCACGGGCAGCGTAAAGCCTGCGTATAAGCGCTTTTCTTCGGAATCGGGACGGTCTATTCCTGAGCACTGTCTCTGATCACCCGAAGGGGGAAACAGCTTATGAGCAGTGTGGAAATCGGTTTGTTGATGGTGTTGGGCATCAGCTTCTTCGGCTTCATCACCCTGGGCATCGACCTGTTGCGGGCGCGACGGATCAAGGGCAAATAGGGCTCGAACGGCAGCGCGAAACAGGTTCGCGCTGCCGGTTGCCCATCAGGTTTTCTTTTCGACCGGGACGCAGATTTCCAGCTTGCCGGTTTTGAGCTTCGGATTGAAATCGGCGCTGTAGCGTTCCAGCTCCGGGGCGTTGAGGCCCCTGTATTCGGAGGCCGGCAGCCAGGTTTTGTAGATGTACTCGATGGTCTGCGGCAGCTGATCCAGCGAACCCTTGTGTTCGAATACCGCGTACTGGCGCGGGAGGATTTCGATCCACGGATACTTTTCCTGCGGGAAGTCATCCAGCTTCCTGATTTCGACCCCGGCCATGTAATCGAAACCGCCGTTGCCGTCGAAATTGCTGCAGACACCGTAGGTCACTTCGCCCTTCTGCCCCGGAATATTTCCGATGTGCGGGATCAGTTTTTCCCACAGCGCAGGGATGTCCTGGACGGTCTCTTTGGTAAAGCGATCGCGAAAACCTGCAATCAGCAGGAAGTGTCCATGTTCGAAGCGAGGTTCAGCCACTTCGACGCGTTTTTGCTCATCCATGACGCGACTCCTTGAACGAAAAAAGTGGGTTCGGCTGGGAGTATAGAAGCCAAACCCGATTCGCACATTTACAGCGTATGCAGGGCCTCGGCGGCGCCGGAGCCGATGAATTCGTTATAGCCGGATACGATCACGTAGACCGCGAAATAGCAGAAGATCGCTGCAGATGCCATGTAGGAATAGCGCAGCAGCTTGTCGCCCAGCAGTTTGCCGCCGTGGCTCGCGGCGAAGCACAGGCCCGCTGACCACAGCAACCCGGCACACAGAAAACCGCCAAGGAACAGCGCCGAACTCAAAGGGCCACCGCCACCGGAACGGGCGATCAAGGTGCCGCCCACTGCCGCGAACCAGAGGATGGCGCTTGGCGACGACATGGCGAGAAAAATCCCGCGGAAGAATTCCTTGCGATGGGAGTTATGGCCGACTTCGGCCGTCGCCGCCAATTGCTCCTCGTGATGGATCGCCGAATAGATCATCTTCGCCGCGAAGTAGATCAGCAGCGCCGAACCGCCAATCCACAGCACCCAGCGCACGGTTTCGTATTGCAGCAGAACGGTCATCCCGGCCAGCGCCAGGACGGCGTAGATCAGGTCGCCGACGCAGGTACCGAGACCCAGCGCGAAGCCCTGAAAATAGCCGCGCTGCATGGCCAACGTGATCATCGCGATGTTGGCCACGCCGATGTCCAGGCACAGCGAAAGGCTCAGCAAGAAGCCGCTGGTGAATTCCATTAACCGTTTTCCTTGGGAAAAAATTGTTGTCGTGCACGCTGGACAGTCTGCCATCGCTGCCCTTATCTTCCGCCACAGGTCACCGCAGTGACCAGCGTCGCTCGGACGGTTCCGGGCGCTTACGTTATCCGAGGCAACAATGGCTGAACAAGGTTCGCCGCGCCGCTTTGCGCGCATTGATCGACTCCCCCCTTACGTTTTCAACATCACCGCCGAGCTGAAGATGGCCGCCCGACGTCGTGGCGAAGACATCATCGACTTGAGCATGGGCAACCCCGACGGCGCCACGCCGCCGCACATCGTTGAAAAACTGGTGCAGGTTGCACAACGCGAAGACACCCACGGCTACTCCACGTCCAAGGGCATTCCGCGCCTGCGTCGGGCGATTTCCAACTGGTACAAGGAACGCTACGAGGTCGATATCGACCCTGAAAGCGAAGCCATCGTCACCATCGGTTCCAAGGAAGGCCTGGCTCACCTGATGCTGGCGACCCTGGATCAGGGCGACACCGTGCTGGTGCCGAACCCGAGCTACCCGATTCACATCTACGGTGCCGTGATTGCCGGCGCCCAGGTGCGGTCGGTGCCGCTGGTGCCAGGTGTGGATTTCTTCGACGAGCTGGAACGGGCGATTCGCGGCTCGATCCCGAAACCGAAGATGATGATTCTGGGCTTCCCGTCCAACCCTACCGCGCAGTGCGTGGAGCTGGATTTCTTCGAACGCGTGATCGCCCTCGCCAAACAGTACGACGTGCTGGTGGTGCACGATCTGGCCTACGCCGACATCGTCTATGACGGCTGGAAAGCCCCGTCGATCATGCAGGTGCCGGGCGCCAAGGACATCGCGGTGGAGTTTTTCACCCTGTCCAAGAGCTACAACATGGCGGGCTGGCGGATCGGTTTCATGGTCGGCAACCCGGAACTGGTCAGCGCCCTGGCGCGAATCAAGAGCTACCACGACTACGGCACGTTCACCCCGCTGCAGGTGGCCGCGATTGCTGCGCTGGAAGGCGATCAGCAATGCGTGCGCGACATCGCCGAGCAGTATCGTCAGCGCCGTAACGTGCTGGTCAAAGGCCTGCATGAACTGGGCTGGATGGTCGAAAACCCGAAAGCCTCGATGTACGTCTGGGCGAAGATTCCCGACGCCTACGCGCACCTCGGCTCGCTGGAGTTCGCCAAGAAGCTGCTGGCCGAGGCCAAGGTCTGCGTCTCGCCGGGTGTCGGCTTTGGTGAGTACGGCGACGATCACGTGCGCTTCGCGCTGATCGAGAACCAGGACAGGATTCGTCAGGCGGTACGCGGGATTCGCGGGATGTTCCGGGCGGATGGCCTGGGCACCAAGTAACTCGCGAATTGCACCCACAAAAAAACCGCATCGCTGCGGTTTTTTTGTGCCTGCGATTCGCCGTTAGACGAACAGCGACAGCAACAGAATGAAGCCCAGACCCACCACCGACAGGATGGTTTCCATCGCCGTCCAGGTCTTGAAGGTCTCGGCCACGGTCATGTTGAAGTACTGCTTCACCAGCCAGAAACCGGCGTCGTTGACGTGGGACAGGATCAGCGAGCCGGCACCGGTGGCCAGCACCAGCAGCTCACGGTTCACGCCCGGAATCATCCCCACCACCGGCACCACGATGCCCGCGCCAGTAATGGTCGCGACGGTCGCCGAACCGGTGGCGATGCGGATCACCGCCGCCACCAGCCATGCCAACAGGATCGGCGAGATCTGTGCGCTGACCGCCATGTGGCCGATCACGTCGCCCACGCCGCTGGTCACCAGCATCTGCTTGAAGCCGCCGCCGGCACCGATGATCAGGATGATCGCGGCAGTCGGCGCCAGGCTCGCATCCAGCCACTTGAGCATCTGCTGAGAACCGATGCCCTGCTTGGCGCCGAAGGTGTACAGCGACAGCAGCAAGGCCAGCAACAACGCCGAGATCGGGTGACCGATCATGTCCATCCAGGTGCGGAAGAAATGACCGTCCGGAAGCGCCACGTCGGCGAAGGTTTTCAGCAGCATCAGGAACACCGGCAGCAGCACGGTGACCAGGGTGATGCCGAAGCTTGGCAGCTTGGCCGAATCGGTTTCACGGGCCAGTTGATCGACCAGTTCCTGATTCGGATGACCCGGGATGTGCTTGGCGATGAACGTACCGAAGATCGGGCCGGCAATGATGGCGGTCGGCAGCGCAACGATCAGACCGTAGAGAATGGTCTTGCCGATGTCGGCACCGAACACGCCGATGGCCAGCAGCGGGCCCGGGTGCGGTGGCACCAGACCATGCACGGCGGACAGGCCGGCGAGCAGCGGGATACCGATCTTGATGATCGACACGCCAGTGCGACGAGCAACGATGAACACCAGCGGAATCAGCAGCACGAAGCCGATTTCGAAGAACAGCGGAATGCCCACCAGGAACGCGGCGAACATCATCGCCCACTGCACTTTGTCCTTGCCGAAGGCGCGGATCAGGGTCTGGGCGATCTGATCGGCACCGCCGGATTCGGCCATCATTTTGCCGAGCATGGTGCCCAGCGCGAGGATGATGCCGACGAAACCGAGCACGCCACCGAAGCCGTCCTGGAACGCCTTGATGATGGTGCCGATCGGCATGCCGGACGTCAGGCCGAGGAACGCGGCGGCGATGGTCAGCGCAATAAAGGGATGGATCTTGAACTTGGTGATCAGGACGATAAGCCCGATCACCGTGACTACTGCATCAAGCAGCAGGTAGGCGTCATGGGACATGCCAAACATTGGGGGTGTCTCCTGGTTTGTTGTTGTTATTAAAGCGGGTTAATCAGAAGCCGAAAGGACAGCGCTATCTTCACAATCACACTCATACCGCCTGTTTCAGGCCATGAGCCTGCCACCAGACATGGGCTTGCGACGCGAGTTCTTCAACGCTGTGGATCGAAGCATTCAGGGCAAGGGTCAACGGCTCGCCTACCGGCGATTCGAGGGTGGCGAACTGACTTTCGATCAGCGTCGCCGGCATGAAGTGGCCCGGGCGATGGGACACGCGGTCGGCGGCGACTTCAGGCGTCAATTCGAGGAACACAAAGCCCAGGCCCGGCAAGGCGCTGCGCAGACGTTCGCGGTAAATGTGCTTGAGGGCCGAGCAGGTCAGCACCGGGCGTTCGCCCAGAGCGTCAACACGACGCAGCTCATCGCACAGGCTGTCGAGCCAGCCGGCACGGTCTTCGTCGTTCAGGGGGATCCCCGCGCTCATCTTTTCGATGTTCGCGGCCGGATGGAAAGTATCGCCTTCAATGGCAGTGGCGCCGCTCAATTGGCACAGAGCCTCGCTGACGCACGTCTTGCCGCAACCGGCAACGCCCATGATGACCAGGGCGGTGATGGGATGATTCATGTAACACCTCAGCGCGCAGACAGCGCTACCTTTGCTAGCTATGACTCTAGTGCACAGGCAGAAGTTGCCGACGCCTTCTTGTCGTTTTTTTGGGTTGCAGCAGGTTTTGTCCCAACGCCAAAAAGCGAGGATCAGGCAGGACCTCGCTCACGCATTTGCAGCTGCATAAGGACAGCGCTACCTTAGTGCCTTGATTTTTGTTTGGCAAGCCGCCCGATGACCACCCCTAAAAACGATAAAAACACCCGCACCACCGGCCGTCCCACCCTCAATGAAGTTGCCCGGCTGGCTGGCGTCAGCCCGATTACCGCTTCTCGCGCATTGCGCGGGGTCAGCACCGTCGCCACCGAACTGGTGGAAAAAGTCCAGAAAGCCGCGCTGGAACTCAACTACGTGGTCAACCCCGCCGCCCGCGCCCTGGCCTCGGCCCAGAGCCATTCGGTGGTAGTGCTGGTGCCTTCGCTGGCCAACCTGTTGTTCATCGACACCCTGGAAGCCATTCATCGGGTGCTCACGCCCAAAGGCTTCGAAGTGCTGATCGGCAACTTCCACTATTCCCGCGATGAAGAAGAGAACCTGCTGCGCAACTACATGGCCTATCAGCCACGCGGCCTCCTGCTGACCGGCTTCGACCGCACCGAAACCTCGCGGCGGATGATCGAGGCCAGCAATATTCCCTGCGTGTACATGATGGAACTGGACAGCGCCGCCGGGGTGAACTGCGTCGGTTTCTCCCAGCTCAGCGCCGGTGAAACCGCTGCAGAACATTTGCTGTCCCGTGGCCGCAAGCGCCTGGCGTACATCGGCGCGCAGCTTGATCAACGCACCCTGCTGCGCGGTGAAGGCTTTCGCAAGGCGTTGCAGAAGGCCGGCCGCTACGATCCGGATCTGGAAGTGCTGACCCCGCGTTCATCCTCCGTGGGCCTGGGCGGCGAGTTGTTCCTGCAACTGCTGGCGGCGCATCCGGACGTCGATGCGATCTTTTTCGGCAACGACGACCTGGCTCAGGGCGCCCTGCTCGAAGCCCTGCGCAACGACATCAGGATCCCCGAGCAAGTGGCGATCCTCGGCTTCAACGACCTGCCGATGTCGGAGCACATGGTGCCGCGCCTGAGCAGCATCAACACCCCGCGCGAGGCCATCGGCCGGCGTGCGGCGGAGCAGATGCTGACGCTGATGGCCGGCAACAGTGTGGCGCGCCCGGTCGAGGACATGGGCTTCGAACTGAAAATCCGCGAGAGCACCTGACTCAACCGCCCAGCAACTCCACAAGAGCCAGCGCCCCCTTCTGCAACGGCTGGCTCTTGAGCCACACCGCGTGTACCGGCAGCACCAGGCCGTTTTCGATGTTACGGAAATTCAGCCGTTTCAATCGTCCGCTATCAAGCCAAGGTTGCACCACCGACAGTGGAAAATTGCCCCAGCCCAACCCTGCCTCGACCATCTCCAGCGCCGTCTCCAGATTGTCGGTGCGCCAGTGGGATTCAGCCACCAGCGGCCGGGTTTCGCTGATCGGCAAGTCGCGGCTGCCGACCACAATCTGCCGCACGTGTACCAGATCCTCGAGAAACAGATCCTGCCCCTGCAACAGCGGACTGTCCGCTGCCAGCGTGGCGATCATCCGTTCACTGCCGACAAACTGAAAACGCTCCAGCACGTTCACGCTCAACCCGGCGAACGCCAGGCACACGCTGACCCGGCCACTGTGAAGCATCGCCAGCACATCGTCCTGCGGCGCGGTCAACACTTCGATATCGAGCAGCGGATGACGTTCGCTGATCTCCTTGATGGCCGCCAGCAACCGTCGACGATCGATATCCGCCGCCACGCCAATCGACAATTTGCTCTCCAGCCCCAGCGACAACTGCACCGCGTGCACCTGCAATTGCTTGAGCTGATCGGCGATCAATCGCGCATGGGGCACCAGCGAAAGCGCCATGGCCGTGGGTTGCGGTTCGCGATGACTGCGATCAAACAAGGGATAGCCGAGTTCGGCCTCCAGATTGCCGACGGCCATGCTTACTGCCGACGGGACTTTGCCCAACGCCCTGGCAGCGGCGGAAAACGAGCCGCGTTCGATTACGGCGAGAAACAGCTCGATGCTTTCGCTGTTGAAATTCACTTCATGTACCTATCAATAAAAATGAAAGCTTCTGACTTTTTCTGTCATTGCCATTGAAGCTATCTTTCATCGCCTTCGCCAGCCCCGTTGGCCACAAGTCGCAAGAAAGAGGCAAATCCCCATGCAAGGCGTCAAACGCAAACTGGTCTACGTGTCGCTCTATGAAGTGATCGGCATGACCTTCTCGGCCTTCGGCCTGGCCTTGTTGTCCGGCACCTCGCCCGGCAGCACCGGTCCGCTGGCGGTGATCATCACCACGATCGCCGTGACCTGGAACTTCATCTACACCTCGCTGTTCGAGCGCTGGGAAAGCCGTCAGGTCTCGCGCACCCGCACGGTCAAACGCCGCATCGCCCACGCCGTCGGCTTCCAGCTGACACTGATCGTGTTCCTGATTCCGCTGATCGCCTGGTGGATGAACATCAGCCTGGTGCAGGCGTTTCTGCTGGATCTGGCGCTGATCGTGTTCATCCCCTGCTACACCTTCGCCTTCAACTGGCTGTTCGATAAGGTGTTCGGTTTGCCGGCCTCGGCGCTGCCGGATCCGACACTCGCAGCATGAATCGCTGATTGGTAAGCGGATATTGCAAGAAATCGGCAGTTTTCCTGCTTAAGCCGCCGATATAAGCAATCCTTGATTTCCGATAGCAGGCTAAGCTTTTCCATCATAAAAAAATGGATCGGCCCATGACTGCACACGCCCCCGCCGCCGCGCAACGCGACGGCATCGACCCGATACGCGCCGCACAGATTTCCGCCCGCATCGACCGCCTGCCGGCTGTCGCCACGATCTGGCGGCTGGTGGCGCTGCTGTCGATCGGTGGTTTCTTCGAACTCTACGACCTGTTCCAGACCGCCTACATCAGTCCCGGTCTGATCCGCGACGGCATTTTCGCCACCGGCAATCAGGGCGTGTTCGGTTTCTCCGATCAGGCCGCGTTCGCCTCGGCGACGTTCCTCGGCCTGTTTCTCGGTGCCAGCCTGCTCAGCCCCATGGCGGATCGTTTCGGGCGGCGGGCGATTTTCACCTTCGCGCTGGTCTGGTACACCGTGGCCACGGTGCTGATGGGCGTGCAGAGTTCGGCGCTGGGAATCATCTGCATGCGTTTTCTGGTGGGCATCGGCCTCGGCATCGAACTGGTGACCATCGACGCCTACCTCTCGGAACTGGTGCCCAAACGCATGCGCAGTTCGGCGTTCGCCTTCGCGTTTTTCGTGCAGTTCCTGTCGGTGCCGGCGGTGGCATTGATGTCGTGGTGGCTGGTGCCGCAGACGCCGTTCGGAGTGTCCGGCTGGCGCTGGGTGGTGTTGGCGAGTGCAGTGTTTGCGCTGTTCATCTGGTGGTTGCGCAAGCGCCTGCCGGAGTCGCCGCGCTGGCTGGCTCAGCATGGCCGTTTCGATGAAGCGAACCGGATTCTCGACGGTATCGAGGCACGCTGCGAGAAGGATCATCACCAGCCACTGGACGCGCCGGAAGCAGTGGCGGTGGATGTCGAAGGCAAGGGCCGTTTCGCCGACATCTGGCAACCGCCGTATCGCCGCCGGGCGTTGATGTTGATCGTCTTCCACATCTTCCAGGCCATCGGTTTCTTCGGCTTCGGCAACTGGCTGCCGGCATTGCTTTCCGGCCAGGGCGTCAGTGTCACTCACAGCCTGATGTACGCGTTCATCATCACCCTCGCTTACCCGCTCGGGCCGTTGCTGTTCGTGAAATTCGCCAACCGCTTCGAGAACAAATGGCAGATCGTCGGCTCGGCCCTCGGCGCCATGACCTTCGGCACCTTGTTCGCGTTGCAGACCAGCGCCTTCGGCCTGATCTTCTGCGGTGTGATGATCACCTTCTGCAACGCCTGGCTGAGCTTCAGTTATCACTCCTATCAGAGCGAACTGTTCCCCACCAACATCCGCGCCCGGGCGGTAGGGTTCTGCTATTCGTTCAGCCGGTTGTCGACGGTGTTCAGCAGCCTGTTGATCGGTCTGTTTCTCGATCACTTCGGCACACCGGGCGTGTTGGCGTTCATCGTCGCCAGCATGCTGATCGTGATGTTGACCATCGGTTATTTCGGCCCCCGCACCCGCAACCTTGCGCTGGAAAACATTGCCCATCGCTGACAGACAACGGTCATCCTCTGCCGCCTAACGGCAACGGATGACCGCTTCGCTTGGTTATGTTTGAACCCAAGTCACTGAAATCAAAGAACATGTTCGCAAGGCACGGTATTTGCTCCCATCAGACCGACAGCCATTACCCACAGGTCTATCCATCATGTTGGTCAGTGCAAAACAACAGCAAATCATCCATCTGCCCAAGCACCTGAATGATGATGCAACCACCACCGCCGCTGCCGGCCTGCAAGGCGGGTTGCATGGCGCAATGCTGCAAACCCTGCAAGCGCAGACACAGGCGCAAACCGCTGAAGCCACCGCCAAGGTGCAAGAGTCGGCCACCCAGCTCACCACTCAGCAAGTCAGCGAAGCCACGCGCATCAGCGACAACGTCGACGAGGCATTCGCCAAGACCCGCGTCGCCCTGCAAACCTCTGATGCTTCGCCGACCAAGTCCTCAGGTTCATCGGCGCTGGACGAGTTCAAAGACTACATGAGCAAAACGCCGGAACAGCGTCTGCGCGACAGTATCCTGAAAGAAATGGGCCTGACCGAGGACGACATCAAAGCCATGCCGCCGGAGAAACAACTGGCCATCGGCAAAGAGATCGCCGAGCGCCTGCAAGACAAGATGAAGCTGGCCGAAGCCGAGAAGCAGAACAAGCAAGACGCCAACTCGGCGAAGATCAGCGACCAGTCGGCCGACAAGTTCCTCGCTTCGCTCTAACGAACGGCGCAATGAAAAAAGGATCCCTGCGGGGATCCTTTTTTTCAGCCGTGAAGCCGTCAGTTCAACTGCAACGTCTCGTTGAACTGGCTGATCGCATCCACCACATGCCGCGAGCCCTGCTGAATCTCGCGGATCGCGTCCCCCGCCTCGTTCGCCAGTTCCACCCCGAGCCCGGTGCGGCTCAGGCTCGACTGCATGCTCGACACTGCACTCAATGACAGCTCATGGTTCTTGCGTACCACATCGACGATCTCCAGGGTCGCCTGACTGGTCCGCGCCGCGAGGCTGCGCACTTCGTCCGCCACCACCGCAAAACCGCGCCCGTGTTCACCCGCCCGCGCCGCTTCGATGGCCGCGTTGAGCGCCAGCAGGTTGGTCTGGTCGGCGATCCCGCGAATGGTCTGAACGATGGTGCCGATGATGTCCGATTGCTTGCTCACCGCATCGATGCTCAGCGCCGCTTCGTTGAGGTCGCGGGAAATATCCTGAATGATCTGCACCGTTTGCTGCACGACCTGTGAGCCTTTTTGCGCACAGGCGTCGTTTTGTACCGAGGTGCTGTGGGCCGATTCCGCAGCGGTCTGCAACGTGGTCATCTGATGGGTGATGTCACTGGCAAACTTCACCACTTTGTACAACCGGCCCTTGGCGTCGAACAGCGGATTGTAAGAGGCTTCGAGATAAACGGTCTGTCCGGACTTGTTCTTGCGCTCGAAGCGGTGCGAGTGATATTCGCCGCGATTGAGCGAGGCCCAGAACGCCTTGTATTGCGCCGACTCGGCTTCGGCACGGTGACAGAACAGACTGTGGTGATGACCAACGATTTCGTTGAGCGAGTACTGCATGGTCTTGAGGAAGTTGTCGTTGGCCGTGATCACATTGCCTTCCGGGGTGAACTCGATCACGGCCATCGAACGACTGATAGCGGCGAGCATGCTTTCCTCTTCTTTTTCCTTGTTCACTCGCGCCGTAATGTCCGAGGCCACTTTGATCACACTGCGGACTTGTTTGTCCGGGCCATACACCGGCATGTAACTGGCTTCGAGCCAGATCTCCCGGCCGCTCTTGTTCAAGCGCAGAAAAGTACCGCTAATGGGTTCGCCCCGGGCCAGGTCACGCCACAACTTGGCGTATTCCTCGCTGCGATAGAACTCTTCTTCACAAAAGATCCGGTGATGTTTGCCACGCACCTCTTCGGCGCTGTAGCCCATGGTCTTGCAGAAGTTGTCATTGGCATCCAGAACGATGCCGTCGGGGCTGAACTCGATCATCGCCATCGAACGGCTGATCGCCGCCAACTTCGCATTGGCTTCAGTCAATGCACAGCTGAAACGCTCGATTTCCTGCAGGTCAGCCTTGTGATGTAGGTTGAACATGTCTCTATCACCTTTCGCGCGGTTCTTTGATTTGTTGAAAGTTCAGGTCTTTCAGAATCCACCACCACGTTCCACAGAACAGGCACACGCATTCCTCCACGGGAGGAAGTTGTCAGGTGATAAACGATGATTAATCAAAGAGTCCATGCAGCGACGCTCTAATCAAGACATCCTTCTCTTGATAGCCCGCAGGCGGGCCATTCCTAACGTATAGAAGAACTTCCATTTAAAAACAGCTCCTTGTCGGTCAAGTGTCGGTGCCTTGAATTGCGCACTCTGGCAGCTTTGTTCGTGGCTAACCGGTTGCCGTCGGAGCACATTGAAGGGCATTCGACATAGTTAGTTCTGAATGAGCATAGACAGCACAAGGCCTTGCGCAAGGCCACTAGTCGGCCAGCACTGAGGGAATTCGGACAGGAAACGAACGAGAAACGGTTCAGCGCAAAAAGGTTTTGTCTGGTCGAACGCCATCGCGGGCTTGCCCGCGATGGCGTCGGTGTAGCACTACAGAAATATCGGAAAAGAACTACAGACTCCCGCTCACCTTGTTTGCCACTTCACCCGGCACCCAAGGTTTCCACACTTGCGGTTGATCGCGCAGAAACGCTTCGGCCACCTGACGTGGTTGCTGACGCTTCTCGCTCATCCCGGCCAGGGTCTGGTTCAGCAGATCAATCGGCAAATCGACTTTCTCAAAGAACGTCACCAGTTCCGGGTACTGCGCCTTGAACGGTGCCGACACGCCAATCGCCAGGCTTGCCGGCATCGAGCGGGTACCTTTCGGGTTGGGGTTGTTGGCATCGGCCAGGGTTTTCCAGGCTTCGGCGTCGAACGGCGGTTCTTCCAGCTTCACCAGTTTGAAACGGCCGAGCAACGGTGTTGGCGACCAGTAGTAGAACAGCACCGGCTTGCCGCGCTTGATCGACGACGCCACCTCGGCATCCAGTGCCGCGCCGGAACCAGTGCGGAAGTTGACGAAGCTGTCGTTCAGCGCATAGGCCTTGAGCTTCTGGCTGTTGACGATTTCCGAGGTCCAGCCGGTCGGGCTGTTGAGGAAGCGACCACGGCTCGGGTCTTCCGGATCCTTGAACACATCCTTGTAGCGCGGCAGGTCGGCCACGGACTTCAGTTCCGGCGCCAGCGGTTTGATCCCGCGCTCCGGGTCGCCCTTGATCACGTATTCCGGCACCCACCAGCCTTCGGTGGCGCCCTTCACGGTGTCACCGAGGCCGAACACCTTGCCCTCGGCGGCAGCCTTGACCCACGCCGGACTGCGCCCGGCCCACTCTTCGCCGATCACTTGAATGTCGTTTTTCGCCAGCGCCGCTTCGAGGCTGACGGTGCTGCCAGGCAGCGTGTCGGTCGGGTAGCCGTAGCCTTTCTCGACGATCAGGCGCAGCACTTCGGTGATGAAACTGCCGCTTTCCCAGGTGATGTCGCCGAAGTGGATCGGCGCTTTTGTTTCCGAGGCGACAACGTGCCCGGCAGTCAAGGTCAGGGCCAGCAGCGAACTGCCGAGCAGGGTTTTGATCGATCTCATGCGGACCTCTTGTTCTGGGAGGAAATCAGGGTTTGGTTGGCGCTGTGGCGATTGCACAGGGCTTGGGAACGGGTCATGTACATGCTTACTGAACGCTGGGAGATGCCCAGTTCGGCAGCGATTTGCGGGTAGGTCAGGCCGTCGATGCGGGCCAGCAGAAAGGTCGAGCGCACCTTGCCCGGCAGGCGCTGGAGCGTCCGGTCCAGTTGCTTGAGGCTCTGCGACAGGTCGGCGAGCTCTTCGGGAGACGGCGCGTGATCGAGGTCGCGTTGTTGCAGTTGTTGCAAATGCCGACGCTCCAGATCGCCCCGCCGCCAGCGCTCGTACAGCAGGCGCTGGGCGATGGTGGTGAGCAAGGCGCGGGGTTCGCGGATGGCGGTCAGGCCCGGGGCTTCGAGCAGTTGCGCGAAGGTTTCGGCGGCGATGTCTTCGGCGCTGGCTGCATCGTTCGATTGCCGACGCAGGCGTGCACACAACCATGGGTAATGGTCGCGAAACAACGTGTTCACATGATTGCGATGGGATGCGTCGGCGCCGGACATGGGGGCTCCTTGGTCAAGGGTCGCTGAATGTCCGGTCGTCCGGTGGCGCGATCCTAGCAAGGTGCCTTATGCGTTAAAAATACTTAAAAAGAATTTTTATATTCCATTAAAGAATTATTCCAGACCGCTAGCGCAAGCGGCCGTAACCCAGTTCTTCGGCCTCACGCTGATAATCCAGCAAGACGAGGTAATCGCTATCGCTGGCAGGCAGGATTTCGGGCAAACCGAGGATACGAGCCACGTCCGGCAAGTCTTGCAGACTGCGGTTCATCGCCCGGCGCAACTGCTCGATCTGCGTGTCCGAAGCACTGGAGACGGTGATAAAGGGCAAGGTCGGGCTGAACGCACTGCGCGCTACCACCCGCAATCCGCTCACTTCTTCGGCGGCGTGCTGCTTCAGGTAGGCAAACGTCACGCTGTCGATGGCCGCCAGATCGGCGCGATCTTCACGCAACCAGCGCAGGCTCTCGCGGTGACCGCCACTGAGGCCGACAGAAGCGAAAAAACGCCCGTCCCGCTGCAACGGTGCCAGGCGCTGACGCAACAGGTTCATGCCGCTGTTGGAGTCTTCGCTGTTGATCACCCCGCGACTGTCGAAGAACTCCGCCAGACTGCGGCGCGGATCATCGGCGCGGGCAAGGATCAGGCTGCAATGATTGCCGGCCGTGGCGTCCGGCAATTCGTAGCGCGGACGGCCGACAAGCCTGACCTGGCCACGCAACGCGGTCATCAGCGGATAACCGCAGGTCTGGGTCAGCAACAATTGCGGCGACCGCCAGAGTTCGGGCAGCGACAAGCCTTCGGCCTTGAGTCGCGAGCGGCCCAAGTGATCGAGAATCCGCGCCAGCCACTGCTCGTTCGCCGCGCGGATCGGCTCGGGGGCGATGTACATCAACAGCTCTGCGTAACCTGACGTCATGGTGGCCTCAAATAAACGGATGCTGCGGGCTGTCGATCGGTTTGAAGCCGTTCCGGCGCCACAGTTGCCCATAACCTTGCACCAGAAATCCGCCACTGCGTTCGACCCATTGCTCCCGCCGCATGCGGTAGGCCTTGGGTAAGTCGTACCACGAAAGCTTCGGCAAATCGTGATGCACCAGATGGAAATTCAGGTTCAGGAACAGCCAGCGCCAAGGCCATCCGGCTTCGTTGAGCACCGTGCGCTGTTCCGGTTGTGTGTGCGGCCGGTGTTCATAGTAAGAGCGAACCATCGCAATCGACAGCGCCGGCACGCTGATCAAAAACAGGTAATGCCAGACCGGCAATGCGCTGTAGCGGGCGATGAAAAACAGCATCAGAACGGTCAGAGTTCCGTGGGTCAGCCACATCAGCCAGGCCTGGCGTTCGCCTTTTTTCAGACGTTGCAACTCTTCACCGGCCAGCGCCAGCAACGCCAACGGTGCGCCGAGGATGAATCGGCCGAGCACGGTCTTGTTCATCCAGTGCAGGCTGCGTTCGAACAACGAACTGCCCTGCCAGCGGTCGGCGCTCAGGTAGCGGCTTTCAGGGTCGAGACCGGGAATCGTCAGGTCTTCATCACGATGGTGCTGCAGATGGCTGTCGCGATAGAGCGTGTACGGATACCACACCGCGAATGGCGCATAACCGAGGACTTTGTTGATGAGGTTCCAGCGCGTCGGATGCCCATGAAGCAGTTCGTGCTGCACCGACAGCCACAGCACCAGCAACGGAATCAGCAGCAACGTGCTCCACCAGACGCCCAACCGTTCGCTGCCCAGCACAATCGCGGACCAGCCGCCGTACACGCCGATCAGCAACAGCCAGGTCGGCCAGTCGGTACGGGCGGTGAAGCGCTGGCGCAGGGTTTCGATTTGCTGACGATGCTGATCGTCAAAGTAATGGGCCATGGCGTTGCTCGGAAAAGGAGTCCATTCCTTCTGTGCAACGACAACGGAGATTCTTGCAGTTTATTTTCAAAGAGGCAGCGGGAGCCCGGATCCGGGCTCCCGAACGGCGTGATCAATGGCCAAAAATGTCGACTTTCTTCGCCCTTTTCTCATGGCGTTTCTCGATCGCGGTCTTGGCCGGTTTCTTCTTCGCAGCTTTCTTCGCATCCATACCTTTGGACATGACGCGTACTCCTCTGAAGGGGATGTGAGATCAGGTATACACCTATCCCGGCGAGTACGTTGTTTTATAATCCGCGACTTTTGCACCGGCAGTCCGATTCATGACCGACACCCGTTACAGCCAGCTCGACGACCTGTCCTGGCCTTTGATGAACAAGTTCTACCGCCAGCATCAATCGTCGATGAAAGCGGTGCGCGAGGCGCAATTGTGGGTGGCGCGGCGCGAGGAAATCGTTGCTGCGCTGTGCCTGCGGCCGGTATTCGGCGGGCATTGGCTGACCGGGTTGTTCGTTGATCCGGCCTGTCGCGAACAAGGCATTGCCGCGCAGTTGATCAGCGAAGCGGTGAAGGACGTCGAGGCGCCGGTGTGGCTGTTCTGCCACCCTGACCTGCGCGGGTTCTATGAGCGGTGCGGCTTCACCTTCGACCCCGCCTTGCCCCAGGCGATGGCCGAGCGCCTGAGCCGTTATGCGCGGAGCAAGCCTATGATTGCCATGGAACTGGCGCCGCGCACTGGCTGATCAATCGTCAGCGTTGGGATCGAGATCCGGAAACATCACTTCGGTAAAGCCGAACTTGCTGAAATCGGTGATGCGCGACGGGTACAGCCGCCCGATCAGGTGATCGCATTCATGCTGTACCACCCGCGCGTGGAACCCCGAGGCCACGCGCACAATCGGCTCGCCCTTGGGGTCGACGCCTTCGTAACGGATCTGCTGGTAACGATCCACCGCGCCACGCAGGCCGGGCACCGACAGGCAGCCTTCGAAACCCTCCTCCATCAGCGGACTGAGCGGCGTGATCAGCGGATTGATCAGGATCGTCTGCGGCACGGCTTCGGCGTCCGGGTAACGCTCGCTGTGCTCGAAGCCGAAGATCACCAGTTGCAGGTCGACGCCGATCTGCGGCGCAGCCAGACCGACACCGCCGACGCTTTCCATGGTCTGGAACATGTCGTCGATCAGTTGCCACAACTCCGGGCTGTCGAGCATCTCGGCGGGTACCGGTGGGGCAATGCGCAGCAGGCGCTCGTCGCCCATCTTCAGGATTTCACGGATCATGGTCAGGCTTCGTCAGTGTTCGGCTTGAGCGATTGATCGCGCCCCAGGCCGGAAACGTGTTGTTTGGGATGTTCATCGAGTTCGCCGGGGACTTTCTCGCCCGGGTCCTTGCCCTCGCTGGACATGTGTTCGATCACCGCATTCATCTCCGCGCCCAGCAACAGCACGGCGGCGGAAATGTAGAAATACAGCAACAGCACGATGATCGCACCGATGCTGCCATACATGGCGTTGTAGTTGGCGAACGTCTTGACGTAGAACGCGAACCCCAGGGACGCGACGATCCACACCACCACCGCCAGCACCGAGCCCGGGGTGATGAAACGGAACTCCTGTTTGACGTCGGGCATCACGTAGTAGATCAACGCGACGGCCACCATCATCAGGATCACGATCACCGGCCAGCGGGCGATGGTCCACACCGTGACGATGAAATCTTCCAGCCCGACCTGCGCGGCGATCCAACCCATCACCTGCGGGCCGAGCACCATCAGCGCTGCGGCCACCAGCAACATGCCGGCGATGCCGACGGTGTAGAAAATCGACAGCGGGAAACGCTTCCAGATCGGCCGGCCTTCGACCACGTCGTAGGCGGCGTTCATCGCGCTCATCATCAGGCGCACACCGGCGGACGCGGTGTACAGGGCGATGACGATACCCACGGAAAGCAGGCCGCCCTTGGATTGCTGCAACTGGTCGATCACCGGGTTGACCTGCTCCAGCGCCTGGGGCGGCAACACCAGCTCCGATTGCAGGCGCAGCCAGGAGAAGAAGTCCGGCAGGTGCAGGAAACCGATCAGGGCAATCAGGAACAGAATGAACGGGAACAGCGAGAACAGCATCTGGTAGGCCAGTGCCGAGGCATAGGTCGACATTTCGTCATCCATGAACTCGGTGACGGTGCGCACAATGACCCGGTGCAGGGGCAGGCCTTTCATGTCGGGGAAAATCATTCGCGTCTCCTTTCGCCGCAAAACAGGTTGAAGTCGTGGCGACTCAGGGGCCGTTTTTCTCTCATCAAAGTAGCTCACTTGGCGACTTTGAAACACTGTGATCCATGACCGCATGTGAACGGGATACAAAAACGGCCATCCTTGGATGGCCGCTTCGTTGTTTCGTTCAAGGCTCGATCAAGCCTTGTCGACGCCTTTCTTGACCGCGTCCTTGACTTTGCCCACCGCTTGCTGGGCCTCGCCTTGCTTCTCTTGCAGTTTGCCTTCGGCCTGCAGCCTGGTGTTGTCGGTGGCTTTACCGACGCCTTGCTTGATGTTGCCGACCGCTTCGTTGGCCATGCCTTTTACTTTATCGCCTGTGCTACTCATGGTGTTTCTCCTTGGTGCATTAACGAGGAAAGTCAGTACGTAAAGATTGACTGGCCCGGTTTGCGCCAAGTTTCATTTATTTTCAGGGCTTCATTTCGTCGCGGCATGCAGGTTGGGCTTTATGTTTGCGAGCGTAGCCCCGAGAATGCCCACCATAAGGGCGCCAGGCGCCACAGAACCGATCCCGCAGGAATGTTATGAAACTCGATAAAAAGCAGGCCATCGCCCGTCGCAACCAGGAACTGGGCGGTGCCGTGCTCGGCACCAACAACTGCCACTTCGCCGAACTGAACCGCAACCGCAACATCTGGTGGTTCGATCTGCCGGTGTCGCGCCTGGCCATCGGTCAGTACGAGTGGATTCACCTGTTGATGCACACCCCGGCCACCGACGAACTGCTGCACCTGAAAGTGCCGACCGTGTTTCTGCGCGAGAAGCTCGAAGGCCTGGTGATCCGCAACGAAGGCAAGCGCAAGGCAGCCCTGAGCCTGGAACTGAGCGCCGACAAGGACTCGTACCTGCAGGACATGCGCCCGGCCGGCACCAACGTTAACTTCGCGCCGTTCCGCCAGTAAGCGATTCCTGCACCAACAAAAAGCCCCGCATCTGCGGGGCTTTTTTTTACGCGGCGTTCTTCGCCTTGATCTTCTTCAGCTCTTCGTCGCGCAACTCGCGGCGCAGGATCTTGCCGACGTTGGTAGTGGGCAGCGCATCACGGAACTCCACCGAGCGCGGCACCTTGTAGCCGGTGACGTTGGCGCGCATGTGCTCCATCACCGTTTCCTTGGTCAACGTAACGCCCGGCTTGGCGACGATGAAGATCTTGATCGCCTCGCCCGACTTCTCGTCCGGAATGCCGATGGCCGCGCACTGCAACACGCCCGGCAGGGTCGCCAGCACGTCTTCCAGTTCGTTCGGATACACGTTGAAACCCGAGACCAGGATCATGTCTTTCTTGCGATCGACGATGCGCATGTAGCCGTCCGGCTGGATCACCGCGATGTCGCCGGTTTTCAGCCAGCCTTCGCTGTCGAGCATCTCGTCGGTCGCTTCCTGACGCTGCCAGTAGCCTTTCATCACTTGCGGGCCCTTGACGCACAGCTCGCCGATTTCGCCCAGCGGCTGCTCGACACCGGCGTCGTCGACGACTTTGCACAGGGTCGACGGCACCGGAATGCCAATGGTGCCGATCTGGATGTTCTGGATCGGATTGACCGTGGCCACCGGACTGGTTTCGGTCATGCCGTAGCCTTCGCAGATCGGGCAACCGGTGACCGCTTTCCAGCGCTCGGCGGCGGCCAGTTGCAACGCCATGCCACCGGACAGGGTGACTTTCAGCGCCGAGAAATCCAGCTTGCGGAAAGCTTCGTTGTTGCACAGGGCCACAAACAGCGTATTGAGGCCGACGAAACCGCTGAACTTCCACTTCGACAGTTCCTTGACCATCGCCGGCAGGTCGCGCGGGTTGCTGATCAGGATATTGTGGTTGCCGATCAGCATCATCGCCATGCAATGAAAGGTGAACGCATAGATGTGGTACAGCGGCAGCGGCGTGATCAGGATCTCGCAGCCTTCATTGAGGTTGGAGCCCATCAGCGCCTTGCACTGCAGCATGTTGGCGACGAGGTTGCGGTGGGTCAGCATCGCGCCCTTGGCCACACCGGTGGTGCCGCCAGTGTACTGCAGCACCGCGACATCGCCGCTGTCCGGGTTGGCTTCGGCCACAGGTTGACCCTGGCCCTTGCTCAGCACGTCGTTGAACTTGACGGCTTTGGGCAGGTGATAGGCCGGAACCATTTTCTTCACGTACTTGATGACGCTGTTGATCAGCAGGCGCTTGAGCGGCGGCAGCAGGTCGGCGACTTCGGTGACGATGACGTGTTTGACGCCGGTTTTCGGCACCACGGCTTCGGCCAGGTGCGCCATGTTCGCCAGGCACACCAGCGCTTTGGCACCGGAGTCATTGAACTGGTGTTCCATTTCCCGCGCGGTGTACAGCGGGTTGGTGTTGACCACGATCAGCCCGGCACGGATGGCACCGAAGACGGCGACCGGGTACTGCAACACGTTGGGCAGTTGCACGGCGATTCGATCACCGGGCTGCAAATCGGTATGCTGTTGCAGATAAGCGGCAAACGCACCGGACAATTCGTACAGTTCACCGTAGGTGATGGTCTTGCCCAGGTTGCTGAACGCCGGTTTGTCGGCGAAGCGTTGGCAGGATTGCTTCAACACTGCCTGAATATTCGGGTACTCGTCTGGATTGATGTCGGCAGCAATTCCAGCGGGGTACTTATCCTTCCAAAAGTCTTCGATCATGGAAGCCCACTCCTCAGCAACGCGAATTCAGCACCGCATTTGATGCGATTATTATTGGTGTTTGTTTATTGGTGAGTCTGGCTTTTTACAAGGCCGAGAAGTCACAAAGCGCGCCGAGAGTAGCAGCTTTGCCAAGGGTCGACTAGAGCCAAAAGCGGCCCCTACAGTCATTTTAATGACTCAAGAACCACTGGCAGTCATTTTAGAGCAAAAATCCTATAACTCTCTGAAAGCCCCGGAATTCAGGGACAAAAAGCAAAAGATCGCCGCCTTCAGCGGCTTCAAGGAAGCCACCAGAGGCTGCGATCTTCAGGCCTCAACGCGAATGCATCAGGCGCAGTCATTCAGCGATCAGGCGATATCGCGCAACTCACGCCGCAGAATTTTCCCGACAGGCGTCATCGGCAACGACTCACGCAGCACGATGTGTTTCGGCACCTTGTACGCGGTGAAATTCTCTTTGCAATAGGCCTTCAGCTCTTCCAGGCTGACCCCGGTTTCCCGCGCCACCACGAACAGCTTCACCGCTTCCCCGGAGCGTTCGTCCGGTACGCCGATCACTGCGCAGTTGGCGACTTTCGGGTGAGCCATCACCACGTCTTCGATCTCGTTCGGGTACACGTTGAAACCGGAGACGATGATCATGTCTTTCTTGCGGTCGACGATGCGCACGAACCCGTCCGGGTCGATCACCGCGATGTCGCCGGACTTGAACCAGCCCTCCGCGTCCAGCACCTCGGCGGTGGCCTCGGGTTTCTGCCAGTAGCCCTTCATGATTTGCGGGCCCTTGATGCACAGTTCGCCGCGCTCTCCCAAAGGCTGCTCGACGCCGTCGTCATTGATGACTTTCAACCGGGTGCCCGGCACCGGCAGGCCGACCGTACCGATCCGCGACAGCTCACCGTACGGGTTGGTGCAGGCCACCGGCGAGGTTTCGGTCAGGCCGTAGCCTTCGGTGATGCGGCAACCGGTGAGCTGCTCCCAGCGCTCGGCGGTAGCCTTGACCAGCGCGGTGCCGCCGGAGTTGGTGAGTTTGAGCGTGGAGAAATCCAGGGTCTTGAAGTCCGGATGATCCATCAGCGCGACGAACAGGGTGTTGAGCCCCAGCAGTGCCGAGAACTTCCAGTTCTTCAGCTCCTTGATAAAGCCGCCGATGTCCCGTGGATTGGTGATCAATACGTTGTGATTGCCCGACACCATCATGCACATGCAATTCGCGGTGAAGGCATAGATGTGGTACAGCGGCAACGGCGCGATCATCACTTCCTGACCTTCGCGCAACAACGGCTGACCGTCGCTGCCAAACTGGGCGAGACAGGCGCGAACCTGCTGCATGTTCGCCACCAGATTGCCGTGGGTCAGCATCGCGCCCTTGGCCAGACCGGTGGTGCCGCCGGTGTATTGCAGCACGGCGATGTCGTCCAGGCCGACCTTCAGCGGCTTGATGCCCAGGCCCCGGCCCATGCGCAAGGCGCTCTTGAAGGAAATCGCTTGGGGCAGCGAATACGCCGGGACCATTTTCTTCACTTTGCTGACCACGGTGTTGACCAGCCAGCCCTTGGCGGTGGGCATCAGGTCGCCCATCTTCGCTTCGATCAGATATTGAATGTCGGTGTCCGGCAGCACTTCCTGGACTTTCTGGCCGAACATGTTCAGGTACACCAGCGCCCGGGCGCCGGAGTCCTTGAACTGATGACGCATCTCGCGCGCGGTGTACAGCGGGTTGGTGTTGACCACGATCAGCCCGGCGCGCAACGCGCCGAACACGGCAATCGGATAATGCAGGACGTTGGGCATCTGCACCGCGATGCGATCCCCCGGCACCAGATCGGTGTGGGTTTGCAGATAACCGGCGAACGCGGCGCTCTGGCGCTCGAGCTCGGCGTAGGTCAGGGTCACGCCCATATTGCTGAACGCCGGGCGATCAGCGAATTTCTTGCAGGAACGCTCGAACACCTCGATCACCGACTTGAATTCATTCGCATCGATGTCCAGGGGCACGCCCGCCGGGCGTTTGTCATTCCAGAAATCAGGTTGCATTGTTCTTGTCCTCTTTACCTGAGCCGATCCGGGGCCGCGTCGCTGTCATTTTTCTCTTGTCCTTGAAAAAGCCGAAAGCAAAAAGCGGGGCTTCACGGACACTAGCAGCTATGGTCATTCAGGCAAATATGGGCAACGTCCTCATTGATCGTGTGAATCTTCCTGCCGTGGCGTGAGCTGATCGGACGCGCTATACAATGCAATCTCTGCAATCCCCTGCAACAAAAGCATGCCGCAAAAGGAATCGCCATGATCCACGACACTTTCTGGCTGGACGCGAGTGACCGCAGCCGCCTCTTCGTCAATCAGTGGCTGCCGAACGCGCCGCTGAAGGCGGTGATTCTGCTGGCCCACGGCATGGCCGAGCACAGCGCTCGGTATGCGCGACTGGCCGAATCGTTCTGCGCCGAAGGCTACGGTGTGTACGCGCCCGATCAGCGCGGCCATGGCAAAACCGCCGATCATGGGACGCTCGGGCATTTCGCCGACGACGATGGCTGGTGCAAGGTGGTCGGTGATCTGGCGAGCCTCAACCAGCACATCGGCCAGCGCCATCCCGGCGTGCCGATCGTGCTGCTCGGGCACAGCATGGGCAGCTACATCGCGCAGGCTTATCTGGTGCATCACAGCGCCAGCCTGCACGGCGCGATTCTCAGCGGCTCGAATTTCCAGCCGGTTGCGCTGTACCGCGCGGCGCGGCAGATCGCCCGGATCGAAAAACTGCGCCAGGGCGCCAAGGGTCGCAGCGCGCTGATCGAATGGCTGTCGTTCGGCTCGTTCAACAATAAATTCAAACCGGCGCGCACCGCGTTTGACTGGCTGAGTCGAGATCCGGCCGAAGTCGACAAGTACGCCACCGATCCGCTGTGCGGCTTTCGCTGCACCAACCAGCTATGGATCGACCTGCTCGGCGGGTTGCAGCAAATCAGCAAAGCGTCCAATCTCGCCCAGATCGACCCGGGCCTGCCGCTGCTGGTGATTGGTGGCGAATGTGATCCGGTGAGCGAAGGCAAGCGTCTGACTGATCTGGCCAATGCCTTGCGCTCGGCCGGCAGCCAGAACCTGCAACTCAAAATCTACCCGCAGGCCCGGCACGAATTGTTCAATGAGACCAACCGCGACGAAGTGACTGCCGATGTGCTGGCCTGGATCGACCAGGCGCTGAGCCATCCCCGTCCGCACCGCAGCGAATAATTTTTTGTGGATTCATTTAATCCGTCACAGGAACCGATACCGATGACCCAGGTTACCAACATCCCTTACGAAGCCCTCGAAGTCGGCCAGACCGCCAGCTACAGCAAGACCGTCGAGGAGCGCGACATTCAGCTGTTCGCTGCGATGTCCGGCGATCACAACCCGGTGCACCTGGACGCCGAGTTCGCCGCCGCCAGCATGTTCAAGGAGCGTATTGCCCACGGCATGTTCAGCGGTGCGCTGATCAGTGCGGCCGTGGCGTGCGAGCTGCCTGGGCCGGGCACCATTTATATCGGTCAGCAAATGAGCTTCCAGAAACCGGTGAAGATCGGCGACACCCTGACCGTGCGCCTGGAAATCCTCGAGAAACTGCCGAAATTCCGTGTGCGCATTGCCACTCGCGTATTCAACCAGCGCGATGAATTGGTGGTGGACGGTGAAGCCGAGATTCTGGCTCCACGTAAACAACAGACCGTTACCCTGCCGACCTTGCCGGCCATCAGCATCGGCTGATTGTCCTCGACATAAAAAACGCCAGACTAGCTGGCGTTTTTTATTGGCCTCGAACGCTTACGAGCGTGCGCGAGCCTGGTTACGCAGCGCTTTCACCTGATCATGATTGCGTTGCACGCCGTGGTACTGGCGCTCGACCAGATCACGGATGCCGACCAGGTTGTGCTTGTTGATCTTCTCGATCGCTTCGCGATAGGCCTTCAGGGCGTGGTCTTCACCGCGCTCGGCTTCGTTGAGCACCGCCTCTTCATCCTTGCCGGTGAACATCGCTTTGACGTCGACCCAACGACGGTGCAAATCACCGCTGACGCTGGTGGAGGTTTCCGGATCGCCGCCCATCGAACGCACGGTCGCCTGCAATTCGGCGGCAGCGGTAGCGCAGTCGGCGGAGCGTTTCACGAACAGAGCTTTCAGTTCAGGGTGCTTGATGTCTTCAGCGCAGGTCTTGAACCCTTCCTGACCGTCCTTGCTGGTTTCGATCAGGTCGTTGAGGACGGAGATGGCTTCTTTATTCATGTCAGTCATTTTTCAATTCCTTGCGTGGGTGAAAGATGCAAGGAGTGTTGCAGTGGTCGTGCCAGTTTTTTATTTTGAATTTAGTTGTTTAATTTCAATAAGTTAGAGATACAAAAGAAATCTGTATGCCTGTTATTTGCATGATCTGTCATTTGGCCTGCATGCAGAATGCCTGTATTTTCCAGACTGTTACGAACTCAGACGATCCCCGCGATGAACCCCGAAAAACTCGAACTGCTGATCACCCGCGAAATGCCCTTCGGCAAATACAAGGGACGGATCATTGCCGACCTTCCCGGCCCGTACCTGAACTGGTTCGCCCGGGAAGGTTTCCCCCATGGCGAACTCGGCGGCTTGCTGGCGCTGATGCAGGAGATCGATCACAACGGCCTGTCGGAGCTGCTTGAACCGCTGCGCGCCAAACATGGCAAACCCGCCCCGCGCCACTGAGGCGCTTTACTGATCCGAGTCGACCATGCCCGATAACACCCGCCGCGCCCGAGACGAAGCCTTCTGGCAAACCTTCGCCGACCGTTACGACCGCCACCCCGGCCCCGTAAACCTGGAAAACGGCTACTTCGGGCGCATGTCGCGCACCGTGGTCGAGGACTATCAGCGCCACATAGAGCTGATCAACAACAGCAACTCGGTGTACGTGCGCCAACGCTTCGAACAGCACGACAGCCTCGACATCCGCGCGCAACTGGCCGAGATGATCGGTGTGCGCGCGCAAAGCATCGCCTTCACCCAGAACGCCACCGCCGGCCTGCAATCGCTGATCCGCAACTACAACCGTCTCGAGCCTGGCGATCAGGTGCTGATCTGCGATCTGGAATACGACACGGTCAAGGGCGCCATGCGCTGGCTGGGCCGTCATCGCGGGGTCGAGGTCATCGAGATCAAGCACACGCACCCGGCCAGCTTCGACAGCCTGTTGGCGACTTACCGCGAAGCCTTCATTCGCTATCCGAAGCTCAAGCTGATGGCGCTGACCCACATCACCCATCGCACCGGGCTGGTGATGCCGGTGCAGGCGATCGCCTCACTGGCAAAGGAACATGGGGTCGACATCATCCTCGATGGCGCCCACGCTCTCGGCCAGATCGAGTTCGATCTGGAAGCGCTGGGCATCGCCTTTGCCGGGTACAACCTGCACAAGTGGATCGGTTCGCCGCTGACCCTGGGCTTTCTGTATATCGCCCCGCAACGCCTGGCCGATATCGACCCGGACATGGGCGAGATGCATTTTCCGCTCAACGACATTCGCTCGCGCACGCCTTACAGCACGCCGAACATTCCGGCGTTGATGACCCTGCCGCTGGTGTTCGAGGAACACCGTGCGCTCGGTGGCGCAGCGGCCAAGGGTGCAAGGGTGAACTACCTGCGCAACCTGTGGGTCAGCGCCGTGCGCAACCTGCCGGGCATCGAGGTCACCACCCCGGACGATCCGCGTCTGTATTGCGGCATCACCTCGATGCGTTTTACCCGGCATGCCGACCAGCAGACGATGGTCGAACGCCTGCTCAACGACTACAACCTGTTCACCGTGGTACGCAACGGCGCAGCCTGCGGGCCGTGCATCCGCATCACGCCGTCGTTGACCACTACGGCAGCGGAGATTCAGTCGCTGGTTCTGGCGCTGAATGAACTGCGTTAAACCGTGTATTTGTCGAAGTCTTCGGGCTTGATCTGCGACGACACCGCGAAGGTGTCGATGCCGATCGTCAGGTGGCCGAAGTAGCCGTCCTCGTGGGATTCACGGCCGATCGGCCAGACCGTCAGCGTCGAGGCCTCCCCGCACATCCGGGTGTAGTAGTGGTCCTGGCAGTTGTTCAGCGGTGAGGACGCCCGCCCACGATAAGCCTTGGCGTTGAGCACACCGCGAGAAACCACTTCCGGAAAGTACAGCTGCCCGACCCAGGCCACATTGCGCTCATCGAGGTATTCGTTGCCGGCGACGATGCGCACCGCCACGTGAATGTGCAGGGCACGCCCGGCATAAAACCCCGGATAGATCGTGGTGAAACGCACCCTGCCCTTGTGATCGCTGAACTGGCCGCCACGCAGGTAGGTGTCGTCGTCGGTTCTCGGGATTGAACCGATGTCTTCAACGTCGACTTCCAGATCCGGGTTGACCCGACTCCAACCGGAATACGCACCGCGCGCATTGCAATGCCAGATATCCACCAGCGCACCGCTGACCGGTTCGGCGGTCATGGCATCGACGATAGTCAGACGCAGCAGCAGCGGCAGGCCCTCGGCGCCTTCGCTGATGTTGCGGCGCAGCAGTTTTGGATTGCGAAAATACGGCCCGGCGACTTGCTCGGGGGCCAGTTGATAAACCGGTGGGGCTGAAGGATGGTTATCCATGAGGCGTTCTCTCTTCCATAAGATGAACGCAGGTTAACGCCACATGCCAAGCCAGGTGCGGTAACTGTGTATCGCGAGATAACCAAGGTTTTGGCGGGCAAAAAAAAACGGTGCACCGACCAAGCGCACCGTTAAAGCCGTAGAACACACAACGAAGTGTCAGGTGAAGCGATCAGTCCAGCAGCGCCAGCGCCTCGGCGGTGCATTCCTGAATGCGCGCCCAGTCGCCGTTCTTGATCCACTCCGGATCAAGCATCCAGCTACCGCCCACGCACATGACGTTTTTCAGCGCCATGTAGCTCTTGATGTTGGCCGGGCCGACGCCGCCGGTCGGGCAGAATTTCACTTCGCCGAACGGGCCGCCGAGAGCCTTGATAGCTGCCACGCCGCCGCTGACTTCAGCCGGGAACAGCTTGAAGCGGCGATAACCCAGGCCATAGCCTTCCATGATGCCGGAGGCGTTGCTGATGCCCGGCAGCAGCGGGATCGGGCTTTCGACGCTGGCTTCCAGCAGGTCACGGGTGATGCCCGGGGTGACGATGAATTGCGAACCGGCCGCTTCGGCCGCAGCCAGCATGTTGCGGTCGAGTACGGTTCCGGCACCGGTCACCAGCTCCGGACGCTGTTCGCGCAGGATCTGAATTGCTTTTAGGCCGAACTGTGAACGCAGGGTCACTTCCAGCGCGGTCAGACCACCGGCGGCCAGGGCGTCGGCCAGCGGCAGCACGTCCTGTTCACGGGCGATGGTGATCACCGGCAGGATCCGCGCCTTGGCGCAGAGGCTGTCGATCAGGGCAACTTTGTCCGCCATGGAAACGGTCGGGGATGGGGTTGTCATAGCGGCTGTTCCTTGGCTCATGGGCACCAGTAAATCTCTAACGTAGGTTGCAGAAACGCGCGAACCGGCATGGCGGCGACGTCGTTGGATGCCAGTGCGGCATTCAGGGTGGTCAGTTTCGACTGACCGGAAATCGACAGAATCTTGTGCTTCGCCGAAGCCAGCAGAGCCCGGCTCATGGTCAGGCGTTGACGCGGTACGCTCGGCGCCAGCATCGGCCAGCACCGACGAGTGCCATCGACTTGCAGGGCTTCAGCCAGGTTCGGACTGTCCGGGAACAACGAGGCGGTGTGGCCGTCATCGCCCATGCCCAGCACCAGCACGTCGATGGGCGGCAACTCGGCGAGCAACCGATCGGCCTGTTCCGCAGCCTGCTCGACGTTGGCCGCCGCGCTGTAAAGGCTGAGGAACTGCGCCTTGGCTGCCGGGCCCTTGAGCAGATACTGCTTGAGCAGACCAGCGTTGCTGTCGGCGTGTTCAACCGGCACCCAGCGTTCGTCGGCCAGGGTCACGACGACCTTCGACCAGTCCAGTTCCTGCTTGGCCAGGTGCTGGAAGAACGCCACCGGGCTACGGCCGCCGGACACCACCAACACAGCGTTGCCGCGCGCCGCCAGTGCTTCGCTCAACTGCTGGGCGACATTCAGCGCCAGGCCTTCGGCGAGCAACACTGGGCTCTTGAATTCGTGGGCATTTACGCCCGCGGGCAGTTTCACATCAGATATCGCCATACCACGACCTCCCGTCCCGCGTGATCAATGCAATGGAGCTCATCGGCCCCCACGACCCGGCCGCATACGGCTTGGGCGCGTCACCGGATTTTTTCCACCCGGCGATCAACTGGTCACACCATTTCCACGCGGCTTCGATTTCATCTTTACGGACAAACAGGTTCTGATTGCCGTTCATCACTTCCAGCAGCAACCGCTCGTAGGCGTCGGGGATCCGCGCGCTGCGCCAAGTGTCGGAGAAATTCAGCTGCAACGGGCCGCTGCGCAGCTGCATGCCCTTGTCCAGGCCTTGATCCTTGGTCATCACCCGCAGGGAAATCCCTTCGTCCGGTTGCAGGCGGATGATCAGTTTGTTGCTGATCTGCAGGCGCTGCTCCGGGGCGAAGATGTAGTGCGATGGTTCCTTGAAGTGGATGACGATCTGCGACAGCTTCTGCGGCATGCGCTTGCCGGTGCGCAGGTAAAACGGCACGCCAGCCCAGCGCCAGTTACGGATGTCGGCACGCAGGGCGACGAAGGTTTCGGTGTCGCTCTGGGTGTTGGAATTCGGTTCTTCCAGATAGCCCGGTACGGATTTGCCTTCGCTGTGGCCGGCAATATATTGGCCGCGCACCACTTGAGTGGTCAGGCCTTCCGGACTGATCGGCGCCAGGGCCTTGAGCACTTTCACTTTTTCGTCACGGATGCTGTCGGCGGACAGGTCGGCCGGCGGGTCCATGGCGATCAGGCAAAGCAGTTGCAGCAAGTGGTTCTGGATCATGTCGCGCAGCTGGCCGGCCTTGTCGAAATAGCCCCAGCGACCTTCGATACCGACCTTCTCGG
Organism: Pseudomonas sp. stari2; assembly: GCF_040760005.1. Classification (NCBI taxonomy): domain Bacteria; kingdom Pseudomonadati; phylum Pseudomonadota; class Gammaproteobacteria; order Pseudomonadales; family Pseudomonadaceae; genus Pseudomonas; species Pseudomonas sp. Stari2. The sequence continues at coordinate 5,036,404 of NZ_CP099760.1, forward strand.
CCACGGTGATTTCCACGTGGGAGATGTAATGCTGGTTCCACTGGGTTTCGAACAGGCTGTTGGCGAAACGCAGGGCGATCAGGTTCTGGACGGTCTCTTTGCCCAGGTAGTGGTCGATGCGGTAGGTGCGGTTCTCCGGGAAGAACTGCGCTACGGCGTCGTTGACCTTACGCGAGGATTCAAGGTCCGAGCCGATCGGTTTTTCCAGCACCACGCGGGTGTTTTCGGCCAGACCGACGTTCGCCAGGTTCTCGCAGATCGCGCCGTACACCGCCGCCGGAGTGGCGAAGTAGGCAATCATGCGTTGTGTGTTGCCGGCCAGTTCGGCCAGCGCCACGTAATCTTCAGCCTTGAGGAAGTCGACGTGCAGGTAAGTCAGGCGCGCCAGAAAGCGCTCGGCCACGGCCTCGTCCAGTTCCTTGCCCACATAGCGGCGCAGTTCGGCGGCAATGAATGCCATGTGCTGCTGCTCGGTGCCTTCTTCACGGGCCAGCGCGATAATACGCGTGTCCTCGTGCAGCAGGCCGGCACCATCCAGGTGGTATAGGGCAGGAAACAGCTTGCGCAGGGCCAGATCGCCCAGGGCGCCGAACAAGGCGAAGGTGCACGGTTCAACCGTAATCGAAGGCATGATGTTTGTTCTTTTATCAAGTTAAGCTACAAATACCTTTTTTCAAGGCATCACTCAAGGGAAAATGTAGTAATAACCACAACATTTTCGCAAAATACAGATTCCGAGTGGTGGTCGGTCGGAGCCATCAGTAGGATAGGCCACCGTCACGGGCCACATCAAAGGCCCAATTTGCATAGCCGCGCGCTTATCGGCGCCGGTGAATCTAGGAAATCCATATGGACCGCGTGCGAAATTTACTGGAACAGATCCAGAGTCGCCTTGAAGAGCTGAACAAGGCCGAACGCAAAGTCGCCGAAGTGATCCTGCTCAACCCACAGCAGGCCACCCGCTTCAGCATCGCCGCCCTCGCCCAGGCCGCTTCGGTCAGTGAACCGACGGTCAACCGTTTCTGCCGTTCATTCGGCGTCAGCGGCTACCCCGAACTCAAGCTGCAACTAGCCCAGAGCCTGGCCAGCGGCGCAGCGTATGTCAGCCGTGCAGTGGAAGCTGACGACAATCCCGAAGCCTACACACAGAAAATTTTCGGCAGCGCCATCGCCTCCCTGGACAGCGCTTGCCAGGCACTGGACCCGAATCTGATCAGCCGCGCCGTCGACCTGTTGATCCAGGCCCGGCAGATTCACTTCTTCGGCCTCGGCGCCTCGGCCCCCGTGGCTTTGGACGCACAGCACAAGTTCTTCCGTTTCAACCTGGCCGTCACCGCCCACGCCGATGTGCTGATGCAACGAATGATTGCTTCGGTGGCGCACACCGGCGAGTTGTTCGTGATCATTTCCTACACCGGTCGCACCCGCGAGCTGGTGGAAGTGGCGCGCATCGCCCGGGAAAACGGCGCTTCGGTACTCGGCCTGACCGCCGAGAACTCGCCACTGGCCAAGGCCAGCACCCTGAGCTTGAATATTCCGTTGCCGGAAGACACCGACATCTACATGCCAATGACTTCACGGATCATTCAGTTGACGGTGCTGGATGTGTTGGCGACTGGCATGACGCTGCGTCGCGGGGTGGATTTCCAGCCGCATCTGCGCAAGATCAAAGAAAGCTTGAATGCTAGCCGGTATCCGGTGGGTGACGAGTTCAACTAGTTCGTGCTGATCGCTCCCACGCTTGCGCGTGGGAGCGATGACTAAGCAGCAGCCCAAGCCTGCAAACTCAAATGCGCCTTTTCCCCCGGCGCCAGATGCAAGCTGTCGGTCCCCCCCGCCGCTGCTTCAACGCAGACAAATTCCGAGATCTCATCCCAGCTCACGCCCAGCAGCGGCCGCGCCCCCGGATGCCAGACCACCGTGTCCGCACTCTCGCCGGTATCGATGCACAGTTCGCGCTGCCAGGCGTGATCCTTGAGCTGTAATTCACCGTCGTGCTGGAACACGCGCTGACAGCCGCCATCGACCCGCAACTCGCCTTCCTGCTGACAGACTTCACGGTTCAGCTGGTCGTAACCCTGCGCCCCTTCGAGCCCAGACAGCGCTATCTCACTTACATCGCCAATACGCCAGTAAGCGTGCAAAGCCTGGCTCAACTGGCACGGCATGTCGTCCTGATGCTCGGTGCTCAGGCGCAATTCCATGCGTTCACCCAGGTGCGCGTGCAGGTCCACCTGCCAATCGCACAGCTGCAATTGCCAGTGCAGGCGCACGCCGTCATCGGCGGTACTGCTGTCGAGCAGTTTCCAGTCCAGCAATCGCGCCCAGCCATGGGACGGCCATGCGTTTTCACTCGGATGGCGGCCATACCACGGCCAGCAAACCGGTACACCGCCACGGATCGCGCCGACATGCGGCCACTTCGCCGCGCACCACAACCACGGCTTTTGTCCGCGCGGCTGAAAGTGCAGCAATTGCGCACCCTGACGACTGAACACCGCCTGACACAGCGGATGGTCGATCACCAGCACATCGCGCATCTGATAGCGCTCCCAGGCGAACACCGGTCGTTCGCGCAAGGATTTGAAGAAGCGTTGCAGCGGATGCTCATGCATGGGCCACGGTTCCAGATTCAACTTTCATGGGCTGCGACACCCCCTTCCAAAAAAAAGCGGACAGCCTGGGCTGTCCGCAAATATGCGCACATAGAGAGGAGCTTATCGCAGACGCGTTAGAACGTAGACTGAATTTTCAGACCAGCGACCAACGCGTTGTCCACTTGATCCACGCCACCCGGGTGAGTGATGTATTGCAGGTTCGGACGCACGGTCAGCCAGTTGGTAACGTGGAAGCCGTAGTTGATCTCGTAGTTGTATTCGGTCTCGCGAATCGGCGAGAACACCGGATTGTCGTAGTCCGAAACACCGTTGGAAGCGTTCAGCAGCTCGGCGTTTTTCTTCACGTCGTCGTTGACATGGATACGCGCCGCGCCGATACCGACGTCATCCTTCGGACGGGCGTCGAACGGGCCTTTGTAGACAAACATCACCGACTGGTAGTTGTCGATGAAGTTGGTGTCCTTGTCATGGAACGTGGCGTTGGCCGCGATGTTCAGACCACGGGAAGCGTCGCCGTTGTGGCTGGTGAGTTGCTGTTGCGCAACGAACCAGTAGCCGTGCTTGCTGCTGTGGGTGCGGTAGGCATTGCCGGTGGTTGCTGCGTCGTTGCCGTTGATGTCTTCGCGGACGTCTGCGGCATCAGCCGTGCTCTTGTAGTAACCGACGCGGTATTCGCCCGGCAGGCTGTTGACCTTCGGCGACCAGACCAGTTCGACCGGCAGCACAGTACCGGCGGTGCCGCTGCCGCTGAGCTTGAAGCCGTTGCCGTGTTCCAGCTGCGACGGGTTCTGGTTGTACGCGCCGATCTGCGCGTAGAGCTCGTCGTTGATGTTGTACTTCACGCGGATCGCGGCCTGGCTGACGGGCCAGTTGTACCAGATGTTGGTCGCCCAGTTACCGACCTGCGAGCCGCAGAACGCCAGGTTCTGGAAGTCGCACGGGAAGGTGTTGAAGTCTTCGCCTTCACCGAAGTAACCAGCCTTGACGTCGAGCTTGTTGTCAAAGAACTGGTGCTGAATCCACAGCTGGGTCAGACGCACCATGTGGCCACGACCGTAGACTTCCTGCGAGGAAGACAGGGTGCCGGCACGCGGGTCGCCAACGCGGTCGTTGGAGATGTTCTGACCGTTACGGTTGGTCAGCTGGATCTTGGCCTGAGTGTTGTCCCAGCCCCAGAGTTTTTGCAGGTCCAGAGCCACGCCCAGACCGAACTGGTCGCTGTAGCGGCCGGTCTTGTCGTCGTTGTAGCCGCCGTGCAGGTTGGCGCCCATTTCCCCAACGTAGTCAGCCTTGATATCGATGCCTTGCTCGATCAGCTTGGTCCGCTCACCACCCCAGTCGCCCGTCATCCATTTGGAATCGGAGCTGAATGCATCGGCGGCCATGGCATTGCCGGCCAGGACCAATGCGGCCGCGGCTGACACTTGGCAGATCAACCGGGCATTGACGTGTTTCTTTTTCATCCCTACATCCTCGTCTTTATTGTTATTAACTGTTTTTTTCCAACGCGGTTTACATCCCCTGCGCAAATGAGCCTGTTGCAGGCTCACTCCCGCATTGATTTCTTACCGACCCTTGAACTGAGCAACATTGGCGCTGTGCGCTTCGGTCTTCGGCAGACCGGCAACCCCCAGGCGCTCGCCGCTCTTGGCATCGAACAGCAGCACTTTCGACGGATCGAATTGCAGGGTCAGGGTCTCGCCCACCTGCGGCGCCACGTCCGGCGCCAGTCGGCAGCAGACCTTGGTGTCGTTGAGGTTGACGAACACGAGGGTGTCCGGACCGGTCGGCTCGGTGACCTGCACTTCAGCCTTGATACTCGGCAGGCCGTTGCCCTCGCCGTTGGCCAGCGCGATCTGCTCCGGGCGCAGGCCGAGGATCACTTCGCGGTCTTCGAGACCGGCGTCCTGCATCGCCATCGGCAACTCGCAACGGGCCTGGCCGCTGTCCAGCAGCGCCACCAGACGACCGTCCTTGCGTTGCAGACGCAGCGGAATGAAGTTCATCGGCGGCGAACCGATGAAGCTCGCCACGAACAGGTTGGCCGGGTCGTTGTAGATCTCTTTCGGCGTACCGAACTGCTGGATGATGCCGTCCTTCATCACCGCCACTTTGTCGCCCAGAGTCATCGCTTCGATCTGGTCGTGGGTCACGTAGACCGTGGTGGTTTTCAGGCGCTGGTGCATCAGTTTCATTTCGGTGCGCATCTCGACGCGCAGCTTGGCGTCGAGGTTGGACAGCGGTTCGTCGAACAGATAGATCTTTGGTCGACGTGCCAGTGCACGGCCCATCGCCACGCGCTGTTGCTGACCACCGGAGAGCTGGCCCGGCTTGCGGTTGAGCAGGTGCTCGATCTGCAGCAGCTTGGCCACGCGGGCGACTTCTTCGTCGATGGCCGACTGGCTCATCTTGCGGATCTTCAGACCGAACTCGATGTTCTCGCGCACACTCATGGTCGGGTACAGCGCGTAGGACTGGAACACCATGGCGATGTCGCGATCTTTCGGGCTCATGCCGCTGACGTCCTGATCACCGATCATGATCGCGCCGCCGGTGATGGTTTCCAGGCCGGCGATGCAGTTCATCAGTGTCGACTTGCCGCAGCCCGAAGGCCCGACAAGGATCAGGAACTCACCGTCCTTGATCGACAGTTCGATGTTCTTCAGGGTGTCCGGCAGGCCGGCACCGTAGGTCTTGTTTACATTGCGAAGTTCGAGCGTAGCCATGATTACCCCTTGACTGCGCCGGCCGTCAGCCCGCGCACGAAATACTTGCCTGCGACCACATAGACCAGCAGGGTCGGCAGCCCGGCGATCATCGCCGCCGCCATGTCCACGTTGTATTCCTTGGCCCCGGTACTGGTGTTGACCAGGTTGTTCAGCGCCACCGTGATCGGTTGCGAATCACCACTGGAGAACACCACGCCGAACAGGAAGTCGTTCCAGATCTGGGTGAACTGCCAGATCAGGCAGACCATGATGATCGGGGTGGACATCGGCAGGATGATCTGGCGGAAGATCGTGAAGAACCCCGCGCCATCGAGACGTGCCGCCTTGATCAGAGCATCCGGAATGCTCACGTAGTAGTTACGGAAAAACAGTGTGGTGAACGCCAGACCGTAGACCACGTGAATGAACACAAGGCCGGTGGTGGTGCTTGCCAGGCCCATCTTGCCGAGGGTGAACGACGCCGGCAGCAGCACGGTCTGGAACGGCAGGAAGCAGCCGAACAACAGCAGACCGAAGAACAGCTGCGAACCCCTGAAGCGCCAGAACGACAGCACATAACCGTTCAACGCACCGATGGCGGTGGAGATGATTACGGCCGGAACGGTGATCTTGATCGAGTTCCAGAAGTAGCCGTCAACGGTCGCCCAGGCTTTCACCCAGCCGATGCCGCTGACCACGGTCGGCCAGCTCAGCAGGTTGCCGGTGGAGATGTCTTCCGGGGTCTTGAAACTGGTCAACAGCATGACCACCAGCGGTACCAGATACAGCAGGACCGCGAGGATCAGCACCGCGTAGATCGCGATGCGACTCAGGCTGATAGAAGGTTTGGCAGCGAGACTAGTCATGACGCTTGGTCCTCAGCTCGGAGTACAGGTAAGGCACGATGATCGAGAGGATCGCACCGAGCATAAGAATCGCACTGGCCGAGCCCATGCCCATCTGCCCACGGCTGAACGTGAACGAGTACATGAACATCGCTGGCAGGTCGGAGGAATAACCCGGGCCGCCGGCCGTCATGGCCGCCACCAGGTCGAAACTCTTGATCGCGATGTGCGCCAGGATCATCACCGCACTGAAGAACACCGGACGCAGGCTTGGCAGCACCACTTTCCAGTAGATGCGCGGCATGCTCGCGCCGTCGATCTGGGCGGCACGGATGATCGATTGATCGACGCCACGCAGACCGGCGAGGAACATCGCCATGATGAAGCCCGAAGCTTGCCAGACCGCCGCGATCACCAGGCAATACACCACGCGATCCGGGTCGATCAGCCAGTCGAGACGGAAGCCTTCCCAGCCCCAGTCCCGCAGCAATTTGTCCAGGCCCATGCCCGGGTTGAGCAGCCATTTCCATGCGGTACCGGTGACGATCATCGAGAGCGCCATCGGGTACAGGTAAATGGTGCGGATGAAGCCTTCGCGACGGATTTTCTGGTCGAGGAAAATCGCCAGTGTCACGCCGATTACCAGGGTGACGCCGATGAACATGCCGCCGAACACGGCCAGGTTCTTGCTCGCCACCCACCAGCGGTCGTTGTCGAACAGCCGCGCGTATTGCGCCAGGCCTGCCCACTTGTAGTTAGGCAGGAAGGTCGACGTGGTGAACGACAGGACAAACGTCCAGAGGATATAGCCATAGAAGCCCACCAGAACAATGAACATGCTCGGCGCCAGCACCAGTTTCGGTAGCCAGCGCTGCAATGCGTCGAACGGCGAGGCCTTGCTGAACACAGCAACAGAACTCATGGGAAGATCCAGTAAAGAAAATGAAGGACCGCTGCAAGCTCCCAGCCCCAAGCCGATGCGCGACTTGAAGCTGGCAGCTGCTCTACGCCGGTGTTACTTGGCAGCCTTGATGGCGGTGCCGAGTTTCTTCGCAGCGTCGGCCGGGTCGGCTTTCGGGTCGTTGATGAAGTTGGTCACGACATCGAAGAACGCACCCTGTACGGCCAGCGTGGTCGCCATGTTGTGCGCCATGCTCGGCTGCAGGCCGCCGGTCTTGGCGTCTGCCAGGAAGTCCTTGGCAGCGGTCTGGGCGCAGGAGTCGAAACCGTACTTGCCCATGTCGGCGAGCATGTCGTTGCGCACCGGGATCGAGCCCTTGTTGATGCTGAAGACTTTCTGGAAGTTTTCACCCAGCACGACTTTGGCGATGTCCTGCTGACCGGCCGCAGTGCCCGCGTCCTTCTGCTTGAACACGGCCAGCGAGTCGATGTTGTAGGTGAACGCCTTGTCGGTGCCCGGGAAGGCTACGCACTCGTAATCCTTGCCGGCGACTTTCTTGGCGGCGGTCCATTCGGACTTGGCCCAGTCACCCATGATCTGCATGCCGGCCTTGCCGTTGATGACCTTGGCCGCTTCGAGGTTCCAGTCTTGGCCTTTGCCGTCGACGTCCATGTAGGTCGCGACTTTCTTCAGCTCGGTCAGGGCCTTGACCATTTCCGGACCAGTCAGGGCAGCGTTGTCCAGGTCGACCAGGGCTTTCTTGTAACCATCAACGCCCATCACCGACAGCACGACCGCTTCGAAAACGGTGCTGTCCTGCCAAGGCTGACCGCCGTGGGCCAGCGGGATGAAGCCCGCAGCCTTCAGCTTGTCGCCGGCGGCGTAGAACTCTTCGAGGGTGGTCGGGGCTTTGGCGATACCGGCTTTCTTGAAGACTTCCGGATTGATCCACAGCCAGTTCACCCGGTGAATGTTCACCGGCACGGCCACGTAATCACCTTCGAACTTCACGGTGTCGGAGACTTTCTTGTCGAGCAGGCTGTCCCACTTCTCGGACTTGGAAACGTCCTTCAGGACGTCAGTGTCGAGCAGACCGGTCGACGCCCATTCTTGGATGTCCGGGCCTTTGATCTGGGCCACACCCGGCGGGTTGCCGGCGACGGCGCGGCTTTTCAGCACAGTCATGGCAGTCGCACCGCCACCACCGGCGACAGCGCCGTCTTTCCAGGTGAAACCGTCTTTTTCCACTTGTGCCTTGAGCACATCGACGGCGGCTTTTTCGCCACCGGACGTCCACCAATGCACGACTTCCACCGAACCTTTGGATTCGGCAGCGGAAACACTCAGGGGCAGCACAGCGAGCGGGAACAGGGAGGCGACAGAAATGACAGTAGCGAGGCGAGAAATCGCATTCATCTGAGATGTACCTTTCTTGTTGTTATGCATGCAAGTCTGGTGCTTGCGCTGCACACGAGTTTAAACAGAGCGTTTCCCCTCGCAGGTAACGAAGGGATGCGCAAATGTCACTGCATGGTTACACAGGAACGGGGCGGGACAACTGTGCCAGCGCAGTCGCCATGCTCGGTGCCTGCGGCAGGCGCGGGATCAGCACCGCCTGCCAGGCGTGATACAGATCCGGTTTGCCCGCCCAGATATCGGCACTTGGACGGTTCTGCGGATCGAGTTCGTGATGCCAGCTGCCGTCGCAGCGATCGATGAAATTCGCTTCGCAGAATTCCCAGAATAGCCGGTACCAGGTTTCGTACTGCGCATCGCCGGTGCGTTTGAGCAAGGCACTGGCGGCGGCGCTGGCTTCGGCATGGGTCCAGTGCAGGCGGTGGCGCACCACGGCTTTGTTGTCCCAGTCGAGGGTATAGACGATGCCCGGAGCGCCATCGACGTCCCAGCCATAACGGCAGTTGCTCTCGAACAGCTTTTGCGCATCGGTGGCCAGCCAGCCGGGTGTGAGCATGCCGGCCTGGACCCGCGCCGCTTCGAGGTGCAGGAGCAGGCGCGCCCACTCGAAACCGTGGCCCGGCGTGGTGCCGTAGGGGCGGAAGCCGTCAGCGGGATTGTCATGGTTGTATTCGCGCAGTGGCTGCCAGTGGCGGTCGAAATGCTCGATCACCAGATAGTCATTGGCGGCGGCGTGACCGTGAATCACCCGTTCAACGATGCGCTGCGCACGCACCAGCCAGCGCGGATCTTCGTTGACATCGGCCAGCGCGAGGAACGCTTCGGTGGCGTGCATGTTGCTGTTGGCGCCGCGATAGGCTTCTTCTTCGCTCCAGTCGCGGTTGAAGAATTCGCGCATGGCGCCCTCTTCTTCGCTCCAGAAATAGGTGTCGATTATATCGATGGCGTCATCCAGCAACGCCTGGGCGCCGGGACGTTGGGCGACCACAGCGGAGCTGGCAGCAAGGGCCACGAAAGCATGTAGATAAGCGTTCTTGCCGGTGTTGCCGTCACGGTGTTCGGCAACCGCAAACCAGCCGCCATGCAGTGCATCGCGCAACGGGCCGCGCAACGCCTGGACGCCGTGATCGACCAGTTCGGCAAACCCCGGCAGGCCCTGAATATGGGCCATGGCGAAGCTATGGGTCATGCGCGCGGTGTTCATGGTTTCGGCTTGCGCGCCAACCTGGAGCTGGCCGCGCTCATCAAGATTGCCGAAGCCTTCGGGCAATCGTGAAGCCTTGGCAAATGCCAGCAGGCGCAGGCCTTCGTCGGCGAGCCATTGCTGGTGGGCAGGGGCATTCAGCCAACTGCTGAAGCCCGGATTGAAGTGATCCATGGAAGGCCTTTTTTGTTGTTATGACTGCGGGCAGTCTAAACAACGGGCCGAGGTGGACTTGTAACGAAGGGGGCGGGTTTTGTCACCGATCGGTGACATTCAGATCAATCCGCCGAACGCGGCAATTGCAGGGTCACACGCAATCCGCCTTCGCGAAGATTCTGCAACGTCACTTCCCCCCCATGGCTATGGGCAATGTTGCGGGCGATCCCCAATCCAAGCCCATAACCCTGCTGCTGCCCAGCCAACCGAAAGTGCGGCTCGAACACCTGCTCCAGCCGCTGCTCCGGCACCCCCGGACCTTCATCGTCGACATGCAGCACGAACGCACTCTCATCGTCATCGATATGCAGATGAGCTTTCTGCCCGTACTTCAGTGCATTGTCGATCAGGTTGCCGATACAGCGCTTGAGCGCCAATGGCTTGCCCGGATACGCCGCTAACGCCCGTCCCTGCTGGGTTACACGGCCATTGCCGTTGGGCGCCAGATACGGCTCCACCAGGCAGTCGAGCACATGATTGAGATCCACCGGCTCAATGTTTTCGTGGATGTCGGTGTCTTTGACGCATTGCAGCGCACCCTTGACCAGCAGCTCCAGCTCATCCAGGTCACGGCCAAACTTGGTTTGCAGTTGTTCGTCTTCGAGCAGTTCGACCCGCAGACGCAGGCGGGTGATCGGGGTACGCAGATCATGGGAAATCGCGCTGAACAACTGGCTGCGCTCGGTGAGGTAACGGCTGATGCGCTCGCGCATGGTGTTGAAGGCACGGCCCACTTCCACCACTTCGCTGCCGCCGCCCTCGGCCACCGGCTCGACGTCGGCGCCGAGCGACAAGTCCCGAGCCGCCCGCGCCAGGCGCTTGAGCGGCCGGCTCTGCCAGTGCACCAACAGACCGATGAACAGCAACAGAAATCCGCTGGTGAACACGATGAACCAAACTTGCTGGGTCGGCAGGCCCTGCTCTTCAAGACTGGTGTAGGGCTCGGGCAACAGCGAGGCGATGTACAGCCATTCACCGGGCGCCAACTGGATCTGGGTCACCAGCACCGGCGGATTCACCGGTTCCAGCGTCAACGCGTAATGCGCCCAGGAGCGTGGCAACTCATCGAGTTTCAACCCCGCATTGAAGATCCGCAGGTCATCGGGGCTGACGAAGGTCACCAGAATGTCGGTGTCCTGACCCAACGACTGACGCAGCACTTCATCCACCGCTTGCAACACGGCAGCCTTGCGCGGCGTAGCCGGCAACACTTCCATGCCCAGCGGTTTGTCGTTCAGCGTCACCACAAATCGGGTGCCGCCCATGCTGCGCAACTGATCGAGCACCAACGGCCGATAGGCCACCGGCAACGAGCGGAAATAGCTGACGCTGGCGGTCATCGAATGGGCCAGGCTACGGGCGCTGGTGACCAGGCCTTCGAGCTGCGTCGCACGCAATTGGGACACCCAGATCACGCTGGACAGCGTCTGGGCGAACAACACCGCGAGCAACGTCAGCAGCAGCATCCGCCCAAGCAGCGAACGCGGCATCGGCAATTTGCGTGCGGTGCTGCGCAGGAACTCAGTGACCATTGCCGGCAACCACGTTGGCTGCCAGTTGGTAGCCGCTGCCACGCACGGTGCGGATCAGCCGTGGCGGCTTTTCGGTGTCGCGCAGACGCTGGCGCAGACGGCTGACGGCCATGTCGACGATGCGGTCGAGGGGCATCAGGTCGCGGCCACGGGTGGCGTTGCCGATGGTGTCGCGGTCGAGGATTTCCTGAGGGTGATCGAGGAACAGTTTCAGCAGGGCGAAGTCGGCGCCGGACAGAATCACTTCCTCGCCGTCGGTGTGAAACAGTCGATGGCTGACCATGTCCAGCCGCCATTCATCGAACGCCAGCACTTCACTGCCACCGCGTTCCTGACCGAACTGGGCGCGACGCAGCAGGGCCTTGATCCGGGCTTGCAGTTCGCGGGGGCTGAAAGGTTTGCCGAGGTAATCGTCGGCGCCGAGTTCCAGACCAATGACCCGGTCGGCTTCGTCGGAACTGGCGGTGAGCATGATGATCGGCACCTGGGCCTGACGCGGATGCTGGCGCACCCAGCGGCACAGGCTGAAGCCGTCTTCATCGGGCAGCATCACATCGAGGATCACCAGATCGCTCGGCGCCTCGTTCAGCGCCTGACGAAAACCGGCGCCATCCGCCGTGGCCCGTACCTGAAAACCCGCGCGGGTCAGGTAGGTCTCCAGCAACTCGCGTATCTCCTGGTCGTCATCGACCAACAAAATCGACTTGTTGACTGAGCTCACTTCGAAGGCATCCTTGTTGTTGGAATTGGGCGGATTATGCCTGATGTGTTGATTGTTCCCACGCTCGGCGTGGGAATGATCATTTACCGGATTGTTCGAGCGCCACTCCTGCACCGACGAGCCCCGAGTACGGCGCCGTCACCAGCCACACCGGAATCCCCTTGAAGTAATCGCTCATGCAGCCCTTGTCGGCGAAGCTGCGGGCGAAACCGCTTTCGAGGAAGAAATCGGCGAAACGCGGAATCACGCCGCCCACGATGTACACCCCGCCACGGCCGCCAACGGTCAGCACGTTGTTGCCGGCCACGCGACCGAGCCAGCAGCAGAATTGCTCCAGCACTTCCAGGGCAATCGGGTCGCCCGCAAGCCCCGCCGCAGTGATGGCTTCCGGCGTGTCGAGTTTCGGTTCATGCCCGTCCACCGCGCAGATCGCCCGGTACACCCGCGGCAAGCCGCCGCCGCTCAACGCGGTTTCCGCACTGACGTGGCCGATTTCGTTGTAGATGTGCTGCCAGAGCTGGGTTTCGCGCGGGCTGCTCAGCGGCAGATCAACGTGACCGCCCTCTCCCGGCAACGCGGCGAACCGCCCTTCACCGAGATCAAGCAACGTGCCGACGCCCAGGCCGGTGCCCGGGCCGATGACCACTGCAGGGCGCAATGGCTCCGGCTCGCCTTCGCAGACCACGCGGAATTCGCCGGGCTGCAAACGGGTCATGCCCAGTGCCATGGCCGAGAAGTCATTGACCAGCAGCAATTGCTCGACCTGCAGCGTCTGGCAGAACGCCTTGCGGCTCAGACGCCAGTGGTTGTTGGTGAACTTGAAATCATCGCCGCTCACCGGACCTGCCACCGACAGGCACACCGAACCGATGGCGCCAGGCGCCAGGCCGAGCCCGCTCAGATAGAGGCTGATCGCCTCTTCCGGGCTGGCATGGTCGGCGGTGGCCAGCACCTGCACCGATTCGAGCTGCTGATCTTTCCACAACGCGAACCGCGCGTTGGTACCTCCGATGTCACCGACCAAAGCCAGTTTCAATTAAGCGTCTCCAGGGCAGAAGTGAAGGCGCTGGCGCCCTGCTCTGCCGAGCTGAAGGCCAAACGCATGAAGCCAAACAGTTCGCGACCGCTGCCGATGTTGTTGCCCAACAGGCCTTTGGCGGGTTCGCGCGCTGCGAATTCGGCGGCGTCCACCTTGAGTTCCAAAATGCCTTTGACGCCATCGACGCGGATGATATCGCCCTCTTGCACGCGCGCCAAAGCGCCGCCCACATAAGCTTCCGGACTGACGTGGATCGCCGCCGGGATTTTCCCCGACGCGCCGGACATCCGCCCGTCAGTCACCAGCGCAACCTTGAAGCCGCGATCCTGCAGCACGCCAAGGAACGGCGTCATCTTGTGCAGCTCCGGCATGCCGTTGGAACGCGGGCCCTGGAAGCGCATCACCGCGACGAAATCCTTCTCCAGAAGACCGGCCTTGAAGGCGTCGGCCAGATCCTGTTGATCCTGGAACACCATGGCCGGTGCTTCGACGATCTGGTTTTCCAGCGCGACGGCGGACACTTTCATCACGCCACGACCGAGGTTGCCTTCCATCACCCGCAAGCCGCCCTCTGCCGAGAACGCACGGGCCACCGGACGCAGGATGTTTTCGTCGAGGCTTTCGGTCGGGCCTTCGCGCCACACCAGTTTGCCGTTATCGAGGAACGGCTCCTTGGTGTACTGGCTCAAACCATGGCCGAGCACGGTGTTGACGTCTTCGTGCAACAAACCGGCTTCGAGCAGTTCGCGGATCAGGAACGACATGCCGCCGGCGGCCTGGAAGTGGTTGATGTCAGCCTTGCCGTTCGGGTAGACGTGGCTCAGGGTCGGTACGACTTCGGAGAGGTCGGCCATGTCCTGCCAGGTCAGTTGAATGCCCGCCGCCATGGCGATGGCCGGCATGTGCAGGGTGTGGTTGGTCGAGCCGCCGGTGGCGTGCAGCGCGACGATCGAGTTGACCAGCGCCTTCTCGTCGACGATTTCGCCGATCGGCAGGAAGTTGCCGTTCTGTTTGGTCAGGCGGGTGACCTGATGCGCGGCTTCGCGGGTCAGGGCTTCACGCAGCGGCGTGTTCGGGTTGACGAAAGAGGCGCCCGGCAAGTGCAGGCCCATGACTTCCATCAGCAACTGGTTGGTGTTGGCGGTGCCGTAGAACGTGCAGGTGCCCGGGCTGTGGTAGGACTTCATTTCCGATTCCAGCAGCTCTTCGCGGGTCGCCTTGCCTTCGGCGTACTTCTGCCGCACGTCGGCTTTTTCCTTGTTGGAAATCCCCGAGACCATCGGCCCGCCCGGAACGAAAATCGTCGGCAGGTGACCGAAACGCAGCGAGCCCATCATCAGGCCCGGCACGATCTTGTCGCAGATGCCGAGCATCAACGCGCCGTCGAACATGTTGTGGGACAGCGCCACCGCCGTCGACATGGCGATCACTTCGCGGCTCGGCAGGCTCAGTTCCATGCCCGGCTCGCCTTGGGTCACGCCGTCGCACATCGCAGGTGTGCCGCCGGCGAACTGACCAACCGAGCCGATTTCGCGCAGGGCGTTCTTGATCTGTTCCGGGAAGACTTCGTACGGCTGGTGCGCCGAGAGCATGTCGTTATACGACGAAACAATGGCGATGTTCGCCGAGTTCATCATCCGCAGGCTGTGCTTGTCTTCGCTGCCACACCCGGCCACGCCGTGGGCGAAGTTGGCGCATTGCAGCTTGCCGCGCATCGGCCCGTCAGTTGCAGCGCCGCGAATCAGCGCAAGGTAAGCCTGACGCGTGGCGCGGCTGCGGGCGATAAGCCGTTCGGTGACCTCAAGAACGCGGGGATGCATGTTTAGAACTCCAGGCTAACGGATGTGGCGACCTGATTGTCTATGCTGATCAAAAGCCCGTTCGCGTGGGATGACGAGCGGTTTTCTTGATCATTCGGACCAGTTGATTCAGGTCACTCGTTGTAGATAAAACAAAATATTGCCACTAAAAAGGCTTGTTTTCTATTTTTATGCGAATAATCTTGTAATTCCAACAACAAAACGACGGCGGCGCTGTTCAATGACTCTTCGAATCGCAATCAATGGTTTTGGCCGCATCGGCCGTAATGTCCTGCGCGCACTGTATACCCAAGGCTATCGACAGGATTTGCAGATCGTCGCCATCAACGATCTGGGCGACAGCGCAATCAATGCGCATCTGCTCAAGTACGACACCGTTCATGGCACATTCGACGCCGAAGTTGTTCATGACAACGAGAGCCTTACCGTCAACGGCGACCGCATTTCGGTCAGCGCCATCCGCAACCCGGCCGACCTGCCATGGGCCGCGGAAAAGATTGATGTGGTGTTCGAATGCACCGGTCTGTTCACCGACCGGGCCAAAGCCGCCGCGCATATTACCGCCGGCGCACGCAAAGTGATTATCTCGGCCCCGGCCAAAGGCGCCGATGCCACCGTCGTTTATGGTGTGAACCACGACATTCTGCGCCAGTCGCACCAGATCATTTCCAACGCATCGTGCACCACTAACTGCCTGGCGCCGGTGGCCCAGGTGCTGCACCGCGAACTGGGCATCGAAAGCGGTCTGATGACCACGATTCACGCCTACACCAACGACCAGAACCTGACCGACGTCTATCACACCGACCCGTACCGCGCCCGCTCCGCCACGCAGAATATGATCCCGAGCAAGACCGGCGCCGCCGAAGCCGTGGGCCTGGTGCTGCCGGAACTGGCGGGCAAGTTGACCGGCATGGCCGTGCGCGTGCCGGTGATCAATGTGTCGCTGGTTGACCTGACCGTGCAGTTGAAGCGCGAAGCCTCGGCCGATGAAGTCAACGCGCTGATGAAAGCCGCGAGCCAGCACTCGAAAATCCTCGGTTACAACACCCTGCCGCTGGTATCGAGCGACTTCAACCACAACCCGCTGTCGTCGATTTTCGACGCCAACCACACCAAATCCAGCGGCAAACTGTTGAAGGTGCTGGCCTGGTACGACAACGAGTGGGGCTTCTCCAACCGCATGCTCGATAACTGCCTGGCGCTGTGCAACGCGGAATAAAACCGCTGCCGCCGATTTGTCAGCGGGTAATAGCTTTACCAACCTTTGACAAATCAACACTTGACCACTTGGGCGGATGATAAGCATTATCATTCGCTCGAAATGGATCAGGTCCTCCCGTGAGTCAGTCGCAGTTCAATCACGTTTTCCTCGCCCAGCGCACTTCATTGCTGCGAACGCTGGAACGCATGGTCAACAACCACAGCACCGCCGAAGACCTGCTGCAGGAAACCTACCTGCGCGTCACGCGGGCGCTGGGCGAACGGGCCATCGATCACCTCGAACCCTTTGTCTTCCAGACCGCACGCAACCTGGCGCTGGACCACTTGCGTGCGCGCAAGATCCACTCACGCACCATGGTCGACGACGTGCCGCAGGACGTGGTGCACAGCGTCGCCGCCCCCGCCAGCAGCGCCGAAGACGCCGCCCACGCCGAACAATTGCTGGAGCGCTTGAACGTGAGCCTCGGTGAACTCAGCCCCCGTCAGCAGCAGATCTTCATCCTCAGCCGCCTGCACGGGCACAGCTATCAGGACATCGCCGAAGAGCTGAGCGTTTCTCTCAGCACGGTGCAGAAAGAACTCAAATTGATCATGACCATTTGCATCGGTGTCGCCGAACGCTTGAATGGGGACTGATGCTGTAGGTTTTTTCTCTAAGTGCCAGGATCGACTGCACTGATCATCGGGCTTTGTTACCCTTGCTCGACTTTTACGCTTCACTAAAAAAACAGCCGTGCACAGACACTGCCGAGGAAACACCGTGACGGACACCCACCGCCCTCCTTCGCCCGACACGGCGCAGGACGCTGCCAACGCAATGGATCAGGCTCTGGACTGGCTCATCGTGCTCGACAGCCCGGACGATGAACAGACCCGGCAATTTCACGCCTGGTTGGCGGCCGATCCGTTGAACGCCCAGGCGTTTGCCAAGGCCCAGGCGATCTGGGACGGCCCGCAGATCGCTCAGTGCGCGCAGGACCTCGCGGCCAGACCGAAGAAAGTCACCGTCCTCACACGCCTGCGCCCGCACTGGAAACCGCTGGCCACCGCCGCGGTGCTGATTCTCGGACTGTTCAGCTTCAGCAACCTGCCGATGCGTCTGCAGGCCGATCACCTGACGGTGGTCGGCGAGCGTCAGCGCCTGCAGCTTGAGGACGGTTCGAAAGTCCTGCTCAACACCAATTCGGCCTTCTCCAGCACGATCAACGATCGTCAGCGTGTGGCGCGCCTGTATCAGGGCGAAGCGTTTTTCGAGATCCCGGCCAGCCGCAGCCAGCCGCTGGAAATCGACGCCGGGCCGGTGAAGGCCAGCGTGCGCGACACCGCGTTCGCCGTGCGTTACCTGGACGGTGTGGCGCAGGTGCGGGTGCAGCGTGGCGATGTCGATCTGCGTGCCACCCGTGACGATGCCCGTGTGCGGCTGTCCGCCGGGGAAAGCATCCGCATCGGCCCCAATGGTTTCGACCGCCCGGCCAAGGTCGATGCCGCCACCGATCTGGCGTGGGTGCAGGGTCGTCTGATCTTCGAGAACTGTCCTCTGAGCCAGGTGCTGGCGGAACTGCGCCGCTACTACCCGGGCTTCATCATCAACACCAACGAACACCTGGCCGACGTCGCCGTCACCGGCAATTACCGCCTCGACCAACCGCTGGACGTAGTGCGTTCGCTCGCTCACATCACCTCGGCCAAGCTTCAGGAATTCCCGGCGCTGGTCATTCTTAACTAAATGAGAATTATTTTTACTCGATAGCCGAAGCTCGTTCGTCTCGTTATAGCCAATGCAATTGATTCGCATCTCGCGATACCAATCAGCACCTATAAAGATTCGTGCGACACGGAGCGCTATCGATGTCCTCACGCCTTACCCGCCAGACTTCTTCTCCTTCCCGCGTGCTGTCGCTGCTGACCGCCGCCATCCTGATGGCCGGCACTGCGCCACTGATGGCCGCCACCGAGCAACCGGCACGCAACATGGGCAATTACTCGTTCGCCATCGGCCAGCAACCACTGGTGTCGGCGCTCAACGCGTTCACCGCCGTCACCGGCTGGCAGGTCGGCTTGCCGGCGGAACTGGGTAAAGGCGTGTCGTCGCCGGGCGTGCGCGGTTCGCTGCCACCGGAAAAAGCCCTGGAGCGCCTGTTGGTGGGGACCAACCTGAGCTTCCGAAAAATCAGCAACAACAACGTCGTGCTGGAAAAGCGCAACAACGGCGGCGCGCTCAACCTCGATCAGGTGACCATCAGCGCCACCCGTCAGGAACAGTCGGTGAGCAGCGTGCCGGCCACCGTCACCGTGCAGACCCGTCAGGATCTGGACCGCAACAACGTCAACACCATCAAGGATCTGGTGCGTTACGAGCCGGGTGTGTCCGTGGGCGGCGCCGGCCAGCGCGGCGGGATCAGCGGCTACAACATTCGCGGTATCGACGGTGACCGCATCCTGACCCAGGTCGACGGCGTCGAAGTGCCAGACGGCTTCTTCAACGGCCCGTACGCCAAGACCCAGCGCAACTACGTTGACCCGGAAATCGTCAAACGCGTTGAAATCCTTCGCGGTCCGGCCTCAGTGCTGTACGGCAGCAACGCCATCGGCGGCGCGGTCAGCTACTACACCCTCGACCCGGATGACATCATCAAGCCCGGCAAAGACGTCGGCGCCCGCCTGAAGACCGGCTACAGCTCCGCCGACGACAGCTGGCTGAAATCCGCCACCGTTGCCGGACGCGCCGAGCAGTTCGACGGCCTGCTGCACTACAGCCAGCGCGACGGGCATGAAACCGACTCCTACGGCAGCAACAACGGCACCGGTCTTGAGCGCACTGCCGCCAACCCGGAGGACGTGAAAGCCTCCAACGTGCTGGCCAAGATCGGCTGGAACTACAACGAAGGTTCGCGTCTGGGCCTGACCTACGAAAAATACAAGGATGATCGCGACACCGATCAGAAAAGTGCTTACGGCGGCCCGTACTTCAATGGCGCCCCGACCATTCCAAACAGCGTACTGCCCGGCGGCATGTACCAGTGGCGTACCGGCAACGACACCGTCACCCGCGAGCGTTTCGGCCTGGAACACAGCTTCGAGTTGAACAGCCTGCTGGCCGACAACGTGAAGTGGAGCCTCAACAACCAGACCGCCAAGACCGACCAGAGCACCGAAGAGTTCTATTACCCGATGACCCGTAAAGTGCTGCGTACCCGCGACACGATCTACGAGGAAAAACAATGGGTGTTCGATGCGCAACTGGACAAGGCATTCGCCATCGGTGACACCGATCACGTCCTGACTTACGGCACTACGATCAAACAGCAGAAAGTCACCGGTTCACGCAGCGGCGACGGCAAGTGCCTGGCAGTCGGTCGCGGCTGCACCGCCATCGGCGCCACCAGTGCAGCCGACGTGCTGAAGAAGTCCAGCGACTTCCCGGACCCGACCATCAATACCTACAGCCTGTTCGCCCAGGATCAGATCAGCTGGAACAAATGGACCTTCCTGCCGGGCCTGCGCTACGACTACACCCAGCTCAAGCCGCACATCACCCAGGAATTCCTCAACACCGTGGCCGCTGATGGCAAAGGCACGGTCAGCGACGAAAACAAGACCTGGCATAAAGTCTCGCCGAAATTCGGCCTGACCTACGCCCTGACCGATAACTACACCTGGTACGGCCAATACGCCGAAGGCTTCCGCACCCCGACCGCGAAAGCGCTGTACGGTCGCTTCGAGAACAGCACCACCGGCTACAACGTGGCGCCGAACCCGAACCTGGAACCGGAAAAGAGCAAAAGCTATGAAACCGGTCTGCGCGGCAACTTCGAGCAAGGCTCGTTCGACGTGGCGGTGTTCTATAACAAGTATCGCGACTTCATCAACGAAGACGCCGTTACCCCGGGCTATAACGAGCTGACGTTCCAGACCAACAACATCAAGCACGCCACCATCAAGGGTGCCGAAGTCAAAGGTCGCCTCAACCTCGATTCGTTCGGCGCACCGCAAGGTCTGTACACCCAGGGTTCGATCTCCTACGCCTACGGACGCAACAACGACAACGGCGAGCCGTTGAACAGCGTCAATCCGCTGACCGGTGTATTCGGTCTGGGTTATGACCAGGACAACTACGGCGGCCTGCTGAGCTGGACCGTGGTCAAGAAGAAGGATCGCGTCGACGACAGCAACTTCAAGTCGCCGGACGGCGTCAGCAGCCAGTTCAAGTCGCCGGGCTTCGGCATTCTCGATCTGGCCGGCTATTACAAGGTCACCGACGACGTCACCGTCAGCGGCGGCATCTACAACCTGACGGACAAGAAGTACTGGTTGTGGGATGACGTGCGCGGTTACGACAGCGTCGGCGAAGCTTCGGTGACACAACCGGCCAACCTCGATCGCCTGACCCAACCGGGTCGCAACTTCGCGATCAACCTGGTCTGGGATATCTGATCCGGATGACCTCACGGCGCGTGCATTGCCGCGCCGTGAGGTTTTTTTACTGTCCGGCGCTTGCCCGTTCGTCTCGTTATCAAGCGCCTCTTCTTTTCAAGGACATCTCATGAGCACCCCGGAAAAAGCCCTGCGTTCGCAACGTTTGAACCAGATCACCCACGAGCCGCACAGCAAGCTCGATGCGCTGGTCAAGGCCCACGCGCCGTTCGAGACCCGCGCCAATTTCGCCCGTTTCGTGGTCGCGCAGTACCTGTTCCAGTCGGAACTGGTCTCGCTGTACAACGATGCCGAACTGACCGCCATCGTCCCGGATCTGCCGGCCCGCTGCCGCGCAGAAGCCGCCAAGGCCGACCTTGCGGATCTGGACACAGAAGTGCCTGCACCCGTCGCCGGCGCGGTGAAAAACCCGAACAAGGCCCGCGCCCTGGGCTGGATCTTCGTGTCCGAAGGCTCCAAGCTCGGCGCTGCGTTTCTGATCAAACGCGCCGTCGCGCTGGACCTGAGCGAAACCTTCGGCGCCCGTCACTTGGGCGAGCCTGAAGGCGGTCGCGCCGAAGGCTGGAAAAGTTTCGTGCGCACCCTGGACTCGCTGCAATTCAGTGCCGAAGAAGAAGCCGAAGTGGAGCAAGGCGCGATCGACGCGTTCAACCGCTTCACCGTGCTGCTGGAACAGGCTTACGCCACGGAAGCCGAACCGGCCTGAAGCGACACCGACTCCCCATTGTGGGAGCTAGCCTGCTAGCGATTCTGATGTCGACTGATATACCGCCATCGCGAGCAGGCTCGCTCACACATGGGAACCGAGCAAGCCTGTAGAATCCCCGTTTCGCCTCACGCACCTCGAGCCCATGCCCCAACCCGCCTCTTCCAGACTCGCCCGCCTGCTGTTCGGCCTGCTGGCCTATGTCAGCCTCGGTATCGGCCTGATCGCCATTGTCGTGCCCGGCCTGCCGACCACCGAGTTCATCCTGCTCGCCGCCTGGGCCGCGACCCGCAGTTCGCCGCGCCTGAGTGCCTGGCTGGAAAACCATCGACTGTTCGGCCCGATCCTGAACAACTGGCGCAACGGCAAGATCATCGCCCGCAAGGCCAAGGTCAGCGCCACCGTCAGCATGCTGCTGTGCGCGACCCTGATGCTGGTGATGCTCGATCACGGCTGGCCGGTCTATCTGGCGATTGCCGGCATGACGATGGGCAACCTGTGGATCTGGTCACGACCGGAAGCGTTGCCGAAGACTTCCTGATTTTTCCATTCTTTTCAGGGCATTTGCCCGCGCAAACGTTTACCGGCGACCGTTCGTCGGCTTGCGCCTCATGCACCCTCGCCCCGCGCCGATGACCATTGAATGGCGCTGAATGGATTTGGCGAACCGGGCAATTCCGTGTCCCGTAGCCAACAGTTCATTCATTCGCGAGAACACCCCATGTTCGACTCCCTGTCCATTCGCCTGAAAATCGTCCTGCTGTCCGGGCTCTGCCTGCTCGGTGTGGTTGCGCTGATTGTCGGCATCAACATTTACCAGACCAACCAGAACGACAAACTGGTCAGCGAGTCGAGCAGCAAGATGCTCACCGCCAGCGTGCAGAACCTGCTGCAGGCCAAGGCGGCCGAACAGGCGGTGCAGGTGCAGAAAACCTTCGGCGAGAGCCTGCTGGTGATCACCGCACTGGCCGACCAGATCAAGGACATGCGCGTCATGGCCGCCAAGCGTTCGCTGGACGCCGGGGCCTTGCGTGAAGAGTTGAACCTGAGCCTGAAAACCGCGTTCGAGCGCAACAGCAAGGTGCTGGGCATCTGGCTGGCCTTCGAACCCAACGGCCTGGACGGCAAGGACAGTGAGTTCATCAACGATGCCGCGCGCCAGTCCAACGAAGCCGGGCGCTTCGCCACTTACTGGAGCCGCGCCGCCGGTTCTGCGCTGAACACGATCATGGTCGAAGAAGACATGACCAAGACCACCCTCAGCGTCAGCGGCACGCCTTACAACAGCTGGTACACCTGCCCTCGCGACAACAAGCGCACCTGCCTGCTCGACCCTTACGCCGACACCGTGGGCGGCAAGGAAATGCTCATGACCACCATTGCCGTGCCGCTGCTGGTGGATGGCAAGGCTATCGGCGTGGTCGGCGTCGACATCGCCCTTGATGCACTGCAAGCGGCGGCCGTGGGTTCCCAGCGCGAACTGTTCAACGGTGCCGGGCACATGCTGATCGTCTCCGGCAGCGGCGTTCTCGGTGCCTACAGCACCGACGCGACCAAGGTCGGCAAAGGCATCGCCGAAACCCTTGGCGTCGAAGGCAAGGACATCCTGCAATTGCTGAGCGCCGGCACACCGAAGATTCTCGAACAGGGCGACCTGATCCGCGCCGTATACCCGGTCGATCCGATTGGCAATTCCCGGGCCTGGGGCGTGGTCATCGATCTGCCGAAACAAGTGCTGCTGGCCGACTCGGTCAAGCTGCAAGCGGTGCTCGACGACGCTCAGCAAACCGGCGTGATGACCGCGTTGGCGGTGGCCGTGATCGCCGGCCTGATCGGCCTGGTGCTGATCTGGCTCACCGCCTCCGGTGTGACCCGTCCGATCAACAGCGTCGCCGAAATGCTGAAGAACATCGCCAGTGGTGAAGGCGATCTGACTCAGCGCCTGAACTACACCAAGAAAGATGAACTGGGCGAACTGGTGAACTGGTTCAACCGCTTCCTTGACAAGCTGCAACCGACCATCGCCCAGATCAAACAGAGCATCTCCGAGGCCCGTGGCACCGCCGATCAATCATCGGAAATCGCCCGCCAGACCAGCGAAGGCATGCAGGTGCAGTTCCGCGAGATCGATCAGGTGGCCACCGCCTCCAACGAAATGAGCGCCACCGCCCACGACGTGGCCAACAGCGCTTCGAATGCTGCCAACGCCGCGAAAGGCGCCGACCAGTCGGCCAAGGACGGGATGTCGATCATCGAGCGCAGCACCCGCGACATCAATCAACTGGCCGATGAAGTCAGCAAAGCGGTGACTGAGGTTGAAGAACTGGCGGTCAACAGCGAACAGATCGGTTCGGTGCTGGAAGTGATCCGCAGCATTGCCGAACAGACCAACCTGCTGGCGCTGAACGCCGCGATCGAAGCGGCCCGTGCCGGTGAAAGCGGTCGCGGTTTCGCGGTGGTTGCCGACGAAGTCCGCAACCTGGCCAAGCGCACTCAGGATTCTGTGGAAGAAATCCGCGTGGTGATCGAACGCATCCAGACCGGAACCCGTGGCGTGGTCGCGACCATGCATTCGAGCCAGACCCAGGCCCACAACAACGCCGGGCAGATCCGCCAGGCCGTGGACGCCCTCGGCAAGATCAGCGATGCAGTCACTGTGATCAGCGACATGAACCTGCAGATCGCCAGCGCCGCCGAACAGCAGAGCGCCGTGGCCGAAGAGGTCAACCGCAACGTCTCGGCGATCCGCACTGTCACCGAAACCCTGACCGAACAGGCCACCGAATCGGCGGCGATCAGCAGCCAGTTGAATGCCCTGGCCAGTCAACAGATGAAATTGATGGATCAGTTCCGCGTCTGATTTGATCTATGATCAGGCCCTCTGCCGGAGGGCCTTCGATGACTGATCTGCTCACGTCCATTCAAGCCGCGCTTGGCTTGCCCAGCACACCGATTCCGTTTACCGGCGAGGGCGCCCTGCCCTCGGCGTTTGCCGTCACCGACCTGGCCTGCGCGAGCATTGCTGCGGCCGGGCAAGCGGTCGGCGAATTGCTCCGGCAGCAGACCGGCCAGCCACCCGACATGGCAGTCGACCGCCGCCTCGCCTCGTTCTGGTTCGCCACTTCGCTGCGACCGATCGGCTGGGAGGTGCCGCCGCTGTGGGATCCGGTGGCCGGCGACTACGCGACCAAGGACGGCTGGATTCGCCTGCACACCAACGCCCCGCATCACCGCGCCGCTGCCGAAAGCGTGCTGGGTGCCTGTGCCGACCGCGCGGCGATGGCGGCGAAAGTCGTGCAATGGGCCAGTACCGATCTGGAACAAGCGGTAGTCGAGGCCAATGGCTGCGCCGCCGAAATGCGCAGTTGGGCGCAGTGGCAGAAACACCCGCAAGGACTGGCGGTGAATGCCGAGCCCTTAGTGCATTTCGGTGATGGAGAAGAAAGTCATAAAACCTGGAAAGGCTCGGTGGAACAACCGCTGGCGGGGCTCAAGGTGCTCGATTTGACCCGCGTCCTCGCCGGCCCGACTGCCAGCCGCTTTCTCGCGGGGCTGGGTGCCAATGTCCTGCGCATCGACCCTCCGACCTGGAACGAGCCCGGCGTGGTGCCGGAAGTAACCCTCGGTAAACGCTGTGCGCGGCTGGATCTGCATCAAGCGGCAGATCGTGCGGTGTTCGAAAGTCTGCTCAAAGACGCTGACATTCTGCTGCACGGCTATCGCGCCGATGCGCTGGAACACTTGGGTTTTGGTGCCGAGCATCGCCGGCAACTGGCACCCGGACTGATCGACGTCTGCCTCAATGCCTACGGCTGGAGCGGCCCGTGGCAGAACCGCCGAGGCTTCGACAGCCTGGTGCAGATGAGCAGCGGCATTGCCGAGGCCGGACAGCACTGGAAGCAGGCTGACAAACCGACCCCGCTGCCGGTGCAGGCGCTGGATCATGCGACGGGATATTTGATGGCGGCGAGTGCGATCCGGTTGCTGGCTGAAAGGCTGCGCAGTGGTCGAGGTGGATCAGCGCGATTGTCGCTGGCACGGACGGCGAAATTGTTGATCGAGCAGGAGCCGGGCACGAACGAAGTGCTGCGTCCGGAAGATGCAAAGGATCGGAGTTTGCAGATGGAGCAGACGCCTTGGGGGCTGGCGCATCGGCTGCAAGCGCCATTGAAGATCTGCGGGACGCCATTGCAGTGGGCATTGCCGGCCACTGAGTTGGGTTCACATCAACCGCGATGGATTTGAATGTGTGCGGGTATCAATCCGCACGACTCGACGATGTCCACAACACCTGCGCCGCATACCCGCGATACGGCCGCCAAATCTCGGCGCGGGCAGACAATTCCCGCGCCGTCATCCGCGTTCCCTCCAGCACCTCGAGCGCCCGCAGCAATCCCACATCCCCAGTCGGAAACCCGTCCATATCCCGCAACTGCCGCAGGCCAATGTATTGCGCCGTCCAGTCGCCGATCCCGTGCAGCGCCAGCAACCGCGCGGTCCCGGATTCAAACAGCAGCGGATCATCCAGCAACGCCTGCGACACCCCGGACAAGGTCCGTCCTCGACTTTTCGGCATGCCCAGCGCCGCCAGATCGGCCTTCGCCAGAACCGCCGCGTCGGGAAATGCATGAGTCAATCCCGGCACTGTTGAGCGCAATGGCTCGCCATACTGCGCCACCAGTTTCCCCGCCAGCCGGATCGCCCCGACCACCGTAATCTGCTGCCCCAGCACTGCCCGAAACGCCAGCTCCAGTCCGTCCCACGCGCCCGGCACCCGCAACCCCGGGCGTTCGGCAATCAATGGCGCAAGCAGCGGATCCATCGCCAGATGGCGCTGCATCGTCGGCAGATCCGCGTCCAGATCGAACAGCCGACGCAAGCGCACAACTATCTCGGGCACCGCCGTCGCATCCGGAAAATCCAGCTCAACCTCCAGCGCATCATCGTCACCGGACCAGACCGAAACTGTGCCATGCATACCGTTCAAACCGATGCTGCGCGAATACACACCATCGACGACGGTCTCCATCCCTGCCACCGCCCGCACCGCGAGAAATCCGAGCATCGCCGGCCAGTCGTAGGGCGCCCGGTATTCGAGTCGCAGCCTCACAACGACAGCACGCCGCTGTACAACCCGTAGGCCGCGAGCCCCGCCCCGGCGATGACACAGGTGAAGATCCCCTTCTCGATCGTAGTGAACAGCGGCTCATTCTGCTCATGCTTGGCCTTGGCGAACAGAATCACCCCCGGCGCATACAGCAGCGCCGACAACAGCAGGTATTTCACCCCGCCGGCGTACAGCAACCACACCGCGTAGCACAGGGCAATGCCGCCGATCAGCAGGTCCTTGGTGCGTTCGGCCGAGGCATGTTCATAGGTTTCTCCGCGTCCGCTCAACAGCACCGCGTAGGCTGCCGACCACAGGTACGGCACCAGGATCATCGACGACGCGAGGTAGATGAGGCTGGTGTAGGTGCCGGCGGAAAACAGCGTGATCAGCAGGAAAATCTGGATCATCACGTTGGTCAGCCACAGCGCGTTGACCGGAACATGGTTGGCGTTTTCCTTGCGCAGGAACGCCGGCATGGTCTTGTCCTTGGCGGTGGCGAAAAGGATTTCGGCGCACAGCAGCGCCCACGACAACAGCGCACCGAGCAACGAAATGGCCAGACCGACACTGATCAGCAACGCGCCCCATGGTCCGACGATGTGTTCCAGCACGGCGGCCAGCGACGGGTTCTGCAAGATCGCCAGTTCCGGCTGACTCATGATCCCCAGCGACAACACATTGACCAGCACCAGCAGCGCCAGCACACCGAGGAAACCGATCACCGTGGCGCGACCCACGTCCGTGCGTTTCTCCGCCCGCGCCGAGTAAACGCTCGCGCCTTCGATACCGATAAATACAAACACGGTAACCAGCATCATGTTGCGCACCTGGTCCATCACACCGCCGAAGTTCGGATTGCTGCGGCCCCAGATGTCACGGGTAAACACGTCAGCCTTGAACGCCACGGCGGCGATGATCACAAACATGATCAACGGAATGATCTTGGCCACGGTGGTCAACTGGTTGATCAGCGCCGCCTCCTTGATCCCGCGCATCACCAGAAAATGCACGGCCCACAGCAGCACCGAGGCGCAACCGATGGCGATCGGCGTGTTGCCCTGGCCGAACACCGGAAAGAAGTAGCCGAGGGTGCTGAACAGCAACACGAAATACCCGACGTTGCCCAGCCAGGCACTGATCCAGTAACCCCAGGCCGAGGAAAACCCCATGTAGTCGCCGAACCCGGCCTTGGCGTAGGCGTAGACGCCGGAATCGAGTTCCGGCTTGCGATTGGCCAAGGTCTGGAATACGAACGCCAGGGTCAGCATCCCGATGGCGGTGATTCCCCAGCCGATCAGGATGGCGCCGGCATCGGCGCGAGCCGCCATGTTCTGCGGCAAAGAGAAAATCCCCCCACCGATCATCGAACCCACCACCAGGGCGATCAGTGCGCCAAGGCGCAGTTTTTGCGTCGGTTGCGACATTCAAATCTCCTTGAAAGATGGGCTGAGGTTTTTTATTTGTAACAACTATTAACTAAACAGATAAAGCTAACTGACGTTTATCAGGTAACACCAAAAGCGCCTATTTATATATAGCGGATAACGCTAACGCCTAGCACGTTAAGTCAGTTTTGTGCGCCGATCCTAATAAATCAATTCTGTACTGAAAACAGATGTGAAAAATTTGCCAAAACCCGAAAAGCAACTAGCGTCATAACTCGAAAGTAATAGGATCCATTCCCAACCACATCGACCAAAGGCCTCTGGGACGGGCCTTTCAGCCAATAGCCTTATGCCTGCATCCGCTTCATAAGTCATTCATTAACAATGGAATGTGACTATGCACTGATCTAAGTCAGCTGTTTGAAAAGCCAACAGAACTACGCTGTGAACTCTTCTCTCCTGCAATGGAGTCATGCAATGTCTGAAGCTCCCGGAAAACTACGACTAGGTGCACTGGTCGCATTGGTAGTCGGCTCAATGATCGGTGGCGGGATATTTTCTTTGCCACAAAACATGGCCGCCAGCGCCGACGTGGGTGCGGTGCTGATCGGGTGGGCTATCACCGCCGTCGGCATGCTCACCCTCGCTTTCGTCTTTCAAACCCTCGCCAATCGCAAACCTGACCTGGACGGCGGCGTGTACGCCTACGCCAAGGCCGGTTTCGGCGACTACATGGGTTTTTCCTCGGCCTGGGGTTACTGGATCAGCGCCTGGCTGGGCAACGTCGGTTACTTCGTTCTGCTGTTCAGCACTCTTGGCTATTTCTTTCCGATTTTCGGTGAAGGCAACACCGTTGCCGCCGTGATCGGCGCCTCGGTGCTGCTGTGGGCCGTGCACTTTCTGGTGCTGCGCGGGATCAAGGAAGCGGCGTTCATCAACCTCGTGACCACCGTCGCCAAGGTCGTGCCGTTGCTGCTGTTCGTCCTGATCGCGATTTTCGCCTTCAAACTGGACATCTTCACCGCCGACATCTGGGGTGTGAAAAACCCGGACCTGGGCAGCGTGATGAACCAGGTGCGCAACATGATGCTGGTCACCGTGTGGGTGTTCATCGGCATCGAAGGCGCGAGCATCTTCTCGGCCCGGGCGGAAAAACGTTCAGACGTCGGCAAGGCCACCGTGATCGGTTTCATCACCGTGCTGCTGTTCCTGGTGCTGGTGAATGTGCTGTCGCTGGGGATCATGACCCAACCGGAACTGGCCAAACTGCAGAACCCGTCGATGGCCGCCGTGCTGGAGCACGTGGTCGGTCACTGGGGCGCGGTGCTGATCAGCGTGGGCCTGATCATCTCGCTGCTGGGAGCGCTGCTGTCGTGGGTGCTGCTGTGTGCGGAGATCATGTTCGCCGCCGCCAAGGACCACACCATGCCGGAGTTCCTGCGCCGCGAAAACGCCAATCAGGTCCCCGCCAATGCCCTGTGGCTGACCAACGCGATGGTGCAGCTGTTTCTGGTCATCACCCTGTTCTCGGCCAGCACCTACCTGTCACTGATCTACCTCGCCACCTCGATGATTCTGGTGCCCTACCTGTGGTCGGCAGCCTACGCCCTGCTGCTGGCGATCCGTGGCGAGACCTATGAAGGTTTTGCCGCCGAACGGCGCAAGGACCTGATCATCGGCGCCATCGCCCTCGTCTACGCGATCTGGCTGCTGTATGCCGGCGGCGTCAAGTACCTGCTGCTGTCGGCCCTGCTCTATGCACCCGGCGCGATCCTGTTCGCCAAGGCCAAGCTCGAACTCAAACAACCGGTTTTCACCAACGTCGAGAAGCTGATTTTCGCCGCGGTGGTCGTAGGTGCCCTCGTGGCAGCCTACGGTCTCTACGACGGCTTCCTGACTCTGTAATTGCCAAACGTTTTATCTCTGGAGGATCACTGAAATGACCACGGAAAAAGTTAAGTACGGCGTCCACTCCGAAGCCGGCAAACTGCGCAAAGTCATGGTTTGCTCCCCAGGTCTGGCCCATCAGCGGCTGACCCCGAGCAATTGCGACGAACTGCTGTTCGACGACGTGATCTGGGTCAACCAGGCCAAGCGCGATCACTTCGATTTCGTCACCAAGATGCGCGAGCGCGGCGTCGAAGTGCTGGAAATGCATAACCTGCTGACCGACATCGTTGGCAATCCCGAAGCGCTGAAATGGATTCTGGACCGCAAGATCACCCCCGACACCGTCGGCGTCGGCCTGACCAACGAAGTGCGCAGCTGGCTCGAAGGCCTGGAACCACGCAAGCTCGCCGAATTCCTGATCGGCGGCGTGGCCGGTGAAGATTTGCCCGACAGCGAAGGCGCCAGCGTGATCAAGATGTACCGCGATTACCTGGGCCACTCCAGCTTCCTGCTCGACCCACTGCCCAACACCCAGTTCACCCGCGACACCACTTGCTGGATCTACGGCGGCGTGACGCTCAACCCTATGTACTGGCCGGCCCGTCGCCAGGAAACCCTGTTGACCACCGCCATCTACAAGTTCCACCCCGACTTCACCGGTGCCGACTTCGAAGTCTGGTACGGCGATCCGGACAAGGACCACGGCAAAGCCACTCTCGAGGGCGGCGACGTGATGCCGATCGGCAACGGCGTGGTGTTGATCGGCATGGGCGAGCGTTCCTCGCGCCAGGCCATCGGTCAACTGGCCCAATCGCTGTTCGCCAAAGGCGCGGCGGACAAAGTCGTGGTCGCCGGCCTGCCGAAATCTCGCGCGGCAATGCACCTGGATACCGTGTTCAGCTTCTGCGACCGCGACCTGGTCACGGTCTTCCCGGAAGTGGTCAAGGAAATCGTGCCGTTCATCATCCGTCCTGACGAAAGCAAACCTTACGGTCTGGACGTACGACGGGAGAACAAAACGTTCCTCGAAGTCGTGGCCAACTCGCTGAACCTGCCGAACCTGCGCGTCGTGGAAACCGGTGGCAACAGCTTCGCCGCCGAGCGCGAGCAATGGGACGACGGCAACAACGTGGTGGCTCTGGAACCTGGGGTCGTTATCGGTTACGACCGCAACACCTACACCAACACCCTGCTGCGCAAGGCCGGTGTGGAGGTCATCACCATCAGCGCCGGCGAACTGGGCCGTGGCCGTGGCGGCGGCCACTGCATGACCTGCCCGATCGTGCGCGACCCAATCGACTACTAAACCTCTGAGCCCTGGCCGCAACTCACCTTCTTTCAACAGAAAGTCGCGGCCAGGGGGACAACCGAGTACGCAAGGAGATCCATCATGGCTTTCAACATTCACAACCGTAACCTGCTCAGCCTGGAACACCACACCCCACGTGAGCTGCGCTACCTGCTCGACCTGTCCCGCGACCTCAAGCGCGCCAAGTACACCGGCACCGAGCAGCAACACCTGAAGGGCAACAACATCGCCCTGATCTTCGAAAAAACCTCGACCCGCACCCGCTGCGCGTTCGAAGTCGCCGCGTATGACCAGGGCGCCAACGTCACCTACATCGACCCGAATTCCTCGCAGATCGGCCACAAGGAAAGCATGAAGGACACCGCCCGCGTGCTGGGTCGCATGTACGACGCCATCGAGTACCGTGGCTTCAAGCAGGAAATCGTCGAAGAGCTGGCCAAGTTCGCCGGCGTACCGGTGTTCAACGGCCTGACCGATGAATATCACCCGACCCAGATGATCGCCGACGTGCTGACCATGCGTGAGCACGCCGACAAGCCGATCCATGAAATCAGCTACGCCTACCTGGGTGACGCCCGTAACAACATGGGTAATTCGCTGCTGCTGGTCGGCTCCAAACTGGGCATGGACGTGCGCATCTGTGCACCGAAGGCGCTGTGGCCCCACGACGACCTTGTGCAGCGTTGCAAGAAATACGCTGAAGAAAGCGGGGCCCGCATCACCCTGACCGAAGACCCGAAAGCGGCGGTCAAGGGCGTGGACTTCATCCACACCGACGTCTGGGTATCGATGGGCGAACCGGTTGAAGCCTGGGCCGAGCGCATCGAGCAACTGCTGCCGTATCAGGTCAACGCACAATTGATGAAAGCCACCGGCAACCCACGTACCAAGTTCATGCACTGCCTGCCGGCGTTCCACAACAGCGATACCAAGGTCGGCAAACAGATCGCCGAACAGTATCCGCACCTGGCCAACGGCATCGAAGTGACCGACGACGTGTTCGAGTCGCCTGCCTGCATCGCCTTCGAGCAAGCGGAAAACCGCATGCACACCATCAAGGCGATTCTGGTGTCGACTCTGGCTGATCTGTAACCCGGCTTTGGCACTGATCGTTCCCACGCAGGAGCGTGGGCACGATCAGTGATCAACACGAAAAAAGGACATGCACCATGCGTATCGTCGTAGCTCTGGGCGGTAACGCCCTGCTCCGCCGTGGTGAGCCGATGACCGCTGACAACCAGCGCGCCAACATCCGCATCGCGACCGAGCAAATCGCCAAGATCCATCCCGGCAACCAACTGGTCATCGCCCACGGCAATGGCCCGCAAGTCGGGCTGCTGTCGTTGCAGGGCCTCTCCTATAAACCCGATGAAGCCTACCCTCTGGACGTGCTCGGTGCCGAAACCGAAGGCATGATCGGTTACATCATCGAACAGGAACTGGGCAACCTGCTGGACTTCGAAGTCCCGTTCGCCACCCTGCTCACCCAGGTCGAAGTCGATCCCAAAGATCCGGCTTTCAAAGACCCGACCAAATTCATCGGCCCGGTCTATGCCAAAGAAGAAGCCGAGCGCCTGGCCAAAGAGAAAGGCTGGGTGGTCAAGGCCGACGGTGACAAATACCGTCGCGTGGTTGCCAGCCCGAAACCCAAGCGCATCTTCGAAATCCGCCCGATCAAGTGGCTGCTGGACAAGGGCAGCATCGTGATCTGCGCCGGCGGTGGCGGCATCCCGACCATGTATGACGAGAAGCGCAACCTCAAAGGTATTGAGGCGGTGATCGACAAAGACCTGTGCTCGTCGCTGCTCGCCGAACAGCTGGAAGCGGACTTGCTGGTGATCGCCACCGACGTCAACGCGGCGTACATCGACTTCAAAAAACCAACCGAGAAAGCCATCGCCCAGGCTCATCCGGACGAACTCGAACGCCTGGGCTTCGCCGCCGGCTCCATGGGGCCGAAGGTGCAGGCAGCCTGTGAATTTGCGCGCCATACTGGCAAAGTCGCGGTGATCGGTTCTCTGGCGGACATCGAAGCCATCGTCCAGGGCACCGCCGGTACGCGGGTCAGCACCGCCGCACCAGGCATCACCTACCGATAACCAGAAATGCCGGGGGCAGACCCAGGGTCTGCCCTTCTCCCATGCCTTGAAAGGAGAGAACATCATGGCCCAGTTCGAACCCGGTCACTTGCACATCGAACGGCACGCGTTGACCCAGGATGACGTCAACTACAATATCCGCCTCGAGTACGAAGTCTCGCAGGATCCGCAAAAAGGCAAAGGGATACAGTTCCGGCTGCATGGAACCATCCAGGGCAAAGAGGTCAACGAGCCCTTCTTCCTGCCAAAAGAAGAGGCTTACAACTTCGCTCGCAACGTGACGCAGATTGCCGAAAAGTACGGCATCCCCAAGAGCCACAGCCAGATCGGCTCGGTGCACAAGCATTACGATTTGATGTTTGAAGACATCCGTGTGCAGTTGAATATGAAATCCGGGGATCCGGTTAATCCCGAGCATTTCGAGTAACCCCACACACCTCAGATCCATTGTGGGAGCGAACTCGCTCCCACAGGAGATGCATACCCGCCGCAAGTTCACGTCGGATTTCACCTGAAGCCCCGCCCCAAGGCATACTTGCCCCCCTCCGTACTCCAGAATCCAGAACCACCCCATGCGTATCCACGTCAGTTTCATCGACCGCGTCGGCATCACCCAGGAAGTCCTGGCGATTCTCGGTGGACGCAACCTCAATCTGGATGCGGTGGAAATGGTCCCGCCGAACGTCTACATCGACGCCCCGACCCTCAGCCCGCAAGTGCTCGAAGAACTGAAAGATGCGCTGTTCCGGGTGCGCGGCGTGGAGGCCGTGGTGGT
This sequence comes from Pseudomonas sp. stari2, assembly GCF_040760005.1. Taxonomy (NCBI): domain Bacteria; kingdom Pseudomonadati; phylum Pseudomonadota; class Gammaproteobacteria; order Pseudomonadales; family Pseudomonadaceae; genus Pseudomonas; species Pseudomonas sp. Stari2. The sequence goes on from NZ_CP099760.1 coordinate 5,070,356, forward strand.
GGTCGACATCCTCCCCGGCCAGCGGCGGCACTTGCAGCTTGACGCGTTGCTCGCAGCGATGACCGACCCGGTGCTGGCGCTGGACAGCGCCGGCAAGGTGCTGCTGGCCAACCCGGCGCTGATCGCCCTGTACGGTCGCGAACCGGCGGGGGAAAGCGTCTCGGAGCTGTTCAACGACCCGGGGCTGCTCGAAACATTGCTTGAACAAGGCTTCCGCCTGCCGCTGCGGGAAATCACCGTCAACGGCCAGACCCTGTTGCTGGATGCCACGCCGATCACTGACGCTGGTGCCCTGCTGACCCTGTATCAACCTAATCGCATCGGCGAACAACTCTCGGCGCTGCACCACGACCATGCCGAAGGTTTCGATGCCCTGCTCGGCGAATCCCCGGCGATCCGCACGCTCAAGGCCCGCGCGCAACGGGTGGCCGCGCTCGATGCGCCGCTGCTGATCCAGGGCGAAACCGGCACCGGCAAGGAATTGGTGGCCCGCGCCTGCCACGCCATCAGCACCCGCCACAGCGCACCATTCCTGGCGCTGAACTGCGCGGCCCTGCCGGAGAACCTCGCCGAGAGCGAACTGTTCGGCTACGCCCCCGGCGCCTTCACCGGCGCACAACGGGGCGGTAAACCGGGGCTGATGGAACTGGCCAACCAGGGCACGGTGTTCCTCGACGAGATCGGCGAAATGTCGCCGTATTTGCAGGCCAAGCTGCTGCGCTTTCTCAACGATGGCAGCTTCCGTCGGGTGGGCGGTGATCGCGAAGTGAAGGTCAACGTGCGCATCCTCAGCGCGACCCACCGCGATCTGGAAAAAATGGTCAGCGAAGGCCTGTTCCGCGAAGACCTGTTCTACCGCCTCAACGTGCTCAACATCGAGGTGCCACCGCTGCGCGAACGCGGTCAGGACATTCTGCTGCTGGCCCGCTACTTCATGCAGCAGGCCTGTGCGCAGATCCAGCGCCCGGTCTGCCGCCTCGCCCCGGGCACTTACCCGGCGCTGCTCGGCAACCGCTGGCCGGGCAACGTGCGGCAATTGCAGAACGTGATCTTCCGCGCCGCAGCAATCTGCGAAAGCAGTCTTGTGGATATCGGCGATCTCGACATCGCCGGCACTTCAGTGGCGCGCCAGACCGACACCGATGTCGACAGCCTCGAAGAAGCGGTTGAGGCCTTCGAGAAATCGCTGCTGGAAAAGCTCTACGTCAGCTACCCCTCGACCCGCCAACTGGCCAGTCGCCTGCAGACCTCGCACACGGCGATTGCCCATCGGCTGCGCAAGTACGGGATTCCGGGGAAAGCCTGACAGCGCCCCAAAAGCGACCTCCATCTGTACTGAAAGCGCTACAGCGGAACGATATCGCTACACCCTCCTCCGATCACCGCTGTGCAAGGCTTTGATCCGCTTCAGCTTTTTTCTTCGCCCCGCACTGTAGCGATTTCGCTACAGCTAGCGTGATCGCGCCTGCCTACAAATCAATCAAGCCATTGATTTATAACGATATTTTTGCATTGGCCGCGTTCTTGCTAAGTAACCGCTCATAAAATCAGGGCATTGCCGCCCGAGTATTCCACCGCGTCCACCAGACGAGTCTGGCCCCTAGGAGATTCCATGAGCGAGTTGCGTTTTACTGAAGATCACGAATGGCTGCGCGCCGAAGCCGATGGCTCTGTCACCGTTGGCATCACCGCTTTCGCGCAGAACGCCCTGGGCGACGTGGTGTTCGTGCAACTGCCTGAATTGCAGGCGTACGAGAAAGGCGCCGAAGCCGCCACCGTGGAATCAGTAAAAGCCGCGAGCGGCGTTTACATGCCGCTGGATGGTGAAGTCCTGGCCACCAACCCGGCCCTGGAAGACAGCCCTGAGTTGGTCAACGAAGATCCGCTGGGCGAAGGCTGGTTCTTCCGCTTCAAACCAGCCGACGCTTCCGCCGTCGCCAAGCTGCTGGATCAGGACGCCTACGACCGTCTGATCAAAGCCCAAGCCGAAGCCTGAGGAACCTGACATGACCCAAGTAAATCTCGGCACCACCAACGAATTCATTGCCCGTCACATCGGCCCGCGCGCCGGTGACGAGCAAGCCATGCTCAACAGCCTCGGCTTCGACTCGCTCGAAGCCCTGAGCGCCAGCGTCATCCCGGAAAGCATCAAGGGCACCAGCGTGCTCGGTCTGGACGACGGCCTGAGCGAAGCCGATGCCTTGGCGATGATCAAAGGCATCGCCGGCAAGAACCAGCTGTTCAAGACCTACATCGGCCAGGGCTACTACAACTGCCATACGCCGTCGCCGATCCTGCGCAACCTGCTGGAAAACCCGGCCTGGTACACCGCTTACACCCCATACCAGCCGGAAATTTCCCAGGGCCGTCTCGAAGCGCTGCTGAACTTCCAGACCCTGATCAGCGACCTCACCGGCCTGCCGATCGCCAATGCCTCCTTGCTCGATGAAGCCACCGCCGCTGCCGAAGCCATGACCTTCTGCAAACGCCTGAGCAAGAACAAGGGCAGTCACCAGTTCTTCGCCTCGATCCACAGCCACCCGCAAACCCTCGACGTGCTGCGCACCCGTGCCGAGCCGCTGGGCATTGAAGTAGTGGTGGGCGACGAGCGTGAACTGACCGACGTGACGCCGTTCTTCGGCGCGCTGCTGCAATACCCGGCGAGCAACGGTGATGTGTTCGACTACCGCGAACTGACCGAGCGCTTCCACGCTGCCAACGCCTTGGTAGCCGTCGCCGCTGACCTGCTGGCCCTGACCTTGCTGACCCCGCCGGGCGAATTCGGCGCGGACGTGGCCATCGGCAGCGCGCAACGCTTCGGCGTGCCGCTGGGCTTCGGTGGCCCGCACGCGGCTTACTTCTCCACCAAAGATGCGTTCAAGCGCGACATGCCGGGCCGTCTGGTCGGTGTCTCGGTTGACCGCTTCGGCAAGCCGGCCCTGCGTCTGGCGATGCAGACCCGCGAGCAACACATCCGCCGTGAGAAAGCCACGTCGAACATCTGCACCGCACAAGTGCTGCTGGCCAACATCGCCAGCATGTACGCCGTTTACCATGGCCCGAAAGGCCTGACCCAGATCGCCAACCGTGTGCATCACCTGACCGCGATCCTGGCCAAGGGACTGAGCGCCCTGGGCGTGACCGTCGAGCAAGCCAGCTTCTTCGACACCCTGACCCTGGCCACCGGCGCGCAAACGGCTGCGCTGCACGACAAGGCTCGCGCCCAACAGATCAACCTGCGGGTGATCGATGCCCAGCGTCTGGGCCTGTCGGTCGACGAAACCACCACCCAGGCCGACATCGAAACCCTGTGGGGTCTGTTCACCGACGGCAAGACTCTGCCGGACTTCGCTGCTCTCGCCGCTGCCGCGCAAAGCACCATTCCAGCCGCACTGGTTCGTCAGTCGCCGATCCTCAGCCACCCGGTATTCAACCGTTATCACTCGGAAACCGAGCTGATGCGCTACCTGCGCAAACTGGCGGACAAGGACCTGGCACTGGATCGCACCATGATCCCGCTGGGCTCGTGCACCATGAAACTCAACGCCGCCAGCGAAATGATCCCGGTGACCTGGGCCGAATTCGGTGCCCTGCACCCATTCGCCCCTGCCGAGCAAAGCGCCGGCTATCAGCAACTGACCGATGAACTGGAAGCGATGCTCTGCGCCGCCACCGGTTACGACGCGATCTCGCTGCAGCCGAACGCCGGTTCCCAGGGTGAATATGCAGGTCTTCTGGCGATCCGTGCCTATCACCAGAGCCGTGGCGAAGACCGTCGCGACATCTGCCTGATCCCGTCGTCCGCCCACGGCACCAACCCGGCTACCGCCAACATGGCTGGCATGCGTGTGGTCGTGACTGCCTGCGACGCCCGTGGCAACGTGGACATCGAAGACCTGCGCGCCAAGGCCATCGAGCACCGCGAACACCTCGCCGCGCTGATGATCACCTACCCGTCGACCCACGGCGTGTTCGAAGAAGGCATCCGCGAAATCTGCGGCATCATTCACGACAACGGCGGCCAGGTGTACATCGACGGCGCCAACATGAACGCGATGGTCGGCCTCTGCGCACCGGGCAAGTTCGGCGGCGACGTCTCGCACCTGAACCTGCACAAGACCTTCTGCATTCCGCACGGCGGTGGCGGCCCGGGTGTCGGCCCGATCGGCGTGAAATCGCACCTGACCCCGTTCCTGCCGGGCCACGGCCATATGGAGCGCAAGGCAGGCGCAGTCTGCGCGGCGCCGTTCGGCAGCGCGAGCATTCTGCCGATCACCTGGATGTACATTCGCATGATGGGTGGCGCAGGTCTCAAGCGCGCTTCGCAACTGGCGATCCTCAATGCCAACTACATTTCCCGTCGCCTGGAAGAGCACTATCCAGTGCTGTACACCGGCAGCAACGGCCTGGTGGCGCACGAGTGCATCCTGGATCTGCGTCCATTGAAAGACAGCAGCGGCATCAGCGTCGATGACGTGGCCAAACGTCTGATCGACTTCGGCTTCCACGCCCCGACCATGTCGTTCCCGGTGGCCGGCACGCTGATGATCGAGCCGACCGAAAGTGAATCCAAGGAAGAACTGGACCGCTTCTGCGACGCCATGATCCGCATCCGCGAAGAAATCCGCGCAGTGGAAAACGGCACCCTGGACAAGGACGACAACCCGCTGAAGAACGCTCCGCACACTGCCGCAGAGCTGGTTGGCGAGTGGACTCACCCATACAGCCGCGAACAAGCGGTGTACCCGGTGGCATCGTTGGTCGAAGGCAAGTACTGGCCGCCGGTCGGTCGCGTCGACAACGTGTTCGGCGACCGCAATCTGGTCTGCGCCTGCCCGTCGATCGAAAGCTACGCTTGACCTGTGAGGGGGCGGGTTCGCCCGCCCCTTTCATGCGTGCCTGAAGTGCCTATAACAAGAAACCGGAGAACAACCATGTCGTTAAGCGTGTTCGACCTGTTCAAGATTGGCATCGGCCCCTCCAGCTCCCACACCGTCGGCCCGATGCGCGCAGCTGCGCGTTTCGTCGAAGGTTTGCGTCGGGAAAACCTGTTGTCGGCCACCACCAGCGTCAGGGTCGAGTTGTATGGATCCCTCGGCGCCACCGGCAAGGGTCACGGCAGCGACAAGGCCGTACTGCTGGGCCTGGAAGGTGAACACCCGGATACCGTGGATACCGAAACCGTCGCTGCACGTCTCACGCAGATTCGCGGCAGCGGGCGTTTGAACCTGCTCGGTGAACACAGCATCGCGTTCAACGAGAAAGAACACCTGGCAATGATCCGCAAGCCATTGGCCTATCACCCCAACGGCATGATCTTCCGTGCCTTCGATGCAGCGGGATTGCAGATCCGCAGCCGCGAGTACTACTCCGTCGGCGGTGGTTTTGTGGTCGACGAAGACGCGGCCGGCGCCGACCGTATCGTCGAAGACGCCACACCACTGACCTTCCCGTTCAAAAGTGCCAAGGACTTGCTCGGTCACTGCGCCACCTACGGCCTGTCGATCAGCCAGGTGATGCTGACCAACGAAAGCGCCTGGCGCCCGGAAGCGGAAACCCGCGCCGGCCTGTTGAAGATCTGGCAAGTGATGCAGGACTGCGTAGCTGCCGGCTGTCGCAACGAAGGCATTCTGCCGGGCGGCCTGAAGGTCAAGCGACGGGCGGCGGCGCTGCACCGGCAACTGTGCAAGAACCCGGAATCGTCGCTGCGCGATCCGCTGTCGGTGCTGGACTGGGTCAACCTCTACGCCCTGGCCGTCAACGAAGAAAACGCCAACGGCGGGCGCGTGGTCACGGCACCGACCAACGGCGCGGCGGGGATCATCCCAGCGGTGCTGCATTACTACATGCGCTTCATTCCCGGCGCGAACGATGACGGCGTGGTGCGCTTCCTGCTGACCGCGGCGGCCATCGGCATTCTGTACAAGGAAAACGCCTCGATTTCCGGTGCCGAAGTCGGCTGCCAGGGCGAGGTCGGCGTGGCCTGCTCGATGGCGGCCGGCGCGTTGTGCGAAGTCCTCGGCGGCAGCGTGCAACAAGTGGAAAACGCCGCCGAAATCGGCATGGAACACAACCTCGGCCTGACCTGCGATCCGATTGGCGGGCTGGTGCAGGTGCCGTGCATCGAACGCAACGCCATGGGCTCGGTCAAGGCGATCAATGCCGTGCGCATGGCCATGCGCGGAGACGGGCAGCACTTCGTCTCCCTCGACAAGGTCATCCGCACCATGCGCCAGACCGGCGCCGACATGAAAAGCAAATACAAGGAGACCGCCCGCGGCGGTCTGGCGGTCAACATTATCGAGTGTTAATTAGCCCCCTCTCCCGCCGGGAGAGGGTTGGTGTGAATCAAGGAGTCACGCATGTCCACCGAACAACTGTCGAAAACCCCGCTGCACGCTCTGCACATCGAACTCGGCGCCCGCATGGTGCCGTTCGCCGGCTACGACATGCCGGTGCAATACCCGCTGGGCGTGATGAAAGAACACCAGCACACCCGTGAGCAGGCCGGGCTGTTCGACGTCTCGCACATGGGCCAGATCCGCCTGACCGGCGCCAATGCCGCCAAAGCCCTGGAAACCCTGGTGCCGGTGGACATCATCGACCTGCCGGTGGGCATGCAGCGCTACGCGATGTTCACCAACGAAACCGGCGGCATCCTCGACGACCTGATGGTCGCCAATCTGGGCAACGACGAACTGTTCCTGGTGGTCAATGCCGCGTGCAAGGACCAGGACCTGGCCCATCTGCAGAAACACATCGGCGATCAATGCACCATTACCGAGCTGTTCGAAGCCCGCGCCCTGCTCGCGCTGCAAGGCCCGGCGGCCGTAACCGTACTGGCACGCCTGGCGCCGGAAGTGGCGAACATGACTTTCATGCAGTTCACCCGCGTGACACTGCTGGGTGTGGATTGCTTCGTCAGCCGTTCGGGCTACACCGGTGAAGACGGTTTCGAAATCTCGGTACCAGCAGCCGATGCGGAAAAACTCGCCCGCGCCTTGCTGGCCGAGCCGGAAGTCGCCGCCATCGGCCTCGGTGCCCGGGATTCGCTGCGTCTGGAAGCCGGCCTGTGCCTGTACGGCCATGACATGAACACCGACACCACGCCAATCGAAGCCAGCCTGCTGTGGGCAATCTCCAAGCCACGCCGTGCCGATGGTGCACGGGCCGGCGGCTTCCCGGGTGCAGAACAGGTTTTCGGCCAGCAGCAGAACGGTGTCGCACGCAAACGCGTCGGCCTGCTGCCGCAGGAGCGCACGCCGGTCCGTGAAGGTGCAGAGATCGTCAACGAAGCCGGCGAAATCATCGGCAGCGTGTGCAGCGGCGGTTTCGGCCCGACCCTGGGCGGTCCATTGGCGATGGGTTACCTTGACAGCGCCTATGTCGCACTGGACACACCAGTCTGGGCTATCGTTCGTGGGAAAAAGGTGCAAATGCTTGTAAGCAAAATGCCATTCGTTCCACAACGCTACTATCGTGGTTGATGGACTGTTTCTATAAGTAACGCGATTGCGTTATGCGTGCACTAATGTGTAACGCAATCGCCATAAAACAGTGCACTTCCCTTACATTCGATTCGAATATGAACTTGGCTTATAACGTTCGAAAACAATTGAACAAGCTAATCGTATAAGCCCGACTAGTGGACTGACTAACAGCCGGCAAGCACAGGAAAACCGGGGCCTTCACGGGGCTTGTTTTTCCTCCTGTAGTTGGCGTAGAGTTTGTCCACTGTGTTTGCATGGGTCAGCTTGGAATCGTGACCTGGGCAGTAGCCTACAAGTTAGCTACATCCCGTTCGACGTCTTCTTACTCTCCTGCAACCAGCCCCAGTACTCTTTCATGAGGAAGAGACTGTCATCAATTTTTGCGTCAAAGGAAATAAGAAATGTCCACACGTCAGAGCGGTACCGTCAAGTGGTTTAACGACGAGAAAGGTTTTGGTTTTATCACTCCAGAAAGCGGTCCGGATCTGTTCGTGCATTTCCGCGCTATTCAGGGCAACGGCTTCAAGAGCCTGAAAGAAGGCCAGAAAGTGACTTTCGTTGCCGTACAAGGCCAGAAAGGCATGCAGGCTGATGAAGTCATCGCTGAAGCCTGATTTTCTGTAACGAAAAAGCCCCTGATATTGATATCAGGGGCTTTTTTGTGCGCGCGAATCCGTAAAATGGCGCTTCACTTTCCGTCCAGAGGCTGCCATGTCGAAACACCTGCTCCTTCCCCAGGGCGACTTTCCCGCCGTCGGTCTCGGCCGTCGTCTGGCAGCGATGTTCTATGACTTTCTGCTGTGTACCGCCCTGCTGATCGTCACGGGCTTCATCTATAAGCTGATCCAGGCCGCAATCATCGGCGAAGAGCGTCTGCGCGCAATGACCGACGCCGGCAAACTGGACGGCGACCCGCTGTACTCCACCGTACTGCTGCTGGTGCTGTTTGGCTTCTTCGCCAAATTCTGGACCCACGCCGGCCAGACACTGGGCATGCAGGTGTGGGGCATTCGCGTACAGAACGCCGATGGCACCGCGATCAGCCTGTGGCAGGCGCTGCTGCGGTTCATGGTGTCGATCGCGTCGTGGCTGTGCCTCGGCGTGGGGTTCTTCTGGTCGCTGTTCGACAAGCGCAAGCGCGCCTGGCATGACATCTACTCGGACACGCAACTGGTGCGGATCCCGAAGAAAGCCAAATAACCCGGCAGATGCAAAAACGCCCCGATCAAATCGGGGCGCTTTTTGTTTGTGGCTGAAGGTCAGGCGTTGCCTGCCAGCTTCATCCGCGCAGCCTGAGTGAAGTCGAGCATGCGCTTGAGCGGGCGGATAGCCTGGGGAATCAGCGCCGGGTCGACGAAGATCTCGTTCGAGCCCTCCTTCAGGCACTTCAGCGTGCGCTCAAGGGTGTTCATGGCCATCCACGGGCAATGTGCGCAACTGCGACACGCCGCGCCGTTACCGGCCGTTGGCGCCTCGATGAAGACCTTGTCCGGGCACAGCTGCTGCATCTTGTAGAAGATGCCGCGGTCGGTAGCGACGATCAGGGTCTTGTTCGGCAGCGATTGTGCGGCAGCGATCAACTGGCTGGTGGAACCGACGGCGTCTGCCAGTTCGATCACTGAAGTCGGCGACTCCGGGTGCACCAGAATGGCCGCGTCCGGGTACAACGCTTTCATGTCTTCCAACTGCTTGGACTTGAACTCTTCGTGAACGATGCAGGCACCGTCCCAGAGCAGCATGTCGGCGCCGGTCTGACGCTGAATGTAGGTGCCCAGGTGCTTGTCTGGGCCCCAGATGATGGTCTCGCCGTTGTCCATCAGGCTTTCGACGATCTCCAGTGCGCAGCTGGAGGTCACCACCCAGTCGGCCCGGGCTTTGACCGCGGCCGAGGTGTTGGCGTACACCACCACCGTGCGCTCGGGATGCTGATCACAGAACGCCGAGAACTCGTCCACCGGGCAACCCAGGTCCAGCGAGCAGGTCGCCTCCAGGGTCGGCATCAGTACGCGCTTTTCCGGGTTGAGAATCTTCGCGGTTTCACCCATGAATTTCACCCCGGCGACCACCACGGTCTTGGCCGGGTGGGCGTTACCGAAGCGCGCCATTTCCAGTGAGTCGGAAACGCAACCGCCGGTTTCTTCGGCGAGGGCCTGGATGATCGGATCGCAATAAAAGTGGGCAACCAGCACCGCGTCCTGAGCCTTGAGCTCGGCGGCGATGGCGGAACGGTAATAAGCCTCTTCCTCGACCGTCAGCGGTTTGGGCTGCTTGGCGTCGAGGTGGGCTTGTACCAGAAGGCGTTCGGAAATCTGCGTCATGTTCGCAAGACCTGCAGGCGCATTCGCGCGAAAGTCGAGTATACACCCGGCTCCGGACCGCTTGAGGGTACCGCCGGGAGAGTGAGTTTTATCAGGCACGGACAGCGTTGAAGCTGCGCAAGGCTACAGAATATCCCGGTGATGCAAAAGATGATTCTGACCTGTGTCAGCGCAACAGGTGCCAAAAGGAGTGACGCCGAATCGCAGGCAAAAAAAAACCCGGAAATCCTCACTTTCGTGGGCCTTCCGGATTTTCTAAACCGCCAAATATGGTGGGTCGTGTGGGATTCGAACCTACGACCAATTGGTTAAAAGCCAACTGCTCTACCAACTGAGCTAACGACCCGCTGTGTGGTGGCGCGTATAATACTGATTTTTAAGGACTATTCAACACCTAATTTAAAAAAAATCAAAAATAAGGTGTCGGGTCACTGATTCCGGCCGCTGCAAAGCCTTCCGCACGCAGTCGGCAGCTGTCGCATTTGCCGCAGGCACGGCCATTATCGTCCGCCTGATAGCAGGAAACCGTCAGCCCGTAATCAACACCCAGCTTCACGCCAGCCTGGACGATCTGCGCTTTGCTCAGGTTCTGCAGCGGCGCCTGGATGCGGAAACCGTTGCCCTCCACGCCGGCCTTGGTCGCCAGGTTGGCCATGCGTTCGAACGACTCGATGAACTCGGGACGGCAGTCCGGGTAACCGGAGTAATCCACCGCGTTGACGCCGATGAAGATGTCACGGGCGCCGAGTACTTCGGCCCAGCCCAATGCCAGCGACAGGAACACCGTATTGCGCGCCGGCACATAAGTCACCGGAATGCCTTCACCCAGTTCCTCCGGGATATCGATGCTGCTGTCGGTCAGGGCCGAACCGCCCATGCCGTTCAGGTTCAGACCGATCACCTTGTGCTCGACCACGCCCAGATCGCGAGCGACGCGCGCGGCCGCGTGCAACTCGGCGTGAGAGCGTTGGCCGTAATCAAAGCTCATGGTGTAGCAGCGATAACCTTCGGCGCGGGCCATGGCCACGACCGTGGCCGAGTCCAGGCCGCCGGAGAGCAAAATGACCGCACGCTTTTCAGTGGTGTTCAGTTGTTCAGTCATCTCAGCGCCCCGGCTCGTCATTCCACAGATACTTGTGCAGTTGCAATTGCAGGCGCACGGGCAAATTGTCCGCCACCACCCAATCCGCCAGATCCCGAGCATTGAGGTCATGGTGGCTCGGGGAAAACAGCACTTCGCCGGCACGCCGGTCAAGCCCGTACTGGATCAGTTTGGATACCGCCCAGTCATAATCGTCCCGCGAGCAGATGACAAACTTCACCTGATCGTTGGACGTCAGCAATTCGATGTTTTCGTATCGGTTGCGATGGGCTTCTTTCGAATCGGGCGTCTTCAGGTCGACAACGCGACTGACCCGCGGATCGACCGCGGAAATATCGAGGGCGCCACTTGTTTCCAGCGAGACTTCGTAGCCGGCATCGCACAACCGTTTAAGCAAAGGAATGGCATTGGGCTGCGCCAGCGGCTCACCGCCGGTGACACAGACGTAACGCGGGCGAAACCCGGCTACTTGCTCGAGGATGTCGTCGAGTGTACGAATGGTGCCGCCGCTGAACGCGTAGGCACTGTCGCAGTATTGGCAACGCAATGGGCAACCGGTCAGGCGCACAAAAACCGTGGGCAGCCCGGCAGTCCGCGTTTCCCCCTGCAACGAGTAGAAAACTTCGGTGATTCTCAATGTGTCTTGCATAGTCGCCACGGGCGTAACAGCTAAACAGGCTGTCCGCCTCCGTCAGGCACTTCAGGCAACCCCGCCAACGCGTAGATCACCAGAAGCGTGTTTCATAAAAGGGCGTGAATTCTAACGAAAAAACCCGCGACAAGCGCGGGTTTCTTCCAGACGGATCAAACAGTCTTACATGCGTTGCAGATCGCGTTGGGCCAACTGGGCAGCGGAGGTACCCGGATACTGGGACACCACTTGTTGCAGAATGCCTTTGACCTTGTCGGTGTGACCGAGGCGGCGCTCTACGTCAGCCAGCTTGTACAGCGAATCCGGCACTTTGGCATGCTTGGGATACAGCTGCGAAACCTTGGCGAAAGCCTGACCTGCACCTTGCAGATCGCCTTTGGCCAGGTTCACCTCACCCAACCAGTACTGGGCATTGCCCGCGTATTGGCTGTTCGGGTATTTACGCAGGAAAGCGGCGAAAGCCTGGCTGGCCTTGTCGAAATCCTTGGCCTTGATCAGGTCGAAGGCTGCATCGTAATACAGCTTTTCCTTGGCCGGATCAGCCGGTTCGCCACTCGCGGCAGGTGCCTGGGCGGCCGCAGCGGCCCCGGCTCCAGCGGCGGCACCGGCAGCAGCACTTGCATCGCCACCGGCAGAAGAATTCTCGGGAGTCGCGGCAGGTGCAGCACCGGATCCTATGCGCCGATCAAGATCCTGGTATCGCTCCAGGGATTCCTGCTTCATGCGCGCAACCTGATTCTGCAGTTCTTCGATCACGCCTTGCTGGCGCGATATCTGATCCTGCATTTGTTGCAGTTGGTTGAACAGCATGCCTTGTGCCGAGGCAGGGGCCGAAGCCGCTCCCCCGGCATAGGCGCCGTTCGTACCGTAACCTGCAGGCGGATAACTGCTCCCGCTATTGTTATAACCGGAGTTGTCATCGACCACAGGAACCGCAGCCCATGCCGCAAGCGGCGCGAGGCTGAGAGCCAGAACAGTTACAGCACGACGGCACGTTCGCATATCGAATTACTTACGCAGTTCGACGCGACGGTTTTGAGCCCAGGACTGCTCGTCGTTGCCGGTAGCAACTGGACGCTCTTCGCCGTAGGAAACCAGTTCCAGCTGAGCTGGGGAAACGCCTTGCAGTACCAGGTAGCGCTGAACGGCTTTCGCACGACGCTCGCCCAGTGCCATGTTGTACTCACGAGTACCACGTTCGTCGGTGTTGCCTTCCAGAACAACGCGAGCGCCGTTTGCTTTCAGGTCTTTGGCGTGAACGTCCAGAGCGCGCATGGCTTCTGGCTTCAGGTCCGAGCTGTCGTATTCGAAGTAGAAGGTGGTGATTGCGCGCAGAGCAGCTTCTTCGCTCAGGGAACCGTCAACGGCACCAGTGTTTGCGCCGTAACCAGCGTTTGGATCAACAGCGCCTTCACCGGCGTTGTCGCCGCCTTTGGACGAGCAACCTACAGCTACAGCCATGGCCAGAGCCAGCGCAGCAAATTTACCAAACTTCAGCATTTCCATCGTGAAACTCCTAATGAACCCCAGTGTGTTAAGTAAAACGTGTAGCGCCCGCTCACTTCAGGTAAGGGGACCAGGACGGTTCTCTGACTTCGCCTTGAGCGGTAGGAAGCGGGAGCCTAACGCGTCCATTAATGGACACGAGCATCAAGACTCCCCGGCCCTGTTGGCGGGTGGCGTAGATTACCATGGTGCCGTTGGGCGCAACAGTAGGCGACTCGTCCAGAGTGCTATCAGTGAGGATTTTTACACTTCCGCGCTGCAAATCCTGAGCCGCCACTTTGAAATTGGTGAAACCGTCCTGACGATGAATCATCACCAAGGTCTTTTCATCAGCCGACAGCTTCGGGTTGGCGTTGTAGTTACCTACGAACGTAACACGCTCGGCACCACCGCCATTGGCGCTGGTCTTGTAGATCTGCGGCTTGCCGCCACGGTCGGAAGTGAAGTAGATGGTCGAGCCATCCTTGCCCCAGTACGGTTCGGTGTTGATGCCGGGACCTGCGGTCACACGAGTGATCTGGCGCGAACCGAGGTTCATCACGTAGATGTCCGGGTTGCCATCTTTCGACAGTACGAACGCCAGGCGATTGCCATCCGGCGACCAGGCAGGTGCACCGTTCAGGCCTTCGAAGTTGGTGATCTGCTCACGGCGACCGGTGTCGATGTTCTGTATGAAGATACGCGGACGCTTCTGCTCGAACGAGACATAGGCAATACGCTTGCCGTCCGGTGCGAAACGCGGCGACAGGATCGGCTCGCGCGATTGCAGCAGAGTCACGGCACGGGCGCCGTCATAGTCTGAACGCTGCAGGGTGTAGCGGGTGTTCTTCTCGGAGAAGCGTTCAGCCGTCACGTACAGCAGGCGGGTCGAGAACGCACCGTCGATACCGGTCAGTTTCTGGAACGACTGGTCAGAGATGAAGTGCGCCATGTCCCGTATTTGCTCGGTCGTACCGGAAACACTGCCGTCCGCCACTTTCTGTTCGGTGGCAACGTTGAACAACGCCCACTGAACCTGCAGGCGACCACCGGCCGGCGTGATATTGCCGACCATCATGTACTGGGCACCTACTGCCTTCCAGTCACGGAAGATGATTTCGCTCGGCTGGCTTGGCTGGCTGATCATGTTCTGTTTTGGAATCGGCGAGTAATAACCCGAGTTCCGCAGATCGTTGCCAATGATTTCAGCCATGTCATCCGGCAGGACGGCACCGCCCTGGAAACCGAACGGTACTACGGCGATCGGGGTAGCCCGATCGCTGCCGCTGGTGACCAGAATGTTCTTTTCATCCGCCATCGCGATCCCTGCCATGCAGCAGATCACGACCAGCATTCCTCGAAGAAGGTTTCTCACAAGGCTAGATCCTCAGGTGTGAATGTCATCTTGAATGAACGATACGGAGCGAAATCGCTCGGCTTCATTCCCTGCATTTCCGTCAAACGTCCAATATTCTTGACCGCTGCCACTGCCGACGCATCGAACGGACCGTCGCCACTGGACTTGGCCACGCTGACCGTGGTCACCGTGCCGTCCGGCAACATGCCGATCTGCAGAACAACCGTCATGCCTTTGCGTGCCGAAGGAGGACGAGCCCAGCCTTCCGCTGCCCGCGCACGAATCAAGTCATCGAAGCTGCCCGCGGTTTCGTCACCACGTTCGTCCGCCAAAGCCTGCTGGCGCTCGGTCTTGTCGGACAGCAGGTCGGCCAGAGCCTGGGCCTTCTTGTCCTCGACCGATTTGCGTGCCGCGTCCTGCGCTTTCTTCTTCGCAGCATCGGCAGCAGCTTTCTTCTTGGCTTCATCGGCGACTTTCTTCTTCGCCTCTTCAGCCTCGGCTTTCTTCTTGGCGTCTTCGGCGGCTTTCTTCTTCGCGTCTTCGACGATTTTCTTCTTGGCTTCTTCAGCGGCCTCTTTCTTGGCCTCTTCTTCAGCAGCCTTCTTGGCTTCTTCTTCAGCTTTCTTCTTGGCTATATCAGCCAATTGTTTCTCTTCTGCCTTCTTGGCTTCGGCGGCTTTCTTCGCGTCTTCGGCTTTCTTGGCTTCGTCAGCCTTCTTCGCCTGTTCCGCTTTCTTCGCCTCATCGGCCTTCTTGGCTTCCTCGGCCTTTTGAGCCGCTTCTTCTTTCTTTTGTTCCGCAGCCTTCACCGCTTCCTGCTCGACCTTTTTCTGCTCCATCTGCTCGACTTCGGTCTGGCGCGCGGCGGATTTCTTCGCCTCACCCGCAATCTTCTGATTGGTCTGGGTGGTTGCCTGACTTTTCGATTTCAGCTGGTAAAGGGTTGCCTGGACAATCGGCTTGGCCGGCGGCAGCTCCGGTGTCATGGCGAAACTGACGAACAGCATGCCGAACACCAGCACGTGCAAGCCAATCGCCCAGACACTGGGCCAGAAGTAGCTTTCCGAGGCGGACGGCTCTCGCTGTTGCTGCATCAGGGGGCCTCGGTGATCAAGCCAACATTACCGACCCCGGCTTTCTGCAACCCGCCCATGGCGCCCATGACGGAGCCATAATCGACGGACTTGTCGCCACGGATGAAGACCTGGGTGCGCTTGCCGCCTTCAGTGCCGGCGCGGATGATCTTGGTCACCGCGTCGGTCATCTGTGGCAGGGTCATGGCCCGGTCCTGTTGCTTCTCGGTGTCGACTTCGCTGCCAAGGTTCCAGTAGTAGGTCTTGTCAGCCTTGATCGAAATGGTCAGCACCTGGGTGTTGTTGTCCTGCGGCAAGGCTTCGCTGGAAACCTTGGGCAGATCCACTTTCACGCCCTGATTGAGCATCGGCGCAGTCACCATGAAGATGACCAGCAGCACCAGCATCACGTCGATGTAAGGCACTACGTTCATCTCGGCGACCGGCTTGCGCTTGTGTCGGGCTCGAGTGATTAAAGCCATCGGTAAATACCTGCTTATTCTTCGCTGGTGTGCACTTTGCGGTGCAGGATCGCCTGGAATTCATCGGCGAAGGTGTAGTAGCGGCTCAGCAAGGTTTCACTGCGGGCAGAGAAACGGTTGTAAGCGATAACGGCCGGGATCGCGGCGAACAGGCCGATCGCGGTGGCGATCAGGGCTTCGGCGATACCTGGGGCCACAGTGGCCAGGGTGGCCTGTTGTGCGCTGGCCAGACCACGGAAGGAGTTCATGATCCCCCACACGGTACCGAACAGACCGATGTACGGGCTGACCGAACCGACGGTGGCGAGGAACGGCAGGCTTTGCTCGAGTTTCTCTTCCTCGCGGGAGATCGCTACGCGCATGGCACGGGCCACGCCTTCCATGACCGCTTCAGGATCAACGCCCGGCTGCTGGCGCAGACGCGAGAATTCCTTGAAACCGGCACGGAAGATCTGCTCGACGCCCGAATCCGGATCCGGGTTGCTGCCGGCCTGGCGGTACAGTTTGGACAGGTCGATACCCGACCAGAAGCGCTCCTCGAAGCTCTCCAGGGCACGTCGACCGGCGCGCAGCAGATTGCTGCGCTGAAAGATCATGATCCATGAGGTCACCGATGCGGCTACCAGGGTCAACATTACCAACTGCACCACGATGCTGGCATTGCTGACCAGGCTCCACATGGAGGAATGGTCGACGACGTTAGCTTCCACGCTTTATCTCCTGCTTCAAGTGTGTACCCGTGCCGACCGCGTCGGCGAAAGCCGCACGCAAGTCTTCGGGAAGGGCCCGGGGTTTCAAACTGTTAGTGCGCACACAGGCCACCAGAAACTGCCCCTCACAGAGCAGCACATTATCCGTTGCCCGCCTGACCTGCTGTCGAAAGCGCAGGCTGGCACGGTTCAATTCGATTACATCAGCGCTTACCAGCAGCTCGTCGTCCAGTCGCGCCGGCGCGTGATATCGCGCTTCGCTGGAGTGCACGACGAACAACAGGTCCTCCCCTGCCAGCGCCGACTGGGCAAAGCCCAGCTCCCGGAGCCGCTCGGTTCGAGCCCGTTCCATAAACTTGAGGTAATTAACGTAATACACGATGCCACCCGCATCGGTGTCCTCGTAATAAACGCGACAACGATGTGCGAACGGCTCAAGCCCGTTTTGCGCGCGCATACTCTAGTGCTTACTCCTCGGGTTGCCAATCCGGCCAGGCAACTGTTTTTCATAGTTCGAAGGCTTTACCGCAAAAGTACCGTCCTGAGACAGTACAAACGCTGAATAAATCGCCAATAAATGTGTATCAATCGTCCACGGCATCGAGAAACTCGTCTGCCGCGGGCATTTCGCCCATTCGTGACGGAATGTTTAAACCAAAATGCAGATACGCGTGCCGGGTCACCACCCTGCCCCGCGGCGTACGCATGATGTAGCCCTGCTGAATCAGATACGGCTCCAGCACATCTTCGATGGTGTGGCGCTCTTCACTGATCGCAGCCGCCAGACTGTCGATGCCAACGGGGCCGCCATCGAACTTCTCGATCATGGTCAGCAACAATCGCCGGTCCTGATGATCGAAGCCGTGCTCATCGACATCCAGCAGATTCAGTGCCAGATCGGCAACGGATTTGGTGATATGCCCCTTGGCCCGGACTTCGGCGAAATCCCGCACCCGGCGCAACAGCCGGTTGGCAATACGCGGCGTACCACGGGCACGACGGGCAATCTCGAAAGAGCCTTCCGGGTCCAGCGGCAGACCGAGGATGTTCGCCGAGCGGCTGACAATCGTCGCCAGGTCGGCGGTGCTGTAGAACTCAAGACGCTGAACGATACCGAAACGGTCACGCAACGGATTGGTCAGCATCCCCGCCCGCGTCGTTGCGCCAACGAGGGTGAACGGCGGAAGATCGAGTTTGATCGAACGCGCCGCCGGCCCTTCACCGATCATGATGTCGAGCTGGAAATCTTCCATTGCCGGGTACAGCACTTCTTCGACGATCGGCGACAGACGATGGATTTCATCGATGAACAACACATCGTGGGGTTCAAGGTTGGTCAACAGCGCTGCCAGATCCCCCGGCCGCTCGAGCACCGGGCCCGAAGTGCTCTTGATCGACACACCCATTTCCTGGGCAATGATGTTGGCCAGGGTGGTCTTGCCCAGCCCCGGCGGGCCGAAGATCAAGGTGTGGTCGAGGGATTCGCCACGGCCACGGGCGGCCTGGATAAACAATTCCATCTGCTCGCGAACGGTCGGCTGGCCAATGTATTCGGCCAGACTGACGGGACGTATCGCCCGATCCTGGACTTCTTCGCGCTCACGCGGACTGTGCGTGGCGGCGATCAGACGATCAGCTTCAATCACTTAAATCATTCCCTTCAGGGCGCGTCGGATCATGTCTTCACTGCTCAAGCCTTTCTCCTTGATCGCGGAAATCGCCTTGCTCGCTTCCTGCGGCTTGTAGCCCAGGGAAATCAGCGCGCTGACCGCATCATTCTCGGCGGTATTGACCGGTGCCGGGCCGTCCGGCTGGTTCGGTACCAGCGCAAACATGGCCGGCGAGGTTTCCCAGGCCTTGAAGCGGTCCTTGAGTTCGACCAGTAGACGCTCGGCGGTTTTCTTGCCCACCCCCGGCACCTTGGTCAGCGCCGAAGTGTCCTGGGACTGCACGCAACGGATCAGCTCATCGACTTCCAGACTCGACATCAACGCCAGGGCCAGTTTCGGGCCCACACCATTGAGACGGATCAACTCGCGAAAAAAGTCTCGCTCACGTTTGCCAGCGAAACCATAGAGTAACTGCGCGTCTTCGCGTACGACCAAATGGGTGTGCAAGGTCAGCGGTTCACCGACCGACGGCAGGCGATACAGGGTGGTCATGGGCACTTCCAGCTCATACCCGAGGCCGTTTACATCCAGAATCAGGTGCGGCGGCTGTTTTTCAGCGAGGGTGCCGCGCAAGCGTCCAATCACGTTTCAGATCCTTGAGCGTTGGCCAGCCGTGGGCTGGCGACAATCAGAACGAAGGACTCCGGCCGACAACACAGGCGCGCAAGTCCACATTCCGTAAATTTGATGCTGATGCTATCAGAGACGCAGGCGCCCGCCACGACTGCGTGCGGTTCCCAGACCGTGCGGTAGCAGACTGGAGCGAGTGTGCGCGTGGCAAATGGCAATGGCCAGGGCGTCCGAGGCGTCGATCTGCGGCTTGCTGGTCAGTTTGAGCATGTGCATGACCATCATCTGCACTTGTTCTTTATTTGCAGCGCCAGTACCGACCACTGCCTGCTTGACCTGGGTGGCCGTGTACTCGGCGATTTCCAGGCTCTCTTCGGCGCCGGCAACGATAGCGGCCCCACGGGCCTGTCCGAGCTTCAGCGCCGAGTCGGCGTTTTTCGCCATGAACACTTTTTCGATGCCCATGGTCACCGGACCATAGGTCTGGATAATCTCGCGTACGCCGCGATAGACGATTTGCAGGCGCTCGTGCAGCTCGCCGGCGCCGGTGCGGATACAGCCCGAGGCGACATAGATGCAACCGCCGCGTCCGGTATCACGAACTATGCCGTAACCGGTAATGCGCGAACCGGGGTCGATACCAAGAATTAAAGTCATAAGCCTGCAGGTTCGAAAAAACACAAAAACAAATGTGGGAGATTCCATGCCTGAGAGGAACCCTCAAACATGGAATCTCCCACATTGAAGCCTAGCCGTTATCAGCCGAGCTGAGCCGCCACGTCTTCCGGAATGTCCGCGTTGGAGTAGACGTTCTGCACGTCATCCAGGTCTTCCAGCATGTCGATCAGCTTTAGCACCTTCTCCGCCCCTTCCAGATCCAGTTCGGCGCTGGTGGTCGGCTGCATGACGATTTCCGCGTCATCACCCTTGAAACCGGCCGCTTCCAGCGCGTTCCGCACGGCGTAGAAGCTGGTGAAGGAGGTGAACACGTCAATGGAGCCGTCTTCATGAGTGATCACGTCATCGGCGTCGGCTTCCAGTGCCGCTTCCGTCAGCGCATCTTCGTCAACACCTGGCGCAAAGCTGATCTGGCCCTTGCGCTCGAATAGATACGCCACCGAGCCGTCAGTTCCGAGGTTGCCGCCACACTTGCTGAACGCATGACGCACAGCCGCAGCGGTACGGTTGCGGTTGTCGGTCATGCACTCGACCATCACGGCCACGCCGCCCGGGCCGTAGCCTTCGTAGGTCAGTTCTTCAACGTTGTCCGCTTCGGTCGCACCGGCGCCACGGGCCACTGCACGATCGATGATGTCGCGGCTCATGTTGGCGCCCAGAGCCTTGTCCAGGGCCAGACGCAGACGCGGGTTGGAACCCGGATCGCCGCCGCCCTGACGGGCCGCAACGGTCAGTTCACGGATCCACTTGGTGAAGATCTTGCCTCGTTTGGCATCCTGACGTTCTTTGCGGTGCTTGATGTTCGCCCACTTGGAATGACCTGCCATATCTCGCTCCGAATTCTCTTTGAAACGTTGCCCGCCGCGCACATCGCACAGCCAGCAAACAAAAAAAT
Organism: Pseudomonas sp. stari2; assembly: GCF_040760005.1. Lineage (NCBI taxonomy): Bacteria > Pseudomonadati > Pseudomonadota > Gammaproteobacteria > Pseudomonadales > Pseudomonadaceae > Pseudomonas > Pseudomonas sp. Stari2. The sequence goes on from NZ_CP099760.1 coordinate 5,090,838, forward strand.
CTCGACCTGCTCTCTACAGAAAGAAAAAAGGCGCATCCGAAGATGCGCCTTCAGGCCCGTCTTACTCAGCCTTTGGCGTTTCGCGCAAACGAATGTGCAATTCGCGCAATGCCTTCGCATCCACAACACCCGGCGCCTGCGTCATCACGTCGGCAGCACTCTGGGTTTTCGGGAAGGCGATCACTTCACGGATCGACTGGGCGCCGGTCATCAGCATTACCAGACGGTCCAGACCGAAGGCCAGACCACCGTGCGGCGGTGCACCGTATTTCAAGGCGTCGAGCAGGAAGCCGAACTTCTCTTCCTGTTCCGCTTCGTTGATGCCCAGCAGACGGAATACCGCTTGTTGCATCTCTTTACGGTGGATACGGATCGAACCGCCACCCAGCTCGGTGCCGTTCAGAACCATGTCATAGGCACGGGACAGAGCGCCCGCCGGGTTGGCTTCGAGCTCTTCCGGGGTGCACTTCGGCGCGGTGAACGGGTGGTGCAGCGCAGAGAAGCTGCCATCATCGTTCTCTTCGAACATCGGGAAGTCGACGACCCACATCGGAGCCCATTCACAAGTCAGCAGCTTCAGGTCATGACCGAGCTTGATCCGTAGCGCGCCCAGGGCTTCGCTGACGATCTTGGCCTTGTCGGCGCCGAAGAACACGATGTCGCCATCAACTGCACCGACGCGATCGAGGATCACGTTCAGGTTGGCTTCCGGGATGTTTTTCACGATCGGCGATTGCAGACCTTCAACACCGGCAGCACGCTCGTTGACCTTGATGTACGCCAGGCCCTTGGCACCGTAGATGCCGACGAACTTGGTGTAGTCGTCAATCTGCTTGCGCGGCATGCTCGCCCCGCCTGGAACACGCAGTGCGGCGATACGGCATTTCGGGTCGTTGGCCGGGCCGCTGAACACCTTGAAATCAACTTCTTTCAGTTGATCGGCAACGTCCACCAGCTCCAGCGGGTTACGCAGGTCCGGCTTGTCGGAACCGTAACGGCGCATGGCTTCTTCGAAAGTCATGTGCGGGAACTCGCCGAACTCCAGATCCAGCACTTCCTTGAACAGGTTGCGGATCATGCCTTCGGTCAGGCCCATGATGTCTTTTTCGTCGAGGAAGCTGGTCTCGATGTCGATCTGAGTGAACTCAGGCTGACGGTCGGCACGCAGGTCTTCGTCGCGGAAGCACTTGGCGATCTGGTAGTAACGGTCGAAGCCGGCGACCATCAGCAGTTGCTTGAACAGCTGTGGCGATTGCGGCAGGGCGAAGAACGAACCGGCGTGAGTACGGCTCGGTACGAGGTAGTCGCGCGCGCCTTCCGGAGTGGCACGAGTCAGGATCGGCGTTTCAACGTCGAGGAAGCCGTTCTCGTCGAGGTAGCGACGGATGCTGGTGGTCATGCGCGAACGCAGACGCAGCTTCTCGGCCATTTCCGGACGACGCAGGTCGAGGAAGCGATAGCGCAGGCGGGTTTCTTCGCCAACGTCCGAGAACTCGTTCAGCGGGAACGGCGGAGTTTCCGACTCGTTCAGCACTTCCAGTTCGTAGCCCAGGACTTCGATCATGCCCGACGCCATGTTGGCGTTGGTAGCACCGGCCGGACGCAGACGCACCTTGCCGGTGATCTTCACGACGTACTCGCTGCGCACGCGATCGGCGGCGGCGAAGCTCTCGGCACGATCCGGGTCGAATACCACCTGGGCCAGACCATCACGATCACGGATATCGAGGAAAATCACCCCGCCGTGGTCGCGGCGACGGTGAACCCATCCGCAAAGGGTAATTTCCTGGCCTTCCAGGCTTTCGTTCAGTTGGCCGCAATAATGGCTGCGCATCATGGTAGTGGTTTCGCTTCTCGTAATTCGAAATTCGGTAGAGATCCATCGCACTCAAGCTATGTGCGACCAGTGGATACTCGCGCGTGTCGTTCGACCTGGGTCTGAACCCTAGTCAGATTTGTCGCCACCGGCCAGATTCTTCTTCGCGCCGGTCTTGAAATCGGTTTCGTACCAACCGCCGCCGCTCAAGCGAAAGCCTGGCATGGACAGCTGTTTCTTGAGCTCCGGTGCCTGACAGGCAGGGCAGTCGACCAGCGGTGCGTCGCTGATCTTTTGAATGGCTTCCAACTGATGGCCACAGGAAGCACATTGGTAATCGTACATCGGCATGGGGTTGTCTCAGCGATCAGATTGCCAGCTACCGCAGGGCGGTGTGGCGAAAGAGCGGGATTATATCCATTAAATGCGGCCTGTGCAGCCGGAAGACTGCACAGGCCGCCCAGTCATTGACACCCCCCGGTGGTCACCGGGGCATCGCGCAAGCCATGCACGACACACACCACCCGCACCAGGCCGCTGAAGTTCTTCACGCCGCCATGACGCAAGTGCACTTCGCGATCGACACGGGACAACAATGTGCCGACCGAACAGCAATTATCCTCGGCCATGCGACCCAGAATATTCCAGTAGACCTGCTCCAGCCGCATGCAGGTTGCAAACCCGTTCAAGCGCACCGATCGGGCCAATGGCCGGATCAATGCCATGTCGAACTCTTCAAGAAACGGTGCCACGGCCCGGTCTTGCCGCGAGCCGATGACGATTCCACTTCGCCTGTCTCCAACTTCCATATCGTTGACACTCCTTTGCCATCTCTGCTTGTTGCCAAGGCAACATCCTGTGACCTCATTAAAAGCGCGGAGCAAAGGTATATCCAGACGACTTTTTGACCGTCCACGTAGGATAAGCCAACACAACAGGGAGGATCATGGAGCAGCGAAATGCTTTCTTCGCTTCCTACAATAGCGAAAGCTTTTTCCCGACCCAAATGGGCGCACGACTCACAAACTGTGTCCGTGCGCCTCGGGCGATCAGGCTTCGAGCAGCGCCCTGAGCATCCACGCGGTTTTCTCGTGGACTTGCATGCGCTGAGTCAGAAGATCAGCCGTCGGTTCGTCACTGACCTTATCCAACAGCGGGAAAATCCCCCGCGCCGTACGAGTAACCGCTTCCTGGCCTTCGACCAGTTGTTTGATCATGTCTTCGGCACTCGGCACGCCCACTTCTTCTTTAATAGAGGAAAGGCGCGCGTAAGTCGCATAGGCACCCGGTGCAGGGAAACCCAGGGCCCGGATGCGCTCGGCGATCGAGTCCACGGCCAGGGCGAGTTCGTTGTATTGCTCTTCGAACATCAGGTGCAGGGTCCGGAACATCGGCCCGGTGACATTCCAGTGGAAGTTGTGGGTTTTCAGATACAGCACGTAGGTGTCCGACAGCAGACGCGACAGCCCTTCGACGATGGATTTGCGGTCTTCTTCACTGATACCGATATCGATTGCCATGCTTACCCCCTAACGGCGATTGAATTCATCCAGCAGGTGTCGGTTCACTGTAGCAAGGCCTCCCTCCCATGGCAGCCCCCGTATTGACCCGATAGAGGCGACAAATCGCCCCACGTCCTGCCGCTGGCCGGCGTGATTTGAGTCGCTGCAGGCTTTACTGTTAAATAGGCAGTGTGTCGCTACGCCCTGTTTTCCGGGGGTTGCGCATAGGCTGATGCCGGGCACGTGTCCAACGCCTCTTATTGTTCCGAAGCGAACCGTGCGCCTTCAGCTCTTCCTTGTGAGCCGTCATAACGTGAGTCATTAAAAATGTTGAAAATCGTCCACCTGCTAATGGGCGCAGCAGCCCTGCTGCTGTCCTTCATACCTAGCTTGAGACCCGAAGCCGTACCTTACCTGCAACAACCCGATGCACTTTACCTGGCCTTTTTCGGCCTGCTGAACCTGGTCATTGCCCCGGTGATCCCTTACTGGAACAAAGGCCCGCGCCAGCATCTGCAAAATCTGGTCAGCGCATTGCTGGTGCTGACCGTCGTCCTGCAAACCCTGACCCTGATCGCGCCAATGCCTGTCATCGCCGGCCAGCCAGCTGTGCTATTCAGCCTGGTCATTGCTCTGGTTGCCGTGGCCGTGCACCTGGCCGTCAGCTTCTATAAATCCTCACCGGCCGCCGCTACGCAAAGCTACGACATGAGCAACCGCGATACCGGCACCGTCAAGTGGTTCAACACTTCCAAGGGCTTCGGCTTTATCTCCCGGGATTCCGGCGATGATATTTTCGTGCACTTTCGTGCCATTCGTGGCGAAGGCCATCGCGTTCTGGTCGAAGGCCAGCGTGTGGAATTCTCGGTGATGAACCGTGACAAAGGCCTGCAAGCTGAAGACGTGATCGCCGCCCTGCCGCGTCGCTGATCCAGAACGAAAAAACCGCGAACAGCCTGGCTGTTCGCGGTTTTTTATTGCCCTTACGAAATACGTGAACTCAGTAATGCGGCGGCGGTGCGTCTTCTTCGAAAGATCCAAACTGGCCGACCATTTCCTCCTGACGCTTGAGCAGCGCGGCCATCTGCAACTGCAGATGTTCCATGACTCTCTGTTGTGCCACCAGCACGTCGTTCAACGCCTGAATGGTGTCGTCCTGAAACGCCAGACGGCTTTCCAGATCGTTTACGCGCTCTTCCAGGTTCATGGTCAAACCTCCAGAAACTTGAAATCGTCGTCCAGCACCAGGCGCAGGCGCTCGCGGATCGCGGCGACCTGCTCGGCGCTGTAAGGTTTGGCGGGATGCTTGCCCCAGACCGGCGCTGGCCAGGCGGCATCGTCACGTTTACGCACAATCACATGCATATGCATCTGGCTGACGACGTTACCCAGCGTGGCGACGTTCATTTTGTCGGCATCGAACGAATCCTTGAGCACTTCCGCCAACGCAGTGGTTTCCTGCCACAGACGCTGCTGGTCGGCGACATCCAATTGAAACAACTCGCTGATATCGTCGCGACGAGGCACCAGAATGAACCAGGGGTAGTTGGCGTCGTTGGACAGCAGCAACCGGCAGAGCGGGAAGTCGCCGATGGTCAACGTGTCCTGTTGAAGGCGTGAATCTAAAGCAAACACTGGGTGTACTCCCGGCTGATCGACAATATTCAGCTTAGTGGACCTGCCCGGTAGAGGGCGCACTAAACGACAGGACGGCAGCATACCTCCGAATGCCCTGCCCTTCACGATGAAGCGGTGCCCCGTCATGGAACATTTCTGGCGATTGCGCACCAGCCCGAGACTCGCCGTGCCAGGCAACACGCCAAAATGACCATGACTCAATACCGCGTTCAGGGTCATGACAGGGCTCAAGTGTTTGAATTCAGTACAGCCGGAAAAAATATTTGCACCAAAACCGTACAGCGGGTCTACGCTCAATGGCTCGGGCATCCGCCAAATACTCACTGAAAGGGTGAACCGGTAACGTTTTTGGTTGTCATGCGCAAAAACGCGGGAGACAACACCAAGCGAGCAAGCGCGTCAACCCTCATCAAAAAGGGGCGCGCGAGCCCTTATTTACAAGGTTTTTACAGCGACGAGCGGGGCAAGGGAAAAATAACCGCATCAATTTTGCGGTTTGTGCACGCTTGTTGCATTCGTACTCATATGGGCTATGAGCCCGCCACGGGAAGTGGTGGCTCAAACCCCGAAAAAAACAGTGGCAGGGTTGCCCGATGGAGATTCAAGTGTTTTGCCAGGGACTCTTTTTTACCGATGCAAAAAGGCCCAGAAACAGCGATAAAGTTGTCAGTCCGGCTGCATTGGTACTGTGAATTTGCGACATCAACCAAGCCATTTGCGACAGCGTCGTAAAGAACATGAAAGGTTGTATGCGCAAGTATCGCCAACATTGTCGGCGTGATATAAGTTTGCGCCGACACAAAAAGAAAGAGCCGCCCAGATAATAAAACAGGTGGGACGGCAGTACTCTTCTAAAACCAAAGGAGCAAATCACGATGCGCGTGATGAAGTGGAGCATGATCGCACTGGCCGTTACAGCAGCCAGTACTCAGTTGGCTACGGCCGCACCGTTTGTTAGTGACCAGTCTGAAGCCAAAGGCTTTGTTGAAGACGCCAAACTGACCGAAACGTTGAAGAACTACTACTTCAACCGTGACAACAAGAACGGCGGCCACGACCAGAAAGACTGGACCCAGGGTTTCCTCGGCAACTTCACTTCCGGTTACACCCAAGGCACCGTAGGCGTCGGTATCGATGCATTCGGTTACCTGGCGGTCAAACTGGACGGCGGTGACGGTACTTCCGGTACCGGTAACATGAGCCGCAGCAATACTGTCAAAGCCAACGGTTATGCCCATGACGTTGATGAGAGCCAAGGCAAAGCCGGCGCAGCCATCAAGTTCCGAATCTCCAAGACCGAGCTGAAAATCGGCGACCAGCAGCCAAGCACTGCCCCAGTGTTCGCTGTCGGCGGTTCCCGTATCCTTCCGCAAACTGCCAGCGGCTTCCAGTTGCAGAGCAGCGAAGTCAAAGATCTTGACCTCGAAGCCGGTCACTTCTACTCGGCTACCAGCCAGGACAAAAACGCTCGTGAAGGCGGCCTCTACGCCACCTACGCAGGCGTTGAAGCCAAAAACATCGACTACTTCGGTGGTAAATACGGCATCACCGACAACCTGACCGCATCGCTGTACGGCGCCAAGCTGGAAGACATCTGGAACCAGTACTACGCGAACGTGAACCTCACCACGCCATTCGGTGGTGACACTTCGCTGAACACTGACTTCAACATCTACCGCACCACCGATACCGGTAGCGCCAAAGCCGGTGACATCAGCAACACCGCGTTCTCCCTGGCGACTGCCCTGTCGTTCCTGAAGGCACACACCTTCACCCTGGCCTTCCAGAAGGTCAACGGCGACACCCCGTTCGACTACATCGGCGTGGGCAAGAACAACCGTGGCGGCGACTCGATCTTCCTCGCCAACTCGATCCAGTACTCCGACTTTAACGGTGCAGGCGAGAAATCCCTGCAAGCCCGTTACGACCTGAAAATGGCCGAGTACGGCGTTCCTGGTCTGAGCTTCATGGTTCGCTACGTCAAAGGCTGGGATATCGACGGTACCCACACTCCAGCGGGTAGCGCTTACGCCGGTCTCTACGGTGAAGATGGCAAACACCACGAAACCAACTTTGAAGCCAAATATGTGGTTCAAAGCGGTCCGGCAAAAGATCTGTCCTTCCGTATTCGTCAAGCGTGGCACGTTGCTAACGCTGATGAAGGCGAAGGCGACGTTAAAGAGTTCCGTCTGATCACCGAGTACCCACTGAACATCTTGTAATCGTCAGTGGTTAGTTTGGTTGAATGAAAAAGGCCCATCTTCGGATGGGCCTTTTTTATTGCCTGTTGCTTGTAATACATGCCTGACCGATAAGTCAGGCAATTGATTAGCAACCTATCATTAAACTGCCGACTCCTGAACCACACGAATCACTCGTTGTGGAAACGGAATATCGATGCCGGCAGCCTTCAAACGATCGCGGGATTGTTCATTGAACATGAACATCACATCCCAATAATCTGCAGTTTTAACCCAGACCCGCAGAGAAACAGTGATCGAACTATCACCCAGCGTCGAAATGACAGCCTGAGGCGCCGGATCCTGCAGCACGCGATCATCTTTAGCCAGATCCAGCAGCACCTGACGGGCCTTTTGTAGATCGGCTTCGTAATCGACACCCACATCAAACACAACCTTGCGGGTTGGCTGACGGTTGGTGTTGGTAATGATGCCGTTCGACAGATTGCCGTTCGGTACGATGATGGTCTTGTTGTCGCCGGTGCGCAGTACGGTGTGGAAAATCTGGATGCTGTCGACAGTACCCGCCACGCCTTGCGCTTCGATCCAGTCACCGATTCGGAACGGGCGGAACAGCAGAATCAGCACGCCACCGGCGAAGTTCGCCAGGCTGCCCTGCAATGCCAGGCCGATGGCAAGGCCGGCCGCACCGATTGCCGCCACGAACGAAGTGGTCTCGACACCGATCATCGACGCCACGCTGACGATCAACAGCACCTTGAGAATGATGTTGGCCAGGCTGCTGATGAAACCTTGCAAAGCCAGGTCGGCATTGCGCAGAGCCAACAGGCCACCCAGTTTTTGCGTAACCTTGTTGATCAGCCACCAGCCGATCGCCAGGGTAATCACCGCCAGCAGAACACGGCTGCCGTATTCCATGATCATCGGAATCCACGCCTGGGACGCCTTGACAAGGTTGTCTACCTCAGCATTCAAATCCATCTTTTATCTCCTGATTGCCGGCTTCCCGGGCTGAAAAAATCAGCGGCAGAACGACCGGACCTGTTGGGGCTCAATCGTTTCTGCCGCTGCTTGGGCCTCGGACGCTGAAAACGCCGAGAGGTTCCCGACTCGGATGGCTCAGTCGCGGAAGTTGTTGAATTGCAGAGGCATGCCGAATTCCTTGGCACGCAGGGCAGCGATGGCTTCCTGCAGATCGTCACGCTTCTTGCCGGTGACACGTACCTGCTCGCCCTGAATGGCGGCCTGCACCTTGAGTTTGGCTTCCTTGATGTGGCCGACGATCTTCTTCGCCAGCTCCTTGTCGATGCCTTCCTTCAGAACGGCGTCCTGCTTCATCAGCTTGCCCGAGGCGAAGGAGTCTTTGACTTCAAGGCACTGCACGTCGATCTTGCGCTTGACCAGGGCCAGTTTGAGGATCTCGATCATCGCTTCCAGCTGGAAATCGGCTTCAGCGGTCAGGTGGACGGTCAGGTCCTTTTCCTTGTATTCGAAGCTGCCCTTGCCTTTCAGGTCATAACGACGATCGAGTTCCTTCACGGCGTTCTCGACCGCGTTGGTGAGTTCGTGTTTGTCCAGTTCGGATACCACGTCGAACGACGGCATGTAATCTCTCCAATAAAAAGGCGCGCTCGTTCAGGACGCGGCGCGCTTGGCTTGCGGTTAAAATCGGGCTCATTATAACGGGTCTTTTCCCACCGACACGGCGAGCCTTGCATGCCTGTACCTTACCGAGTGAAAAACTGATGTCCACCCCCTGGCACATCCTCGGCGCCGGAAGTCTCGGCACCCTCTGGGCCACACGCCTGGCCCGGGCCGGATTGCCGGTCCGGCTGATCCTGCGCGATATCGACCGCTTGCATGACTATGCGACGGCGGGCGGCCTGACCCTGGTGGAACAAGGCGTGGCCAGCAGTTATGCCATCCCCGGCGAAACGCCGGACAGCCCCGGACCGATCCGTCGCCTGCTGGTGGCGTGCAAGGCCTACGATGCCGAAAGCGCCGTGGCCGGTGTCGCTCATCGTCTGGCACCGGACGCAGAACTGATTCTTCTGCAAAACGGCCTCGGCAGCCAGGAAGCGGTGGCCGCGCAAGTCCCGCAGGCCCGCTGCATCAGCGCCTCCAGCACCGAAGGCGCGTTTCGCGACGGAGACTGGCGCGTGGTGTTCGCCGGCCACGGTTACACCTGGCTCGGCGATGCTGGCCATCCCGTGGCACCGTTCTGGCTCGACGATCTGGAGATGGCCAGGATCCCCCATGAATGGAGCGCCGATATCCTCACGCGTCTTTGGCGAAAACTGGCGCTCAACTGTGCGATCAATCCGCTGACGGTGTTGCACGACTGCCGCAACGGCGGATTGCAGGAACACCACTGCGAAGTTGCCACCTTGTGCGCCGAGCTGACCGAGTTGCTCGAACGTTGCGGCCAGCCTGCGGCGGCGGACAACCTGCAACAGGAAGTCGAACGGGTGATCCAGGCCACGGCGGCGAATTTCTCCTCCATGTATCAGGACGTGGCCAATAAACGCCGCACAGAAATCAGCTATCTGCTCGGACATGCCTGCAAGGTTGCAGAGCGCCATCAGTTGAACCTGCCGCATCTCAAACAATTGCAGCAACGGCTGACAGCCCATCTGCACAGTCTCGGATTGCCCGTCGCCTGAGCAGCGGCTACGCTGCCCACTTGTTCCTTTGTTGCGATAAGCCCGATGCCATTGCGCCAGCGCCTCGAAAACCTGCCGGTCGGCCAGAAACTGCTGGCCGCCCTGCTGGTGCTGTTGACCACCGTGTTACTGGTCGCCAACCTGACCTTCATCAGCGCCGCCTATTACATTTCCCAGGAAAGCATGGCGCCCCAGGCGCTGCAGACCATTGGCCGTCTGGTGGCGAACCCGAGCCTGATCGCCGAAGCGCTGCAATCACCGCAGAGCGCCGAACGCCTGCTCAAGGAGCTCGACAGCTACTCGCCGCTGCGGGCGGCCGCCCTGTATGACGGCAAGGGCGACCGCATCGCGCAGGTGCAACGCGGCGACAAGCTCAATCTGCCGGAGCGCTACCGGCACATCGAAGCCTGGCAACTCACCGAGTTTCGCAGCAATCAATTGATCACCCTGCCCCGTCCCGGCACTGCGCCGGGTCATCTGCTGTTGGTGGCCAGCAGCGAACTGCCGATGGCGTTCTACACCGGTACCCTGACGGCGAGCCTGGGGATCCTGATCTTCAGCGTGCTGTTGTGGCTGGTGATTGCCCGGCAGATCAAACGCCTGATCACCCGGCCAATCCACGAACTCGAAGAGCTGTCCCGCCAGGTGACTCGCGAGGAGAACTACGCCCTGCGCGCTTCCCGTGGCAACCACGACGAAATCGGCAGTCTGGCCGAGGCCTTCAACACCATGCTTTCACGCATCGAGGCGCGGGAGCAGCAGCTCAAGCGCGCCCGCGATGACTCGCAAGCCGCTTACGATCAGGCTCAGGGGCTGGCCGAAGAAACCCGCCACACCAACCGCAAACTGGAGCTGGAAGTCCAGGTGCGCAGCAAGATCGAGAAGAAACTCACCGGTTTCCAGAACTACCTCAACAGCATCATCGACTCCATGCCTTCGGCGCTGATCGCCCTCGACGAGCAGCTCTACGTCACGCAATGGAACCAGGAAGCCAGCGCCCTCTCCGGTACCCGGCTGGACGAAGCACTGAATCAGCCGATCTTCCTCGCGTTTGAACCGCTCAAGCCATTCCTGCCGCAGCTCAAGCAGACCGTCGAACAACACACCGTGGCGAAAATCGAGCGGGTGACCTGGTTCAAGGACGACGAGCCCAAACATTACGCCCTGACCTTCTACCCGCTGATGGGCGGTGCCGGGCGCGGTGTGGTGATCCGTATCGACGACATCACCCAGCGCCTGTCACTGGAGGACATGATGGTGCAGTCGGAAAAAATGCTCTCGGTCGGCGGCCTCGCGGCCGGCATGGCCCACGAAATCAACAACCCGCTGGGCGCGATCCTGCACAACGTGCAGAACATTCGCCGGCGTCTGTCGCCCGACCTGCCGAAAAACCTTGAACAGGCCGAACAACTGGGCATCGAGCTGGAAACCGTGAACCGTTATCTGCAAGGCCGGGAAGTCCCGCAACTGCTCGACGGTATCCAGCAGGCCGGGGCCCGGGCGGCAAAGATCGTCACCCACATGCTCAGTTTCAGCCGCCGCAGCACCCGGCAGATGGCACCGTGCGACCTGCCGGCGCTGATCGATCAAGCCGTGGAAATCGCCGGTAACGACTTCGACCTGGCCATCGGCTTCGACTTCAAGGGCCAGGCAATCATCCGTCAGTTCGACCCGGCGCTGGGACCGGTTCCGGGCACCGCCAACGAGCTGGAACAAGTGCTGCTCAACCTGCTGAAAAACGCCGCGCAGGCGATTCACCTGCGCGAAGACGACAGCGAGCCGGGGCGAATCATCCTGCGCACCAGACTCAATCCGCCATGGGCCGAAATCCAGGTCGAAGACAACGGCATCGGCATGAGCGAGAACGTGCGCAAACGCACCTTCGAGCCGTTCTTCACCACCAAGGAAATCGGCCAGGGCACGGGGCTCGGACTGTCGGTGTCGTACTTCATCATCACCAACAATCACAAAGGGCAGATGGAAGTGCAGTCGGCACCGGGGCAAGGCACCTGCTTCACCCTGCGCCTGCCGCTCGCGCAACCGACACCCATCGCCGCCGAAACCAATCAAATACCGAGGTAAACCATGGGCTTTCGCTTGTCGAAGATCTACACCCGCACCGGCGACAAAGGCGAAACCGGCCTCGGCGATGGTCGCCGCGTCCCCAAGGATCATCCGCGCATCGAGGCCATTGGCGAGGTTGACACCCTGAACAGTCAGGTCGGCGTACTGCTGGCCGGGTTGCTCGCCGAATGCGAAAACTGCCCCGGACTCAGTGAATTGATCGACGTGTTGGCGCCCTGCCAACATCGACTGTTCGACCTGGGTGGCGAGCTGGCGATGCCGGAATATCAGGCGCTGAACACCGCAGAAATCGAACGGCTGGAAGCCGCCATCGATGTGTGGAACGAGGAATTGGGGCCGCTGGAGAACTTCATTCTGCCCGGCGGTTCGATGCTGATTGCCCAGGCTCATGTCTGCCGCAGCCTGGCGCGCAGTGCCGAGCGACGTTGTCAGCATTTGAATGCGATCGAACCGTTGGCCGGGGTTGGCCTGGCGTATATCAATCGCTTGTCGGATTTGTTGTTTGTAGCAGCGAGGCTGATTGCGCGGCGCCAGGGCATTGCTGAAATTCTGTGGCAACCGGCGGCAAAACCCGAAAACTGATCACTCCCACGCCTGGCGCGGGAGTGATCGGATGCCCATTCAGGCCTCAGGCCAGAACGCCCGAATCCCCGCCACGCCCTGAGCCCCGGCATTCCACGCTTTCTCGCGCTCCGCAGGGCCGACGCCACCCAACAGAAATACCGGTTTGCTGAAGCCTTCGATCAGTGTCGAAGCCTGTTCCCAGCCCAGCGGCTGCGCATCCGGATGAGTCAGGGTCGGCTGCACCGGCGACAGGGTGACGAAATCCACGCCCATCTGCTCGGCCAGCGCCAGTTCTTCAGCATCGTGGCAGGACGCTGCCAGCCAGCGCTCCGCCGGTAGCGGACGCCCCGCTGCCGCGTACTTGCGCAGTTGCGCCGAGGTGATGTGCCAACCGGCGGACGGGAAATCGCCCAGCCATTCAAACGGGCCCTTGATCATCAACTGTGCCTTGCCGGCACACAGGCCCACAGCGTCCACCGCCAGATCGCGGTACTTCGGGTCATAACCATTGGGCGCACGCAGCTGGATCAGCTTGATGCCACCGGCAATCGCTTTCTGGATACCGCGCAGCAAGGCCGGGGCTTCCAGGTCTTCCGGGGTAATCAGGTATTCAGCTGGCAGACGTGCCGCCGCCACGATCGGCTGGTTGGCCGCCGGGAACTCGTAGTTCGTCAGTTCCCTGGCCGACACCCAGGCCAATGGCTGGCCTTCGGCGCCGTGGGGTTCGCCGGTGAAGCTTGAGACTTCCCAAACATCCAGCAACACCTGCTTGTCCGGGTAATCATGACGAACCTTGATCATCGGGCGAGCGGCGCCGACGACAATGCCCAGTTCTTCGTGCAGCTCACGGGCCAGCGCGGTCTGCACCGACTCTTCGGCTTCGACCTTGCCACCGGGAAACTCCCAGAGACCACCCTGATGCTGAGTGTCAGCCCGGCGGGCGATCAGAATCTTGCCGCTGCCGTCACGAATGACGGCGGCGGCGACGTGTACACGTTTCACGACTGCAATTCCTCCAGTCCAGCCTTTTGCCAGGCCTTGAAGGCCGGCCATTGGTAGACGGTTTCAACATAGGCTTCATCTTCGGCCGGCAGCTTCACCTGATAGGTGCGCAGACGTACGGCAATCGGTGCGAAGAACGCATCGGCCAGCGACACCCGACCAAACAGAAACGGCCCGGCCTCGGTCGCCGCCGCACGGCATTCGGCCCACAGCGCAAGCATGCGCTCGACATCGACCTTCACTTCCGGCGGTACCGGATTGAGCGGTGCGTCGTGGCTCAGGTTGAACGGCATGTGATTGCGCATGGCAAAGAAGCCGCTGTGCATCTGCGCGCAGGCAGAACGTGCCTGGGCACGAGCAGCGATATCACTCGGCCAGAGTTGCTCGGAAGGAAACTGCTCGGCCAGGTATTCGGCAATCGCCAGGGAGTCGGCGATGGTGCCTCGTGCGGTGGTCAGCAGCGGCACCTTGCCGGTCGGCGAATGCGCCAGCAGCCGCTCGCGGGTGTCGGGCTTGCCGAGTTTGACCAGTTCTTCGGTGTAGGGCGCGCCGGTCAGTTCAAGCGCCAGCGCCGCGCGCAGGGACCAGGAGGAAAGCAGTTTGTCGCCGATGATCAGGTGAAGGCTCATGATTGAGGTGCCTTTTCGTCAGAGAATCAGTTTCAGACTCGTAGCGTCTGATCTGCCGTCTTCGCGGGCAAGCCCGCTCCCACAGTGATTGTTGTCGGGCACAAAGCTTGTGTACACCGTCGAATCCTGTGGGAGCGGGCTTGCCCGCGAAGAGGCCAGTCGCCCACTCCCTGTTTCAGATCATGTGCGGTATTCGGCGTTGATCTTCACGTACTCGTGGGACAGGTCGGTGGTCCAGATGGTTTCGCTGCAATCGCCGCGACCCAGTTCGATACGGATGGTGATTTCTTCCTGCTGCATCACTGCCGAACCCTGGGCTTCGGTGTAAGTCGCGGCGCGGGCGCCACGGCTGGCGATACACACTTCACCGAGGAACACGTCGATCTTGCTTACGTCCAGATCCGGCACGCCGGCACGACCGACAGCGGCGAGGATACGGCCCCAGTTCGGGTCGGAGGCGAACAGTGCAGTCTTGATCAGCGGCGAGTGGGCCACGGTGTAACCGACGTCCAGGCATTCCTGGTGATTGCTGCCGCCGTTGACTTCAACGGTCACGAACTTGGTCGCGCCTTCGCCGTCTCGCACGATGGCCTGGGCCACGTCCATGCACACTTCGAACACGGCCTGTTTCAGCTTGGCGAAAAGCTCGCCTTCGGCACGGGTGATTTCCGGCAGCGCAGCCTTGCCGGTGGCAATCAGCATGCAGCAGTCGTTGGTCGAGGTGTCGCCGTCGATAGTGATGCGGTTGAACGATTTGTTGGCGCCGTCCAGCATCAGGTTGTGCAGCACGTCGCGGGAGACTTTGGCGTCGGTGGCGATGTAGCCAAGCATGGTGGCCATGTTCGGACGAATCATGCCCGCGCCCTTGCTGATGCCGGTGACGGTGATGGTCACGCCGTCATGCTGGAACTGGCGGCTGGCACCCTTTGGCAAGGTGTCGGTGGTCATGATGCCGGTGGCGGCGGCTTCCCAGTTGTTTTCCGACAGATCGTCCAGCGCGGCCTGCAAGGCGCCTTCAATTTTCTCGACCGGCAGCGGCTCACCAATCACGCCGGTGGAGTACGGCAGGATCTGGCTGGCATCGACGCCGGTCAGTTCCGCCAGTTTGGCGGTGGTGCGCTCGGCGGCAGCCAGGCCCGGCTCGCCGGTGCCGGCGTTGGCATTGCCGGTGTTGGTCAACAGGTAGCGCACAGCGTTCTGCACGCGTTTCTTGGCCAGGATAACCGGTGCTGCACAGAAAGCGTTCAACGTGAACACGCCCGCCACGGTCGAACCTTCGGCGCAACGCATCACGACGACATCCTTGCGCCCAGGGCGCTTGATGCCGGCCGAAGCGATACCGAGTTCAAAACCGGCAACCGGGTGCAACGTTGGCAAAGGACCAAGACCAACAGCCATGAATGCGCTCCTTACTCAATGATGTCAGCACCGCCAAGCGTAGTGGCGGTGGTGTAAATGGCAAAACGCCGCGACGGCTGGTGCCGGTCGCGGCGCGGGTATTTCAGCGATTGAAACGGGTTTTACTGGATCTGCCCGTGGCAATGCTTGAATTTCTTGCCCGAACCGCAGTAGCACAGTTCGTTGCGGCCCAGCTTCTGCTCGTTGCGAACCGGTGCGGTGGCCAGGGCCACATCGACCTCTTCACCGACCAGTGCTTCCGGCTGCTCCAGCCCCGGGGCTTCGGCGTGTTCGAACTGCATGCGAGCGGCCAGTGCCTCGGCTTCCTGACGCAGACGCGCCTCTTCCTCGGCCGGATCTTCGCGGCGAACCTGAACGTGCGACAGCACACGGATCGAGTCGCGCTTGATCGAATCCAGCAGCTCGGAGAACAGCGTGAAGGACTCGCGCTTGTATTCCTGCTTCGGGTTCTTCTGCGCATAACCACGCAGATGGATGCCGTGACGCAGGTGATCCATGGTCGACAGGTGGTCTTTCCACAGGTCGTCCAGCACGCGCAGCACGATTTGCTTCTCGAAGGAGCGCAGTGCGTCGGCACCGGCCTGGTCTTCTTTTTCGTTGTACGCGGCGATCAGCTCGTTCATCAGCTTCTCGCGCAGGGTTTCTTCGTACAGGTGATCGTCTTCGTCGAGCCATTGCTGGATCGGCAGCTTCACGCCGAAGTCGCTGGCAATCGCGGCTTCCAGACCGGCCACGTCCCACTGCTCAGGCAGCGATTGTGGCGGAATATGCGCACTGACGGTGGCGTTCAGGACGTCCTGACGGAAATCAGCGATGGTTTCGCCGATGTTGTCTGCGGCCAGCAACGTGTTGCGCATGTGATAGATCACTTTACGCTGCTCGTTGTTGACGTCATCGAACTCCAGCAGTTGTTTACGAATGTCGAAGTTGCGACCTTCAACCTTGCGCTGGGCCTTTTCGATGGCGTTGGTCACCATGCGGTGCTCGATCGCTTCGCCAGGCTGCATGCCCAGGGCCTTCATGAAGTTCTTCACCCGGTCGGAGGCGAAGATGCGCATCAGGCTGTCTTCCAGCGACAGATAGAAGCGGCTGGAACCGGCATCACCCTGACGGCCGGCACGGCCACGCAACTGGTTATCGATACGACGGGACTCGTGACGCTCGGACGCGATCACCTGCAGACCGCCGGACTCCAGCACTTGCTGGTGACGCTTCTGCCAGTCGGCCTTGATCTGGGCGATCTGCTCAGGGGTCGGGTTTTCCAGCGACGCCACTTCCACTTCCCAGTTGCCGCCCAACAGGATGTCGGTACCACGACCAGCCATGTTGGTAGCGATGGTCAGTGCACCCGGACGACCCGCCTGCGCAATGATTTCAGCTTCTTTTTCGTGGAACTTGGCGTTCAGAACCTTGTGTTCGATGCCTTCCTTCACGAGCAATGCGGACATGTGCTCGGAGGTTTCGATGGTCGCAGTACCCACCAGCACCGGACGGCCGGCGGCCATGCTTTCCTTGATGTCGTTGACGATTGCCGCGTACTTCTCTTCGGCGGTCAGGAACACCAGGTCGTTGTAATCCTTACGGGCCAACGGTTTGTTGGTCGGGATGACGACGACCTGCAGACCATAGATCTGATGGAATTCGAACGCTTCGGTGTCCGCAGTACCGGTCATGCCGGACAGTTTTTCGTACAGACGGAAGTAGTTCTGGAACGTGGTCGATGCCAGGGTCTGGCTTTCGGCCTGGATGTTCAGGTTTTCCTTGGCTTCAATGGCCTGGTGCAGGCCTTCGGACAGTCGACGACCCGGCATGGTACGACCGGTGTGTTCGTCGACCAGTACGACCTGACCGTCCTGCACGATGTATTCGACGTTGCGGTTGAACAGTTTGTGTGCACGCAGGCCGGCGTAGACGTGAGTCAGCAGGCTCAGGTTGTGCGCCGAGTACAGGCTCTCGCCCTCGGCCAGCAGACCGATGCTGGTTAGCTGGTCTTCGATGAACTGGTGACCGGCTTCGTTGAGTTCGACCTGACGGGTCTTCTCGTCGACGGTGAAGTGACCTTCCTGGGTGACTTCGCCTTCGACTTCTTCAACGTGCAGCTTGAGTTTCGGGATCAGTTTGTTGATCTCGATGTACAGCTTGGAGCTGTCCTCGGCCTGACCGGAAATGATCAACGGAGTACGTGCTTCGTCGATGAGGATGGAGTCGACTTCGTCGATCACGGCAAAGTTGAGTTCGCGCTGGAATTTCTCTTCCATGCTGAACGCCATGTTGTCGCGCAGGTAGTCGAACCCGAATTCGTTGTTGGTGCCGTAAGTGATGTCGGCAGCGTAGGCGGCGCGTTTCTCTTCCGGCGGCTGGAACGGCGTCACGATGCCGACGCTCAGGCCGAGGAATTCATACAGCGGGCGCATCCAGTTGGCGTCACGGCGGGCCAGGTAGTCGTTCACGGTCACAACGTGCACGCCCTTGCCGGACAGCGCGTTGAGGTAAACGCCCAGTGTACCCACCAGGGTCTTGCCTTCACCGGTACGCATTTCGGCGATCTTGCCTTCGTGCAAGGTCATGCCGCCGATCAACTGAACGTCAAAGTGACGCATGCCCATGACGCGCTTGCCGGCTTCGCGGGCGACCGCAAACGCTTCGGGCAACAGCTTGTCGAGGGTTTCCCCTTTGGCGATACGGTCCTTGAACTCGGCAGTCTTGGCGCGCAGTTGATCGTCCGAAAGAGCGACCATCTTCTCTTCGAAGGCATTGACGAGCTGCACCGTCTTGAGCATGCGTTTGACTTCACGCTCGTTCTTGCTTCCAAAAAGTTTCTTTAACAAAGGCGCAAACATATCGGCAGGATCTTCCACACTAAAGGGATGGAGGGCGGCCCCGTGAGTCGCCCGTGCAGCCCTCATGGCCGCATGCGAACGAGCATTCTACCCGGAAACGGTGGTGAGGAAAGTGGCGATATTCCACGATGCTGGCACTGCGCTTTGACGGGGCTCACTTAAAATAGGGGCGTTTTGCTCAACTTCAAGCCGTTGGAGGCAGAAGTTAGTCGTTGATTTAATGGGCAAAGCAGGGACAAAAGCAATGGGCGAGTGAAATGGGTGCTATCTGCTACCATGGCGCCTCTGTAACTTCAGGTGTTGGATCATGGCATTTCGCCCTCTTACAGCCAGAGCGCCCGCCGTTCTGCTACGCGAAGCCAGGCCGTTGAAAGCCATCCTCGGCCATGCTCAACGCCTGGCCCATCTGCAGCGTCTGCTCGACAGCCAGCTGCAACCCGCCGCCCGCGAGCACTGCCATGTGGCCAAGTGGCGCGAAGGCGAACTGTCGCTGGTGGTCACCGATGGTCATTGGGCCACACGTCTGCGCTACCAGCAAAAACGCCTGCTGCGGCAATTGCAGATGTTCGACGAGTTCGCCGGCCTGACGCGGATCAAGTTCTCGGTGCGACCGCCCGTCATCCAGCCCAGAGCAGCCGGACACACGATGGATCTGTCGACGGATGCCGCGGCGACCATTCAATCCACCGCCGACGGGATCAGCGATCCGAGCCTGCGGGCGGCGCTGGAGCGTCTGGCAGCGCACGCCAAGGCCAAATCCTGACCCTGGCCCGCCCGCAACAGTTCTTAGCGGCGCTTGCTGCCTCCGAGCAACGATCCCATTAATCCCCGCACCAACTGCCGGCCCAACTGGTTCGCCGCCTGACGCATCGCCGACTTCAATGCCTGCCCTGCGGCAGTACCGAGAAACTCCCCGGCCTTGTCCGCCAGACTTGGTTCCTCCGCTGCAGGTTTGCCAGGTATCGCCTCGGCTTCAGGCCCCAGGTTCTTGCGTCCGGTGAGAATTTCATAAGCCGACTCCCGGTCGATCGGCTTGTCATAACGCCCCTTGAACGGCGACCCGGCAATCAGCATCGTGCGTTCGGTCTCGGTCAACGGCCCGATCCGCGATTGCGGCGGCGCTACCAACACCCGCTGGACCATTTCCGGCGTGCCTTTTTCCTGCAGGGTGCCGACCAGCGCCTCGCCGATCCCAAGCTCAGTCAATACCGACAACGTATCGAACGCCGGATTCGGCCGAAAACCGTCCGCCACCGCCCGCAGGGATTTCTGTTCCTTTGCGGTGAATGCGCGCAGACCGTGCTGGACCCGCAGGCCCAGTTGCGCCAGCACATCGTCCGGCAGGTCGCCCGGCGACTGAGTGACGAAATACACCCCGACGCCCTTGGAACGGATCAGCCGCACCACTTGTTCCAGACGTTCCTGCAAGGCTTTTGGCGTATCACCGAACAACAAGTGCGCTTCGTCGAAGAACAGCGCCAGCAGCGGTTTATCGGCATCGCCACGTTCCGGCAGTTGCTCGAACAGCTCGGCCAGCAACCAGAGCAGGAACGTCGCGTAGACCTTCGGCGCTTCATGCACCAGACGACTGGCATCGAGCAAATGAATCCGTCCGCGACCGTCAGCGGCCGGTTGAAGAATGTCTTCCAGTTGCAGTGCCGGCTCACCGAACAAGGCTTCGGCGCCCTGCTGCTCCAGGATGGCCAGACGCCGTAACAGCGCCTGGCTGGAACCGGTGGTGAACAACGCGGCGTCTTCGCCGAGCAGCTGCGGGTTGTCCTTGAGGTGGTTGAGAAGCGCTTTCAGGTCTTTCAGATCCAGCAGCAACAGGCCTTCGCGGTCGGCGACCTTGAACGCCGCGTACAGCGCCGACTGCTGGCTGTCGGTCAATTCCAGCAAGGCGCCGATCAGCAGCGGCCCCATTTCGCTCAGCGTGGTGCGCAGCGGATGACCGGACTCGCCGTGAATGTCCCACAAGGTCACGGGATAAGCCTGAGGCTTGTAGTTGAGCCACTGCATGCCGGCGATGCGTTCGGCGACCTTGCCCTGAGGATTGCCGACAGCACCGAGGCCGCACAGGTCACCCTTGATGTCGGCCGCGAACACCGCGACCCCGGCGTCACTGAACGCTTCAGCCAGCCGTTGCAGGGTGACGGTCTTGCCGGTGCCGGTCGCGCCGGCCACCAGTCCGTGACGGTTGGCCAGGCGCATCGCCTGGGCGATCGGTTGCCCGGCGAGATCGGCCCCGATAATGAGTTGCGAAGAGTCAGGCATTTGGTCACCCAATAGTTAATCTTTGTCGAGCATGGCCGATAGAGAGAAGTGAGAGACCGGATCAAAAGTCCGGTCCGTGATTTCCCTAAGGAGAGACGGAAATATCACTCAGCCTTCACACCTGCCCATTTTGCGCGCCTTTATAAAAGCACGCCCTGGACATTAAGACCTTAGCGGAACCCCAAGCCATGAACAAAAATCTACGTTTCAGCCATAAAATTTTGCTTGCCGCCGCCCTCATCGTCATTGCCGCCTTCGCCTCGTTCACGCTGTACAACGATTGGCTGCAGCGCAACGCGATCCGCGATGACCTGAACAACTACCTCAACGAGATGGGCGAAGTCACTGCCGACAACATCCAGACCTGGCTCAGCGGGCGAATCCTGCTGATCGAAAACGCAGCCCAAAACATCGCCATCAACCCCGAGCCTGCCGCGGTCGCGAGCCTGCTGGAACAGAAAGCCCTGACATCGACGTTCATGGCTTCGTACCTCGGCGACGCCACCGGCCACTTCACCATTCGTCCGGATGCGAAGATGCCGGACGGTTTCGATCCACGGGTCCGCCCTTGGTATAAAGGCGCGGAAAGCAGCAGCACCTCGACCCTGACCGAACCGTACATCGACGCGGCGACCGGCCAGACCATCATTTCCATCGCCACTGCCGCGAAAAAGGCCGGTCAGAGCGTCGGCGTGGTGGGCGGCGACCTGAGCCTGCAAACCCTGATCGACACCCTCAGCGCCCGGGATTTCTCCGGCATGGGCTACGCGTTCCTGGTCAGCGCCGACGGCAAGATCCTGGTGCACCCGGACAAGGCCCTGGTGATGAAGTCGCTCAAGGAAGCCTACCCACAGGACACCCCGCGCATCAGCAGCGACTTCAGTGAAGTCACCGTCGACGGCAAGACCCGCATCGTCACCTTCACCCCGATCAAGGGCCTGCCGTCGGTGAACTGGTACATCGGGCTGTCGGTGGACAAGGACAAAGCCTTCTCGATGCTCAGCCAATTCCGCACCTCGGCCGTGATTGCGACCGTGATTGCGGTGGCGATCATCATCGCCCTGCTCGGCATGTTGATCCGTATCCTGATCCAGCCGCTGCACGTGATGACCCGCGCCATGGAGGACATCGCCGACGGCGAAGGCGACCTGACCAAGCGCCTGACCATCCAGAACCAGGATGAATTCGGCGTACTCGGCACCGCGTTCAACCGTTTCGTCGAGCGTATCCACGGCTCGATCCGCGAAGTGTCGTCTGCCACCGGCCAGGTCAACGAAGTCGCCCTGCGCGTGGTCGCAGCCTCGAACTCGTCGATGTACAACTCCGACCAGCAAGCCTCGCGCACCAATAGTGTGGCCGCTGCGATCAACCAGCTCGGTGCCGCCGCTCAGGAAATCGCCCGCAACGCCGCACAGGCTTCGACCCAGGCCAGCGACGCCCGTGGTTTGGCAGAAGACGGCCAGCAAGTGGTGGATCGCAGCATCAAGGCGATGAATCAACTGTCGAGCATGCTCAGCGCGTCGAGCAGCAACATCGAATCGCTGAACAGCAAAACCGTGAACATCGGCCAGATCCTGGAAGTGATCACCAGCATCTCCCAGCAGACCAACCTGCTGGCGCTCAACGCAGCCATCGAAGCCGCACGGGCTGGCGAGGCCGGTCGCGGTTTCGCGGTGGTGGCTGATGAAGTTCGCAACCTCGCCCACCGCACCCAGGAATCGGCGCAACAAGTGCAGACCATGATCGAGGAGCTGCAGGTCGGTGCCCGTGAGTCCGTCAGCACCATGAGCGACAGCCAGCGCCACAGCCAGGACAGCGTGGAAATCGCCAACCTCGCCGGTGAACGCCTGAACAGCGTGACCCAGCGCATCGGCGAGATCGACGGCATGAACCAGTCGGTCGCCACCGCGACCGAGGAACAGACCGCCGTGGTCGAGTCGATCAACGTGGATATCACCGAGATCAATACGCTGAACCAGGAAGGTGTCGAGAACTTGCAGGCGACGTTGCGTGCCTGCTCGGATCTGGAGCAGCAGGCTTCGCGCTTGAAGCAACTGGTTGGCAGCTTCCGGATTTAACGCCGTTCTGCCGGTCGTCTTCGTCGTTCACAACTATCCGACGAAGACGACCGACAATCCCTCCGAAACCGGCCTTGCACCCCACCGCGAAACCCCGACCGAACATCTATTCTTGATAAAGGTCAACCAAGGGAGATCAACGCGGAGGGACGTTCACCGTGCATATCGCTGACATCACCATGTTCTACGCCCCGGCCAGCGGCGGCGTGCGCACCTATCTGGATGCCAAGCACCGTCGGCTGGGGGTCAAGCCCGGCATCCGCCACAGCCTGCTGATCCCCGGGGCGGATTTTGGTGAGTCTGACGGCGTTTATACAGTTCCCGCCCCTGCCCTGCCATTCGGCAAAGGCTATCGTTTTCCCCTGCGCCTGGCCCCTTGGCGAAACGTTTTGCAGGATCTGCAACCCGATCTGATCGAAGTCGGCGACCCGTACCTCACCGCCTGGGCTGCGCTCGACGCGCGCCGGCAACTGGACGTGCCGGTGATCGGCTTCTATCACTCCGACCTGCCGCTGCTGGTGGGCAACCGCATGGGCCACTGGGTCACGCCGAATGTCGACGCGTATGTGCGCAAGTTGTACGGCAATTTCGACCGGGTGCTGGCGCCCAGCCAGGTAATGGCCGACAAGCTCAGCGGGCTGGGCGTGCGCAACGTCTTCGTGCAACCGCTGGGCGTTGACCTGCACACCTTCCACCCGGATGCCCGCGATACCGGGTTACGCAGCGAGCTGGGGATTGCCGAGGACACGCGCCTGCTGATCTTTGCCGGTCGCGGTTCCAAGGAGAAAAACCTGCCGGTGCTGCTCGATTGCATGAAACGCCTGGGCCCGCGTTATCACCTGTTGCTGGTCGGCTCGTCGATGCCGGCGTCCGTCCCGGACAACGTCAGCGTGATCGACCGGTTCTGCCCGGCCGCGCAGGTCGCGCGGCTGATGGCCAGTGCCGACGCGCTGATCCACGCCGGCGATCAGGAAACCTTCGGTCTGGTGATTCTGGAGGCGATGGCCTGCGGCATCCCGGTGGTGGCGGTGGCGGCCGGGGCGTTCGAGGAAATCGTCAGCGAATCCTGCGGCCTGCTCTGCGCGCCGAACAATGCGCAAGCCATGGCCAATGCCGTGCGCGAACTGTTCAGTCGCGGGACTGGCGTACTCGGGCAACAGGCACGCCAGCATGCCGAACGGCATTACGCCTGGGACACGGTCGTCGACAGCCTGCTGGGGCATTATCACGCCGTACTCGGCGATTCGGTTCCACGGGTGGCCAATGGCTGAATCTCACGAGCGTCCGGCGCTGATGCTGGTGCTGCATGACGTGGCGCCCTCCACGTGGGCCGATTATCGAGCCTTCGTCGAAGCCGTTGACCGGTTGGGCAATGTCCCGATGACGTGGCTGGTGGTTCCGGACTTCCATCGACGCGAGGCACTTGAAGGCCATCCAGCGTTTTGTCGAATGCTCGACGAGCGCGTCGCACGCGGTGATGAACTGGCCCTGCACGGCCACTTTCATGAAGATACCGAGCCCAGCCCGCGCACGGCGCGCGACTGGTTCATGCGCCGGGTCTACACCCATGAAGGCGAGTTCTATCAGCTGTCCCGGGAAGCCGCCCTCGCCCGCCTGCGCCCGGGCATCGATCTGTTTCGGCGCCACGACTGGCCGCTGCACGGTTTCGTCGCCCCCGCCTGGTTGATGAGCGCCGGCACGCGCCAGGCACTGCGCGAATTGCCGCTGCGCTACACCAGCGACCCGCAGCATCTTTATCACTTGCCGGAGTTCACCGCGGTCGAAGCCCCGGGACTGGTCTGGAGCGCACGCAGTGCCTGGCGTCGCGGCATGTCGAAGGTCATCAGCGAACAGCGGGAACAGCGCTGGCGTCAGGCGCCGGTGATTCGTCTAGGCTTGCACCCGGTGGACATGCGCCACCGGTTTTCCCGGGATTACTGGTGGCGCACCCTTGAACGATTGCTGGCGGACGGACGCGTGCCCATGACCAAAATCGACTGGCTGACGCGCCAGCGCACTCAAGCCGAGCGTGCCGCTTGAGCCGCGGCATTCTGTTGCTGATCGGCCTGCTGGTGGCCGTGGCAGTTCCCGTTCTGCTCGGGGGAGGCGAGACGTGGGAGCGCCTGCAGGCCTTTCCGCTGCGCTGGCTATTGATCATGTTCGCCATGGTTCTGCTGTGCTGGGGCATCAACACCTTGCGTCTGCGGCTGTTGCTCGGCGATCAGCGTGACCGGGTCACGCCCGTCAAAAGCCTCGGGGTGGTGATGGCTGCCGAATTTGCCTGGTGCGCCACGCCCGGCGGCAGCGGTGGGCCGTTGACGATCATGGCGCTGTTGGCCCGCAGCGGCGTGCGCCCGGCCCGGGGCAGCGCCGTGTTTGCGATGGATCAGTTGAGCGATCTGCTGTTTTTTCTCTGCGCCCTGATTGGAATTCTGATCTACGCGTTGTTCCAGCATCTCAGCGACCGTATGGAATGGTTGCTGATCGTCAGTGCGATGTCGTTGACCGGTGGCCTGTTCAGTTGCGTGCTGGTCGCGCGCTATCACCGTCGCTTGATCCGCCTGAGCGGGCGCCTGCTGGCCGGGATGAACGTCGAACCCCGCACTCGACGGCGTTGGGCGCGGCAGTTGCTGCATTTTCTGGCCGCTTTCACCGATGCACTGAAATTGCCGTGGCAGACACTGATCAAGGTGTTCGTCCTGACCTGCGTGCATTGGTCGCTGCGATACAGCGTGCTGTACCTGGCGTTGCGCGGGCTGGGGGCGGACGTGCAGTGGGCCTGGACGTTTCTGATCCAGATGCTTTCGCTGGGTGCGGGGCAATTCAGCCTGTTGCCGGGCGGTGCCGGTGCGGCGGAATTAACCTCGGCGGCGCTGCTGGCGCCGATGGTCGGCAAATCGACCGCGGCGGCGGCGATCCTGATCTGGCGGGTGGTGACGTATTACTTCTATCTGCTGGTCGGTGGCCCGGTGTTTCTATTGATGCTGGGCCGGCCGTTGCTGAAAAAACTGCTGAGCGTCAGGCAGGCTTCTTGAGGTCATCTTCTTCGTCCTTGAGTTGTTCCCACAGTTCGGCAGCGCCGGGAAACTCCGTGCCATCCTCCGGGCTCAGGTCATCCGGGTCATAGCGGCTCAGGCAGCCCTCGCCGAGGGTGGCGGGTGCCTTGGAAGTGGCTTTGTCCAGTGGATCGCTCATGAACGCTTCCTCACAGGGCTGCAACAAGTCGAAAAAAAGGGCCTGAGGCGATTGAACGCCCAGGCCCTTTGCTTTTCAACCGAAAGGTTCGATCAGAACACCACGGTCTTGTTGCCGTGCACCAGCACGCGGTCTTCCAGGTGATAACGCAGACCACGGGCCAGCACCATCTTCTCGACGTCACGGCCGAAACGCACCATGTCTTCGATGCTGTCGCTGTGGCTGACGCGCACCACGTCCTGCTCGATGATCGGCCCGGCGTCCAGCTCTTCGGTCACATAGTGGCAGGTTGCGCCGATCAGCTTCACGCCACGCAGAGATGCCTGGTGATACGGTTTGGCGCCGACGAACGACGGCAGGAAGCTGTGGTGAATGTTGATGACCTTGTGTGCGTATTCGCGGCACATGTCCGGCGGCAGGATCTGCATGTACCGCGCCAGCACTACCACTTCGGCATCGTGCTGCTTGACCAGGCGCGACACTTCGTCGAAGGCCGGTTGCTTGTCCTGCGGATTGACCGGGACATGGTAATAAGGAATGCCGTGCCACTCGACCATGCTGCGCAGGTCGTCGTGGTTGGAAATCACGCAGGAGATCTCACAATCGAGTTCATCGCTGTGCCAGCGGTGCAACAGGTCAGCCAGGCAGTGGGATTCACGGCTGGCCATCAGCACCACGCGTTTTTTCTGCTCGGTGTCGGTGATGCGCCAGTCCATCGAGAACTCTTCGGCGATCGGTGCAAACTTCTCGCGCAACACCTCGATACCGAATGGCAGGGAATCGGCACGGATTTCGTGACGCATGAAGAACCAGCCGACCTGGTTATCCGAGTGGTGGCTCGCTTCGGTGATCCAGCCATTGTGGGCCGCCAGAAAGTTACTGACTTTGGCAACGATGCCAACGCGGTCCGGGCAAGAAATCACCAACCGAAAAGTGCGCATGAGGGGGAAACTCCAGAACTTCGCAAAGGCGGCCATTCTAGCGACTGCGCGGGAAAACTGCAGTATTGATGACCCTCGGAGCCTCACGGCAGCCCGTCGCAATTTTTTTTGACGCCTGCAAACGCCAGAATGATGGCGTAGCAATAGCCCTGCATGTGCAGACCTGTGTGAATATCTGTGAAGACTCCATCACAATATTTAACTGAACATTCAATTCCGGGCTTTTCAACGTAACTAATTCAAATAAAAACCCCGGTTAAATGTTTACTTGATGAAACAGCCTGACTATTATTGCCGCACTGTCCCCTGCCATCGCGCACTCCCACATAAGGTAGTAATCATGTCCTTGATCAACGAATATCGTGCCACCGAAGAAGCTATCAAAGAGCTGCAGGCCCGTTTGAAGAACCTGTCGCAAGACGACAAACTGCAAGCCGAACTGGAATTCGAAGGCAAACTGCGCACACTGATGGGCGAATATTCCAAATCCCTGCGCGACATCATCGCGCTGCTGGATCCAGAGTCCAAAACCAAGGCACCACGTGGCGGCGCAGCCAAAACTACCGGCACCAAGCGTGCTCGCAAAGTTAAACAATACAAAAACCCGCACAACGGCGAAGTCATCGAAACCAAAGGTGGCAACCACAAAACTCTGAAAGAGTGGAAAGCCAAGTGGGGCGGTGACGTGGTTGAAGGCTGGGCTACCCTGCTGGGCTAAGCCGCAACCCTTGTCGCAGACCCATCCGCGACACAAAAAAACGCCAGCATGCGCTGGCGTTTTTTTATGCCCGCCGTTCTGGCGACGGACATGTTCGATTTCAAAGATTCAAACGTTTGCGCAATGCCTGGACATAACTCTGCCATTCAACCAGCACCTCGCGCTGTAATGGCGAGGCACTAAGCAACCATTGCTCCGCGGCCTCTGTAAAAGATTGCAAGGTATTAGGGGCACCCCATTCAGGCTCGGACAAGCGCTGCCGACAAAAGATTTGCCAGCGTTCTTGCTCTTCGAAATTCAACGTATCGGGAAAGTTACGTGCTCGATATCGAAACAACAATTCAGGCAAACGTTCGTCATCGAACGGCCATTGCTCTCGCGCTAATTGAGCAGGATCTGCCGTCCTCACTTGCTCACATAGTCGCCGGTCGCGATCACCGATAAATCCGTCGTACAACTGTTGTTCGGGATCTTCACTCGGGGTGAAATCTTCGCTTGCATAAATCGCCGCGACTTTATCTTTCCAAACTTGTTGTGCGTCACTTAGTCGCAATGCACGCGCCTGATACAGCGCCATGTCCAGCCCCAAACGCTGCTGATCTTCAGCTCTCAGCACCGACAACGGCGCCACCACCGGGCACTTGTTGATGTGAATAAGCTTGAGCGGCACCGGCAACTCGCCTTCGGCCAGATCGTCACGACGGGTATACAGACGCTGACGCAATGTCTGCGCATCCAGATCGAGCAGGCCCTGCGGGTCCAGGTGCAGATCGCAGACAATCAACGCGTTCTTGTTACGCGGATGCCAGGCCAGTGGCACCACCACACCGACATAACTGCGCGCCGCCGAAAAGCGTCCGGAAATGTGCACCATCGGCTGCAACAGACGAATCTGGTCCAACACCTTCTGCTTGCTGCGCAGCTGAAACAGCCAGTCATACAGCTTCGGTTGCTTCTCGCGGATCAACCGGGCCAGGGCAATGGTGGCGCGCACGTCCGACAACGCCTCGTGGGCATTGCCATGATCGATATTGTTGGCGGCGGTCAGGCGTTCGAGCTTGAGTGTCACCCGGCCTTCGTCATCGGTCGGCCAGACCAGACCATCGGGGCGCAACGCGTAGGCGGCGCGCACCACATCGATCAGGTCCCAGCGACTGTTACCGCCCTGCCATTCACGGGCATAAGGATCGAAAAAGTTGCGATACAGGCTGTAGCGAGTCATCTCGTCGTCGAAGCGCAAGGTGTTGTACCCCGCACCGCAAGTGCCGGGAGCCGATAACTGGGCGTGAACCCGGGTCATGAAATCAGCCTCGCTCAAGCCTTGCTCGGCGAGGCGGCTCGGGGTGATACCGGTGATTGCGCACGCCGCCGGGTGCGGCAGGATGTCTTCGCTGGGCTGGCAGTAAAGATTGACCGGTTCGTCGATTTCGTTGAGATCGTGGTCGGTGCGAATCCCGGCCACCTGCAACGGACGGTCACTCCGGGGATTGATGCCGGTGGTTTCGTAGTCGTACCAGAAGATGGAAGTCACGGGCGGTTCCTGAACTGAAGATCGGCAAAGTCTAGGCGTTCGACGTCGGTCGCGGCCAGCGCGGCATCATTCAGGCACATTTGGTTGAACGATGCGTATGACATAGTTATGTCGTTTTCCCCCGAGAGACTGCTAGCATCGGATTCACTCGCATCCCGAACCGGCAACATCAGGTAGCCCATGCTCGAGACCACAGCACCGCCAAGGAAAGCAACGCTGGCCCCGCCACTGGACACGCGGTATCAGGTCGAAACACCTGAAGGCATCGATCTGCCGTTGCGTCCAGCCGGCCTGATGGTGCGTGCCGTGGCGTTCACCATCGATCTGGGTTTGCGCGGGCTGATCATGGGGTTGCTGTTCATGCTGCTGGCGTTACTGGGCAAACTCGGTATTGGCCTGGGGTCACTGCTGCTGTTCGCGGTGAGCTGGTGGTACATGGTGTTGTTCGAAGTGCTGCGTCAGGGCCGCTCGCCGGGCAAGCAATGGATGGGCCTGCGGGTGGTGCACGACGATGGCACGCCGGTCGGGTGGTCGGCATCCTTGCTGCGTAACCTGCTGCGTTTTGTCGACTTGATGCCGTTCGGCTATTTCCTTGGCGCCATCAGTTGCCTGCAACATCCGAATTTCAAACGCCTCGGCGACATCGCTGCCGGCACACTGGTGATCTACAGCGAACGCCCGCTCAAGCGCCCGCAATTGCCCGATGCCGAACCCCGCCGCTCGCCGATCCCGCTGACCCTGACAGAACAACGGGCCCTGCTCGCTTTCGCCGAACGCCAGGGTGAACTATCGACGGCGCGGGTCAATGAGCTCGCTGCACTGCTCGCCCAGCCGCTGCACATCAGCGCGACGAACGCCGTCGGAGAACTCAACGGCATCGCTCGCGGCCTGTTGGGGCCGACATGAAGCAAAGTCTCTTCGAAAGTCGCCACAAGGCGGAATGGGAGCGTTTCACACTCGTCCTCGAACGTCTGGAACGCGGCAAGGACACTTCGCAGGTGGCTGAATTTCCCAAGGCCTATCGCCGACTCTGCCAGCATCTGGCGTTAGCTCAGGAACGCGGCTACAGCAGTTTTCTCATCGATTCACTGCAACAGCAGGTGTTGCGCGGTCATCAACAGCTTTACCGCCACCACCGACAGCTCGGTGCCAGCCTGCTGAGCTTCATCCTCGCCGGATTCCCCCGGCTGGTACGCGCGCAATGGCCTTTCGTGTTGGTGGCCGGGCTGCTGTTCTTCGGTACCCTGGCCGGCTTCGGGGTGCTGGTGTATCTGAATCCCGAATTGATCTACAACCTGATCCCCGCCGAGCAGGTGCGCGAGATGCAGGGCATGTACGATCCGGTCGCCGGCCACCTCGGGCGCTCGGCCGAGCGCGCCGCCAGTGAAAACTGGGTGATGTTCGGCTACTACATCATGCATAACATCGGCATCGCCTTTCAGACCTTCGCCAGCGGTTTGCTGCTGGGTCTGGGCAGTGCGTTCTTCCTGTTCTACAACGGTCTGACCATCGGTGCGGTGGCCGGGCACCTGAGTGAAATCGGCTTCGGTCAGACCTTCTGGTCTTTCGTGATCGGCCATGGCGCATTTGAACTCAGCGCGATTGTCCTGGCCGGCGCAGCGGGGTTGAAACTGGGCTGGGCGCTGATTGCACCGGGACGCCTGACGCGCGGCGAGGCCCTGCGACACGCGGCGCGTCAGAGCATCCTGCTGATCTGCGGGGTGATGCTGTTTCTGTTGATCGCCGCGTTTATCGAGGCTTACTGGTCGTCACGCACCGGGGTCACGCCGCAGACCAAATACCTGGTCGGTATCGGACTCTGGCTCTGCGTGGCGACGTATCTGCTGTTCGCCGGAAGGACCCGCCATGCGCCTGAGTGACGCCACCGTGGTGATCCGCCCGCGCACCACCTGGGAAGCCATGGACCTGGGTGTGCGCATGAGCCAGCAGCACCGGCGTCTGTTGATGACCAGTTGGGCCATCGTCACCCTGCCGCTGTTCTTGGTGCTCAGTCTGTTGTTCTGGGATTCGCCGTCGCTCGCGGTGTTCATCTTCTGGTGGCTGAAACCGGCGTACGAGCGCCTGCCGCTGTACATCCTGTCCAAAGCGCTGTTCGGCGAAACGCCTACGCTGAAACAGGCATTGCGCCAATGGCCGAAACTGCTCAAACCGCAGTTGCTGGCGAGCCTGACCTGGCGACGCCTGAGCTTCAGTCGCAGCTTCCTGATGCCGGTGGTGCAACTCGAAGGGCTTGGCGGCCTCGCACGCCAGCAGCGTTTGCGGGTGCTGTTGCAACGCAATGCCGGTGCCGCACAGTGGCTGACGATCATTGGCGTGCATCTGGAAACGGCGCTGTGGATAGGCCTGATGGTGCTGTTCTATTTACTCCTGCCGCAACAGATTGAAACCGACTGGGACTGGCAAAGCCTGATCTTCGCCACCGACCACCAGTGGCGCTGGCTCGAGCATCTGACCAATGCCTTCTATGCACTGATACTGGTGATCTGGGAACCGATCTACGTCGCCTGCGGTTTCAGCCTCTACCTGAACCGGCGCACCGAGCTCGAAGCCTGGGACATCGAACTGGTGTTCCGCCGCCTGCGCCAACGCCTGAACAGCAGTGCACTCGGTTTGCTGCTGGTGGTTTGTCTGCTGCTGCCGGGAGTGCACTCGGCATGGGCCGCCGACCCTGCCACCGCCCCGGATGCCCCCCGACTCCTGAATCAGCCGCTTACCAGCCAGGCATCCCGCGACAGCATCAAGGCCTTGCTGGAACAACCTCCTTTCAAGAACAAGGAAACCGTCACCCGTTACCGCTTTGGCGAAGACCCCGCCACCGCCGAAAAAAACACGGACGGCAAGGTACCGCATTGGCTGAAAACCTTTCTGGGCTGGCTCAACGGTCAACACCTCAACGGGCTGGCCAAGGCGATTGAAGTATTGCTGTGGGCCGTAATGATCGGTGCGCTCGGCTGGCTGATCTGGCGCTATCGCGAGTTTCTGCAAACGTTCGTCAGTCGTCGCCCACGATTGCCCGAGCGGATAAAACGGCCCGTGCCACAGCAAGCCTTTGGCCTCGACCTGAGCAAGGAGACCCTGCCCGACGACATCGCCGCCAGCGCCGAACAGCTCTGGCAGACCCAGCCCCGTGCGGCGCTCGGTCTGCTGTATCGGGCGCTGCTCAGTCATCTGCTGCACGACTTCAACCTGACCCTCAAACCTGCCGACACCGAAAACGAAGTGCTGGCGCGGATCGAACACTTGCAGCGTCCGGATCTGCTCGCTTACAGCCGTCATCTCACCGGCCACTGGCAGAACATGGCCTACGGACACCGCGTGCCGGCGGCGCACCTGCAACAGGAACTGTGTGATGGCTGGCGGTCACTGTTCGGCCATGGAGTTGCCCGTTGAACCGGCGCGCACTCTGGCTGGTCGCCGCGCTGATCGTCGCCCTGCTCGGTGCGCTGGGCGTTTATCTGTACCTCAAGGCCACGCCTTACCTGGCCGTGGTCGATCACGGCCCTTCCCCCGCCGCGCAAGCCAATCCTTATCTGGCGGCGGAGATGTTTCTACGGGGTCGCGGGATAGACGTCAGTCATGCCGAGAGTCTCGCCGTGCTGCCCGAGATCGATCCGCGCCAACACACGCTGCTGCTGTTCAACGACCGCTCGAACATGACCCCGCGTCAGGTCGATCAAGTCTTGAACTGGGCCCGGGCCGGCGGACGGCTGGTGTTCGTCGCCGAATCGATCTGGGATGAAAAGACCGGCCAGAGCAACGACCTTCTGCTCGACCGCGTGCAACTGCGCCAATCCCTGAGCAAGGATCTGAAGGACCCGCCGCCGGATGCCGACGAAGATCCCCACCCCAACCTGACCAAGCTTTATCTGGAAGACGAAGTCGCTCCCGCCTATGCCGGGTTCGACACCGCGTTCCACCTCGACGACCCGAAAAACCTCGCTCAGTCCTGGGCCAACAGCGCCCGGGCTACACACATGATGCAACTGCCCTACGGCGTCGGCACGATCACTGTGGTCACCGATGCCGACCTGTGGAAAACCCCGGCGATTGCGCAACACGACAACGCGTGGCTGCTCTGGTACCTCAGCGCTGACACCGCCGTGACGCTGCTGTACAACACCGAACACGACGGTCTGCTGACCTTGCTCTGGCGCTACTTCCCGCAAGCCATCGTCGCCCTGCTCGCATTGATCGGTCTGTGGCTGTGGCACGTCGGCGTGCGCCACGGGCCAGTGCAGGCCCCTGCCCCGGCCGGTCGTCGTCAGTTGATGGAACACCTGCGCGCCAGCGCCGATTTCATCCTGCGCCACAACGGCCAACAGACCTTGCTGCAAGCCTTGCAGCAGGACGTCCTGCGCCGCGCCCGTCACCGTCACCCCGGTTTCGACCAATTGAATGTCGCCGAACAATGGCTGGCGCTGTCGCGCCTGACCCGCCAACCGACCCGTGCCATCAGCCAGGCCCTGAGCCCGGCACCGAAGCGGCGCATGTCCAGCGCCGAATTCTGCCGTCAGGTCGCCCACCTGCAAGCCTTGAGGAACTCGCTATGACCGAACACATCGAACCCGGCTCGCCCGGCCACGCGGCCCAGCAACGTCACCGAGCCAGTCAGTTGGCGCAAGCGGTACGCGGCGAATTGCAGAAAGTGCTGATCGGCCAGAACCCGGTGATCGACAACGTGCTGACCGCGCTCATCGCAGGCGGCCACGTACTGCTCGAAGGCGTTCCCGGCCTCGGCAAAACCTTGTTGGTCCGAGCCTTGGCGAAGTGCTTCGGCGGCGAGTTCGCGCGCATCCAGTTCACCCCGGACCTGATGCCCAGCGACGTCACCGGCCACGCGGTCTACGACCTGCAGACCGAGCAGTTCAAACTGCGCAAAGGCCCGCTGTTCACCAACCTGCTGCTCGCCGACGAGATCAACCGCGCCCCGGCCAAGACGCAAGCCGCCCTGCTCGAAGCGATGCAGGAACGTCAGGTCACTCTGGAAGGCCGGGCCCTGCCGATTGCCCAACCGTTCATGGTGCTCGCCACGCAAAACCCGATCGAACAGGAAGGCACCTATCCTCTGCCAGAAGCCGAGCTCGACCGCTTCATGCTCAAGGTGCGCATGGATTACCCCGACGTCGAGCAGGAGCTGGACATGGTGCGTCAGGTCTGCCGCTCGACCCGCGCCGACATGCTCGACGTGCAACCGCTGCGCACCGTGTTGCAGGCCAAGGACGTGCAAGCCCTGCAACGCATCGCCAGCGATCTGCCGCTGGACGATCAGGTCCTCGATTACGCCGTGCGTCTGGCCCGCAGCACCCGCACCTGGCCGGGACTGACCCTCGGCGCCGGGCCACGCGCCTCCATTGCACTGGTGCGTTGCGCCCGCGCCCGGGCCCTGTTGCGCGGCGGCGAATTCGTGATTCCCGACGACATCAAGGGCTGCGCACTGGCGGTGTTGCGTCACCGGGTGCGCCTCGCACCGGAGCTGGATATCGAAGGGCTGCAAGTCGATCAGGTGCTCCAGCAACTGCTCGACCAAGTGCCGGCGCCGCGCCTGTGAAACCCTCGCGCCTGCTGTTGATCTGGCTGGCGATCCTGCTGGCCATCGGCATTGTGCTGGGCACGTTGCAGGCGCTGGATGTCGAGGTGCCGTCGAGCCTGTTGTCGATCAACTGGGGATTGTTGCTGGCATTGTTTGCACTGAGCCTGCTGGACGCGCTACGCCTCAAGCGCCTGCCCTCGCCCCGCGTGCGTCGGCAAATGCCCGGCAGTCTGGCACTGGGTCGCTGGAGCGAAATCCGGCTGGAAGTCGAACACGATTTTGATCAGCTACTGGTCATTCAAATTTTCGACCACGTCCCCGACGGCTTGAGCTTCGAAAACCTGCCGCTCGACACCGAACTACAACCCGGCCAGCGCAGCCTGATCGGCTATCGCCTGCGTCCGCTCAAACGCGGCCACTTCACTTTCGACGTCTGCGAACTCAACCTGCCGAGCCCCTTGGGCCTGTGGTCCGGCAAACGCCTGATCAACATCACCGACCACACCCGCGTCTACCCCGACTTCGCCCGCCTCTACGGCGGCCAATTGCTGGCGGTGGACAACTGGCTCAGCCAGCTCGGCGTACGTCAGCGCCAGCGTCTTGGCCAGGGGATGGAATTCCATCAACTGAGGGAGTATCGCGAAGGCGACAGCCTGCGCCAGATCGACTGGAAAGCCACCGCCCGCCATCGCACACCGATTGCCCGGGAGTACGAGGACGAGCGGGATCAGCAGATCGTTTTCATGCTCGATTGCGGGCGGCAGATGCGAAGTCAGGACGGCGAGCTGTCGCATTTCGATCATGCGTTGAATGCGTGTCTGCTGTTGAGTTATGTGGCGTTGCGGCAGGGAGATGCGGTGGGGCTGTTTACTTTCGCCAGCGATCAGCCGCGTTATGTGGCGCCAGTCAAAGGTGCGGGGCAGCTCAAGGTGTTGCTCAACGGTGCTTACGATCTGGATAGCACGCGACATTCGGCAGACTATTCGGCGGCGGTGAATCAGTTGCTGGCGAGGCAGAAGCGTCGGGCGCTGGTGGTGCTGGTGACGAATGTGCGGGATAAGGATGATGAGGAATTGCTGAAGGCCGTCAGACAACTAAGCCAAAAGCATCGAGTACTCGTGGCCAGCCTGCGTGAATTCACGCTTGAAGATGTACGGCATTCGCAAGTGCAAACGATTGAGCAAGCGCTTGAATACTGCGCAACAGTGGATTATCTGAACGTACGATCAACGCTCCATGAAAAATTGAATGCCCAAGGAGTGCAAGTGATAGATGTCCCTCCAAGCGAGTTAAGTACAGATGTAATTTCGCGTTATCTGAGCTGGAAAAAATCTGGAGCGCTCTGCTAACACCTTGTGAGATCCACACTGGAGGGCCGGATTAAAATTACGAAAGTCAAAAGCTCTAAGCAACAAGCTGGCTCAGTTCACGCGCGGAGCATCACAAGCTGATGCAGTCTCAGTAGAAATCGCTAGCAAACTCATACTCGCAAATGCCACTGCTATGCTGTTTTTTTTGCCAAAGGAGTCGAAAAATGTCTGATCAATACTCTCTATCAGACGTGCTGGAAAGGATGTATCAGAATCAACTCGGCTTGGAAGCTGCTCTGATGGAATTGGTACTCCAAATCGAAGCACAGGGAATGGTGGATACCGGAAACAACGTCCGAGAAGCACTTTTTACAATTGGAGAAAACGCTGGCTACATCAAGCAAGGTTTGGCCAAGCTGAAAGGAAAACGCCCCAGCTAAAGCTTTCGAACTTTCAGCTATACCTCCAAGACCTTTCGATGCATTTCCTCTATTGATCGTGTCCACTAAAACCAATCATTGACTAGAGTTTTTCTTACAGCTCGTCTCAAAAAACTTCCTTTGCCTATGACTACAGTACCCCTCCTCCCCGTGTAAAAAACCTCAAACTAAATGCAAAACTGTTGTTCTCTCACTATTCGTGGACATCAAAAAGCGGTGGAATTGAGGCTACAACACGTGATGCTTTTGCCTACATGTAAGCGCGAATCCGCTGGCTTGTGCACCTTGGCGTTGACCCGTAACTTGATCCCCGTCGCTGCCAATCAGCGGTCGGGTTTAGTCGCCCGAGGTAAGATAGGTTTGCAAACGCATCGTCTAGTCGGGTATTCCCAATCCCCGCACTCGATGGTGGCTGTGAGCAGGGTGCCCCCGGCACGCCGGAAAAAGCCTACTTCCCCGGTCGACTAACCTGCTTACAGCTGCCACCCTCTCGTTTAGTCGCGAAGCTGTGACAGCCCAACTTATTAGGAAGTTAGGTATGATCAAAGCAACACCAAATCCGCCTTCGGATATCGATCCAACTGACAAGACTGATCAAACCGATCCGGTCTCCCCCTACGCCTCCGTCGATTCAAAAAAACTCCACGATGCTGCTCATCGAGCCCTCGACTTTTACCTCAATCCCTCGCCCGAAAAACCGCGCAACTCCGTGGATCGTGGCATGCAGATGTTCAAGGTCGATCCAGACATCAACCCGGAAGCTATCGCCATCCAGACCTACGAAACCTTTTCTTCGGTCAGCATCCTGCTGCTCGACCTGGCCGACAGCCTGGAAGAAAAGCCGCGACATCTGGCGATGGCGATCTATCAGTTGAGCGAGATGGGATTGTTGTTGGCGGAAAAGACGCTGGATAACGAGCGGGCGATTGCGATAGGCACGTAACCAAAAAGGGTCATGACCTGCGGCAGGTCATGACCCTTTTGTTTTGTCAGGCCGAAGCCGGCAACGGCTGAAAACTGAAATACTGCTTCAACGCCTCGACCAGTTGCCCGTATTCCGGCGGGGTGCGGAACAGGCTGAAACCGGCGTCGTAGTGTTGGGGCGTGGCGTCTTCATGGCACCACAGGCAGCACGCGGTGAGGTCGATCACTTGCTGACAGCCATCGCCCACGGGAATCTTCAGACGCAATTTGAACTCGGCACCGATCATCATCGGCAACTGGCTGATAAGCATCAGCCCGTCTTCGGAAACGTTGCCCAGAAAGCCGATGGGTTTATCGGTGACGCTGTTGAACACACGCAGAAAATACGGCAGCTGATGCCGTTCGATTCGACGGTCGGTAAACATGAGCGTATCGCCATGCAAGGCCCGGTGTTCGAGCCGCATTGTGCTTCGGAACGAACCTGTCCGTCAGGCCCGCTCTCCCCGCTTCCGGTGTGGCGCTCGCCACGTACTGCTCATGCCAGTCGCAGGTGTTGCGCCGGTACAGATGTCGTCTGCACCGGTGTCTCTGGACTATAGCTCACCTTATACAGCCGGCCAGATTTTGTATGACAACTGCCATCAGAAGCGGGTTGGACGTACCACGGCCGCTGCGCTACGGGTCGGATAGTGGCCCAGGCTCTGCAGGGTCTCCAGACGCGCGCGGGCGCGGTAGGCATATTCGCTATTGGGGTACGAGGCGATGATGAACTGATAGGTCTGCGCCGCATCGACGAACATTTTCTGCCGCTCGAGGCACTGGCCGCGCATCATCGACACTTCCGGCCACACGTAAGGGCGGGCACGGCTGGCGCGTTCGACCTTGGACAGTTCGAGCATCACTTGCTCGCAATTGCCCCGGTCATAGGCGCTGTAGGCGTTGTTCAGATGATGGTTCATCGACCAACGGGTGCAGCCCGAAGCAGCGAGGACGCTGAGGGCAAGGGCGGCAATGGGCACGAATCGCATGGGGTATTCTCCTGTCTTGTGATCATTATCGACCTCTGGCGAGAAATCTTCAGAGCCCTTTGCTCCGATTGTCGCGTTCAATAAAGAAAACAATAAGTAGTGCAAACGAACAATGACTACACCCAAAGAGCGTAGTAGCCTCTGCGAGCGCTTGAACCTGAGGAGTCTTTGCATGTCCGTCCGTCGTACCAAAATCGTCGCTACCCTTGGCCCGGCCAGTAACTCGCCGGAAGTTCTCGAACAGCTGATTCTGGCTGGCCTGGACGTCGCCCGTCTGAACTTCTCCCACGGCACCCCCGACGAGCACAAGGCTCGCGCGAAGCTGGTGCGTGACCTGGCTGCCAAGCACGGCCGCTTTGTCGCCCTGCTGGGCGACCTGCAAGGCCCGAAAATCCGTATCGCCAAATTTGCCAACAAGCGCATCGAGCTGAAGATCGGTGACAAGTTCACCTTCTCCACCAGCCATCCGCTGACCGAAGGCAACCAGCAAGTGGTCGGCATCGACTACCCGGACCTGGTCAAGGACTGCGGCGTGGGCGACGAGCTGCTGCTCGATGACGGCCGCGTGGTGATGCGCGTTGAAACGGCCACCGCGACCGAGCTGAACTGCATCGTGACCATCGGCGGCCCGCTGTCCGACCACAAAGGCATCAACCGTCGCGGTGGCGGCCTGACCGCGCCGGCCCTGACTGAAAAAGACAAGGCCGACATCAAGCTCGCCGCTGAAATGGAAGTCGACTACCTTGCCGTGTCCTTCCCGCGTGACGCCGCCGATATGAACTACGCCCGTCAACTACGCGACGAAGCCGGCGGCACCGCCTGGCTGGTGGCGAAGATCGAACGCGCCGAAGCCGTGGCCGACGACGAAACCCTCGACGGCCTGATCAAGGCTTCCGACGCGGTGATGGTTGCCCGTGGCGACCTGGGTGTGGAAATCGGCGACGCCGAGCTTGTGGGCATCCAGAAGAAAATCATTCTGCACGCACGCCGCCACAACAAGGCGGTGATCGTGGCGACCCAGATGATGGAGTCGATGATCCAGAACCCGATGCCGACCCGCGCCGAAGTGTCCGACGTGGCCAACGCCGTGCTCGACTATACCGACGCCGTGATGCTGTCGGCCGAATCCGCTGCCGGCGCTTACCCGCTGGAAGCCGTGCAGGCGATGGCGCGTATCTGCGTCGGCGCTGAAAAGCACCCGACCAGCAAGACGTCCAGCCACCGCATCGGCAAGGAATTCGAGCGTTGCGACGAGAGCATCGCGCTGGCGACCATGTACACCGCCAACCACTTCCCGGGCGTCAAGGCGATCATCGCGCTGACCGAAAGCGGCTACACCCCGCTGATCATGTCGCGTATCCGTTCGTCGGTGCCGATCTACTGCTTCACTCCGCACCGCGAAGCCCAGGCCCGCGCGGCAATGTTCCGTGGCGTGTACACCGTGCCGTTCGACCCGGCGTCGCTGGCCCCGAACGAAGTCAGCCAGAAAGCTATCGACGAGCTGGTCAAGCGCGGCGTGGTCGAGAAAGGCGACTGGGTCATCCTGACCAAGGGCGACAGCTACCACACCACCGGCGGCACCAACGGCATGAAGATCCTGCACGTGGGCGACCCGCAGGTCTGAGTGACCGGTTGCTGAAAACGAAAAGCCCCGCCATGTGAATGGCGGGGCTTTTTCGTTAATGCCGTTTGATGAACCCGGTCAACGCCGCCAAAGCCTCGGGCGAGCGCAGCCGCTGAGTAAACAGCGCGCCCTCCTCTTCGATCACCTTGCGAATCAACTCGCGATCCGGCGCGCGCATCAATTGTTTGCTGATGCGCACCGCCTCGGCCGGCAGCTCATCAAACCTCAGCGCCATCTCCCGCGCCTTGGCCAAAGCGGCTTCGCCACTGCCCAGCGCCTCGGTCGCGATCCCCCATTGCGCCGCTTGCTCACCGGTGAATCCTTCACCGAGCAGCAACAGTTCCGACGCTTTGGCTTGCCCGAGCAAACGCGGCAGGATCAGGCTGGAACCGAACTCCGGACACAAACCAAGATTGACGAAAGGCATGCGCAATCGCGCATCCCGCGCCACGTAGACCAGATCGCAATGCAGCAACAACGTCGTGCCAATCCCCACCGCCGCCCCGGCCACAGCGGCGATCACCGGTTTGCGGCATTCGAGCAGTTCGAGCATGAAGTGAAACACCGGGCTGTCGAGGTCGCTCGGCGGTTGCTGGATGAAGTCGGCGATGTCGTTGCCGGCGGTGAAACACTCGGCGCTGCCGGTGATCAGCACGGCGTTGATCTCGGGGTCGCTGTCGGCCTGTTTCAGCGCGTCGGCCAATTGGCTGTACATGGCGCGGGTCAGGGCGTTTTTCTTGTCCGGGCGGTTGAGGCGCAGGGTCAGCAAGCCGCGTTCGCGGTGCAGCAGGATGGCTTCGGGCATGGCAGGTCTCGCGTCTGAGAATTCAGCGCTCAACCACGGCTCAGGAAGACATCGGCCAGCAGTTGATTGCGCGGCAGTCCGGCCAGGAACAGACGCTTGGCAAACGCGTCGACGCTGGCGGTCGAGCCGCAGACTAAGGCCAGGGTCTGCCGGGAAACAAGGCGCAGTTGCGCCAAAGCGCCCGGCAACTCGGCCGCCGTCCACCGCTCGACGCTGAGGTTCTCCCGCTGTGCGGCCAGTGCTTCAAGGGGTTTGGCCAGGTAATGCCCGTTGGCATCATGGGCCAGGTGAATGACGCGGATGGCGCCCCGATGATCGTGACGCAAGGCCTCACGCAACACGCCGAACAACGGGCCGAGCCCGGTGCCGGCGGCGAGCAGCCACAGCGGCCGGTCATGCCAGTCCGGGTCGTAATGCAACGCACCGCCGCGCAGTTCGCCGAGGCGGATCGGGTCGCCGATCTGCAAGCGGCGCGCGGCATCGCTGAATTCGCCGGGCTGGCGGCAATCGAGGTGGAATTCAAGAAAGCGGTCTTCTTCCGGCAGGCTCGCCAGCGAATACGGACGCGCAATCTGACCGGCCCAGAGCACCAGATGCTGGCCGGCGCTGTAGCGCAACGGCCGCTGGGGTGTCAGACGCAAGCGCAAGACATCGGCACCGAGCCAGTCCAGCGCCTCGACCACCGCCGGACGACCATCAGTGACGGGATCGAAGGTGTGCACCTGCAAGTCTTCGAGCACCTGGCACTGGCACGCGAGTCGCCAGCCCTGCTCACGCTGCTCGGCGCTCAAGGCATCGGGGCGACTGTCGGCGGGCAAGCCCTGCACGCATTGCACCAGACACGCATGGCAACTGCCGGCGCGGCAACTGTAAGGCACCGCCACACCGTTCTGGTTTAGGGCGTCGAGCAGGTTGCTGCCCGAAGCCACCGACCACAGTCGATCACCTACTCGCAGTTCAGGCATCGATGTTCTCCCACGCGGCCGCACAACGATTTCGCCCGTCGCGCTTGGCCCGGTACAGCGCCTGATCGGCGCGCTGCAAGGCGTCGTCCAGATCATCACCCAGTTCCAGCAGGGTCATGCCGGCGGACAGGCTAAGGTTTTTCACGTTCAGGCCCACCAGTTCGACGTCGGTGAAGGCGACGCGCAGCCGTTCGCAGCAAGCGGTCAGCCGCTCGGCGTTGCAATCGGGCAGCAGCACCACGAATTCTTCACCACCATAACGCGCCAGCACGTCGCCGTCGCGCAGACAGGCTCCGGCAACACCGGCGAAGGCTTGCAACACCTGATCGCCAGCAGCGTGACCATGCAGATCATTGATACGTTTGAAATGGTCGAGGTCGATCAGCGCCAGACCGTGCACCACGTCGGCCTCCATCGCATTCAACTCGCGAGTGGCCAGGCGCAGGAAATGCCGACGGTTGAACAGCCCGGTCAATTCGTCGGTGGCCACCAGGTCTTCGAGCTGGCGCATCATCCCGCGCAGGGTGTCCTGATGCGCCTGCAAGGCAAACCGGCGCTGGCGCATGCGTTGCCGTGAGGTCTGGACGAAGCGTGCGTAGATCACCAGCCATGCCAGCACGATCAACAGAATGCACGCCTGCAACGCGGAAAGTGCCGGATCGTGCAGCCGGAAGTGGTAACCGTCCCACAGCGTGATGGCGCAGAAGCTGAAGAACACCAGCATCGCGCAGCGTACAAAGGCCCGCCGTGACAGATGGAACAGGCCGAACAGCAGGATCAGCACATAGAAGACCAGGAACTCGCCCCGCGCTTCTTCCAGATGCGCGATCAGCCACGTCTGCCAGCCGAGGCCAAGCAGCACTTGCGCTTCGGTCAGGCTCGGGTCGGAGAACCGCAGATTGGCGCCCGAAAAAAACAACGCGAACAGGGTCGCCTGGCTGATGACCACCAGGGCGCTGCCGACGGCGACGCCTGCCAGCGAATCTTCGTAGTGTCCGGTGAAATACGCCAGCCACAGCAGCAGCAAGGCCAATCCGTAGGTGGCTGCAGCGAGGGCGAAGCGTTTGAGCAAAAGACGTTGAATGGCGTTATGGGTCAATCGTTGACTCACCGTGCGATAAGAGGCTGACCGAGTGTCCTACTCTACAGACCGGCTGCCACTTTAGTGGCCCAGTCGATAAATGACCATTGATTTTCGGGCCGGATATTTGGCGTCAAAAAAGCCCTTGAGCCCGCCCCTCCCGGGTTCCCGGAGCGCCCGCCAAAAGCACCTATCACGCGTGATTTTTTGTCGGCCTTCGCCGTCCGCAAACAGCGAGCCGGACGCAGCGATTGCAGACCACACCGACCGGCTCCCGCCATGCGACCAACGAATGACTACCGGCGCGTGTCACCACCAGGGAGGCGCGGTATACTGCCGCGCCTTTTTAGCGTCGCGCCAGCAGCCCCGGCGTGCCTTGAAAGGTGTCTGCGACCGACCGATGCACCCAAGCCGCAGGCACCTTATTGAATGTTCCCGTCTTTTAGAGGAGCGCGACTCATGACCGTGATCAAGCAAGACGACCTGATTCAGAGCGTTGCCGACGCCCTGCAATTCATTTCCTACTACCACCCCGTGGACTTCATCCAGGCGATGCACGAAGCCTACCTGCGCGAAGAATCGCCAGCGGCCCGTGACTCGATGGCGCAGATCCTGATCAACTCGCGCATGTGCGCCACCGGCCACCGGCCGATCTGCCAGGACACCGGCATCGTGACCGTGTTCGTGCGTGTGGGCATGGACGTGCGTTGGGATGGCGCGACCATGAGCCTGGACGACATGATCAACGAAGGCGTGCGCCGCGCCTACAACCTTCCGGAAAACGTCCTGCGTGCCTCGATCCTCGCCGACCCGGCGGGCGCTCGTAAAAACACCAAGGACAACACCCCGGCGGTCATCCACTACTCCATCGTTCCGGGTAACACCGTGGAAGTGGACGTGGCGGCCAAGGGCGGCGGTTCCGAGAACAAGTCGAAAATGGCCATGCTCAACCCGTCCGACTCGATCGTCGACTGGGTGCTCAAGACCGTTCCGACCATGGGCGCCGGCTGGTGCCCACCGGGCATGCTGGGCATCGGCATCGGCGGCACCGCCGAGAAAGCCGCTGTGATGGCCAAGGAAGTGTTGATGGAATCCATCGACATTCACGAGCTCAAGGCTCGTGGCCCGCAGAACCGCATCGAAGAAATACGTCTGGAGCTGTTCGAGAAGGTCAACCAGCTGGGCATCGGCGCCCAGGGCCTCGGCGGCCTGACCACCGTGCTCGACGTGAAGATCATGGATTACCCGACTCACGCCGCCTCCTTGCCGGTGTGCATGATCCCGAACTGCGCCGCCACCCGTCACGCGCACTTCGTGCTCGACGGTTCCGGCCCTGCTTCGCTGGAGGCGCCACCGCTGGACGCCTACCCGGAAATCGTCTGGGAAGCCGGCCCGTCGGCCCGTCGCGTCAACCTCGACACCCTGACCCCGGAAGACGTGCAGAGCTGGAAGCCGGGCGAAACCGTCCTGCTCAACGGCAAGATGCTCACCGGTCGCGACGCGGCGCACAAGCGCATGGTCGAGATGCTGAACAAGGGCGAAACCCTGCCGGTTGATCTGAAAGGTCG
This sequence comes from Pseudomonas sp. stari2, assembly GCF_040760005.1. Taxonomy (NCBI): domain Bacteria; kingdom Pseudomonadati; phylum Pseudomonadota; class Gammaproteobacteria; order Pseudomonadales; family Pseudomonadaceae; genus Pseudomonas; species Pseudomonas sp. Stari2. Next base: position 5,135,230 of record NZ_CP099760.1, read on the forward strand.
CTTCATCTACTACGTCGGCCCGGTTGATCCGGTCGGTGACGAAGTGGTTGGCCCGGCTGGCCCGACCACCGCCACGCGGATGGACAAGTTCACCCGTCAGATCCTCGAGCAGACCGGCCTGTTGGGCATGATCGGCAAGTCCGAGCGCGGCCCGACCGCTATCGACGCGATCAAGGACAACAAGGCGGTGTACCTGATGGCCGTCGGCGGTGCCGCTTACCTGGTGGCGCAAGCGATCAAGAAGTCCAAGGTCCTGGCGTTCGCTGAACTGGGCATGGAAGCGATCTACGAGTTCGAGGTCAAGGACATGCCGGTCACCGTCGCGGTGGACAGCAAAGGTGAATCGGTGCACATCACTGGTCCTGCGATCTGGCAACAGAAGATCAGCGAGAGCCTAGCGGTGGAAGTGCAGTAAGCTATTTGCAATATAAAAACGGCCGGCTCATCCAGGTGGAGAGCCGGCCTTTTTTTGGGTATATGAGACTCGTACAACCAAACATCTACATGCAGAGCGTTTTTTTTCGTGCGCAATTGTCGATGCCTTCAGTGATCAATATCGGCAAAAAGTACCGCATGCTCATAGCGACTATGAACAGGAGCCCCGCCTACACATCTGCATGGTATCGTGCCCGCCCGTCCTGCCATCCGTTTGCCACAGCATGCTGCCGACTTCCCGTACCCTGCGTCTGTCGTTGTATACCCTGCTGATCATCGCCGGTGCCGCCCTCGCCGCGACGCTTGCAATCCGCCACGCCGAACGCCAGGCGCTGGTGGAAGACGCCGCCAGAGCCAACCAGCAACTGGCGCTGTACGCCAATTCTCTGCACACCCTGATCGACCGCTACCGCGCCCTGCCCGCCGTATTGGCGCTGGATCCGCAACTGCGTGCGGCGCTGGCCGGTCCCGTGAGCCTTGAAGAGCAGGCAGCGCTCAACCTGAAACTGGAAAAGATCAACGGCGCGGCACAATCCTCGACCCTTGAATTGCTCGATCACACCGGTCTCGCGGTGGCGGCCAGCAACTGGCGTCTGCCCAGCAGTTACGTCGGCCACAACTATGGCTTTCGCCCGTACTTCAGCCAGACCCGCACCCAGGGCACCGGGCGTTTCTACGCGGTCGGCGTGACCAGCGGAATTCCCGGTTACTTCTTGTCCAGCGCGGTGCTCGGCGACAACGGCGAGTTCCTCGGGGCGATGGTGGTCAAGCTCGAATTCCCCGAACTCGAACGCGAATGGAGCCAGGGCAGCGACACCCTGCTGGTCAGCGATGCCCGGGGCATCATCTTCATCGCCAACCAGCCCGACTGGCGCTATCGCCTCCTGCACCCGCTGAGCCCGGCCGATTACAAAGAGATCAAGGCTACCCGCCAATACGACAAACAGTCGCTGGTGCCGCTGACTCATCTGTCGCTGCGTCGCTTCGATGACAACAGTGATCTGCGCCGCGTTGAAGGCCCGCAGGGCACAGCGGATTACCTGTGGGAATCGCTGCCGCTGACCGCCGAAGGCTGGACCCTGCACCTGCTGCGGCGCCCGCAACTGTCCTTCGAAGACCAGCGCAATGCCGGACTCGCCGCCGCCGGGGTGTGGCTGGCGCTGGTATTCCTGTTGTTGTTCCTCAACCAGCGCTGGCGTCTGGCGAAGATGCGTCAGCGTAGCCGCGAAGAGCTTGAGCAATTGGTCGAGGAACGTACCCGCGACTTGCGTACCGCTCAGGACGGACTTGTGCAGTCGGCGAAACTCGCGGCACTGGGGCAGATGTCGGCGGCCCTGGCCCACGAAATCAATCAGCCGTTGACCGCCCAGCGCATGCAGCTAGCGACCCTGCGCCTGCTGCTCGATCATGGCCGGGTCGACGACGCCTACAAGGCACTCAAACCGGTGGATGAAATGCTCACGCGTATGGCGGCTCTCACCGGTCATTTGAAAACCTTTGCCCGCAAGAGCCCCAGCGGCTTGCGCGAGCGGCTGGATCTGGCGACGGTGGTCGATCAGGCCCTGCAATTGCTCGACGCAAGGATGCGCGACGAACAGGTCAGCCTCGTGTTGCACCTGACCCGTCCGGCCTGGGTACGTGGCGATGCGATCCGCCTCGAACAAGTGCTGATCAACCTGCTGCGCAACGCCCTCGATGCCATGCAGGGCAAACCGTGCAAGCGTCTGGAAATCCGTCTGGAAGCCGACGAGCAACTGTGGCGCCTGAGCGTCATCGACAACGGCGGCGGCATTGCCGAAGAACATCTGGGTCAGGTGTTCGATCCGTTCTTCACCACTAAACCTGTGGGTGACGGGCTGGGTCTGGGACTGGCGGTGTCGTTTGCCATCGTCCACGAATCCGGCGGGCGCCTGAGCGCCGAGAACGGCGCCAACGGCGCGGTGTTCAGCCTGACCCTGCCAATCGATCAGGAGGCGCACCTCTGATGCTCAATCGCGTGATGGTGGTCGATGACGAAAGCAGTATTCGCAGTGCCGTCGAGCAATGGCTGAGCCTGTCCGGGTTCGAGGTGCAGCTGTTCAGCCGCGCCGACGAATGCCTGGCGGCGCTGCCGAAGCATTTTGCCGGGGTGATTCTCAGCGATGTGCGCATGCCCGGGCTCAGCGGTCTTGAGTTGTTGGCCGAAGTACAGCGCCGGGATCCCGACTTGCCGGTGATTCTGCTCACTGGCCACGGCGATGTGCCGATGGCGGTCGAAGCGATGCGCGACGGTGCCTACGATTTTCTGGAAAAACCCTTCAGCCCCGAGACCCTGCTCGGCAGCCTGCGCCGGGCGCTGGACAAGCGTCGGCTGGTGCTGGAAAACCGTGCCCTGCACGAGCAGGCCGACAACCGCGCCAGACTGGAGGCGACGTTGCTCGGTGTGTCCCGTGGTTTGCAGACCCTGCGCCGGCAGGTGCTGGATCTGGCGACGCTCCCGGTCAACGTGCTGATCCGTGGCGAGACCGGCAGCGGCAAGGAACTGGTCGCCCGTTGCCTGCACGACTTCGGCCCACGCGCCGACAAACCGTTCGTGGCGCTGAACTGCGCGGCGATCCCCGAGCAATTGTTCGAAGCCGAGTTGTTCGGGCATGAAAGCGGCGCGTTCACCGGAGCCTCCGGCAAGCGCATCGGCAAGCTGGAATACGCCGATGGCGGCACCCTGTTTCTCGATGAAATCGAAAGCATGCCGCTGGCCCAGCAAGTGAAACTGCTGCGGGTGTTGCAGGAGCAGAAGCTGGAGCGGCTGGGGTCGAACCAGAGCATTCGGGTGGACTTGCGGATCGTCGCCGCCACCAAACCTGACTTGCTGGATGAAGCCCGGGCCGGGCGTTTTCGTGAAGACCTGGCGTATCGCCTGAACGTCGCCGAACTGCGCCTGCCGCCGCTGCGTGATCGTCGCGAAGATATTCCGTTGTTGTTCGAATCCTTCGCTCAAAGCGCCGCCCAGCGTCTGGGCCGGACCTTTCCGCCGCTCAGTGGTGCGCAGTTGAGCCATCTGCTGAGTCATGACTGGCCGGGTAATGTGCGGGAACTGGCGAACGTTGCCGAGCGGCAGGTGCTGGGGCTGGATGAGCCTGTGCAGGGCATCGATCCCGGCCAGTCGCTGGCGGCGCAGCAGGAGGCATTTGAGGCGCAGTGTCTGCGGGCCGCGCTGACCCGGCACAAGGGCGATGTGAAAGCCGTACTGGAAGAACTGCAACTGCCTCGTCGCACCTTCAATGAAAAGATGCAGCGCCATGGACTGAGCCGGGAAATGTTCGTACCTGAATGAGCGGAAATCCGCTCATTCATTCCGGCTCATCGGCAAAATCCCGCTCAGCCCATCTCCCCACCCCCTCTAAACCGGCCCTCCCTCCGTTGGCACAGCTCCTGCTATAGCCCTCGCAGGCTGCGTTTCAACGCGCTCCACAAAAACAATTAAACGAAGGATCCTTCAATGGATAACTCCAACGCCCTGCCTCTTGGGTCGGCTGCCGTGCCGACTAAAGAACGAACCACCGCCAGTCGCATCAAGTCGATCTTCAGCGGTTCCGTCGGCAACATGGTCGAGTGGTATGACTGGTACGTCTACGCCGCCTTCTCGCTGTACTTCGCCAAGACATTTTTCCCCGCCGGTTCCACCACCGCCCAACTGATGAACACCGCCGCGATCTTCGCCGTGGGCTTTCTGATGCGCCCGATCGGTGGCTGGCTGATGGGCCTGTACGCCGACAAGGTCGGACGTAAAAAGGCGCTGATGGCCTCGGTGTACCTGATGTGCTTCGGCTCCCTGCTGATCGCCCTCAGCCCGAACTACGAAACCATCGGCATCGGCGCACCGATCCTGCTGGTGTTTGCCCGTCTGCTGCAGGGCCTGTCGGTCGGCGGCGAGTACGGCACCTCCGCCACTTACCTGTCGGAGATGGCAACCAAGGAACGTCGCGGCTTCTTCTCCAGCTTCCAGTACGTGACCCTGATCTCCGGCCAGCTCATCGCGCTGGGCGTGTTGATCGTGCTGCAACAGATGCTCACCACCGAGCAACTGTACGCATGGGGCTGGCGTATTCCGTTCGCCATCGGCGCGCTGTGCGCAATCGTCGCGCTGTACCTGCGTCGCGGCATGGAAGAAACCGAATCGTTCACCAAGAAAGAGAAGTCCAAGGAAAGCGCCATGCGCACCTTGCTGCGCCATCCGAAGGAACTGCTCACCGTGGTCGGCCTGACCATGGGCGGTACACTGGCGTTCTACACCTACACCACCTACATGCAGAAATACCTGGTGAACACCGTCGGCATGAGCATTTCCGACTCCACCACCATTTCTGCGGCCACGCTGTTCCTGTTCATGTGCCTGCAACCGATCATCGGTGGCCTGTCCGACAAGATCGGCCGTCGTCCGATCCTGATCGCCTTCGGCGTGCTGGGCACGATCTTCACCGTGCCGATCCTGATGACGCTGCACACCATCCAGACCTGGTGGGGCGCGTTCTTCCTGATCATGGCGGCGCTGATCATCGTCAGCGGCTACACCTCGATCAACGCCGTGGTGAAGGCCGAGCTGTTCCCGACCGAAATCCGCGCTCTGGGCGTCGGCCTGCCGTACGCACTGACCGTGTCGATCTTCGGCGGCACCGCCGAATACATCGCGCTCTGGTTCAAGAGCATCGGTATGGAAACCGGTTACTACTGGTACGTGACCGCGTGCATCGCGGTGTCCCTGCTGGTGTACATCACCATGAAAGACACCCAGAAACATTCGCGCATCGTCACTGACTGATCGCAAAAAAAAACGCGCGAAGGTGCAAGACCTTCGCGCGTTTGCATTCAGCCCGATCGCCCGATCAGGACAACTCGGCAACGCCCTGTTTGCCGCCAAAGCGCTTCTGCGCATAAGACGCGCCCACGATCATCACCAACAGAATCCCCGCCAGCACTGCCGACGAACCGATGGTGCCGAAGTCCAGACCGCCCTTCTCATGAGACTTGGTCATCAAGTCGCCCAAGGTCGCGCCAAACGGCCGGGTCAGCACGAACGCCACCCAGAACAGCGCCACCGACGAAATCTTGGTGAAGTACTTGAGCAGTACCACTACCGCAATCGCCGAGCCGATCAACAGCGCGCCACCGGCAAAACCCAGGCCCGAGTCGTCCGCCAGGTAATCGCCGAGCGCGGTGCCCAGGGTGTTGGAGAACAGGATCGCCATCCAGTAGAACATCTCGCCGCGAAAGCTCTGCACCTTGGTGACGTTGAGCGAATCGCCGCTCAGGCGCCACGCCGCGAAGATCGCCAGCAGGATCGCGATCAGGATCATGGAACCTGTGGCGTAACCCAGCTCCAGCGTGCGGTCCATGAAGTCGGACATGGTGGTGCCGGCGGTGCTGGTCGACAGGATCACGATCCAGTACAGCAGCGGCTTGTAGGTCTTGGACATCAGTTGCGTGACCAGCGTCAGGACGAACACGCTGATCAGGATCAGCGAGCTCATGGCGTAGCCGACGTTGAGGGTCATCGACAGCAAATCCCCCGCGGTTTCCCCCAGGGTCGTCGCGCAGATTTTCATGACCCAGAAGGCCAGGGTGATTTGAGGCAGTTTGTTCATTGCAGGTAAAGCTCCAGTGTGTGACGGCCGGCTCTTGGTTTTCTGGCCGCCGGCAGACTGGCGTTGCGAGGGTGAAAAACCGGTCGGGAATGTATGAAAAATCTGTCACACAAGCCAAAAGCGGCGATTAATCACCGGTTAATGCCCCTGCCGCATCCTGCACTTACCTGATCGATTGACTGCGCGTCGCTCGCTCCCAAGACGAGACGAATTGTATGCGTCGCCCTTAATATCAAGTTAATCGATTGTTTTTAGCATTATTTTGCGCTTTTTAATCAATTTAGTTGGCGTAGCATGAACCCCATGCAAGACACACCGCCAACGAATTTCGAATCTGGAGAACGACCATGAAAACCAAACTGATCCTCGCCCTGACCCTGTCCGTACTGGCCGCCAACACCTTCGCCGCCGATGGCTCGGACAAAACCAAATCCGCCGATTTCATCTCCGGCGCCAGCGCCGCCATCGAAACCAGCCACTCCGGCGCCTACGCAGCCGATGGTTTCGACAAAACCAACGTTGGCAAAGCGGTTGCTGCCGATGGCTTCGACAAGACTGGCACCGCTGCAGCCATCGCTGCCGACGGCTTCGACAAGACCGGCACCGCCGCTGCCATCGCGGCCGACGGTTTCGATAAAACCGGCACTGCTGCAGCTATCAGCTGATCGGCAGAATGCAGACACCAAAGCCCGGCCATTGCCGGGCTTGTTCATTTCTAAAGGTCGGCATTTGATCTTCGCGGACCGGACTTGCACTATTGGCCGCTTATAAAAGCCTTCAGGAACACCCCGCCATGCCCGATGACATCCATTTCTACGAACCGGCCAACGGCCACGGCCTGCCCCACGATCCGTTCAACGCCATCGTCGGTCCGCGCCCCATCGGCTGGATTTCTTCGCAGGATGCCCAGGGCAAGTTGAATCTGGCGCCTTACAGCTTTTTCAACGCGTTCAACTACATTCCGCCGATCATCGGGTTCTCCAGCGTCGGGCGCAAAGACAGCCTGAACAACATCGAGCAGACCGGCGAGTTCGTCTGGAACCTCGCGACCCGGCCGCTGGCCGAGCAGATGAACCAGAGCTGCGCAGCCGTTGCGCCCGAAGTCAACGAGTTCGAACTGGCGGGTCTGACGCCGGTGGCGTCGAAGGTGATTGCCGTACCGCGTGTGGCCGAAAGCCCGGTGTCCTTCGAGTGCAAGGTCACGCAGATCATTCAGTTGCAGCGCGCCGACGGCGAGACGGTGCCGAGCTGGCTGGTGCTCGGCGAAGTGGTCGCCGTACACATTGCCAAATGGCTGTTGAAGGACGGGATCTACGACACCGCCGCCGCAGAACCGATTCTGCGCGGCGGCGGGCCGGCGGACTACTTCCAGCTGGGGCCGGAGGCGTTGTTCAAGATGTGGCGCCCGGGCGCCGTCAAGTAAACGCGGTTACCAGATCAGCTCGGCGTCATCAGTGACGCCCTTGAGCTTGTCCAGCTCGTTGATGGCCGCTTCATCGGCGGCAATGGCGCCAGGGAATACCTGGTCATTCAACAGTTTGTGAAAGCGTGGCGCACCACCGTCGACCAGGGCCTTGACCGCGATTGCCGCGAAATAACCCTTGTTGCTGCCCAACTCGACGGGGACTACAGCGGAAACCGCTTCGAAGTGTTCGAACTCTTTACGTGCCATATCGCAGGTCCTGGCTCAGTCAGATAGGCCGGCCATTAAACCCTCAACCGGCGAGTTTGTGTATCGGCGCGCAACTTTGACCCAGCGCCTGCACTGCCGACACGTCTTTAAACGTGTGAAAATCCAGGCTGTTGACCACCAGGTCCTGCACCAACTCTGCAAAGACTTCCATCGACGGGCTGCTGAAGTAAGCGGTCATCGATTGCTGGTTATTCCAGAATCCGGAAACCAGCCACAACTCCGGATCACACTGCGAATGCTGCAAGGAAAAGCTCAGGCAACCAGCGGCGGCGCGGGACGGCTCGATCAGCGCGCTCAGGCGCATGCCGAGTTCCGCCGAGCGGCCGGCGCGCGCTCGAACGAAGGCCATATGACTGACGGGAATCTGCTTGGACATGTTCAACCCTCCCAGGGAGTCGCGTGGCAGCCGGGGACGGGCTGCGACAGGATCCAAGGTTAAGGGCCGTGCAGCATTCGCCGTTAGTCGATTCCTGCCGTCGCGTTGCACAATCCTGCGAGACTGTCTTCCAGGCCTGTAACAACTCATGAATGGCTGTCACCGTCCTGTCACACCGGTTTCGAGCAAGTTTGCCGGGATGCGCCCTGTCATGTCTGGGCAGACCAGCAACGCCATGCAGGATCAGGCAAGCATTTCGCAGGATGTGTCTACCGCTTGCGCTTGCACAAACTTATGCTCTGCTCCCATTCCATCCCTTGCCGAGGAGGCTGTGCATGACGTCATTCGATCGTTTTCAGGCGCCGCCCGATGCCGACATGGAAAAGCAGCGCGAGGAACTGGCGGCGATCATTCGCCGCAACACCTCCGAAGATGGCAGTTATGCCACCGCCGTCGGATCGCTGTTCATGTCGCGCCACACAAAATCCCACGATTTCGCCCCGGTGCTCGCACAACCGGCGCTGTGCATCATGGCGCAGGGTCGCAAGGAGGTGCGGCTGGCAGACGAATACTTCAATTACGATCCGCTGAATTATCTGGTGGTCTCGGTCTCGATGCCGTTGAGCGGTCGGGTGGTGAATGTCTCGCCTCTGGAACCGATCCTCGCCGTGCGCCTGGACATCGATCCGGCAGAAATCACCGCGCTGATTGCCGACGCCGGCCCCATGGGCGTACCGACCCGGCCGACCGGGCGCGGTCTGTATGTGGAAAGGATCGACAGCGCGATGCTCGATGCAGTGCTGCGCCTGGCCCGACTGCTCGACACGCCGAAAGACATCGCCATGCTCGCGCCACTGATTCGCCGGGAGATTCTCTATCGCCTGTTGCGCAGCCCGCAGGGCCATCGGCTGTACGAAATCGCCATCGCCAACAGCCAGAGCCACCGCATCAGCCAGGCGATCAAATGGCTCAACGGCAACTTCGAACAGCCGTTGCGCATCGATGATCTGGCGAAGGAAGTGAACCTCAGCGTCTCGACCCTGCATCACCGTTTCAAGGCGATGACGGCGATGAGTCCGTTGCAGTATCAGAAGCAGCTGCGCCTGCAGGAGGCGCGGCGCCTGATGCTGGCTGAAGGGCTGGAGGCATCGGCGGCCGGATATCGCGTGGGTTATGAAAGCCCGTCGCAATTCAGCCGCGAGTACAGCCGGTTGTTCGGCGCGCCGCCGCTAAGGGATCTGGCGCGCCTTCGGCTGAGTGTCTGATCAGGCGCCGAGTACCCGACACGCCTCACTCGGCAACGTCACCGACACCGGATGCCCGATCCCCAGCCCGATGCCCTGACACGGCGTGCTCAGCGCCGTGAAGGTCACCCCGGAACATTCCACCGTAGTCTCGATGGTTGCGCCGATGTCGCGCACGAACGTCACCTTGCCCAGCAGGCGATTGCCCGCCGTGGCCTGGGGTGCCGACAGTTGCAGGTCCTCGGGGCGAATCAACATCTTCACTTTCTGCCCGACCACGATGCTGCTGCAGATCGGCACTTGCAGGGCATCGCCGCCCGGCAGCACGACCTTGCCGTCGCCCAACGCTGTGGCCGGGAAGATGTTGCCGGAGCCGATGAAGTCCGCGACGAATTCGTTGGCCGGATGGCGGTAGATTTCAATGGGCGTGCCCACTTGTTGCACCCGATGCTCGCCCAGCACCACCACGATGTCAGCCATGGTCATGGCCTCGCGTTGATCGTGGGTGACCATGATGGTGGTGATGTTCAGGCGTTGTTGTAGCTGGCGGATTTCCACCTGCATCGACTCGCGCAACTTGGCATCCAGCGCCGACAGTGGTTCATCGAGCAGAAGGATTTTCGGGTGCGAAGCGATCGCCCGGGCAATCGCCACCCGCTGACGCTGACCGCCGGAGAGTTTCGCCACCGGACGATCGATCATCGGTTGCAGCTGGATCAGCTCCAGCAATTCCACCACCCGCGCCTGTTGATCCGCCTTGCTCACGCCGCGCAGTTTCAGCGGATAGGCGATGTTCTCGCCCACGGTCATGTGCGGAAACAATGCCAGCGACTGGAACACCATACCGAAGTTGCGCAGGTGCGCCGGGGTGTGGCCGATGTCTTCGCCGTCCAGGCGGATCTCGCCGCCGGTGAGGGTTTCCAGCCCGGCGATCATTCGCAGCAAGGTGGTCTTGCCGCAGCCCGACGGACCGAGGAAGCACACCAGTTTGCCCTCGGGCAAATGCAGGTTGACGTCTTTTACCGCGCAGGCCGAGCCGTAGTGTTTCTCGACGTTTTCCAGAATCAGACCAGACATAACTCACCTCAAAATCAGAAGGAAACGCCGCCCTCGCCCACCAGCTTCTCCAGCGCCCAGATCAGGACGAAGTCGATCAGCACGATCAGCACGGCAAACGAGAACACGGTAGGGTCGAGCGATGACACGGTGCGGCTGTACATCCAGATCGGCACGGTCATGACGTCGATGGTGTAGAGGAAATAGGTCACGGTGAATTCGTTGAAGGAGACGATGAACGCCAGCAGCATCCCCGCCAGAATCCCCGATTTCATCAACGGCACCACCACATCGACGATGGCGCGCAGTGGCGAAGCGCCGAGCATCTGCGCGGCCTCTTCGACTTCGCTGCCGATGGAAAGCATGGCCGCCGTGCAGTTCTTCACCACGAACGGCAGCGCCAGAATCACGTGGGCAATCACCAGACGCGACGTAGTCATGTGGAACGGCAGGCTGTCGAACACCAGCAGCAAGGCCAGCCCCAGCACCACCATCGGGAACACCAGCGGCAGCGACATCAGTTGCAGTGCCACGCCCTTGCCACGGAATTCGCAACGGGTCAGCGCGTAAGCCGCCGGCACCGCGATCAGCGTGGCGAAAATCATCGTCAGGCACGACACCAGCAAACTGGTGCCCATGGCTTGACCGAGGCTCAGCACATCACTGGCGTCCGGCGACACAAACGTGTGCCACGCCGCCTTGTACCACTGCAGGCTGTAACTGCTCGGCGGGAAGTCGAGGTTCGACGCGCCACTGAACGACATCACGATCATGGTCAGGATCGGCAACACCGCCAGGAACAAAATGATCCCGGAAAGGGTGCCGGCAAACTTGCCGGTATCGCCCGGCAACAGTGACTGGCGCTTCTTGATCAGGGCACTCATTGCGAAGCCTCCAGCAGACGGCGACGGCGGCCGGTGATGTATTCGGACAAGGTCATGATGGCGAGCGTGGTGACGATCAGCACCACCCCGGCGGCGGACGCGGCAGGCCAGTTCATCAGCGGGGCGATCTGGTCATGCACCATCACCGCGAGCATCGGCACGCGACGGCCACCCAGCAGAAGAGGCACCACAAAGCTGCTGGCGTTGTAGGCGAACACCAGGGTCGCGCCAGTGATGATCCCCGGCAGACTCATCGGCAATACCACCTGACGAAACACTTGAAAACGACTGGCGCCAAGGGTGGCAGCAGCTTCTTCGTAGCTGCGGGCGACACCGCGCATGGCGCTGGCAATCGGCAGCACGGCCAACGGAAACGCGGTCTGCACCAACCCCATCAACACGCCGTTCTGGTTGTACAGCAACATGATCGGACGCTTGATCAGACCGAGGCCCATCAGGGTCTGGTTGAGCATGCCGCCGGGGCCGAGGATCACCAGCCAGCCATAGCTTTGCAGCAGCAGGTTGACCAGCAGCGGCAACAGTACCGCCGCCAGAAAAATCCGCCGCACGAACGGCGAGGTCAGGCGCGACATGGTGTAGGCCACCGGGATCGCCAGCACCACGGCGATCACCGCGCTGATCAGCGCCAGACGCAAGGTCAGCAGCAACGATTTGAGGTAGTAGGGTTCGAGCAACTGCGCGTAACTGGCCAGGCTGAAACCGGACCACTCCGCGCCTTTGGTGCCGACGCTCATGCGCAGCACCAGCAGGCTGGCGGCAATCAGCACGCCGAGAAACAGCATCGACGGCGTGAGGAAAAACCACGCCCGCGCCGTCGGCGAAATACCGCGCGCCGGGCGCACGTCACCCGCGCCGACCGGTTGGGTCAGGGATTGATGTTCCATAGCAATGATCTCGTCAATGGAAAACGAATCTCCCGGGCACCCCGATCATGCGGTGCCCCGGAAGGTCGGCGTCAGGAAGAAAAGATTTCCGTGTAGCGACGAATCCACTGGTCATGCACAGTCGCCAGGAAGGCGTTGTCGTGCATGATCGCCTTCTCCGCAATCTGCTCCGGCGTGAGGATGAACGGGCTCTTGCGCGCTTCGGCGGAGATGATCGCCTTGGCGTTGACCGGGCCGTTGAAGATGTCTTCGGCCATCTTGCCCTGTACCAGCGGGTCGAGGGAGTGGTCGATGAAGGCGTAGGCCAGGTCGGTGTCGCCCGGACGGTTCTTCGGCATCACCGAGAGCATCAGGTCGGTGTAGAAACCTTCCTTCATGCCGAACGTGGCGCCGAGGCCGTAGTTCGGATCGCGGATCTGCTTGGGGAAAAACGCCGGGGCGTAGAGGCCGCCCATGTCCAGAGAACCGGTGCGGAACAGCTCGGCAATCTGGTTGGGGTTTTCGCCCAGGGTCACCACACGCTCCTTGAGCTCGGCGAGTTTCTTGAAGCCCGGTTCGATGTTGTGCTCGTCACCACCGGCCAGTTTGGCGGCGATGATGATCAGGTCCATGGCCTCGGTCCAGTTCGGCGGCGGCAGGAAAATGTTCGGTGCCAGATCGGCGTCCCACAGCGCGGCGTAACTGTCCGGCGCTTCCTTCTGGGTGCGAGTGCTGTAGACCAGACTGTTGCACCACAGCAGGTAACCGATGCCGTGACCGTTGGCCCCGGTGCGGTATTTTTCCGGGACGTCGATCAGGTTGGGAATGCGGTTGAGATCGGGCTTTTCCAGCAGTCCGGCAGCGGCCAGACCTTCGGCGCCGACCCCGGCCAGGGTGATGATGTCGTACTGCGGACGGTCACCGCCGGCCTTTAGTTTGGCGACCATTTCCGAAGTGCTGCCGGTACGGTCGGCAATCACTTTGGCGCCGGTCTTGGCCTCGAACGTTGCAGCGATGTTGCGCAGTGCGGCGAGGCCCGTGTCATCGGACCAGGTCAGCAGGCGCAGGGTCTTGCCGGCAAAGCGGGTGTCGCTGGCACTGGCCCGGATGAAGGGCATGCTCATGGCCGCCGCAGCCACCGAGGCCACGCCGACGGTTTTGATGAATTGACGCCTGTTCAGATCGTGCTCGCCCATTTAGGACTCCCATTATTTTTCTAAGTATGAGATTGATCGCAACCCTTGCATCTGCCTGACCGATATTGCTCAAGCGCCCGGTTTCAAAGGGTTTGAGCGTGGTCTGCGGGTTCATCCTGAGGTCGTGCAAAACACCTGACTATCGATAAAAACTCATTGGAGCCATGACGCCGGTGCATGCCTCGTTGCGAGGCATGCGCTGACCTTTTTCGGGCATTCAGAGCGCGCGGATCACGTGCTTGATTTCCTGAAATGCAGCCAGGCCCCACGGCCCCAACTCGCGGCCGATGCTGCTCTGTTTGTAGCCGCCCCACGCGGTCTGCGGAAAGATCACCTGCGGCGCGTTGAGCCACACCAGCCCCGCCTGCAAGGCGTTGGCGACCCGATCCGCCGTCTCGGCATTGCGCGTGACGACACTGGCGACCAGACCGAACTGGCTGTCGTTGGCCAGGGCAATCGCCTCGGCTTCCGAAGCGAAACTGCGCACGCAGATCACCGGGCCGAAGATCTCTTCACACCACAGCGCACTGTCGAGGGGCACTTCGGTGAAGATCGTCGGCTGCAAGAAATAGCCGCGCTGCAGATCGGCGGGACGATTGCCGCCACAGATCAGCTTGGCACCGGCGCTCAGACCACGGTCGATGTGACCGAGCACGCGCTGGTACTGCGCCTGATTGACCAGCGCGCCCATCTCGACTTCCGGGTCGAACGGATCGGCCACACGGATTTTCTCCGCACGGGCCTTCAAGCGGATCAGAAATTCATCGGCCAGTTCATCGGCAACCAGCACCCGGCTGGTGGCCGAGCACATCTGCCCGGCGTTGAAGAAACCGCCACCGCAGGCCAGTTCCACCGCCAGATCGAGGTCGGCATCTTCCAGAATCAGCAACGAGGATTTGCCGCCCAGTTCCAGGCTCACGCCCTTCACGGTTTCAGCGGCGCGCTGCATCACTTGCACACCGACGGCGTTGCTGCCGGTGAAGGAAACCTTGGCGATGCGCGGGTCCGCTGACAGCGGCGCACCGACCGCCAGACCGGTGCCGCACACCAGGTTGAACACGCCTTTTGGCAGACCGGATTCGGCGATGATGGTCGCCAGCTCCAGTTCCGGCAACGGCGTGACTTCAGAAGGTTTGAGCACCACGCAGCAACCGGCGGCCAAGGCCGGGGCGAGTTTCCATGCGGTGGTGACCATCGGGAAATTCCACGGCACGATCAGGCCGACCACACCGCACGGCTCGCGGCGCAGACGTGCGCTGAAGTCGTCGCTCGGCAGCGGCACGTTGCTGTCCTGTTTTGCATCAAGACTTTCGGCGAGTCCGGCGTAGTACTCGAATGTGGCAATCACATCATCGACATCGATGCCCGCTTCAAACTGCGGTTTGCCGTTGTTGCTCGACTGCAGGTTCATCAAGTGATCACGGCCATTACGCACGCCTTCGGCAATCTTGCGCAAAATTGCGCCGCGCTCGGCTCCCGTGGTTTTCGACCAGACCTTGAAGGCTTCGGTCGCCGCCGCTACAGCCTGGTTGACGGCGCTTTCGTCACCGCCATTGACCGTGGTCAGCAGCGCTTCGGTGGCCGGATTGATGACGCGCAGGTGTTCGCGACCGGCGGACCATTGGCCGTTGATGTACAGGCCGTCGAGTGTGGTCGGGAAATTCATCATTTGGCCACCGCCTTCATCCATTGGGTCTGGTCGATTTCGATCAGGGTCGGGCCCTGACGATCGGTGGCGGCGCGCAGTGCACCGCGCAGATGTTCGGCGGAGCTGATCGCTTCCGCCGCGCAACCCAGGGCCTTGGCCACACCGATGAAGTCAGGGGTGTAGATGTCGACGCCCACCGGCTCGATGGCGCGGTTGACCATGTATTTCTTGATCTCTTCGTAACCCTGGTTATTCCACAGCAGGATGATCACAGGCGTGCGCGCCTCCACGGCGCTGGCCAGTTCCGGCAGGGTGAATTGCAGACCGCCGTCGCCGATCAGGCATACCACCGGCGGACGTGCGCCATGTTCGAAGTTGCCGCCAAGCCACGCGCCAATCGCTGCCGGCAAGGCGTAACCGAGGGTGCCGTAACCGGTGGACGAGTTGAACCAGCGGCGCGGGCGCTCCGGGTTGAACGTGAGGTTGCCGGTGTACACCGGTTGCGTGGAGTCGCCGACGAACACGGCGTTCGGCAATTCGTGCAGCACGGTTTCGAGGAACCGGGTCTGAGCCAGGGTCGGCGCATCCCAGGTTGCGGCCAGGTCTTCACGCAGACGCGCAGCGCGTACCTGACCCCAATCGTTGCGGCGTTCGGCCAGCGGTTTGTGCGACAGCGCACTGAGCAGCGCTTGCGCCGCGTTGCGCGAGTCGGCGACCAGCGCCACGTGAGGCGGGTAGTTGCGCACGGTCTGGTCGGGATCGATATCGACGCGCAGCAACTTGCCGGGGATTTCGAAGCCGCCGGCGAAGGTGACGTCGTAGTCGGTTTCCGCCAGCTCGGTGCCGATCGCCAGCACCACGTCGGCATCCGCCACCAGGGCGCGGGTCGCGACCAGGCTCTGGGTCGAACCGATCAACAGCGGATGGCTGGACGGCAACATGCCTTTGGCGTTGATGGTCAGGGCCACCGGTGCGTCGAGCAGCTCGGCCAGTTCGGTGAGTTCGGCAGCCGCGTCAATGGCGCCGCCACCGGCGAGGATCAGCGGACGTTGTGCGCCGGCCAGCAGTTCAGTCATGCGGCTCACGGCGGCCGGCGCGGCACCGGCGCGGTCGATGTTGACCGGCACGCTGGTCAGCAGTTCGTCGGCTTCTTCGACCAGCACGTCCAGCGGAATCTCGATGTGCACAGGACGCGGACGCCCGGCCTGGAACAGCGCAAACGCACGGGCCAGCACGCCCGGCAATTCGGACGCCGACATCAGGGTGTGGGAGAACGCCGCCACGCCGCCGACCAGTGCACTCTGGTTCGGCAGTTCATGCAGCTTGCCGCGACCACCGCCCAGTTGACTGCGCGACTGCACGCTGGAGATCACCAGCATCGGGATCGAATCGGCATAGGCCTGGCCCATCGCCGTGGTGATGTTGGTCATGCCCGGGCCGGTGATGATGAAGCACACACCCGGTTTGCCGCTGGTGCGGGCGTAGCCGTCGGCCATGAAGCCGGCGCCTTGTTCATGCCGGGGGGTGACGTGGTTGATGCTCGAACGGGCCAGCCCGCGATACAACTCCACGGTATGTACCCCGGGAATGCCGAACACCTGCTCGACCCCGTAACCTTCGAGTAACTTGACCAGTACTTCGCCACACGTCGCCATGTCTTTGCCCTTCTTGTTCGTTGAGGCACCGGGCTTTAAAGGAACCGGTGATTGGCCTCATTGAAACGGGCGACCCGTAGCCGCAACAATCGATAAAAGCTCATACTAGCCATGTCCTCACGTCATACCTTGGATCCACATGAAACGACTGCCCCCCCTGCCCGCCCTGCACACGTTTCTGATCACTGCGCAGTGCTGCAACTTCACCCGGGCCGCCGAGCAGTTGCACATCACCCAAGGTGCGGTGAGCCGGCAGATCGCCGGACTTGAGGAGCATCTGGGTTATGAACTGTTCATTCGCCTGGCCCGGGGCCTGGAGCTGACGGCCGAAGGTCGCGAATGGCTGCCACGGGTGCAGCAGGTGTTCAGCCTGATCGGCGATTCGATGGAACAGATCGGCGCCAAGCGCGAAACCCTGCAACTCAAGGCCCCGAGCTGCGTGATGCGCTGGTTGTTGCCGCGCCTGCTGCAATGGCAGCGCGAGCGCCCGGACGTGCCGGTGAAACTCACGGCGTCGTTGCAACACGGCGTGGACTTTCATCGCGAGCAGTTCGACGCGGCGGTGATCTACGGCACCGCGCCTCACGACTCACCCGCGACCCTGCACCTGTTCGATGAACAACTGACGCCGGTCTGTTCGCCGACGCTGCTCAACGGTGGCCCGGCGCTGCACACACCGGCAGACTTGCAACAACACCTGCTGCTGCATCCGACTCACACCGATGACGACTGGACGCTATGGCTTGAAGCCGCCGAACTGCACTTGAGCAACATCAGCAGCGGTCAGCATTTCGAGACGCTGGATCAGGCGATGTCGATGGCGTCCCACGGGACAGGGGTGGCGATTGGTGACTGGTCGTTGATCGGCGATGACTTGAACGCCGGGCGACTGGTGATGCCGTTCGATCTGAAGGTGAAGACGGGATTGGGTTATTACATCGTGGCGCCGGCGTCGGAGCCGTCGGCGAAGTTGCAGGAGTTGATGGGGTGGCTGGTGGAGCAGGCTCATACGCGGTGAGCCTGTTACTGAACGTTCCCACGCAAGGCGTGGGAACGTTTGATCGGGTTACATCAGTAACCGACAGTAAACCGCTGACGCGAATGCTTCGGCGTTTCCACTTCGTCGATCAGCGCAATCGCGTAGTCGGCAAAGCTGATCGAACTCTGGCCTTCGGCGCTCACCAGCAAGTCATCCTTGCCAACGCGGAACTTGCCGGTGCGCTCGCCTTCGACAAACAGCGCCGACGGCGACAGGAACGTCCAGTCCAGCTCCTTCTCCTGACGCAGCGCATCAAGGAACGCCGCACCGGCGCTGGCCTCAGCCTTGTACTCGGCCGGGAAACCGGCGCTGTCGATCACTCGGGTGCCATCCGGCAGCAACAGCGAACCGGCACCGCCGACCACCAGCAGACGTTTCACCCCGGCCTGTTTCACCGGACCGATCAGCGCGCTGGCCGGGACCGTGGCGAAATGCGCGGCGCTGATTACCACATCGTTACCGGCGACTGCGGCTTGCAGCGCGGCGGCATCCAGCACGTCGACGTTCTTGCTGACCACACCGGCACGGGCGCCGATCTTCGAGGTATCCCGGGCGATGGCGGTGACGCTGTGGCCGCGACGCAGGGCTTCTTCCAGCAATTGGCTGCCGGCACGGCCGGTGGCACCAATGATTGCGATCTTGCTCATGACATTCTCCAGTTGGCTTGAGAGTGCTGCGTTTTTCAGAATCGGGTTACCACTTCATCTCGCCCTTGGCGACCTTGGCGCTCAGCTCCAGGGAGCTTTCTTCGCCCAGTTTCGGGTAGCGCTTTTTCATCGCGGCGATCAGTGCGGCAGAGTCCTTGGCCTTGGCGGTTTCTTCGTCGAAGGCCTTGATGTAATCGGCGGTGAACTTCACGGCGGCTAGCGAACGGGCGCTGTCACCCAGGTAGTGGCCCGGCACCACGGTTTTCGGTTTCAGGGTTTCGATCGAGTGCAGTGTTTCGAGCCAGTCGGCGTGAGATTGCGCAGTCTGGGTGTCGGCCATCCACACGTGAATGTTCTCGGCGACAACGACACCGCCAACCACGGCTTTCAACGACGGAATCCACACGAAGCTGCGATCCGGTTGCTTGCCTTCCAGGCCGACCACCTGCAGTTTCTGCCCTTCCAGCATCAGGCTGTCGCCCTTGAGCACGCCCGGCACGATGGTTTTGGCCGGCACGTCGGCGCCCATTTTCGGCCCCCAGAAAGCGAGCTTGCCGTCGACGGTTTGCTTGATGTGATCAACCGTCGGCTGCGAGGCCAGCACCTTGGCATTCGGGAAGGCCTTGGTCAGGGTGTCGAGACCGAAGTAGTAATCCGGGTCACCGTGGCTGATGTAGATGGTGGTCAGTTGCTTGCCGCTGGCGCGGATCTTTTCCACCACTTGCTCGGCCTGGGACTTGCCGAACTGCGCGTCTACCAGAATGGCGTCCTTCTCGCCGCTGACCAGCACCGAAGTCACCGGGAAGATCGCATGGGTGCCCGGGTTGTAGACATCGAGGCTCAGGTTCGCGGCCGCTGCGTGGGCAGCAAAGCCGAGGGTGGCGGTGGCCAGTAAAACGCGCTTGAGAGTGGTGAAGCCGATCATGAGTTGCTCCGCTGTTCGTATGCCGTGCTTGGCGATGGGACAGAGCTTAGTTGCCAGACTCGTTACAAAAAATGCGATGCTTAAACATAGTTTGTTTCTGAAAGCGGGCAAATCATGGATCGTCTTCAAGCAATGCGGGTGTTTGTCACGGTGGTGGATCTGGGCAGCCAGTCAGCGGCGGCCGATCACCTGGACCTGTCGCGGCCAGTGGTGTCGCGGTATCTGGCGGAACTGGAAGACTGGGTCGGCGCGCGCCTGATGCACCGCACCACGCGCAAGTTGAGCCTGACTGCGGCCGGCAACGAAATCCTGCCGCGCTGCCGGCAGATGCTGGAACTGTCGAGCGACATGCAGGCCGCCGTCAGCGAGCCCGACGATGCACCACGGGGTCTGCTGCGAATCAGCGTCAGCACCTCGTTCGGCCAGGCGCAACTGGCCGATGCCATGGCCGCGTTCGTCAAGCGCTACCCGGGCGTCAATATCGACCTGCAAATGCTCGATCGCACGGTAAATCTTGTGAACGAGCGCATCGATCTGGCGATCCGCACCAGCACCGACCTCGATCCCAATCTGATCGCCCGGCGCCTGACGGTGTGCCGCTCTGTGATCTGCGCTGCGCCCGCTTATCTGCGAGATCATCCGCAGCCACTGCGGGTGGAAGATCTGAGCCGACACAACTGCCTGACTCACTCCTACGTCGGCAAGAGCGTGTGGCAATTCGAAGAGGATGGCGAACCGGTATCGGTGGCGGTGCAAGGCAACATCAGCGGCAACGAATCGAGCACTCTGCTGCGTGCGACCCTGGCCGGCGCCGGAGTGTCGATGCTGCCGACCTATCAGGCCGGCGTGCATATCCACAGCGGCGAACTGGTGCGCCTGTTGCCCCACGCCGAACCTCGGCGGATGAACATCTACGCGGTGTACGCCTCACGCAAGCACATGCCGGCGGCACTGCGCAGCATGCTGGATTTCCTGGTACTGCGCTTTCCCGAAAACCCGCAATGGGATGCCGGCTTGTAAACCCGCTCGCACCGCGGCTGGCAACTCCACGGCGCTGACCTATGCTGAAAGTAGTACCCAAGGGTATTCGTTCAGAGGTCAACGCCATGATCATGAGCACCAGAACAAGAAGGTACCTCGCGATTTTCATCACCTGCGCGGCCACGCTGGCGCTGTACGGCACCGCGGCATGGCGCGTGGAGCAGTTGCGGCAACTGCCCCGTGAGTACGCGAGCTGCAACTTCGAGCGCTGCATCCCTCACAACGCCACCCTCAACGCCCTGCGCTGATACAGGACGTCAGGCGTCGTCGTTCTGCTCGGCCTTCAAGCGGTCGCGGAACGCCTTTGGCGAGATCCCCACCCGGCGCCGAAACAGGCGCGTGAAGTTGGTCGGATCGGAAAAACCCAATACCTCGGACATCTCGTAAATCGTCATGCTGGTGTACGTCAGCAGACGCTTGGCTTCCAGCAACTGACGCTCGTGCATGATCTGCAACGCCGGCTGCCCCGCCAGTTCGCGACAGGTGCCGTTGAGGTGCGAGACGGAAATGCCCAGACGATGGGCCAGGTCTTCGACCTTCACATGCTGCCGGTACGTTTCTTCCACCAGTTGAATAAAGCCGTTGAGGTATTCGCGCTGGCGCTGCGGTCTCTGGCTGGCATTGTGGCGCCGGATCGCCTGACGGCTGACCCAGACCATGATCACGCTCACCAGCGAATGCATGAGCATTTCCCGCGCCGGTTGATGGCCGTTGTACTCGGCCTGCAACGCGGCAAACAGACTGTTGAGGTACTCCGCGTCCGGGCCCGCCGGATAGCTTTCAGCCTGGGCCAGGGCCTGCACCGCACTGCCCAGTTGCGCCTGCAAATGGTTGATCAGCGGTGTGGCGAGGGTGACGACGAATCCTTCGACGTCCTCGGAAAAACGGAATCCATGCACCGAAAGTGGCGGCAGGATCTGGATGGCAGCTTCGTTCAGTTGCGTGCGTTGGCCTTCGATTTCAAGCTCTGCCTGACCTTTGAATACGAAGAGCAACTGGCACAAATCGGCGTGGCGGTGGGGTTTGATTTCCCATTGATGTTCGCGGCTGCGTTTGGAAATGGTTTCACAGTGCAGCAAGTCAGGGGTCGGCCAGTCCAGGCTTTCACCGTAGAGCTTGAACACCGGAATCGAAGGCAGGTCAGGCTTGTTCATCACTTCAATCCAGGCCTCGAAGGTTGCGGGCGATAATCGCACCGATTGGCAGAATGTACAGGTATCGGCTCAGTTTTCACCTTCAATTGACAGACCCGCAAGGGAAAAATGCAAGCACTCGAATCCTGAAAATCATTCACCGGCCGTTGTCGTGTGAAGCTTGCGAGTCATAAAAACAATGAAAACGCTGAAAACCCAAGTCGCCATCATTGGCGCCGGTCCGTCCGGATTATTGCTCGGCCAACTGCTGCACAACGCCGGCATCGACACCCTGATCATTGAACGCCAGTCACCTGACTATGTGCTCGGCCGAATTCGCGCCGGTGTCCTTGAACAGGGCATGGTAGAGCTGTTGCGTGAGGCTGGCGTGGGTCAGCGGATGGACGCCGAAGGTCTTGTTCACGGTGGTTTCGAACTGGCCCTGGATGGGCGTCGGGTGCACATCGATCTGCAGGCGTTGACCGGTGGAAAAACCGTAATGGTCTATGGCCAGACCGAGGTCACCCGCGACCTGATGGCCGCTCGTCGGGAGACCGGCGGGAAGACAATCTACGAAGCACGCGATGTCGTTCCCTGTGGCATGAAAAGCGACGAAGCCTTCGTCACGTTTGAAAAGGATGGCGAAAACTGGCGCGTCGATTGCGATTACATCGCCGGTTGCGACGGTTTCCACGGCGTGGCGCGCCAGTCGATTCCTGCCGAATGCCTGAAGATTTTCGAACGCGTCTATCCGTTCGGCTGGCTGGGAATTCTCGCTGACACGCCACCGATTC